>CALVAX010000001.1 GCA_944325605.1 Candidatus Gastranaerophilales bacterium
TCTATTGCCCATAAATACTCTTTTCTTCTTTAATACCGTTCCGGTCCTACCATAATAAGTGCCACACTGTAATCATTTTGTTATTTCAATAATACATAACTGGCAAAAAAATATTAACATAAATACATCCTTTTTGCAATATTGTTAACATATATCCATCAAAAAAATTAGACTATGACTATTTTTATACAAAAAAATAAGTATTGTTCTTATAATTTTAATCCATATTTATATTTAATATTATTTCAATTTTTATTATTTTTAAACACCACATAATGATTATTATGTGGTGTTAATTTACACCGGTAAAAATTTTACAACGGCATTTTTATTTTTTATTTAAACGGATTTCCCCATTTCGTAAGCTTCAGATAATGCTTCGCTTCCTTCAACATCTCCTATGCCTTCAGCGCCAAGGGCTTTTACTACTCCTTTGAGAGAGGTTCTGTCAAAACAGTCAATCCAGCCCTGAAGTCCTTTAATTGCCCCGTCCATAGAGTATTCTCCGGTGTCGGCCGCGGAGGCAAGAAGGTAAATGTCCGTAAATTTGTAATCAGTTCCGAACAGCGGGTTCGATCTGTCCAGAAGAGTCTTCATCTGTCCGCACATTTCGTAATAATATACCGGGGTCGCAAATACAATTACATCAGAATTTTTCATCTTTTCCACAATCGGGTTTGCATCATCATCAATTACACAATGGCGAATTCTCTGGCAGGCAAGACAGCCTTTGCAAAATCCTATATTCTTGTCGTAAAGATATTCTGTTTCAACCTGATTGCCGGCCTCCTCGGCTCCTCTTGCAAATTCCTGCGCAAGTCTGTTTGAGTTGCCGTCTTTTCGTAAACTCGTTCCGATTATCAAAACTTTCTTTGACATAATCCATCCTTTCTTTTTATCTTTAAGCTAATTATACCGCCTCAAGCGCAAAGTGGTTTTGAATACAATCTAAAATCGTCTTAGCATATTCTTCATGCTTGCCGTAAAAAATGTGCGACGCTCCGGGAATGACTATCACCTGATTTTCATTCGGATGTTTGCAGTTAGAATTTATCTTGCGCATAAATTCACCCGCATCACCGCCGGCTACACTGTCTTTTTCGCCAATAATAAACGAACCTTGCGGACGGATTGAATATAATGATTTTGTTTCGCCTTCTCCGCTTAGAACCGGACAGTTCTTGAGGTTTTCAGCATTGTAAAACCCCAGTACCGTGTTTGCGCTCATCGGTGAAAATCCGCCGAACAAATACGACATTATATCATTTCCCCGCCCTTCGTCCACAAACTTTTGGGCAGATTCAAGATAGTTATCTTTCTCTGGCATTAGGCTCCACCAGTAGCTTAAATCTATCGGTGAACTTACGATAAAATAGTCCACAAATTCATCCGGTGTATTTCCTAAATAATGTATAAGTTTGTTTGAGCCTAACGAATGCCCTGCAAGAATTATGTTTTTAAAACCTTGAGATTTTGCGTATTTTACGTAAGTTTCAACATCTTCATACACTGCTTCAAATTCATCAAACACAACTCCCGTGTACCTTTGTTTGTGTATCGAAAAATCAGAATATGCTATGCACGAAAATGAATCCATTGTATGAGCAATTATGCAGGCAATATTATTCCGGCTCAACAATTCTCCGGTCGAGGTCAGAAGATCATTCTGAAATACGTTGCTGCAAATTCCTGTGAGCATTACAACAACCGTGTCCATAGTATTGTCCCCAAACATTGCGCCTTTCAATTCCAGCCCGCGCGGGGTAACTACTCTTAGTATTTCCATTCTTTATTCTCCTTTTACCGTTTGTTCCAGATTAAATATAAGATAATCCAGACAGTCTATTTGTTTCTGGTTCTTGTGAAGTGCTTCAAGAAGACTTTTCCGCTGCAAAAACAGAAGTTTCAGCTGCCCGTTCTTGTCGTTTTGCTTCTCTAAATTGAAAAATTTTTCAATTAATTCAGGCGGGCAATTTGCGTCTTTCAAATTCTGTGTAAGCTTGTCGGCTTCTGTCTGCAAAATCTTTCTCCTTTTTTATTTATTATTTACTATTGTTTAAAAAATAGCAAATACTTATATTACATAATAAACTATGCTTGACAGGCATAAAATAATTTTATAAAATTCTCTTATGGAAATTCGTGTTCTAAAATATTTTCTTGCCGTCGCAAGGGAAGGCAGTATTACAGGCGCTGCAAATTCTCTGCACCTGACACAACCCACTCTTACAAGACAAATTCAGGATCTCGAAAAAGAACTCGGTCAGAAACTTCTGATACGAGGCAAACACAAAGTTTCCCTTACTCCGGAAGGAATGATTTTAAGAAAACGTGCCGAAGAAATTATTCAGATGGTTGACAAGACAGAAGAAGAATTCAAATCAATCAGCGACGTTATTGCAGGCGATATCTACATAGGATGCGGAGAAACCGATTCAATGAAATACATAGCCGAAGTTATGAAAGATATTCAATCCGAGTATCCTGCCGTTAAATTCCACATCCACAGCGGTAATGCAGAAGATGTTATTGAAAAACTTGATAAAGGTCTTCTGGATTTCGGAATTCTTATCCAGCCGATTGACCTTTCAAAGTATGACAATCTTACCCTGCCGGAAAAAGATGTCTGGGGTGTGATTATGCCCTCTGACAGCCCGCTTGCAGGTAAAGACCGCATAAAACTTCACGACCTTCTTAACGTCCCGCTCATCGCTTCAAGGCAAATGTCAAAAAAATACTCTGCCGACAGCGGATTTCTCGACTGGTTCGGCGAAGAGTTTGACAATCTTAATATAACGGCAACTTACAACCTTGTATACAATGCCGCAATTATGGTAAGAGCCGGAATGGGTTATGCCATTACTTTAGACAAACTTATAAATACCTCAAAGTCTGACGGTATAGTTTTCCGCCCGCTAGAACCAAAGCTTGAATCAGGACTCGATATTGTCTGGAAAAAATATCAGGTGTTCTCGCCCGCAGGCAAAATTTTTCTCGAAAAATTACAAAAAAAATTTCAATGACCCATGTTGCATTTGATTTGTTTTATAATAAAATCGATTATGTGAGTAAAATTCAGCAATAAAATCCCCCGAAAAATGAAAGTTCAGAATATACAATTTAGTGCAAACAACAAAAACCTTTATACAAATATCCCCAAAACACAGGTGCCAAACCCTTACAAAAAAAGCCTTCAAACAGCAGGCGCGTGGCTCGGTTTCGGCGTCGGGCTTGATTTTGTCTGCCACAAAATTGCTGTTTTCAAATCTCCTGTTAAAAATTCATTCTTTATAAACGGGCTTTTGGCACTTGGTGCCGGCATATACACCTTCGTAACCAGCAGTAAAAAATAGTTTTTTTCGTATCAAATTTTCAGGATTATGTTCAAACCGGATAGTACACTTTCTCAGGCTGTGGTTAAAAGTCCAGAATTAAAAACTTTTATTCAAGAAAATAAAGAGTCTTTACAAAATGGACAAATTGTAAATGGAAGTACATCCTTTTCAAGTACCAAAAATCTATCTCTGGCTTTAGGAAATGCTGATATATATAATGCCTATATTGACAGTGATGGGAACTTTAGAGCATTTGTAATTGATACATACGACTTTAACAAAAATGATCCGAGATGGACGGTAGAATGGGCTTACAATGTCCAGGAAAATGGACTAATTACTAATTTTTACACAGTCAACACAATACTAATTCCGAGAGAACAGCTATATGAGTTTATATTTAATTAAGAATGGAATAAATTTTATTATGAACAACAGTTCCAACAAAACCATTATTGGCATTGTGACATAATTGATTTTGGTTAGAGCTTTGTTTTTAAGAAGTCTGTGTATACCAATTATTGAATTTATTGATGGAAATATTACTCCGGCATAGATTATTGTAAAAATTACAAATGCTTCCCAAAAATCGGACGGAGTATTGTGAAAAAACCCGGGAGGGTAATCATTCGGCATGAAAAATAACAAGAAAAGTACATACAAACCTGTACCATATATCAGCCAGACAAGCAATACGATGTATTTGAAGATTAAATAAATACTTAGTAATATTTTTTTCAATTTATTCATAACACCTAAATTATAAACCACAACAGGGCAAAAGTAAAGTGTAAATATTAAAAATATCTCCGGTATTTATAAAACAATTAATTTTTATACCAAGAGAAAATTTTTCATCATTGATAGAGAATTAATAAAACACATAAAAAAATTTCTAAAATAGAAAATCCAATTAAAGAAATAATTGCAAATTTTGTAACAGGCCTGTTTTGCAACATATTCATAATTGTATTTATAGAGAATACAGCCAAAAACAACAATAAGATGTATAAACTTGTTGTAAATAAAAATTCAATCCAAAAACTTATACTCCTTACACCATTCAGACTGCTAGAAAAAAGGAATGCGATTAATAAAATATAAAAAAACATTCCAACTGTAAGCAGAAAAATTAATACTAAAGATTGGATAACAAGATAAATATATTGTAATATCTTTTTTAATATATGCATAACACCTACACTCATCACAATACTAATTCCGAGAGAACAGCTATATGAAGTTATGTTCTATTAAGAATGGAATAAATTTTATAATGAACAACAGTTCCAACAAAAACATTATTGGCATTGTGACATAATTGATTTTGGTTAGAGTTTTGTTTTTAAGAAGTCTGTGTATACCTATTATTGAATTTATTGATGGAAATATTACTCCGGCATAGATTATTGTAAAAATTACAAAGGCTTTAAAAAACTCTGCCGGAGTATTATTCAAACCGGCTCCTGTATAATCACCTGGGGAAAAAAGCAACAGCAAAAACAGATACAAACCTGTACTATATACCAGCCAGACAAGCAATACAATGTATTTGAAGATTAAATAAATACTTAGTAATATTTTTTTCAATTTATTCATAACATCTAAATTATAAACCACAACAGGGCAAAAGTAAAGTATAAATATTAAAAATATCTCCGGTATTTACAAAATATTACAACCACTCTAGCCGGCAATTCTTTTCTTAATCAAATCAGAAATTGCGTTTCTTGCCTTGATTTCTGGGAGCGCTGCAAAATCAGCGGGATTTATAATCTCACCTGTTTCGACTGTATAATTGATAACCCTTTCACCCAAATCACAAAACAATTGTCCCTTCTGCAAAAACGGATAATCCGTCTTAATTTTTACAGGCAGAATTTCAGCCCCGGAATTAAGCGCAATCGCTGCAGGGCCTTTGTGTATCTTAAAATCTTCCCCGGGTTTTGTGCGTGTTCCGGACGGGAAAATTATTATATTAAATCCCTCTTTCAAATATCTTTCAGTTTCTTGTTTCAATTTATCCGGATCAATGTCATTAATTATATAAATAGATTTAACTATATTCCTGAAAAGCGGATTTGAAAGAGTTTCTTTTTTGGCAAGGCAGGTCGATCGAGGAATCATAGATATAAGAATTACTACATCTATAAAAGTCGGATGGTTTGCAACGACAATTTTTCCGGAAAGACTTTGAAATTTTTCTTTGTCAGCAGTATGAATTTTCAAAACCCCGGTGACAGACATAATCCACGAAAAAAAACTCCACGACTTTCTTATAACTTCCGAATATGCTTCCTTCTGTTTTGCCTCCTGCTTTGTCAAACTTATAAAAGGGAAAATAACAAAACTTATAACTCCTGCTCCGGCTCCGAAAAGTGTGAAACAAAAAATTGCAAGAATGGAGCGCAAAAGTCTTATCATTTCAGCCTCCTGAGAGTATACACAGGAGATATAAATTCGTCACTTTCCTTTTTCAAAAAACTTACAAATCTCCCGAATTCATCATCCAAACAATCATTTTTTTCAGGAATAAGTTCAATTTCATCAGCGCCTTCTTCCGGAACTTTTCCGGTAAGGCAGGCTGCACCTCTTAACTCCGGCAAAGTGTCCGCATAACAAAAAAGCGTCTTTTCATCTTCCATAACCGCCTCGAAAAAACCGTTCGAAAGACTGTTTACACCTGCCGAAACCGCATTATATTTATTTTTAATACCCTTAAAAAGCGAAAAAGCGCCGATAGAAGCATTATGAACAGATGAGCCGAACGAAACCGGCGAAACTTCGTTTTCGGAAGTGTACTGCGCAATTAAAGCCTCCAGCCTGTCAAATTCTCCAAATTGAGAAGCAAACACAAGATTAACATCCTCATCGTCATAGCTGTCATTTAATAATGCAAAAGCAATTCTGGCAATTGTGCTTAATTTTCTTCTTGCCATCATCGGCACAAAGGATAAATCCGGTTTTTCATTTTTAAGATAAGATGACTTATATATGAAAAATTTTTCATTCATGCTAACATAGTAATATATTCGGAGAGAAAATGCAAAATAAAATTTATATAACCGGTTATGAAGCAATCTGCAATCTCGGCAATAATATGGATGAAATTTTTCAAAATGCCATAAAAGCTTCGAATGAATTTTTAATCCCTGATATGGAGTTTTTACCAAACCATACATTTTACTTTGGCAAAGTTTTGGCTGAATTGCCGGAAATTCAGGATACTGACTACGACTTGCGTGTAAACAGGCTGTTGCTGCATGTTATGAACAACATGCGCCCTGAATTGGAACAACTCTTAACCAAATATTCAAAAACCCGAATAGGAGTTGTTGCGGCAACAACAAATTCAGGTATAGAAGAATACGAAAAATCAAAAAACAAAAAGCATTTTGAAATCAGTAACCCCGCAGAATTTATTAAGAATAATCTTGGACTGGAAAGTTTCTACGAAAGTGTTTCAACAGCGTGTTCGTCAGGCATAAAAGCTTTTGCAACAGCCAAAAAACTATTGAATAACAATATCTGCGATGCTGTAATCGTAGCCGGAACCGATGCATTATCAAAACTTCCGATATACGGATTTCATTCGCTGGAAATTTTGTCGGAAAAAAGAACAAACCCGTTTTCAAAGAACCGAAACGGAATAAATCTCGGAGAAGGAGCTGCCGTTTTTATAGTGGAAAAGAACACCCCGAACGGCATAGAAATCAAAGGTATCGGTGAAACTTCCGACGCTTATCACGCCGCCACCCCTGACCCGAAAGGAATTCAGGCAGAAAGTGCAATAAAAATTGCACTTGAGAAGGCAAACCTTGTTCCTGATGCAATAGACTACATAAACCTTCACGGCACAGGCACCAGAACAAACGACCTTATGGAAGCAAATGCTATATACAATACCTTTGGCTGCTGTACGGAATCAAGCGCCACAAAAGCATTAACCGGCCACTGTCTTGGCGCTGCGGCCTCAATTGAAACAGCTTTATGCTGCCACAGCATAAAGAATAACAAACTTTTACCGCATGTTTACGACGGCGAATATGACCCTGCGCTGCCGCAGATAAATCTTGTGACAAAACCTGCGGATAAAAATATTAAAAATGTCTTATGCAATGCTTTCGGCTTTGGCGGGACAAATGCCGTAATGATTATAGGGAGGGAATAATGGGAAACTATGATTTAGAGAAAGTTTTGCCGCACAACCACCCGATAATTCTTATTGACGACATCATAGACTGTAATCTCGAAACTCATACAGTCAAAACGATTGTCAGAATTTACGAAGACAAAATGTTTTTTGACAAAACCATTAACGGAGTTCCTGTCATAACCGGAATTGAATTTATGGCACAGACAATCGGCTGCTACTCATATTTCAGAAACAGCCAAAAACCTCCAAGAATAGGATTTTTGCTTGGCTCAAGACTTTACGAAACTTACATAGACCGTTTTGAAAACGGCAAAGAATACTATGTTGAAGCCAAAGAAGTATTTTCAAGCGAAGAACTTGTTTCGTTTGAGTGTTTAATTTATAATGAAGAAGAAAAGATTTGTGCAGAAGCGGTTATAAACGCTTACATGCCTGCCAACACAATCAATTTGATAGGAATGCTAAATGTCTAAAATGGTATTAGTAACAGGTTCAAGCCGCGGAATAGGAAGAGAAATTGCAATTTATCTTGCAGAAAACGGATTTGATATTGTATTGCACTGCAACAAAAACATCCAAAAAGCGGAAGAAATTTTAAAAGAAGTTCAATCACTCGGCAGACAGGCAAGAATATTGCAATTTAACATTTCAAATAGAGAAGAATGCAAAAAAATTCTCACAAAAGATATTGAAGAAAACGGATGTTACTTCGGAGTTGTTCTCAATGCAGGCATCTCAAAAGACAATGTTTTTCCGGCAATGACGGACGAAGAATGGGACGATGTATTAGACACAAATCTTGGCGGATTTTATAATGTATTAAGGCCGGTAGTTATGCCGATGATATCCTCAAGAATAAAGGGGAGAATAGTCACAATGTCATCAATTTCAGGACTTGGCGGAAACAGGGGTCAGGTAAATTACAGTGCCTCAAAAGCCGGCATAATCGGTGCAACAAAAGCACTGGCTCTTGAACTTGCAAAAAGAGGAATTACTGTAAACTGCGTAGCTCCCGGAGTTATTGAGTCAGATATGACAAAAGATTTACCCGTGGAAGAACTTAAGAAAATGATTCCGATGAAACGCTTCGGCACCCCGAAAGAAGTTGCCGGTCTTGTAAATTATCTTATGAGCGAAGATGCCTCCTACATAACAGGTCAGGTTATTTCCGTAAACGGAGGGCTTTATCAATGAGAAGGGTTGTCGTAACCGGAATGGCGCTTGCAAGCCCCTTAGGCTGCGACGTCAGGGGCGCATTTGAAAGATTACACACTTATAAAAACTGTGTCCGCTATACACCGGAACTTGAGCAATACAAAAAATTAAATACAAGACTTTCCGTTCCTGTTAATGGATTTTCTGTTCCTTCGCATTTTACAAGAAAAATTACACGCACCATGGGCGAAATCGCCATAATGAGTGTTGCAACAGCCGAAAAAGCCCTTGAAGATGCCGGACTTTTGCACGACGAAATTATTTCAAACGGAGAAACAGGAGTTTCCTACGGCTCATCATCCGGCTCAATCACAACACTTATTGATTTTTACACAATGCAGGTCGATAAAGAAGTCAAAAACCTTAATTCCGGCTCTTATGTAAAAATGATGTCCCAGACGGCAGCCGTAAATATTTCACTTTATTTCAAAACAAAAGGCAGGCTGATTCCGACATCCACTGCCTGTACCTCAGGTTCAATGGGAATAGGCGCCGGCTATGAAGCCATCAAAGATGGCTACCAGACCATTATGATTGCAGGCGGAGCCGAAGAACTCCAGCCGACCCATATTGCAATCTTTGACACACTTTATGCCACAAGCCTAAAAAACGATACTCCGGAACTTACCCCGTCACCGTTTGACAAAAACCGCGACGGCCTTGTAATCGGAGCCGGAGCCGGAACGTTAATTCTTGAAGAATATGAACACGCAAAAAAACGCGGCGCAAAAATTTATGCAGAAATAATAGGCTACGGAAACACAACCGACGGCACGCACATCACAAACCCGAACCCTGATACCATGGGAAATGCAATAGTAGAAGCCTTAAGATATGCCCGCATTTCGCCTGATGAAATCGGTTATGTAAGTGCGCACGGAACCGCAACCATTCAGGGAGATCCTGCCGAAACAACCGCTACATACAAAGTTTTTAACAGAAATGTTCCGATAAGTTCTTTAAAAAGCTATACCGGCCACACTCTCGGTGCCTGCGGGGCAATAGAAGCTATTATGACAATTGAGATGATGAACAACAACTGGTATCATCCGACGCTGAACCTTAATGAAGTTGACGAAAACTGTGCTCCTCTTGGTTATATTAAAAAAGAAGGGATAGAAATGGATAACAAAATCGTTATGTCCAACAACTTTGCTTTCGGAGGAATCAATACCTCGCTTATATTTAAGAAAATATAAACAGGAAAATTTTTATGAAAAAAGTTAAAGCAACGGACGAAACTGCCGAAATTAAGTTCGTAACAAAGAGAAGGGTGAAGAGAGTTGAAAAGTTGAACGGGTGAATGGTTGAATGGTTTGTTTCGTAAAATAAATCCCCTCTCTACCTTTTGGATGCTAGTTCAAACCGGCGAAGAATAAGCCGTGTGAGACTGTATGCCGTAGGGTTGAGGTAAGGGTGAGGAGGCGGACGGGAAAGTGAAGAGTGAAGCGTGAGGAGAGTTGAATAGTGGAATGGGTGAATGGTTGAAGGGTTTGTTTCGTAAAATAAATCCCCTCTCTACCTTTGGGATGCTAGTTCGAACCGGCGAGGAACGAGCCGAGTGAGACTGTATGCAGTAGGGTTGAGGTAAGAGTGAGGAGGCGGACGGGAAAGTGAAGAGTGAAGCGTGAGGAGGGTTGAACAGTTGAAAAGTTGAAGGGTTGAAAGGTTAGTTTTGGCATAAAGGCGATAAGGAGCGCCCCATTTTGTCTTACACTGTCATTCTGAACTTGTTTCAGAATCTCATCTAAATTCTGAAATAAATTCAGGATGACAAAATGGGGCGGAAGAGAAGGATAAAGAGAGTTGAAAATTAAGAGTGAATAAGTAAATAAGTGAATAGGTGAATAAGTGCGTTATGTTAAATTAAAATTAGCGCGGAGCGCCGCAAAGAACTTATTCACTTCATCACCTATTCACTTATTCACTTTGTTAAAATCGCCTTTCTCAACTCTCTTCACCCTCACTTTGTTTTGAACCTAACGTCCTTTCGTCTTAACGTCTTTTTTACGTTCTCTTGAAAAATAAATTCCGTTTTGCTAATAATATTATATAAAGAGAGTGACTGGCGAGATATTAGATATAAAAAAATCCTGCAGGATTTTTCTGGATTGGAGGAAGAATGACAAACACCCCGGCGCAGCAATGGCAGCCTGCAAGAAACCCGTGGATCGTAATGATTCCTGTTATGCTGTCAGTATTTATGTTTGCACTAGATGAAACTATTTCAAATGTAGCCTTGCCTTATATGGCCGGAAGTTTTTCTGTCAGCCACAATGAGTCTACATGGATTATTACAAGTTACCTTGTAGCGTCCGGTGTTGTAATTCCGGCAGTAGATTTTTTCAGCAAACTGTTCGGAAGAAAAGCGTATCTATTAATAAGTATTACTATATTTACAATCGCATCAATTTTATGCGGACTTTCATCATCAATGTCGATGATGTTATTTGCAAGGGTTTTGCAAGGTATTGGCGGCGGCGGAATTATGCCTATTTCGCAGGCAATTATTTTTGAGATTTTCCCGAAAGAAAAGCGTGCGGCTGCAATGGCTGTTTTCGGACTCGGGGTTGTTATGGCGCCTATTATGGGGCCGGCTCTCGGCGGATATTTGACCGAAACATGGTCGTGGCCGTTTATTTATTTTATCAATGTTCCGTTCGGAATTATAGCGTTTCACCTGACAAAAATGCTTGTCGATGACCCGCCTTACGCAAGAAAACAAAAAAATGTTACAATGGATTATTCGGGATTTTTCTTTTTAACAGTATGGCTTTTGACTTTGCAAATTGTACTTGATAAAGGTAATGACGCCGATTGGTTCGGGGCAGCATGGATTTGCAAAACATTTGCTATATCAATGATGGCAATGGTTGCATTCTTCTCAATTCAGGTAAAGAAAGAAAAACCGCTTATTGATTTATCTGTGTTGAAAGACGGAAACTTTTTCTTCGGAACACTTGTGCTGGTTGTATTGATGGGTGTAATGATGGCATCAGCTGCAATATTACCGTCAATGCTTCAGCAGTTGATGGGTTACACTTCATTCCTAAGCGGAATTTCAATGGTGCCGAGAGGTGCAGGGTGTCTTATGGCAACGGTTATCTGCGGGGTGCTGACGCCTAAAATCGGAACAAAACCGCTAATCTTAGCCGGACTTGTAATTCTTGGAATCGGCGGGCTGATGTTTGGAGAAATCAACACTCAAATTGCGCTTGTTGACATTGCACTTCCAAACTGCGTATTCGGCTTAGGAATGATTATGGCGATGGTTCCGATGATGAACCTTTCCTGCAGTACGCTTACTAACGAACAGCAGACAAACGCAGCAGGCGTTCAAAATCTTCTCAAAAACATCGGTGCCGCTATCGGAACTTCTATTGCGACAACAATGATTACCAGATTCGGGCAGGCTCATCAAATGATGATGGTCGGTCATTTGAATTATTCAAACGATATCTATGCTTCAAAAGCAAGCGCACTTGCCGGCTCATTTGCTTCAATTACTGACATATCAACGGCTATGAATATGGCAAACTACCAGATTTATCATCAGCTTCTCCAGCAGGCAAGTCTGTGGGGGTATGTTGAAACTTTCAGATACTTCGGACTTCTGGCATTTTTAATCATACCGCTTGTCCTGATTATCAGACAGAAAAAAGCAGCAAAAAATTAATAATTTTAACTGCCCGGCTTTTTAAGTTTTGCAAAATCGGCTTTTATTTCTTCAGCTTTGGCTGACAATCTGTTATAAATCTGAGAGTTTATCTCTCCGCCTACAAGAATCAGCATTGAGGTATAATAAAGCCAGACCATCAATACAGCAAATGCCCCGATTGTTCCGTAAACCATATTATATGTTCTCAGATTGTTCACGTAAACAGAAAATCCCCACGAACCTAATAACCAGAACGAGCAGAAAAAGAAAGTTCCCGGAAGCGCACTTGCCCGTTTAAATCTTTCATTGCCTCTCAAATCAGGCAAAATATAATAAAATAAAAATGCCATCAGGTACAACGCTAAAAACGCCAGCGGCCAGCGCATAGTCAATAACATTATGGCAACTCCGTCCGACATATGCAGGTGTCTGACCAGAAAATTAATGATTACACGTCCGAAGATAATAAGGTTTATCGTCAAAAACATAACCATATTGCAGACAAAAACCATTATCAGTGACAAAACTCTCGTGTAAATAAGACTTCTGGTTTCATCAACCTTGTAGGCTCTGTTTAACCCTTTAAGTACAACAGCAATAGCGTTTGTCGAAAGGAAGAGTGTTACAACAATTCCGATAGTTGCCATCAATTTGCCCTGAGAAAATATGGTAACTTCTGATAATACAGTAATAATCAAATCCATTGATTGTTCGGGCATTATAGTGGAAAGAAAAATCAAGACAGGATCCATATATGATTTGTTTCCCATCCAGCCGAAAATTGCCATCAAAAACAGCATGAACGGAAAAATTCCGAGGACAAGCCAAAATCCCATCTCTGCCGCCATTCCGAAAAAATCATTTTTTATAACAGAAATGATCAGACGCTTTACACCTCTTATGAAGGGTTTAAAAATTTTAACTTTAAATTTTTCTTTTTCTGATTTCATCAAGAATTTTCTTAACAGTTTCTTTTACCGTTCCCTTAACCACACATCCGGCAGCAAGCTTATGTCCGCCTCCGCCAAATT
Organism: Candidatus Gastranaerophilales bacterium; assembly: GCA_944325605.1. Taxonomy (GTDB): domain Bacteria; phylum Cyanobacteriota; class Vampirovibrionia; order Gastranaerophilales; family Gastranaerophilaceae; genus Scatenecus. The sequence continues at coordinate 13,396 of CALVAX010000001.1, forward strand.
CAGCACAAATTTCTGCAACATCGGCATTTTTACTCCGCATTGAAACTTTGCTTACAGAAGCTCCGATTTCTCTGACTACAAAAGCAACTTCCGTTGTAACAATTGCTCTCAGCTTTTCGGTCAAGCCTTCAGTGCAGTCTTCCGGTGCATTAAATTTTTCGATGTCTTTTTTATAAATTGTTGTACAAGCAATTTTGTCATCATTATAAAATTCCGCTTTACTTATGCAGTATGCTTGAAAAAGCACGTGATTTTTTGATGATGATTCATAAACTTTTTTATAAATTTCTGAAGGATTTGCACCTTTTTTAACGAGTTTTGAAGCGGATTTTAAGGCCTCAGACGTCGTGTTGTCAAATCTGAATGAACCGGTATCCGTCAAAATTGCCGTATAAAGTGCAGATGCTGTTTCTTTTGAAATTTTCCAATCAAGAGTGTCGAAAATTTCATAAAGGACTTCGCCGGTTGAACTTGCATCCGGATTGATAATATTAATATCAGCATATCCTTTGTTTGTTTTATGATGATCAATATTAACAGTACATTTAGCTTTGTCAAAGAGGACTTTTGCATCTCCTATTCTGTCAATGGCAGCATCGTCAACACAGATTACAAGGTCATATTCACGTGAATTATCAATATCTTCAAACGTCTTAATTTTTGAAGCATAATGTAAAAAATCATAAGTTTTAGGCACTTTAGATACACAAAGCATATCGCATTCTTTGTAAAAATTATCCTTAATCGCAATTGCCATAGCGCAGGCCGAACCTAAAGTATCTCCGTCAGGGTTAATGTGAGATATTATCAGTATATTTTTTGAAGATTTTATGATATTATTAAGTTGAGGAAAGTCCATTTTTTGATAATATCATAAAAATCAAAAGATACAAAAATTTAACAACGGATTATTAATGAAAAAAGTTCTTTATACTGATTTTGTAGGCACAGACAGCATTATCGAAAAAATGCTTGAAGAAAAAGAAATCAGAAAAGCAATTACAAGAAATAACTTATACAGATTTTGGGGGAAAATCGCCGGAGCAAAATTTGCTCAAAATTCCCGTCCGTACTCAATGATTGGAGGGAATATAATGGTTATTGCCTGCGCAAACGGGGTTGTGGCGCAGGAACTTATGCTGAAAAAAACACAATTGCTTGTGAAATTTAAGCCATACCTTGAATCTTTAAAACTGAAAGTTACCGACTTGAAATTCGACCCCAAAAAATGGGTTAAAGAAGTTTAGCTTGTCTGCAGAAGAACTAATTGAAATCGGTTAATACCGGTCTTCTCTGAAACTTATATTAAAATCATCTGTTTTTTCTCTCAATTTGGATATCAAATCATCTTCCGAGAGTTTTTTAAGAATATCGTCTTTTGTGCCGCGCTTTAGAATAACGCTTGAAATCTGCCCCTGCGGGCCTTCTCCGACAAGTTCAAGGTAGCGGAGTTTTTCAAAATTTTCAACCTCGCCCTTTAATTCTTTCGGAAGCGGAGTGATTTGAAGCGTCAGTTCCCGCACCAAACTTTCCGGTTTTTGAGCTTTTAAGTTTTCTTTAACTGTTTTAAAACTTCCGTATTCGCAAACTTCCCGCTCGGCACGATTTTTGAGTGCGCCAATCATTTTGGCAAGTCTGTCTTCAAATTTTTCCATTTTTATCTTTGCTCCGGTTTGAGTGATTTTATTTAGTTTTGAAGGTTTTATCGGTTCCATAATTACCTCAATTCTTATTATACATTAATTTTTTAAATTATTGTCCGTTTATTAATTTTTTGTATTCATCTTTTACAATATCGCCGCGCCTGTTGGATTCTGCCTCCACAAGCTGCCTCTGATATGCTTCAAAAGCTTCGTCATCTATCACGTAATTCCCGTTTTCATCTTTTACGTAAACCTTTTTGCCGTCAATTTCTTCCATTTTATACGGTTCAACGTAATTCAGGAAATTTTCCATATATTTGTTGGCTCTGTCAAAATTGTAATCCGGCTGTTCAAGCGGATAGGGGAATTTTGCGCTTCCCGCATCATCCGCACCCAGACTCCACAGCATCAGATTTTCACATTCGTCTGTCAATTCAAGATTGTATTTGAAATCATCGCTTCTTAACATTGCGTTAAGATAAATTTCTTTGTTTTGAAGAAAATGGTTCATTTCATGCGCAATTCCGCCCAAGATTTCAGCACGGTCGCCTTTGCCGGCAACATGCCCGCTGCCTGTCCAGTTGCGTGAAATTCTGAGGGTTGCTTCGCTCATGCTGAATTCATTTAAGTTATCGGTTATTTCAATTTTTATCGGCGCACCTTCAAGCCCCATTTCGGAAAGGATTAATTCTGCGCCTTTCCGGATAAATTCGTCGGTATCTTCAATCTTTGAAAGTGTGAGAAAATCTTCTTTTCTGTTTTTGATAATATTCACAAAAGCTTCGTCAGTTTCCGGAAACTTCGCGTTTTCTGCCGCAAACCTGCCGGGGGGAATGTTTATGCCGGATTTGTTTTCTGTTTTTGAAAGGTAGGTGTAAAGTGCGGTATTTTCGTCGATTTTGCCTTTTTTGAGAGCGTCAGCAAGATCGTGAAGGAGTTCAAGGTTTTCAGCCTTCAGTTTCGGGTCGTTCAGCCCGAAATCTTCAAGTACCGGCGCGGTGCTTTCAAATCCGAGTTCCTGTTTTCTCAGGTGTTCATAGTGTGCTGTCAGGTAGTTGTTGTATTTCTCATATTGCTTGTCGTCCAAATGCTCAACTGCATCTTTAATCGGCGCATAAAGCCTTTCCAGAATCTTTTTGCCGCCTGTCACATCTTTGCCTTCCCTTATGTCGTAAGGTACGTGTTCGCATTCTGCAAAGGTGTTGACTTTTGAACCCCTTAACTGCCACTCGAATGTGAAGCCGTCTTTGGTTACGAAGTTCATCTGGAGCGCGGTGTAGCCGGATGCGCGCACTTTTGTAAGTTTATCTTTCACATTAAGTTCAATTCCGAACTGCGCTGCGTAATCTCTTAATACAGCGACTTGCTTTGCCGAAAAATAAGGGATACCGTCTTTGCCCATGTAATTTGAAATATTAATTGCACTAAGAGGTGCATCTGTCGGATTTTTGGCCTGCATTTTTATTACATTCATTACCTTTTGGACATACTCTTCCGACTGTCTTTCGGCTGCCATTTGAATGGCTTTTTTAGGGTCTTTTTTATACATTTCAACAATGTCCGGATGTTTTTTGTAATCAAAATCCCCGAGTTCAGTTCTGGTTCCGACGGCATCGCGTACGGATTTCAAAGCTTCGTCAAATGTTGCGGGAGATTTTACATCCGTCATTGCGTTACGGATTTTGTCATAAAGACTTTGCGCACTTTTCGGACGATGAGTCATATTTACGCCTGCTTCGCCAAGCCCCGCATACTTCATCAACTGAAGAATTCCGGATTCTGCCTTGACTGCTTTTGTGTGAATTTCGTCGGCCGAAGCTCTGACTTTTGCTTCTCCGGCTTCGTTCAACAACAGAATTTTCTTGCCATCCTTGTCAAAACCTTCTTTTACCAGCACTGTTTCCGGGATGTCATCAACCTTTTTAACATTTTCTGCGGATTTAACTTCTCCAATTTTTTCAGCCTCTGCGGGTTTTGAAACTGTTTCCGGTTTCGATATCGTTTCTGTACGTTTTTCTTCCGCAAGCCTGTGCACATCCAAAAGCATCTGTGAAGCTTTTTCAAGTTCAGCTTTTGACATATCCGGATTTGATTCAATAAGCCCTTTTTGAATAACTTTAACCTTCTCCGCATCGGAAATCTTTGCAAAAGTTTTGTGCATAACGGTTCCCATCAAAGCCCCGTTCGCAGACCCAAGATAATCCATGAAAGTCAAATCTTCGCCTCTGCCCTTTTGAATTGCATAAGTCGCAAGTATATCCGCTGTAAATTCCGCACCTGTTCCGCTTATTTTGGAAGCATTTTCAATTAATCCGAGGGATTTACTCAGGTTTGCCGGAAGTTTGTGCCCTGATTTGTACAGTCCGATAAGTTCATCTATGGATTTGCCTGTATTCTTTGCAACGGAAGAAAGCCCTTTCTGTCCGAGAAACATTCTTGCCTTGTCGCCGACAGCACCTGTCGCCATACCTAAAGCCATCCACATTGCACCTTCTGCCACACTCATTCCGTAAGCTTTCCAGTCAGGTTCCTGTGATGTCAAATTTTCTGCCAGATCAACCGGTCTTGTGACCTGAACGGCAACTGCTGCCGGTGCTGCTTTGGCTGCAATATTCGTCGCTGCCTGAACTGTTTTCAAAACTTTACCGCTTTTCGTTAATAAACTTACACCTTTTAAAACAACTCCGCCGCCCATAAACATCGTTGCAATTGACGCAGCATCCAGTGCCGTCTGTACATAAGCAGTATTCTGTTTTTGAGAATTTATATAATCCTCTGCCATTGTTTCAATGTTTTTGTTCCCGTAGGCTTCTTTAAAAGAATTTTTATATTCGCTTTTTACTTTGTCATATTTCTGTTCAATAAGCTGTTCTATATCTTTGTTTGAAGCTTTCTCCGGAACTTCAACCCCCATTGCGGCCGCCTCTGATTTGTTCAGGCGGAGAAGCATTTCTTCCGCCACCATCTGCAATTGGAGAGTATTTGCCAGAGCAGGTCGTCCGTTTTTATTTGTCATTCTCAAAGTGTATTGTCCGTAGTAGTTTTTCTCAAACCTCAAATCTCCGCCGAAATCTTTAATCGCCGGATTATCCTTATGCTCAGCTTCTATGCTTTGCAGAATTTTGTTCACTTCATCAATGTCTTTTATTCCCAAAAGACTGAATGCACCTGTGATAGAACTGTTTAAATCATTGAAAGACGTTGTTTTAAGTCCTGATTTCAAACCGTCAACCGTTGATTTTATGCTTGCTGCTTTATTGAAAATTTCTGCTTTTTCTTTGCAATCCCGAATTTTTGATGCGGAAAATTCAACGCCGAGAAAATCTTTGAACCTTGCTTTGAATTCCTCAGGACTTGAGGATTTTTCAAGTTCTGATACAACTCTTTGTGTATCTTCAATTCCGGCGGTCATATCCGATCTTTTGTTATCCGTTTCAAAAACTTCTTTAAAATAATTCACAGCCTTTGATACAATACCCTCTGAATTGTCCTGATTGGCAAGTTGTTGGCGGACACTCATCAGAGCAGAATTCAAAACTCCCAATGACTCGTCAAAAGCTTTCTTGTCGCCTTCCCACTGAGGAATAACCTGAAAATTACTTGTGTATCCGGTATCAAAAGTCGAATTTTTTAAATATTCAGAGGCATCTGCATGGCTGATTATACCCTGCATAACCATTATTGATAATATTTTGCCTTTAGGCAATGATTTTAACGACTCGTTTTTTGCCAGAAAAGAACGAATTGCTGAATTAATTTTACTAACCTCTGTCATAATAGTTTTACTTACGGTTAACAAAACCAAAACTTTAATTTTATTAAAAATTCTTTACAAATTGATTTTAATACGCATTGCGTGCTAATATTCAAAATAAGAGTAAGTTGACAGTAAGGATTTAAGATGAGAAATATAATTGTTTACACAAGCAAAAAAGCATCCTCACTGGCTGATGTTTTGTCCGGCCTTGAGGAAGTTAACGTACGTATCGAGGATGCATCAAAATTAAGAGATTATGAAATGCTTAACCCTGCATTGATAGTGGTTGAAGATGTTCCGGATATCAAAGATGTTTTAATGGTTGTAAAATTTAAGGCTCCTGTACTTTTTGTAGGAGAAGTTTTCAAAGGTTCTACCGTCAGAGCCTACACTTACGATATGATTAAAACTCCTGTTGACAACGACGAACTTCTGATAAGAGCAAAGTCAATGCTTAAAATCCGTGACCTGAGAGAAAAACTTCTTCAAGTATCAACAACTGACGAATTGACAGGACTTCACAACAGAAAATATCTTCACGAACGTCTTGAACAGGAAATATCCAGAGCCAAACGTTACGGAACAAAGCTTTCATGCCTGTTGTTTGACCTTGATTTCTTCAAGGTTGTAAATGACATTTACGGATATGACTGGGGCGATGTACTTCTGCGCTCTATTGCAGACAAACTTAAGCAGCTTATCAGAAAAGAGGATATCCTGACACGTTACGGGGATGAAGAATTCTTGTTAATTCTGCCAAACACGTCTGAAGAAAACGCATTTCTGTTTGCCGAAAGGTTCAGACGGGACATAGAAAAGATGGAATTCATTCCGGCAGGTGAAGAAGAAAGACATCCTATTACGATTTCGGGCGGGATTTCAACATATCCGTGCCTTGAAGATACCGACGAAGACGTAAATACAATTATCCGCTATGCAGAACACGCTTTGTACAATGCAAAAAAACGCGGGAAAAATAAAATTGTTCAGTTTTCACAACTGAATTTGGGTGAATAAAACAGCCCGATACTTCATTCTTACAAATTAGGGATAAATCTGAATGGTGATGAAGAATAAGCCGACAGCCTGAAAGTCGGCAACAAATTACTAAAACAGTGACAAGGCGGTTCGTAAACCGCCGTAAGCTATAATAAAAGACTTCCTTTCTGAACACTTACAATAGTGTAAATCTGGTTATCAGGCGATTTTAAAATAAAATCGCCTTTTTACTTTAAATAAAAATGATAAAAAAATATTTTAATGGTATGAAGCAGGTAACAAAATTTTTTTTCTGCGGTTTTAAATAAGTATGATTAATACAAATTACAACATTGCCGCTATAACATTCACGGGTTACAATAAAATATCCCTTTCAAAATTGGAACAGTATCTGGCAGAAGGACTGACCAAAAAGGAAATTGCCGAACAATTCGGAGTCAGTGTAAGCACAATCTCCAGAATAATAAAGAATTTTGGCATAGAACCCCCGAACCAAAGGATTAAAAAAAATATTGATGCAATTTTGATGCCATATACAACTCAAAATCCTACTTTAAGTCAAATAATAGAGGAAACCGGATTAAGCGAATATATGATTAAAAAATGGTATAATGAGAAATTCTCTGCAAGCCCGTACAAGATGAAGCTTAATGCAACAATAAACCTGTTGAAATCAGATCTTACAAATAAAGAAATAGCAGAACGAATGCAATTAAGTATTAACACTATAAAATACCTCAGACAAAAATATAATCTCGGAAACATCAAGAGAAAAAAAGAAAATATGATGAAAAAAATAATAGAAAAGATTAAAGAAGGTCTGGAAAAAACAGAAATAGCGGAAAAACTCGGGATTTCATATTCAACCGTAAACAGGTATTTAAAAAGACTTGCAACGGGAGAATTAAAACTTTCCGACGATTAAGAAAGCCTTCTTATCATCTCATGCGCTTCTTCAAAATCAGGGAAGATTTCAACGGCTTTTTCAAGTTCTGCAAGCGCAGACTCTCTGTCATTCATCCCTTCAAAGCATTTTGCGCGGTTAAGCATAAGATTAATATTGCCCGGATTGTCCTTTAAGAGGTTTTCAAAAATAACATTTGCCTGCCCGAAGTTGCCAAGTTCCATATAACAAAATCCGAGCAGATTTTCAACATCTTCAACCTTTTCAAGCTCGTAGGATTTGATTAGAAACTCTTTTGCGCCCTCAAAATCCTTCATTACAAACCTTACTTTGCCTGCAATATAAAGCATAAAGGCATTGTGTACGGAATGTGCAATTGCGTGGTTTATTTGCTCCAGAGCCTTTTCATAATCGTTTGTATGGAGTTTATTCAATGCAGAAAATGCAAGTGCTTCTCTGTTTTCAGGTTCAATTTCCAGAGCTTTTGCATACATTTCATCCGCCTTTTGAAAATCCGTTGTTGCATGAAGATAATTTGCATATTCAAAAACTATACCGAAATTGTCCGGCGCTATTTTGTATGAAGTTTCAAACTCATCTTTTGCATAGTCAAAAAGCCGTTTGCTTAGATAAATTACCCCCAGATCCTTATGAGCCTGAGCATGGTCAGCATTAAGTTCGACAACTTTTTTAAGAATTTTTTCAGCTTTATCCGTGTCGTTTGTCATTATGCAGATATGAGCAAATTCATAATACAAATCAACATTTACATTTCCCTGCATAAGGATTTTTTCATAAATCTCTTTTGCCTGAACAGGTTTTTTAACTTTGACATAGAGATTGGCAAGTTTTTGAGCCATACTGACGGATTTCGGGTTAAGCATAACAAGATGCGCCAGAATTCCGATTGCATAATTGTAGTCGCCTTTCAGTTCGTAACAACACGCAAGATTATACTGATATGTATCTTTCTCGGGATGATGGCTTATAAGTGTTTTGTAATGATTAATTGCGCTGTCATATTTTCCGCACTTGGTTTCAGACAGGGCAAGCGCTATAAGATAGCTGTCAGAAGGCTCCAGTGCATAAGCTTTTTCAAAATAATCACAGGCTTTTTTGTGTTTATTTTTCAACTGCAAAATTGAAGCGATATTAAAATAAGTGATAGAATTGTCCGGATCTAATTCACTTGCTTTAACAAAGTTTTTGTAAGCTTTATCAAGTTTGCCAATTGTAATGTAGGAAGTTCCGAGATTATTGTAAAGCTGGGAGTGTTCCGGATTTAATTCAAGCGCTTTTTCCAGATATTCAACACTGTCATCAAAATTCTTCATCGACATATAGGCCGTGCCGATTATGTAATAAAGCGTATAGTCCTCTTTTTCAAGTTCAAGGGCTTTTTTGGCAAGTTCTATTGCATTTTCCGGCTCGTCGCATCTAACGTAAAGCACACAGAGATTTTTGTATGCATCAATGAAATTTTCTCTTAATTCAATAACTTTCTGATATGCAGCCTTTGCATGAATTACATCATCTAAATTGTCGTAGCAGTTTGCAAGATAAAACCAGCTTGAAGCATCTTCAGGATCATATTTAACAACCGTTTCGAAGTTGCTCTGACCGTCTTTATATTTCTCCAGATTAACGTTGCAAAGCCCCAAAAGCTTAAGTGCTTCCGTTTCTTTTTCTTCATCCGGATTGTACTTTTCCAACTCCGCTTTTGCTTCTTCAAACTTCTTATCAACAATAAGCTGATTTATTTCATCCAATTTATTCTTATCCATAGTTTTATTATAGTATAAAAATTTTAAAGTTCATTCTTCCCGCAAGATGATTTTTTGGGACTTATATAGTAAATTCCACAAAAAATTTCAAAACAGCGTCATCCTGAACCTCAGGCGAAGAATCTAAATAAATGAGATTCTTCGGGCTAAAGCCCCCAGAATGACGTGCCTTTTATAATATTAGCGGAATTTGCTACATAAGTCCCGATTATTGCCACTGGACAAAAACCCGCAAAATATGGTATAATCAAGACAGCCTTATCAGTATAACATCAAATGTTGTCCCTTAAATAAAAATGAAAGGGACAAAAAATGGGAAAATCATCAAAACCCGCATATTCAAGCGGAGTTGTAACTATTAACGGAGAAGAAAAAGCTTCTCAATACAAAAACGGAAATACTGTTTATTCAAATTACAACATGTCTGATGCTGAAAAACAGATTTATGACTATGCACAGAATTCTTTTCTGGAAAATCTTCCAAAAGTAAACGTCTTTTCGGAAGATACAAAAAAGCAGATGCAAAATCAGCTTAATGCATACACCCAGAAAGGCATTGATACGATTAATGACATTTACACCCCGATGCTTAACGATATGAAAACAGATATCGCTTCACGTTTCGGAAACTTTGACAATTCTATCTTTATGAACAACCTCAACGACATTGAATCTAACAGAGCAGATGCGATGAGTTCTCTAACCCAGGACATTCTTGCAAAGCAAAATGAACTCATAAACGATGAATTGAACAAACGTTACACTTATCTTGATTTTCTGAACGGAATTCAAAACCAGACAACATCAAATATCTTGAGTTATATGCAGCAGGCAGCAAACAACAGCAATTCAGGCAACTCTTATAATAACAGCAGCTATTCCGCCAGTTCCGGCATCGGAGATTACGCAAGACTTGCCGCAAGCATTGCTTCAACATTGTTGTCAAAAAGATAAATTTATCCTTTCTTTTCCGGACATAACAAACAAAAGGACGGGCTTACTTGAAAAGTCCGTTCTTTTTTTGTGTATAATTAGATTATGAATATTTTGCAGGAATTTGACACAATAGCAGCGATAGCAACACCTCTCGGCACAGGCGGAGTCGGTGTAATCAGAATCTCAGGCGGCAATGCTTTTGAAATAATTGATAAAATTTTTTCAAAACAAAATCTTGAAGCCGGCCGGATTGCACACGGCTGGATTTTGGACGGAAACAAAAAAGTAGACGAAGTGCTGGTTCTTCCGTTTAAAACCCCGCACAGTTATACCGGAGAAGATGTTATTGAAATTCACTGCCACGGCGGGGTGAACGTCGTCAAAAACATCCTTTCGCTTGTACTCCAAAACGGTGCAAGAACAGCAGAAAGAGGGGAATTTACCAAACGGGCCTTTCTGAATAAAAAAATGGATCTTTCGCAGGCAGAAGCCGTAGCCGATTTAATTCATGCAAAAACCCGAAATTTTGCAATGCAATCCGCTAAAAATCTTTCAGGAATTTTGAGAGATAAAATTCTTGAGATTAAGGGCGGAATATTTGATACTTTATCAAAAATCGTTGCCGGCATTGATTTTCCGGAAGATGTGGCTGAACCTGAATACTCTTATTTGATAGAAAGCTTTGAAAAATCTTTATCTGAAATTGATGAAATTTTATCCTGCGTCCGTTCATCCAACATTATGCGGCAGGGCATAAAAGTCGCAATAGTAGGCCGCCCGAATGTCGGTAAATCCTCGCTTTTTAATGCTCTATTGAATGCAAACAGAGCAATCGTAACAGACATTGCCGGAACCACAAGAGATGTAATTAAAGAAACCCTTGACCTTGATATTGCCGTTACACTGATTGATACAGCCGGCATCAGAGATTCAGAAGATGTCGGAAAAGTTGAAGAAATCGGCATTGAATTTTCCAAACAGTCGGCAGATGAAGCCGACCTTGTAATATTTCTTTATGACGCCTCAGCAGGGCTTACTAATGAAGACAAAGAAATTTTTGAACTTGTCAAAAACAAACCGCACCTTCAAGCGGCAAACAAATGCGATCTTATTGATAAGCGCAGTGACGGCAAAATATATATTTCTACCAGAACAGGCGAGGGAATTCAAGAACTGCGGGAAATGATTAAGAATAAAGTTTGCGATTTTTCACTTGAAGACACCGAATATATAACAAATGAACGTCAGGCAGACTGCCTTAAAAAATGCCGTGAAAGTTTAATCAGAGCACTGGATGCCGCAAAAATAGGCGAACTTCAGGATTTAATTTCGATTGATTTGAAATCCGCTCTGTTGTTTCTGGACGAAATTACCGGGGAAGTAATCACTGACGATATTTTAAACAACATTTTCGACCATTTTTGTATAGGGAAATAACCGATAAACTCCCAATACATCAATACTGAAAATACCTGTCAAAATCCACATCATCAAAGCTGCACAAAAGCTTAAAAACTTCATCATGCTCGTCCATTCTCTGAAAACTGTAATTGTCAAATTTCCAATACTTCGGGTTTATTCCTTTCACCCGCACAATTCCGGCATCTTTAAGAATAGTAAGTTTCTTTTTTACAACTTCAACAGGCAGGTCAACCATTTTTGCAAGTTCAACCGCCGTCACACCCTCTTCTTTTGAGCCTTTTTCCGGTGTCATAAACATCAATTCAAGGCCGACAGTGCGTAAATCTTTATCTTCATTTTCGGGCAAATAGTCGTACATAATTTTATTTTACCCGAAAGCAATTATTTTTATATCATATTTTTGAATTAATTAGGCAAACTGCAGAATTTTTGCATTTTTTATATTATTTTGTATTCACTGTCATCCTGAGGCTTCAGCCGAAGGATTCATAGAAAAAACATTAGATTCTTCGCGTCGCTCAGAATGACAAATTTTACTGCGCACCAATATCAAAAAGCTGCTCGACGCAAATACCGTCTGCAATGAAACCTGTTCCAATGCGCTTGTGATTGCCGAAATTCTTCTTGAAATGCTCGAAAAAACTGACTAAAACCTGCTTGATTACATCCGGCAAATAAATATTGAGCTATACGCACCTGAAAATTATTAGAATAATTACCTGAAAATTTCGACCGCACGCGGCAAAATTCCAAGACAATACGAAATCACAATCCCGTAGTTCGTTATCGGAATATTCTTTTCCTGCGCAATTAAAATCCTTGACAAAACCTCCCGTCTGTTTGTCATACAGGCTCCGCAGTGAATTACAAGCGAATAATCGGAAATATCCGGAAAATCATGACCAGCAAAGTTCTCTATCACAAGATTTTTGCCTGTTTTTTTGCGCAGAAGCGCCGGAATTTTTACTCTGCCAATGTCATCCTCAATTGCGTGGTGGGTGCAGCTTTCAAGAATAAGCACCCTGTCACCGTCTTTGAGGTTTTCAATCGCTCCTGCGCCGTCGACAAAAGCCTGCAAATCCCCTTTTAATCTTGCAAAAAGGATTGAAAATGACGTGAGCGGAACATTTTCAGGCACAATTTCCGACACCTGTTTAAAAGCCTGACTGTCTGTTATGACTAGCGCCGGCGGGGTTTTAAGATTTTCAAGTGCTTCTTTAAGTTCTGTTTCTTTGACAACATAAGTAAGGCAGCAGCTGTCCAGCAAATCACGCAATGTCTGCACCTGCGGAAGAATAATTCTTCCCTTCGGCGCTTCTTTATCAATAGGAATTACAAGAATAACCGTGCTTTTTGGCGGAATAAGATCACCTGCAATTTTTGGAGAATTTACAAAATCTTCCGGAAGAAGCTTTACAAGAGCATCTTTAAACCTGAAGACAATATCTTTGTCTGTCTTGACTGATGTCTTTAAAATTCTGGCGCCATCGTGAACAAGCTTCAAAATCTCCTCAAACTTCTCATCAGAGAGAGGATTTTCATCAATTTTGTTGACTACAACAAGATAAGGAATTTTAAGTTCCTCAAACTTTTTTATCAAGTCTTTTTCGTAATCATCAATACCGTTGAAATCGCAAACAATAACGGCAACGTCCGTTCTGTTTATTACAGACATTGTTTTTTCAAGCCTTTTTTCGCCGAGCGCAGTTTCGTCATTAATCCCTGCCGTATCCAGAAACGTTACAGGCCCGACCGGCAGAAGTTCCATTGATTTTTCGACAACATCGGTTGTTGTACCGGCAATTTCCGACACAATGGAGATATTTTGGGATGTAATTCTATTCAACAGCGAAGATTTACCGGCATTGGTTTTGCCGAAAATTCCGATATGAAGCCGCATTGATTTTAATGTTTTCATAAAACTTTTCTCCCTTCCGCCTGGTGCTAAAACCTTCAGTCCGATACTAAAAAAGGCCGTCTGATGACAGCCTTTTCCATTGTCGATTGTTTAAGACACTAACCTCTGATGCCGAGTTTTTTAACTAAAGCTCTGTATTCATCAAGGTTCTGGTCTTTCAAGTAAGAAAGCAGTCTTTTTCTTTTACCTACCATCATCAAAAGACCTCTTTTTGTAGCGAAGTCTTTTTTGTTATTTTTCAAATGTTCGGTAAGTTCAGAAATTTTCTTGCTCATCAAAGCGATTTGAACGGCTGATGAACCTGTATCCTTTTCATTTGCGCCGAATTCTTTGATTATTTCCTGCTTGTTCTTCAAATTGATTGACATAATGTTTTTCCTTTTCTTGTTGAGTGATTATTGGCGTAAGCACTCTACATTAGGAATTTTATTATATCAAGAAAAAATTGCAACATGGAAACTCAAGATATATTAATAAAAATTAAGTTATATACCTGAAATTATGCATCAAAATTAAGTGCTCTGTCAGCAAACATTCCGGTCATAAAAGCATTAGTTGCATTTTTTGAGGCTCTCACCATTTTTTCACCGAGAAGTTCTCTGCTCAATTCCGCGCCGGAAGCTGTTCTGGTTGCCTCTATATAGGCAAGCTGTGCCTTGTTATAGTCGCTTTCCGCTCTGAAACTGTTTTGATTTTGATTTAATTCTGTTTGTCTTTTGGTAAGTTCGGATAATGCCTTGTCTTTTGCCCAGTTGGCTGCATATTCGGCATCTCTGGCTGCATAATAAGCATCTTCGGCACTTGCTTTTTTCGCATCAGCTTCTTTTGCTCTGGCCCAGATGTTTTCGCGTACTGATTTCGGCATAGCATACATTGCGTTTTTATTTTCTTTAACAAATGTCATCAAAGAAGTTCTGCTCAACTGTGTTGTGTAAGCTGTCAGGTACTTCTCATAACTGCCGTATTCTTTTTGCAGTTCCGGACTTTCGTTAAATTTACTCAGTGATACAAATTCTAATGCCATAGCAAATCCTTTTTCTCTTAATAACTTATATATATAAAGTATTTATGCCCTGAAAAATTGCCTTTTTTATGAAGAAATGTTACAAAAACAAGTTTTAATTCTTTGTGTTAAAATAAACTTATGATTGATAGATACTCACGCGAAGAAATGAAAAAAATATGGGATTTGAACTCCAAATTCGACTACTATTTGAAAGTTGAAATTGCCGTTTGCGAAGCCTATACAAAATTGGGCAGAATCCCGAAAAAAGATTTGGAAGAAATTAAAAAGCGCGCCAGATTTAATATTGAAAGAATTGATGAAATAGAGCGCGAAGTAAGGCATGACGTTATTGCCTTCCTGACCTGCGTGAACGAAAGCCTCGGCGAAAATCTGGCACGCCACATGCACATCGGTATGACAAGTTCCGATGTAATAGACACAGCTTTTGCTCTGCAAATTCAGGACAGCGGAAAAATTATAAAAAAAGATCTGGATGAAACGATAAAATCGCTGAAAGAACTTGCTAAAAAGCACAAAGACACCATTTGCATCGGGCGTTCGCACGGTGTGATTGCGGAAGTTATGACATTCGGCGCCAAGCTATGTAATTGGATAGACATTTTAGAACGCCAGAGGGACAATTTTGAACACGCATTAGAACAAATCCGCGTCGGACAGATTTCCGGGCCTGTCGGAACTTACAGCAATATTTCGCCGGAAGTTGAAAAGATTACCTGCAAAAATCTCGGGCTTAAGCCGGCCAGAATTTCAACTCAGATAATTGCAAGAGATTATCACGCATACTTTATGCAATCGCTGGCGCTTACAGCAAGTGTTATTGAACAATTTGCAACAGAAATCCGGCACCTCCAAAGAACAGAAGTTCTTGAAGCGGAAGAAGGCTTTGCAAAAGGACAAAAGGGGTCTTCTGCAATGCCTCACAAGAAAAATCCGGTTTTATCGGAAAATCTCTGCGGGCTTGCGCGTGTCGTCAGATGCAACTCTATTGCCGCTATGGAAAATATTCCGCTCTGGCACGAAAGAGATATTTCACACAGCTCCGCGGAAAGAATAATTTTCCCGGACAGCCTTATTCTGGTTGACTTTATGTTGAACCGCTTTAACGGAATTGTACAAAATCTGGTCGTACATGAAAAAAATATGCTCAAAAATGCAGACCGGTTCGGCGGAATAGTTTTCTCGCAAAAAGTTCTTCTTGAACTGGTAGACAAAGGTTTGACCAGAGAAGATGCCTACAAAATTGTTCAGAAAAATGCTCTTGATGCTTTTGAAAACGACGGCGATTTCAAGGCTAACCTTATGCAGGACGAAGATGTGACCAAACATCTTTCTGTTGAAGAAATTGACAAAATTTTCGACAAACAGGCATTTTTGAAAAACATCAACGAAATTTATAAAAGGATTTTATAACAAATCTAAAATGACTTATGAAATGTAAACCGCAATAAAAAACCGCATGAAAAATTTCATGCGGTTTTTGTTAAATCTTATTTTTGTTTTACTTAATCTCCTTGATAACAATAGAAGCGTTTTGTCCGCCGAATCCGAATGAATTTGAAAGTGCTGCGTGAACATCTGCTTTTCTTGCTTTGTGCGGAACGTAATCAAGATTTCCGACTTTTTCATCCTGATTGTCAAGGTTGATTGTCGGAGGAACAATGTGTTCGTTGATTGCCTTAACGCATGCGATGCATTCAACAGCCCCCGTTGCGCCCAGAAGGTGTCCGTGCATTGATTTTGTAGATGATACCATCAGGTTCGGATTTTTAACTTTGTCGCCGAACAAACCTTCAATAGCCTTGCTTTCAGCGATATCACCGAGTCCTGTGCTTGTGCCGTGGGCATTGATGTATTGAATATCTTCGGGCTTCAATCCTGCATCTTCAAGCGCAAACTTCATAGAATGAGTAGCGCCCTGACCTTCCGGATCCGGAGCTACAACGTCATAAGCGTCTGCGGTCTGTCCGTAGCCGACGATTTCCGCATAAATTTTTGCACCGCGTTTTTTAGCGTGTTCGTATTCTTCCAGAACAAGTACACCTGCGCCTTCGCTCATTACAAAGCCGTCGCGGTCAACATCCCAGGGTCGTGAAGCTTTTTCAGGTTCGTCGTTGCGTTTTGAAAGGGTTCTTGCTGAAGAAAATGCGCCGACACCAACATCACAAATAGTAGATTCACATCCGCCAGCAAGGACTATGTCTGCATCTCCATACTGAATTGAGCGGAAAGCATCGCCTATAGAGTGGGTTCCTGTTGCGCACGCTGAAACAACAACTTTATTAATGCCTTTAAAGCCGTATTTCATAGAAATTCTGCCTGATGCCATGTTTACAATCATCATCGGAATTGTAAACGGAGAGCATTTGTTGGGGCCTTTTTCAAGAATTCTGACATGGTTATCTTCAAACGTTCTAAAGCCGCCGGCTGCAGAACTAACGATAACACCGATTTTGTAAGGATCTACATCTTTAACTTCTTCCAATTTAGCATCTTTTACGGCTTCATCTGCAGCTATCAATGCAAACTGTATAAAGCGATCCATTTTTTTTGCTTCTTTCGGATCAATATAATCTTCGGCATTGAAATTCTTTACTTCACCTGAAATTTTAACAACGTGCTTTGAAATATCAATCAATTCTGATGTTGAAATTCCGCTTTTACCTTCAACAAGGCTGTTCCAAAACTTGTCTACACCTATACCAAACGGGGTTACAGCACCCAGCCCTGTTATTACAACTCTTCTTTTAGACATCCCTTTACCTTTTCAATTATTCTCAACCGATTACCGTTGCAAGCTTTTATCTTACAAACATCCAAGAAGCCCTTCTCCATACAGTAATCGAAAACGTATTAAATAAACTCTTTTTAAAATATACGAGGGGAAAATGAATATTCAATTTTCGCCCCCGTAAATTTTTTTCAGGCCTTTCTAATATCAGGCCGGTTTTACGGGATTTTAAAATATGTCCCGAATATCCGCATACTGCGGAAACACAAATTAATTATTTGTGAGAATCAATATAATTTACAGCATCTTGAACTGTCTGAATTTTTTCAGCTTCTTCATCAGGAATTTCGCAGCCGAATTCTTCTTCAAAAGCCATAACCAATTCAACTGTATCTAATGAATCTGCTCCCAAATCAGCTGTGAAGCTTGCTTCCGGAGTAACTAAAGATTCATCAACACTTAATTGATCAACTACAACTTTTTTAACTTTTTCCAATGTACTCATCTTTTTTTCCTCATAAATTATTGTATTACTACACGTTTTTTATTATGCGCTCTCGCGTCTATAAAACATTATAGACGGCACAAGATTTTTTTGCAAGGAATTTACATTTCCTCGTACAGATTGTTAAAAATCTTTACTTTTTAACAGAATAAGGATGACATCTGCAGGCAACAATTCTTTCACCCTTTCGAACATTCAACCTTTCAACAATCTTAGCACCTTAGATAATCAATCCGCCGTCAACTTCCAAGACCTGACCGGTTACGTAGTCAGCGTCAACCGCAAGAAATTTAACGGCTTTTGCGATATCTTCCGGTTCGCCGAGGCGTTTCAGAGGTATAAAATCGGTGAATTTTGAGGTGTCCAAATCTTTTGTCATGTCGGTATTAATAAATCCCGGTGCGATTGCGTTAACTCTGATGCCTCTTGAGCCGAGTTCTTTAGCAAGAGTTTTGGTCAAACCGATAAGCCCTGCTTTTGCGGCAGAATAGTTTGCCTGACCTGCGTTGCCTGAAACTCCGACTACACTTGACATATTTACAATTGCGCCGCTTCTCTGTTTCATCATAACCTTAACAACCGGCTGTGAAACATAAAATGCGCTTGAAAGGTTTGTATTAATAACCGCATCCCAGTTTTCGGCGCTCATTCTCATAAACAAACCATCTCTTGTAATTCCTGCGTTGTTTACAAGAACGTCAATTCTTCCGAATTTTTCAAGTATTGCATCTACACCCTTCTGCGCCTCTTCTTTATTTGAAACGTCAAACTTGAAGGCTTCTGCCTGAACGCCGAGAGCTTTCAATTCTTCGACAGTTTTATTTGCAGCGTCTACGTTTCCTGCAAAGTTTACGGCAATATCATAGCCGGCTTTTGCAAGCTCTATTGCGCATGCTTTTCCTATTCCGCGCGATGCGCCCGTTACTAATGCTAATTTTTCAGACATTTATTTTCTCCTTATTTCTAAAAATTTTAAACTGCTGCCAACTGCTCTTTCAATGCTGTAACCGCTGTTTCAAGAGAAGCTTTATCAAATACGTTATATACAGCAGCATCTGGTATAATTTTTTTGTTCAAACCTGCAAGTACTTTTCCGGGGCCGATTTCGATAAAGATTTCAACGCCTTCTTCTGCCATTTTCTGAATTGTCTGTGTCCAGTAAACTGATGAATAAATTTGTTTCGGCATCTTTGTTCTGAAGTCTTCAGCATTAGTTGTAAGAGATGCGTCAACATTTGTCACAACAGGAATTGAAGCGTTGTTTAATTCCAAATCCGAAACGAATTTTTCAAATTCTTTGCCTGCATTTTCCATAAACTTTGAATGAAATGCGCCTGAAACGGCAAGAGGAACAACTCTTCTTGCACCTTTTTCAAGAAGAATTTCACCTGCTTTTTGAACGGCTTTTTCATCGCCCGTGATAACAACCTGAGCCGGAGAGTTGTAGTTTGCAACATCTACATAGCCGACAGATGACGCTTCTTTCAGTGCTTCTTCAACCGAACCTTCTGGAGCGTTCAAAACAGCCGCCATTGCGCCGCCTTTTGCTTCGCTCATCAAATCCGCTCTTTTTTGAATTGCTTTTAATGCCGTTTCAAGTGTCATTACGCCTGATGCGTACATCGCGCAGTATTCACCGAGCGAATGCCCTGCTGTAAAATCTGCCTTAACATCACATTCAGATTTCAAAGCTTCCAGTGCGGCAATTGACATCGTAACAATGCAGGGCTGGGTGTTTACGGTCTGCTTCAAACTGTCCTCAGGGCCTTCAAAGCATAATTTTGTAATGCTTTTGCCTAAAACGCTGTCTGCGGTATCAAAAACTTTCTTTGCCGCATCAAAATTTTCGTACAAATCTTTTCCCATGCCGACAGACTGTGAACCCTGTCCGGGAAACAAAAACGCAATCTTCTTTGCCATAAACATACCCTCATTCCTTTAACTATACCTGTGTTAATTATATAACAAACAGGGCAAAAGTAAATGTTAAAAAAGACAGCATTCTTAATGAAATATTCCTGCAAAGAATTACATTTAATTTGTTGCGATACCATTCAAATAATCAATAAAGCTACTGTAGTAGCCGACAGCACCGGATTCATCGGTTATTTTTCTTTCTGTAAAAACACCGGCAGGATCTTTCTGTGAAAACTCATATTTATAATAGGTATAAGTTGTTGTGTTTTTATCCTTAGAAGTTTTTACTCTTACTTCACCGGTTCCATCATCGAATTGATATATATCTGTATTACTTCCATCTTTTCCTATGGTAGAGCCCGTTAAAATTGGATTCCCCTTAAGTCCAAGACTTTTACGAAAACCTAAAGGGGTCATCCGCTCCTGCGCTGATTCGGGTGTTTGCGGATTACTTGCACCTAAAAGTGCACCTATAGCAGGCTCTTCACCGTATAAACCCGTACCTGTAGTATTCCTCGTAGATGATAAGTTTACACCACCTACATTATTATTGTTCAATAAAAATCCGTCTATTACGTAATAGCTGCCAAACATAAAAAATACTCCTTTCGTGTTTATACTTTTTTAATCAAGCATACACCGCTTATATAGATATAAAGTATCTTTACTGAAAAAAATTGACAAAACTGCCTCCTATCCTATTCTATCCTATCAGGGATTATAAGCGGGTTTCAGCCTATTTTAAATTTATATTTACATTTCGTTACAATAAAAAAGGCAGACTTTAAATCTGCCTTTCTGTTTATGCTTTTTATCTGAAACTTTAGCAGATACCTTCACGAAGTCTGACTATTGCTCCGCCCCAGGTCATGCCTGCTCCAAACCCGCACAACACTGCTGTTGTACCGAGTTTTACGTTGCCTTTTTCAACACTTTCTGCCAATGCTATCGGAATTGATGCGGCTGATGTGTTGCCGTAATATTTGATGTTTGTCACAACTTTTTCATCAGGATATCCCAATCTTTCCTGCACTGCCTGAATGATTCTGATATTTGCCTGATGCGGGATAAGATAATCGATATCTTCGGCTTTCATTCCTGCATTTGTTATAAGTTCTTCAACATGGTGCGGTAGAATTTTTGCAACAAACGTATAAACTCCGCGGCCGTTCATTCTGATGCCTTTCGGCTTTTCTTCGTATTGTTCAACCAGCGGACAATTTTTGCCGTCAAATGAAAGCTCTATTAAATGTCCGTAATTTCCGTCTGCTTTAATATCAATTGCGATAATATCGTCAATTCCGTCCTCTGCCTGAGTTACAACAACAGCGCCTGCGCCGTCGCCGAAAAGGATAGATGTGCTTCTGTCCGTCCAGTCTACAAGACGGGAATTGTTATCAGTCGCAACAATCAGAATATTTTTGTACATGCCTGACGCAATATAAGCTTTTGCAATACTTAAGCCGTAGATAAGCCCTGAGCATGCCGCTGTAATGTCAAATGCCGGAATAGCTTTTTTAATCCCCAATCTTGCCTGAATATGGCATGCTATTGCAGGGTACAAATCCGGAGGGGCTGAGGAGGCTGCAAGGATTAAATCAATATCATCAGGATTTATACCGGATCTGTCAAGAGCTTTTTTCGCTGCATCAAAACCTAAGTCAATTGCGTTTTCTTCGCCTGAAACAACACGTCTTTCTTTTATTCCTGTTCTTGTATAAATCCATTCGTCAGAAGTTTCGTATAACTTTGTCAAATCATCATTAGTTATAACTGTTTCGGGTAAACTGTATCCTACACCGGCAATTCTTAACGGTATCAATTTGTCTGCCATCAACTATTCCTCATAAAATTTTTGTATTTTTTCATTGACGCCTGTTTCGACAGCATGCTTTGCAACTCTTACGGCATTTTTGATTGCATAAGCTTTGCTTCGTCCATGGGATATTACGGTAATACCTTTTACCCCGAGAAGCAATGCCCCGCCGAATTCTTCGTAGTTAATTTTTGTATAAATTCTTTTCATAAACGGTTTTGCAAGAAGTCCGATTATTTTTCCCATTAAATCAGCTTTAAATTCTTGTTTCAGCATTCTGAAAAGCATCTGGGAAGTTCCTTCCGTAACCTTCAGAGCAACGTTTCCGACAAATCCGTCACAAACAACAACGTCACATACACTTAAGAAAATTTCTTTTCCTTCGATGTTGCCCACAAAATTCAACTTTTCCTGCTGTTCTTCAAGCAGTTTGTAAGTTGCCTGAGCTAATTCATTGCCTTTACCGGCTTCTTCGCCGATATTCAAAACACCAATTCTGGGGTGGTCTATGCCAAGGACGTTTTTAGAGAACGTCGCGCCCATAACTGCAAACTGATAGAGCATTTCCGGTGTACAATTGCTGTTTGCACCGGCATCAATAACAACAATCGGTTTTTTGATTGTCGGAAGTGTTACAGCGATTGCGGGTCTGTCAATTCCGGGAATTCTTCCCAGACCGAACAAACTTGAGGCCATGGCTGCACCGGTTGAACCTGCCGCAACCAGAGCATCTGAACTTCCGTGAGCAACGGCATCTACCGCCAATACGATTGAAGACTTTTTCTTTTTTCTAATTGCCTGTCCGGGGGCTTCGCCCATTTCTATAACTTCCGAGGCATGAGTAATTTTTATATCAAGCTTTGATGTATCAATCTTGATACGATATTGTTTGCCGGCTTTTCCGCAATCTGAATAGAAACCTTCATGTGAAATCTTGTCAAGTTCCTGTTCTATTCTGTCCTGTTTGCCGACCAATTCCAGAGCCACGCCGTATTCCTGCGCAGCCCAAACTGCACCTGCTACTATTTCATGCGGAGCATGATCCCCGCCCATTGCATCAATTGCTATTCTTGTCATATTTCCCTCTCAAAGTCTTCTCAAGTTTAACGGTTTTATGACCGGATGGCTGAAAATAATCAGCCATCCGTATAGTTTAGTTATTTTTCTTCTGTTTCTGAAGTTTCTTCAGCAGTTTCAGTTTTAACTTCTTCTGCCGGAAGTTCTTCTTTTACTTCAACAACTTCTTCTGCTTTTGTTTCTTCAACTTTTTCTTCTTTTGCTGCTTTTTTAGTTGATTTTTTTGCAGGTTTCTTTTCTTCAGCTTTAACTTCTTCAACTCTGTCTTTAAGTCTTACGGGTTTTCCTTTGTAAGTTCCGCAAGCAGTGCAGACTGTGTGAGTTAATACCGGTTCGCCGCAATTAGGGCATTTTGTAAGTTCCGGTCTTGTTGCTTTCCAGTTGCTTCTTCTTTTGCCTTGTGCTGAATGTCCTGTTCTTTTCTTAGGTACTGCCATTTTTCTTTTTCCTTTTTATTTTTTTACCACTACTTATATTTCTTTTTGCCCTGAAACCTTGCGGGTTCAGGATTACAGGTTTACTTCCTGTCGATTTGGATGTTTTTAAACACATCCATTCTCGGATCTGATAAATTTTCTTCTTTCAAAAACTTATCTCCATTACAATTTATACCACAAACTTTTTTATTTGGTATATTTAATATTACAGATTGATACAATAAGTCATAAATATCTATTTTATCATCTCCGTTCAGGTCTGTAATAAACTGACCGTCTTTAAGTTCGGTTTCCTGCCCGTAATCATCCATTAAGGCATTTTTTGCATAAGTTTCATCTATATTGAAATTGAGTTCATAATCAAACTCTTTCAGGCACAAATCGCATTCCAAAACCAGCACACAGCTGATACTGCCTGTAATTTCAATAAAATCGCCGAGTGATTTCAATTTTAAATCTGCTTTTACAGGGCCTTTTGAAGTGATGCCTTCAATAGTGTCTTCAAACTTGCAATCAAGCGTTTTGTCCTGTGAATTTTCAATATCTTCAATAGAAACTGTTAAATGCATGGATTATCCTTTAAATTACATATACTGTTCTTCCTGCAAAGCAAGAGAAGCAACCTGATTTGAGATAAAACATACTTTCTTTAAAGGGCCGGTTGTTTCTTTTTCAATAAATGAAGGGGTCGGGCTTTTCATTGCCGTTTTTAATTCTTCATACATTGCTTCGGGATTTTCAACATAGAGCACTAACGGTGCTGTTGAGCCTTTTAAAAATACAAGAAGCGATGTTCTTTTTTTAATATTTTGCGCATTAAATTGCTGAGCCATTTCTTACTCCTTTTCTTTATTTTTCATCCTGCCTGAATAAAAAAGCCGGATAAGTGTTTCAATTATAAAATAAAAAATGAATTTGTGCAAATTTATATACATAAATAATGATGATTGCCGCGGGTATTTGAGCGTAATATTTTTTATTTTTATGTTAAAATAATTATATTCATTTACAAAAGAGAGATTAATTTAAAGATTTAAAGGGGAAATATGTCTATAATTTTAATGATACTTCTTTTAAGTGTGCTGATACTGGTGCATGAGGCAGGGCATTTTCTGGCAGCCAAAATGTTTAAGATGAAGGTTGCAAAATTCGGTTTCGGACTTCCGATAGGCCCGACACTATGGGAAAAGAAAATCGGTGATGTAACCGTGCTTGTACATGCTTTTCTTTTGGGAGGTTATGTTGCATTTCCGGACGATGAAAAGGATGAAACTTTGCCTGCGGATTCTCCGGACAGATTTTTGAACAGACCGGTGTATCAGCGTTTAATTGTTGTTTCGGCAGGTGTTCTGGCAAATGTTGTATGCGCTTTCGTACTTGTATTTTTGACTGCGGCACTGTGGGGACAGCTTCCGAGCGGCAAATACACTGTTACTGTTAAAAATATTGTTGCCGAGAAATCCGAGGCTATATGGAAATCAGGACTTCAAAAGGGTGACAGAATTATAGAAATTAACGGTTCAGAAATCAACACTCCGTACGGACTTATGGCTTTTGCAAAATTGAGCAGCAAATTTGACGGCAAAGCTGACGGGGCATATATCGGCAAAAATACGGAAAAACTTAAGAAACTCAACCCTGCTTTCAAAGAAGATGAAATCATTCCTGAAGATGTAATGGTTCAGATTCCTTCGGTTGGCACTGAGCCTCAGATAAAATTGAACAGAGATCAGATTATCGGGATTGAAAAATATAAAGACAATGAAATTCCATTAAGCGACAGCCAGAAAAAATTGAGAGATGAGATTGAGGGCAGAAAATATTTTCTATCAGACGGCACAATAACCCTTAATGATGTGGCTTATGCAATTTCTGACAATGTTCACCCTATAAACATTACAGTTGAAAGAAACGGTGAAATCGTAAAATTAAATCCTGTTTATTCAAATAAAGACGGGCTTATCGGTGTTGAATACTGTGCAAATGAGATTATAATTCCGACAAAAGACTTTAAATCAATTGTTGCAGGCAGTAACAAATACCTGTATGACAACACATATATGCTCCTTTACGGCTTAAAACAAATATTTACGGGCAAAGTTCAGCTGAACGATCTTCACGGGGTAATTGTTATCACCAAAATTGGCGGCGATAAAATTCAGGATGAGGGAATTTTATCAGGCATACTTCTTGCAGCGCTTATATCGCTTGACCTTGCGATTGTAAACTTCCTGCCGATACCGGCTCTTGACGGAGGACATGTCTTATTCCTGATTATCGAAAAACTAAGAGGCAGACCGCTTGAAGAAGAGATTATCGAAAAAATCGGCACCGCAGGATTTTTGTTCCTGATTGCGCTTATGGTTTTCGTAATTTTCAATGACATATATGCACTGATTACGCATAAAATTTAAGTATTAAACTTACAAACAATAAAAAACGCCGGCTATTATCAAAAAACCGGTGTTTTTATTTTTATATTTTTTCCCCGGCAGGAGAATAGAATTATGCGTTAATAATCTTTAATCTGAAATGTAACAGTTTTTAAGGAGGAATTTTATGTTTTACAACGTATTAAAAGCAAAAGATATTGTTAATCTTGATGATGAAAAATTTATGAAGAAAACTTTGATGGAACAAAATGACAGCTGCTTAAGCATTATTGCGCTGAAGAAAGAAGAAATAATCGACACACATACTTCTGTTTGTGATGCGGCTGTATATGTTTTGGACGGAGAACTCGAGCTTCATTTTGACGCTGAAAAATTCACAGTTGGCAAAGGAGAAATTTTGTTATTCAAAAAAGATGAACAGCACAAAGTTCTGGCAAACAAAGACAGCAAATTTTTTCTTATTAAAATATAAAAGTTCAGGGCGGAAATTTATCCGCCCTTTCGTCTTGTAGGAGGGTCTGATAAGTGAGGCGTGAAGGGTGAGGAGGATTTAAAAAGGCGTTAAAACTGTAAGGCGATAAGAAATCGCTCCATTTTTTCTCAGTCATGTCATTCTGAGGGAGTGAAACGCCCGAAGAATCTGTTTGCGTTGTCAGAAGATCCTTCGGCTTCCCGCACTCGCAACAAACAGGTACGGCTTACGCCTTTCACCATCTGCTCGTGCGCCTCAGGATGACATTGGGATTCTGTGGGAAACCGGACATTTTGCACGAAATCTTTGATTTCTAGATATGATTGAAATAATGTAGTAAAACCTTAATCGGGTTCAATAGCGATTTTCAAACATCCGTCGGGCTTTTGCTCAAAAAGTTTGTAGGCCTCCTGAATGCCGCTTAATTTAAACCTTTGCGTAATCAAAAAATCCGTAGAAATTTTCTTTTCTTTTATCAAATTTACAAGCTTTTCGCAATGAACGGCATCTACCCCGCCGGTTTTGAAGGTTAAATTCTTGCCGTACATCTCAGGAAGCGGCAGAGTCAGATTTTCCTCATACATTGCAACAACCCCGACCACTGCATTAGGTCTTGCAATTTTCCAGGACATTTCAAAGGTTTCTTTTGTGCCGGCGCATTCTATAACCCCGTCTGCCCCGCGGTTTTCGGTCAGTTTTTTAATTTCTTCTTCTATATTGCATTTTGAAGGGTTGAAAGTATAATCCGCAAGCCCGTTTTCCTGTGCAATTTTTAACCTTGTTTCATCAAAATCTATTGCGATAATTGTGCCGGCGCCGAGATATTTGGCGCACATCATCGCACACAAACCAACAGGCCCCGAGCCGATTACAGCAACGCAATCACCCTGACGGATTTCACACATCTCAGCGCCGAAATATCCGCTTGATAAAATGTCCCCCACAAAAAGTGCATTCTCATAACTTACCCCCACAGGCAATTTCGTCAACCCGTTATCTGCATACGGAACTCTTACATATTCAGCCTGACACCCGTCAATCCGGCATCCGAGTTCCCAGCCGCCGTTAAGGCAATTATTTATGAAACCTCTTTTGCAAAAATAACATTCCCCGCAAAAAGTTTCACAGTTTGCGCTCACTCTGTCGCCGACAGAAAACTTATTTACTTCCGGCCCCACAGCAACAACTTCTCCGACAAATTCATGTCCCAGAATTACGTTGTTGTTCGCTTTCGGCACAAAACCATTCTTTATATGCAAATCACTTGTACAAATCGTAGACAATGTAACCTTCACAATCGCATCTTTCGGATTTTTTATTTCAGGAATTTCCCTTTCGCAAAATTTTATACTTCCTTCAACGTTTTTATCATATACAAGTGCTTTCATATAAATCTCCTCTAAAAAATCATACTCCAAAAATATAATCTTCGAAAGCATAATATAAAACTTGTCATATTAATCAGACGGGCAATTTAACCCTGTGCAAAGTATTTTATAATAAGTCTGTGGATAGCTGTACTACCGGAAATTAAAGGAGAAAGATTATGAAAGACGAAAAAACACACGATAAAGAAACTTTAAAAGAAAAAGCTGAACGCACGGCAGAACACATTAAAGACAAAGCCGGTGAAGTTAAAGAAAACATCAAGAAAGGCGCTGAAAACGTAAAAGAAAAGGTTGACGAAATTAAAGAAAAACACGCGCTTAAAAAAGAAGAAGAAGCCGAAAAAAAGGCGATGAAAGCTGATGAAAAGGCTGAAAAAGCTAAATTAAAAGCCGAAGAACTTGCTGAAAAATAATTTTTTGGGCGGGCTGAAATCTCAGCCCGCCCATTATACAAAAAAAAACTTTTATCCGCCGCAGGTTTTGCAAGGTTTTCCGCCTTGATGATAGGCATCTTTCCTATCTATTTTAATACAATTTTTAGTACACTTTTGAGCGTGCGGACAGGAAACTTTATGAACTTTTTTTGTTTCGACATTGAACATAACATTTTCTGCAAAGGCCGGAGATATCGTAAATATTCCGTTGAAAATGAATATTAAAAGGACTGCTAAAACTTTTTTCATAACATTTAAGCCATCACATTCAATTTTTTACCGCTTTCAGGATGAGTTCTTTTATAACTTTCAGCCTGAGATTTGATTTCTCTTGCCTGAGATGCAACTTTAAAATCCTGAGCAGACGGATCCGACGGTGCCATCGCTGAATTAATAACAGTATTTGCATCTTTTATTGTTTTATCAGGGTTATTTTTATCCAGAGCCGGCATTTTTATAGCCACATGACCTCCGACAGGAACACCGTTTTCATCCCGTTCGATAACAATATTACCTGCAAGATTTCCGCCGGCTCTTTTGTGGGCAAGTTCATGAGAATAAATCTCGTTATATCTCTGGCTTATCATATTCTGACGCGCCTGATTTTGAGCGGACGCATAATTATTAGCAAACATTCTCACTGCACTAATCATAATCCTAACCTTCTTTCCTGCTAACATTGTAGCAAACTTACCTGAATATTGCAATAGTTCTTGAGTATTATGGGACTTATGAGCAAATTCCACGGATATTATCAAAAGCACGTCATTCTGAGGGCTTTAGCCCGAAGAATCTTATTTATTAGATACTTCGCTAACGCTCAGTATGACGCAATTTTGAGATTTTTAACAGAATTTTCTTTATAAGTCCCGTAATTATTAAGTTTGCCTCTTAAATAATTTCTGTTATAATGTTGATAAAATAAAATTAACTTATTGGAAAATCTCTAACGGAGGGTTAATGTTTAAAAAAATTTTAAGTTTGAGTATTTGTATGGCACTTGCGGCTCCTGTGGTTCTCGCCGGAGGCAGAGGCAATTCTAACAACTACGTTCCGCCGGAAGGCTACGGACAGGATTTGAACGGCTTTATGTATATGGACTACAAAAACAGCGAAGCGCAAGATGATGCAGATGATTATGCTATGCCGATTCCAAAATTTCTCCAGCGCAACAAAGAAGAAGTTGCCGCAAAACGGGAACCGCATGAAATTAAGAAAAATTCTGACGGCAAAATGAAATCTGCACCGATGAGTTATGAACAATTCCCGCAAAACTACGACAGCAGCCAGCAGATGTTTATGATGCAAAACGGAATGCAGGGGCTGTACGGAATGCCGTTTTAAATTTCTGTAATCTTTACGGCGCCAATTCTTTTTCAACAATCGGCGGTATAGGAGACGTTATCAGCATTGTCATATATTTGTCGTTGTCTGCCTTTACTCTGTTTGCTATTCCGACTATTTCTTCATTGTTTTTGAAAAAATATTTGACGGAATACCGGAATTCGGTTATTCCTTTAAGCGGGTTTTTCTCATACTTAAATACATTGTATGTGAAAAAGTTTTTGCCGTTTTCGTTTCCGTTTTCAAGATAACTTATGACAGCCTGATCTGTTTTTTTGTTTTTGGCAAATTTCAAAAGCACGCAGGTTTCGTTATTTTCAATATCTTTGTCAACATCCTGTGCATAATCTATCGGATCTTTAACTTCCGGAAGATGATAAACTCCTATCATTTTTGTCCATGAATTATGGTTTTCTCCGTTTGGAAAATACTCATTCATTGCATCCGGCAAATCAAGCGACTGAGCCGTTGCTTTAAGAATAAAATTCTGGTTGTCAAAAGTAATTTCATTCGTCGCCGCGACTCCGCCTGCTGAAGCTGACAACAAAAGAGAAAACGCCAAAATGTTAAAAATATTCTTGTTCATAATTCTTTCCTTTTTCTTTTTAATTAAAACATACCGGACAAAGAAAAAAATTACGCTTTATACTAATATGACAGGACAACTTTCAACTTCCTGC
Organism: Candidatus Gastranaerophilales bacterium; assembly: GCA_944325605.1. Lineage (GTDB taxonomy): Bacteria > Cyanobacteriota > Vampirovibrionia > Gastranaerophilales > Gastranaerophilaceae > Scatenecus. Next base: position 42,977 of record CALVAX010000001.1, read on the forward strand.
CGGAAATCAAATGACTTTTACACCGTCCGGAACGGCCTTAAGACCATTTTTCACAACATAACCTTCCATAGCGCCAAATTCACCGTTAATCAAAAAATACGAAGAACCGGAACCTGACATCATTGAATCCGGATAAAGATTTTTTATTTTTTGAAGTTCTTTATAATCGTCTATTACCGCCCACTCAAGATCGTTTTTGAAATTTTCACGGCCTGACTTGCCTTCAGACAATTTTTTGGAGAATTTTGTATACGCTTCTTTTGCGCTGATTCCAAGGTTTAAAGGTTTTATCAATGAAACTTCAAACTCTTCAAACGGCAATTCTTCAAGAATTTCACCTCTGCCAGTTGTAAGCTGCCTTCCGCCTTTAAGGCAAAAATTCAAATCAGAACCTAGCTTTGCGCACAATTCATGCAAAACCTTATCAGACAACGGATTATTTAAAAGCACATTCAATCCCTTCAAAATCCCTGCGGCATTCGTGCTTCCGCCCGCAAGCCCTGCAGATACCGGAATATTTTTTTCAATATAAACATCAATCCTGTACAGAGAAAGATTGAGTTTTTCAATAAATAACAAAATAGCTTTATAAACCAGATTTTTTTCATTATAAGGGATTTCATCACTTGTTCCGGATAGATTAATTTCAAATTTTTCTGCAGGCTCCGCTTTCAGTGACAGAAAATCATATAAACTTATTGTCTGCATTATGCTCGTGATATTATGAAACCCGTCAGGCCGTTTTGAAGTTACCTTTAAATCAAGGTTAATCTTTGCAGGACATTGAATAATTATTTCCCCACTGCGACTCCCTTCAATTGAGGCGCTTGAGGAATAAATCAATTGATTATCGTTGCTTGATTTCTTAAACATATTTTTTTCCTGCTTTCTGCAAACTACAGCTACACTCCCTTGATGAGGAGTTGGTGTTACGTATCTTTTGATTTTGCTTTGTGGAAGGCTGGCTTATACCCTCCCTTGAGGGGAGGGTCGAAATCTCCGATTTCGGGGTGGGTGATAAAGCCGTAATTTCTTGCTTTATATATTCAACAACCCCTTCTAAATTTTTATAAATATCACTATTCCAGATTCTTATAACTCTAAAACCTTCTTTTTTCAAAAATTCATCACGGACAAAGTCTTTCTGAAGCGCTATGTTTTCATTATGTTGTCCGCCGTCAAGTTCTATTACAATTTTCGGATAAAAACATACAAAATCCGCTATATAAGCCCCAATGGGCTGCTGTCTTCTGAATTTACAGCCCAGTTTGCTTTTTCTTAATTCTTCCCATAAAATCTTTTCCGGCGCTGTCGGATTTTTTCTTAGTTCATTTGCATTTTTTAAATTATTTTTATTATACTTATGCAATTTTACCCACCCCGGAATTAAAAATTCCGACCCTCCCCTAAAGGGAGGGTAGTTTTATGCATCTTTATTTTTTATAAGCTCTTCTGAAAGTTTCCCGAACGTTTCAATCGAAAGTTTTTCGCCTCTTGTGTTTTCATCTATTCCGACTGCTGCAAGCGATTTTTGAATATTTTCTTTTGAAAATCCGCCGTGCATAAGACAGTTTTTAATATTTTTGCGGCGTTGTGAAAATGCGGCTTTCACTGTTTTTCTAAAATGAGAATAATCCGTCAAATCAAGTTTCGGATTTTCTCTAACGACAAGTTTCACCAATGCTGAATTAACCTTGGGCGCAGGGTAGAAAGATTTTCGCCCGACTCTTCTAAAAATTTCAACATCAGCCCAAAACTGTGACAAAATTGTCAGAAGCCCGTACTGCTTGGATGGTGAAGTTTCGTCTGCCGCCATTCTTAACGCGACTTCCTCCTGAACCATCAGTATAATATCTTTGATTAAGTTTCTGTTTTTGTTGTCTAAGTCGTCAACTTCGCCCAGCAAATGCGCAATAATCGGACTTGTAATGTAATATGGAATATTTGCGACAACCTTGACTTTTTCTGTTGTCAAAGCAGAAAAATCAGTCTTTAGAATATCCTGATGAATTATTTTAAGATTAGGAGCATTCAGTTTTTCAAGCTCCTTGACGGCTTCTTCGTCAAGTTCAATTGCAATAACTTTTTTTGCATACTTCACAAGCTGTTCTGTTACAAAACCTACGCCCGGCCCGATTTCGATAACAGTATCTTCCGGCGAAATTTCCGCATGAGTGATAATATCTTCAATCACGTCCGGATTAATCAGAAAGTTCTGTCCGAGTCGTTTTTTAGTTTTAAAAAATTTTGCGCGTTCAAAATAGTTCATCTTAACTACTATAATACCACAGACAGGCTAATGTTTCTTTATATAATATTTGATATTTTAACAATGGTTATAGTATAGTTTTAACGGAGGACAGTGTGAGTAATTTGCAGACTAAGGAAAAACTGGAAAAATCTGAGATAATAAAACTTTTCACATCAGATTGCAAAACTGACAACGATTTGAATGTAGGTATTGAGTATGAAAGGCTTCCGATTTATTTAGAAACTACAAAGGCTGTTCCATACGACGGAAACTTCGGGATTTGTAATTTTCTCCGCTCATTTGCAAAAACAGAAAACTGGGATTACATAACCGATGACTACAACATTATCGGTCTTAAGCAAGGTCATGATACGATTACGCTTGAACCCGGATGCCAGACGGAATTGAGTATTAAGCCTGAAAAAACTATTGATGAACTGAAAAACAAAATAGATTTTCTCAACAAAAAGCTTGAACCTGTTCTTGAAAAATTCAACATTAAACTTCTTGAATACGGAGTTTCGCCTCTTTCGACGCATAAAAATATCAACCTTATTCCAAAAAGACGCTACAAAATCATGGCACAGTATTTGTGGGGGATTTTGTCAGACGTTATGATGAGAGAAACGGCTGGAATTCAAGGAACATTTGACTTCAAAGATGAAGAAGATGCAATGCGGAAATTCAAAACAGCCAACAAACTTGTTCCATTTATAACTGCGATGTTTGCAAATTCACCTATCCGCGGGGGAGTCGAAACTGGATACAAAACTTTCCGTGCACTAAGCTGGCTGAATACAGACAACGACAGATGCGGGTTCTGCGGAAAAATGTCTGATGATTTTTCATTTGAAAAATACGTAGATAATGTTTTGAAAAGCCCGATTATTTTCATAAACAGAAACGGAATTCCGGTAGAAATCAAGGGCAAAATCAACTTTGAAGAATTTATGCAAAAAGGCTTCGGCGACTTTGACGCAGAGTTAGAAGACTTTGAACTTCACGCAAACCTTTATTTTCCGGAAGTCCGCCTTAGAAACTTTATTGAAATCAGAAACCATGATTGCGTCGGAAAAAATATGATTTACTCGGTTCTTGCGATTTACAAGGGGATTTTATACAACGACAGCGCAATGGATGAGATTGAGGAACTTCTGTCAAAATTCACATACAACGATTTTGCAGAACTCAGGTACAATGTTCCTAAAAACGCGCTTTCTGCCAGAATAGGCAATATTGAAGCCGGCGAAATCGCAAAAGAAATTCTCTATATCGCAGAAAAATCTCTGATTGAAATGAACACAAGAGAAGAAAAATTCCTTGAACCGATAAAGGAACTGACTCTTGAAGGGCTTTGTCCGGCAGACATTATCCTTCGAAACTGGAACGGACTCTGGAACAAAGACGTCAGGAAACTTGTTCAATATTTAGTTAAATAACCTGATTTTTTACCGCAACCTACAGACTAATTAGTGTGGCGGATTAGCAAATCCGACCGACTCACTCCAAATGACGGTTGTTTAGTGTTATCAGCGGAATTTGCTATATAAGTACCGAATTTACGAATACAATTTTAAATTACGTTCAACTGTTTTTTCTATAATAGATTTTATGCTGTCATATTCTGTCTGAAGTGCATTGTGTTCTGTATCAAGAATTTTTAATTGATTGTCATACTGTTTATCTTTTGCCTGAATATCGTTTAATGCCTGTTCGTATTCGACTTCTGCTTTAGTTATTGCAGCCTCGTTCTGGCTTTCGGTTATGTCTGCCGCGTTTGTCCATTGGATGGAATTCCACGTGTATTTATCAAGCCCTGTTCCGTATTCGGTCGGCTCTGTAAAGTCGACACGTTCTAAGGTGACTTTGCCGTTTCTCAGCGCATACTGAAGCCATTCAGCATTATTCATTAATCCGTCCTCAAGAACTTTGTACAGCGGCAATCCGCTTTCTGTTCTGCCGTTTGTCGGGCTTTTGACGTTGTCGCCTTCTATTGTTCCGTCGTTTTCAGGATCATGAATTCCGTTATCATAGCCTTCAAGAGTAACTTTATAAATACTCGGGCCGTTCATCCTGTGCCAGAGGTTTATGTACCACTGGCCTTCGTCGCTTTCGGCTTCCACGTCAATTGTTGTTTCTGTCAGGGTTTCGGTTATTGTGAAATCGTTTATATCAGGTTCTTTCAGATTGCCCATCTTTTCTTCCCATTCGTCATGGTCTTTTTCGTAGGCGTCCTCGTCATATGAATCATCGGAACCTAAAAGTGATTGTTTTATATCATGATTTACAAAATGTTCAATTGCATCGTATAGTTCCTGATCTGACAACAATTTATTACAACTTGCATAGTCAAGGTCTATTATTTTTTGCTCCATTGTTTTTAATTTTTTTTCACCGTTTTCATCAAAATAATAATCACTCAACAATTTTTCGACCTCCGATGAGGCTTGAGTTATATTTTCACCTGTATCGCCGCAGGCATACAAAATTGTCTTGCCTGGCTTGGCATCTGCTCTCAAAATTTCTGCCAATTCTGCTGCTCTGGACTGCCTATGACATCCACTTTCATCATTCCACCATAAGCAATATTGATCGTCTTCAGGATCAGTCAATCCATCCTGATTCATTATCCACATAGACCTATAAATTCTTAAAGTTTCCCCTGTGCTTGTCGTATAATCTTTATACCCGCTTAGTGCTTCAGATATAGTTGGATTTAGCAGATGGGTAAAAACATGAGAATAACAGTCAATTGGATCTCTAATCGCATTACCAACATTATAAGGCAGACCTGTTCCCCAGCCTATACTATCACCGCTTTTATCTTCTTTATAAGCAACAAAACCATCCTTGCCATATTCCAATATTAAAGTACCATCAGAAGCATATATCTTTTTTCCCTCGAGTCCTAATGATATGCATAATGCAGCCATCGCACCCCCGTAGCAAATATGAGTAGCCCACATAAAACTCTCATAATAGTCAAAACCTGCGCCTTCTTTTCCGGGTATTTTATAAATCGGGTCTGTCGGCTGCGGCTCTTCTGATTTCAATTTTTCCACTTCTTCTTCGTACTCCTCCATCGCCTCGGTATAGCCGTCATTGTCGACTTTTGTAACTGTTGTGGTTGTTGTTTGCTCAAATGAGTTTTCAAACCCGTATTTTTGAAGAAATTCCGCAACATTTGCGCTGTTTTCGTAGTTTGCAGCATCACGCTCTGAAACAAGTATCTGCCCGTGCTGGTTGATTATCCCGTACTGGTTCTTTAATTCCGAATATTCATACATCACTGCACCCGTCAAAGGCATTGATATCTTTGTGCCGTTGGCATCATAAAACGAATAATTCAACTCTGTTGCATTCAGCGCATCCATGTAAGCCGCGCTTGCTGCCGTTGTTTCGTTGGCAAGAGATGTTTTTGCAGTAGTTATAGTCTGGCTCCTTAATTCATTGTCTGATATACGAGAGGTTATACTCAACAATCGAGCCTGTGATGCAGACAGCCCCATTTTTCATTCCTTTCCTGCCTTATATATCGGCAGAAATGGCGAAAAACTTTATAAACTACTCCCATACCATACCATACCATACCGCCATTGTAGCAAGGGTTTCAGGCTATTTTAAACTTATCTTTACATTTCGTTACAAATAAAGCCAGAGCACCAGACGGGCATATTTTGCAACAAGCACTGACAAATAACTCAGGATAAAATCGTAAATAATCTTAACCCCGCTCTGCGCCAGAATCCAGCCAGTCGTAAACATTAAACCCTCATGACGGATACCCGCAACCGCAAGCATATACAGAATTCCGATTATGTGAATTGTAAATATTCCGGCAAAAACCGCTTTTCCGATATTTTTGTATGTAAAACCGGATTTTAAAATTGTTCCGGTCATATAAACTGCCGGAATATAAGCCAGAATATACCCGAACCCGTACTCTCCGATATACCGCCAGCCGCCGCCTAACGCAAAAACAGGCAGGATAAAAAGTCCGGTCAAAATGTAAATCAATACACTTGCAAGTCCGAACTTCCGACCCAGAAGCCCCGCGATAAACATTACCGCCGGCACCTGAGGAATAAGATTAAACGTATGGACATAATCCTGTATTTTTAATTCTTTCCCTGAAAACATATCCGCCGGAAGCCCGAAATGAATTATATTTAGCTGAATAAATGTTGAAATTACAAGAAGAAATGAACAAAAAATTATCAGCACAAGACTGCTGAAACTGAATTTCAATCCGGATTTTGCAGTATTCTGACGGGCGGTTTTTACACGAGGTTGTACAGCTTCTTCTGTCATAATTTATATGTAATTCCTGCTTTTTCGTTTAAACTCTTAAGATTTTGTTCGTATATACTCTTAAATTTATCGTAAAATATGTTTTCTGTCCACATTATTAAGGCATCTTCATCATTGTCCTGATAGTATCCTTTGCGGACACCGAGCGATTTAAAGCCGTATTTTTCATATAGCGCTATTGCCGGCGCATTAGAAACCCTGACTTCCAGAGTAATATATTTAACCATTGCTTTGCGGCAAGACTCAATTATGACGGTCAAAAGTGCCTCCCCGATATGCTGACGGCGAAAATCCGGAGATACCGCAATATTTGTAATATGCGCTTCCTCCAAAATCTGCCAGCAGCCTGCATATCCGCTCAATTCGCCCTTTTCATTAAATGCGCAGTAATATCTGGCAAGTTCACTGTTTAATTCATTGAAAAAAGATTCCTTTGACCAGTGGTGAGGCCCGTAAGCCTTCTCTTCCACAACCATCACGTCATCAAGGTAGGCTTTTTGCATCGGTTCAATTTTTATACAACTTTTTGTCATACAAAAATTTTAGCACGATTGATTTTCCGTATCAACGGGTTTAAACAGGAACTTATACAGCAAATTCCGTTAAAAATATTCAAAATTGTGTCATCCTGAGCCACTCTGCCGAACAAAACGATTAAGTATCGTTTTGTGAGAGGGCGAAGGATCTCTCCTAAAAACGCAAGTGGATTCTTCGGGCTAAAGCCCTCAGAATGACGTATTTTTTATAATATCTGTGTAATTTGCGTTATATAACACTTTAAACAAACTAAAAGAGCGGCCCATCAAGACCGCCCTTTCTATTAAAACTATCAATCCGATTAGTCAAAAACATAATCAATAATAGCTGCTTCACGTGCACGTTTGATAGCTTTTGCAATCATACGCTGGTGTTCTGCACAGTTGCCGGTTATTCTTCTCGGAATAATTTTGCCTGCTTCTGTTAAGTATCTTTTTAATTTAGCGGCATCTTTATAATCGATAGAAGTAACTTTATCTGCACAGAGTGAGCAGTTTTTGCGTTTTTTCTTATCCTGTTCCTGTCTTGCCATTGTTTTAAATTTTACCTTTCTATTTTGCGCTTGCGCGCTCGACCTTATTTTATTTGATTTTAGTGTTTAATACCTTATCCGTCAATATTTTGATAATTGATTTATTTGAAACTAATTTTTCTATAGCTTCTGTTTTTACAAATATATCATCCATTTTATTTTTATTATTTGCAGCTTTATTCCGAAAATATTTATAAGTGGATTTGTATTGTTCCTGTTTTATTTTATGCGTTTGAACAGTATATTTATGCATCATTGCCGGAATAAATTTTCCGCTGCCCATTTCGGACTCCTTATTTCAATTAAAATGGAATTTCGTCTTCGTTAATCAGTTCATTAGACATATCGTCGGATTCAAATTTCACGATATCTTCTCCGCCGAAGTCCAGATTGCCTGATGAAGCTGTAATTTCGCCCCATCTTTCAATTGTGTTGGCGTCGATTTCGTAAATTCTTTTTTCCGTACCGTCGTCTGATTTGACTGTTGCGGTCTGAAGCCGGCCTTCTACAAGAACTTTGTCGCCTTTGTTCAATGACGAAACCAGCTCATCCAGAGAATTTCTTTTAGAAATTATGCGGATAAGCATTTCATCTCTGTCGCCTATGTTCAAAACAAATGCCGAAACTCCGACATTGTTTTGCGTAAAACGTTTTTCGGGTGTTCTGTAAACTGTTCCGGTTACTACTGATTTTGCTAAAGACATTTAATTTCCTCTTTTCAGATTGCCTACTTTACAGCTTGAGCTTTGGGAACTTCCATAAACATAGTTCTCAAAATATTGTCATTCAATCTCAATTGTCTTTTGAATTCTGCAACTTTGTCTGCAGGGATTGAAAGATTCATTGTTACGAAAAATCCGTCACGGAAGTTCTGGATATCGTAAGCAAGTTTTTTTCTGCCCATTTTGTCGGTGTTTTCAACAGTACCGGCAAAATCTTTGATAATACCGTTCAATGCAGTAATCTGTTTGTCAACTTCTTCTGCATCAAGGTTTGGCTTAAATACAGCTAACAATTCGTAAGTTTTCATATTTTATTTCTCCTTTATATTTATATTTGGCTGTAAATCAATAATATCATGGAAACGGTATTTTTTACAAGATGTAATCTGCAAAAAAGCTGTAATCTGCGCTTCCTGTCATGAAAACGTGTTCTGTTAAATTATCCTTATTTCCGCGCCATTCAATGATTACAGAGCCTCCGGAAAGATTAACTTTCACCTTATTTTCTGTTAAGTTATTTAAAACAGAGGCAACGACAGTTGCACATGCACCTGTTCCGCAGGCAAGGGTAATTCCGCACCCGCGCTCATAAACACGCATTTCAGCCTCATTGCGGGATAGAACTTTCACAAACTCGGTGTTCGTTTTCTCCGGAAAATATTCGTGTTTTTCGATTGCCGGCCCGTAAGTTCTGGCTAATTCAAGCGGATCTTCATCCGTAAAGATTACACAGTGAGGGTTTCCCATTGATACAGGAAAAATCTCAAACTCACAGTCAAACGCCCTGAGCTTTCTTTCACCTTTAAACGGGATTTTTTCATCCTCCAAAACAGGCGCGCCCATATCGACTTTCACCAGCCCGCCGTCAAGAAGTTCCGGTTTTATGATTCCTGCAAGAGTTTGAACGCTGAACTGTTTTTTATTAACTAACCCTTTATCATAAGCATATTTTGCAAAGCATCTCATCCCGTTTCCGCACATCTGGGCGGTTGAGCCGTCAGAATTATAGAAATACCAGCCGATATCTGTTTTAAGAGGCTCTGAAAACAGTTTTTCATATGCGGAGCCGGCATTTAAAGCAGAAGTTGAAAAACCTTTGATATAAGGTATAATCATCCCGTCAGCACCTATTCCAAAGTGTCTGTCACAGAGTTTGACGGACAAATCTTCCATTGAAAGCCCTGTTTTTTCGTATTCCTCATAGTCAAGAACTACAAAATCGTTCCCTAAGCCTTGCATTTTAGTTATTTTGATTGTCTGCATAATTACCTCAAATTTTTCATACTAAATTATACAACAAACAACAATTTGAAATTAATTAAGCGGAATAAGTTTTTCAATACTTACATCAAGAGCGAGCGCCAGATTTACAATAACAACAAGCGACGGGTTATACTTTTCCGATTCAATCCGCGCTAAATATTCCGGGGTAATGTCAGCTTTCTCCGCAAGCTGTTCCTGAGTTAATTTTTTCCTTGCACGTTCCGCGCGAAGATTTTCTGCAAATATTCTTATCACCTGTTCCCGTTCCATAATAAACAGTTTATCTTACTTGACAAATTATTCAAAAATTTTATAATTATTTATAATAAACATTAATAATATGCTGGAGAATTCATAATGAAGAGAGTTAAAATTTTTAGCACTATTTTAGGTGTAATAGGAATTTTTGGATGCGGATTTTACGCAGGCACATTTGCTGATGACATAGATGACAAAATATATGAAACAAACGGTTTTATTTGGAGTCCGATGAATTCCTTAACCTCATACAGTTCATATTCAAATGACCCAAATGCCAAACCGTCACTTGAAGGGATTTATTACTGCAAAAATTCAGAAGTCCGACAACTATATCTAAAAAGCTTCTTTGATAAACAACGAGAAATAATGCTACTTGCAGGATTAAAGAATTATGAAGGACCGGATGCTCATTTAAGAAAGGCTTATGAGGCAGGTCAATGCAAACCGGTTACAGCACTTAAGATATTGACAAAGAAAACCTACACCTGCGAAGGCGCTTTTGCTAACGGTGAATTTTTAGACATCACATACTGCAAAACAACTCCGGAAACTTACAAAAAAGCAAAAGCAGCCGGCAAAACCAACGAACAAATGGAACAGGTTTTTGAAAGGGCTGAAGCTTCTATCATTAAGGATTTCAAAGCAGGCAAAGCTAAGTAAGGATCAAGGCCTATTGACAGGGCATTATTGAGTTTAAATTTAAACATTTATTTTGCTGGAAATTACACTGTCTTCAAGCTTTGAGGAAAGTAATTTTACAATGTTTGCGGTTATTGTTCTGTTATTTATGTTGCCGAGAGAAATTTTTTCTTTAGCATCTTTTGTGTAAAAAATTTCATTATCCACATTCTTCAAAACAATGGTATCGCCAATATGAATTGATCCCATACTATTTTTGGTATCATTGTATGAAAGCCCTAATGGCACAACCCTAACAGAATCTTTATTTTGCAAAATATTTTTTATAATTTTTGCAATACCCGGCTGAAACTTCTCTTTCAAAGTTTTATCTTTATAGATGGAATTGTTGCCTTCAGGGAAAATAAATAAGTTACATTTGTGGTCTATAAATTTTGCGATTAAATACTTAACAGGTACAACATTTTTGTCGACATTTTTTGACGTCATATCGGCATCAACAGGTATAAGCCCCATTTTCAAATAAATATTCCTGAACTTTTTATTAACCAGTTTTAAGACATTAGTGCTGACAACAATATTCGGACGCGGGCAGTTATTTTGTTTGCCGAAGGCAGTATAAGCGTAATTCAAAAACGAATTAAAAATCGGATAAATAAATTTATCTCTTTCGGGATTATCATGATTCATAAGAAAAATGTGTGCCTGTCCGGATTTTGCAATCTTCTCAATCTTTCCGCTTTCTATATTCATATCAATAAATTTGTCATGAACAGAATTGCCTATTTTTGCCCATTCTTCAATATACTGCGGAGAAGCCGGAGTCATTTTTCTGATTAGACGGAACGAGTTATAAAACGATCTTATATTTTCAAACACAAGAATTTTACTTGCGACTGCCCTTAATTTGTTTGCAGCATTAAAACTTTTTCTTAAAACATTTTTCTTCAGATTGGAATTATCAGGCTTTGCCTGCTCTTTGCGAATTCTGTCCTTAATTTTTATAGAAAGTGCATCAAGTTTTTTCTTATTTTTCGGCTCCTTGTAGAAAAAATCCAGAGGGCTTGAAGAATACAAAATGTCCGTCTTTTGCGGTAAATTCAAAAGCCCTTTGTCCGAAAGTTTTATCCGAATACCGAAACTGATATTGTTATTTTTGTCAGAAATCCTATTTAGCATACTGAAATTAAAACATCTAAAAATATTTTTTGCTAGTTATGATTAAGCTTTATTATGTCCACCCTACCTGAAAATTACTTCCTCCCCAATCGGATGCCAAGTAACAACTGTTTTGAATAAAAGTGTAAAAGAACACATGGTTTGATTATATTTTACAGATAGTTTGATTATTTCGGGCAAAATAAATTTAAAATGTTAAACAGTTGAGCAAAGTTTTCATTAATACATTCTTAATAAAACCCTGTTTTTAATACGGATTTCTTATAATATTCTATTTCATTGGGTACATACGCATTAACTCTGAGAACAAAGCATTATCCCCCTATTTCCGACCTTTGTTTCGGTTTTGTATCAATTATGATATATTTAACTTATGCAAATTAAAGAAATAACTACGAATAAAAAGGATTATATGGATATTCTATTAATCGGCGATGAAGATAAAGCAATGATTAACAAATATCTGGAATCGTCAAAACTTTTTGCTTTGTACGATAATGATATCTTGACATCAATCTGTGCTGTTATGGAGATTGATAAGGAAACCGTTGAAATAAAAAATCTTGCAACTTATACGCAGTATCAAAATAAAGGCTATGCCTCAGCATTGATTAATTTTGTCTGTAATAAATATAAAACAAATTTTAAATATTTAATCCTTGGAACCGGAGAAAATAACAATACCTTGAAATTCTATAAAAAACAAGGTTTTCAAGAAACTCACAGACTAAAAAACTTTTTTATTGATAACTACCCGCACCCAATTTTTGAAAATGAAAAGCAGTTGGTAGATATGATTTATTTAAAGAAAATTTTATAATATTCCAACCTTAAGAAAAAACTTCCGATTTTGTTTTAAAATTTTTAAAATTTTGCGGAACTGGACTATTCCGAAATAATCAAATTATCCGTACTGTTCAAATTTGGTGCGTATCTCACTGATAATATACAAAGCTCAATCTATCCGTACAGTCCAGAAAAAGTCCAATTTTCCGGTTTGATTTTTTTTGGAACACTTAATTTTTCCGACCCAAAATGCGCACACAAAGCCAACTTTACCAAAATAATCTATCTAACCGTACAAATCAACCTGGATGTAAAAGAACACCTGGTTTGATTATTTCGAACAAAATTTAGTTAATTTTTTGTAATAATAGAGCAATTTTAGTAAAAAAAAATACTTAATATAAAAAGAAGTAAAGTTGGAAATAGGGGTTTTTGAATGGCTGGTATAAATTTTGAACAATTATATATGCGCGCAATTAACAAATATTGTTATTCTGCGTCAGTATCAGATTGTTCATTAAAAGCATTAAAAAAGAATTCTCATTTGCTTAAACATGATATTGTTGAAATTGATAATGCTAAAAAAACTTTAAAATCTGTCCCTGAAATTATTAAGAAAAAACCATCAGAGTATTCGGATGAAGAGCTTGAACAATATGTGGATGATTTTATTCAAAACATTGACAAAAAAACTTTGAAAGAAATTAAAGAATATACAAGCGAATATCATACAAGAAAGATACAGCCTATACGCAATGCTATTATTGAAAAAAAGCGATATATGTTAGAGCACGAATGTAATTCTGACTTATATGATGAAATAAACCATTTGGAGGAAAAGTATGAAATTTCTCGTCAAAAATGGCTGGTATTATATAATACTCAAAAAGACAAAGAATATAAGCATGCTTATAATATCTACAATTACTTATCTGATGGTCAAAAAAATCTTAATGTACGAGAAATTCCAAGTCCTAGAGCTTATTTAGAGAAAGAAGAATATAGCATTTTAAATACATATTTTGATCAGTATCCGTATAACATGGCATTGCGTGTGGATAAGCTTAATGATGTATATAAAAAAGACATAGAAATTTTGGATAGAGCTTTTGAAAAAGCTCCTGCTTTGAAAGAAGATGCTGTAGTTTATAGGGCCTTAAGTGATTATAAAGGTAACGATGAAGATTGGAAGTTTATAAATGATTTTATGAATAGTATAAAAGAGGGAAATATTGTAAAAGACAAAGCATATATGAGTACTGCAATTAAACCGACAAGCGACATTTTTCAGCAATTTGCTTCCCCTGGAATAAATGGTGATGGTGCACTTTTACGAATAAAACTTCCGAAAGGGACGAAGGCTTTAATAGAATGTGATGAGTGTCTTTTGCCAAGAAATTCCAAATTAAAGATTAATAAAGTGCAATTTATTGATGATGTAAAAATTGTAGATGCTGAATATATCTTGCCGTAATTATAAAAAAACAAACATCCATAGTACAGAGGTTGGTCTTTCAACCCAACAAGGATTAATAGGACATTAATTGGACTCAAAATTTGAAAATTTCAAAAGGACGCAAACGCACTAAAAAAGAGCCTTTTCAGGCTCTTTTAAAATGGAGGAGGAGGTGGGATTCGAACCCATTTCTATAATTTTCGTAACCTGTTGTAAATTGTCAAAAGTCTTGTTTTTGTTGATATTTAGATACAATTTCATACTGTAACTTCCCGAAAACTATAGTCCCCTTGCGTAAAATTAGTCCCCAAACAGTCCCCTAAATTTTTAATTTTAGTTATTGTTTTGTTCTTTTGCTATTCTTGCGCAATGCCAATTTTCAGGCAACATTTTTAGCCAACCTAACATAATTTCATTATTTTTTGCTTCTGTTACAAGATCTACCCCCATAAGCTTATCTGAACAAGTTATTTGCTCTTTGTATATGTCTGTAAGCATATAAGTTAAGTATCTATGCAGTAAAATCGAAAAATAAATTAAGCTATCACAAGTATCATACAATGTTTCAATTATACTTTTAATTTTTGATATATGGATATACTCAGAATTTGCAGCTTTCCTTTCATCATCAGTTAATGTAAAGTTATTAAAGACTAATATTGTATCATTTAGTTTTTCTTCATACTGTAAAACTTGATTTAAAGCACTTATAGCACCTTTGCTTGTATTAATCAAAAAATTATAATCTTTAATGTTAATAGGCAATAACCAAGAAAAAAATGGATATTTTTCGGTCGCTATAGTTAAATTCCCTAAATTTATTGCTTTAAGTTTTGGAATTAAAGTTTTATCTCGATAATCAATTAAAGCCGGCGTTTGGAGTTCAATTAAAGTATGTAATATTATTGCTTTATTAATATTTAACTTATGTTCTTCCTTTTCTCGTCTTTTATCTGTTAGCCAAGCCCCAAAATATACTGCACCAAAAGAAGCAATCGCCGTTATAAATGGAGTTGCTACTTGCCACCAATTTATGGTTTGAGTTGTTTTTGCTGTATTTAAAACTAAATCTAACATTTAAGCCTGCTTCATTTTACAAAAATTATAATACAAAATAATTAATTTTATCTAAATTACAATTCATTTATCAAATGAACATATAAATCTTTACCCGTTCATATAACCTGTAAAATTAGTTATCTAAGTTTCTAAAGTATCTTTTAATTTTAGGTACACTGATAGTCTTAATATGATAATTAATAGCCACTGAAAACCATAGTAATATTGTTCTTGATAAGGATTCAAAATTAAACAATGAGCAATATTATTTCTAACATCTAAGTGATCTGTTAAAAAATATCTCATAAACCAAACGTCATCTTCATGCAAAATTTTTAAGATGTTGGAATCCCATAATAGTTCATTAATGCTTTTCCAGTTAGAAATCTGGCGACCATTTTTATCAGTTACAAATTTCCGAACGGAAAAACCTTCTATATGTGCTAATTCAACTATATCTCTTAAGATTCCTTCTATTTTTAAAGTTAAACTATCAACTTCATTTATAAAAGTTAATCTGAAATTATTATCATATAAATATTTTTGTTGTTTATTGAAATAACTCATTATAGGTTGTTCAATATGTTCTAACCATTGGTATACAAGTATTTGGTTTTCAGGTAATTGTTTTTTAATAAGACTACCTAACCATGTTGTTTTTAAATATTCTATTAATAAACCGGTATTAAGTTTATTCGCTTCTAAAGCATATTGAATATAATGAAATAATAAAATTGAACTAAAATTAAAACTTATATTGTAAGAGTTCCATAATTCATGTTTAAATTTTTCTTCATCAGTACTTGCATATCCTACAACCTGTCCATAGATATCTGTATAAACACTAGAGCAAAAATTAGTTAATGAGGAATTTGCAAGAATCTTTTCAGCAGTCTTTTTATTATCTTCATATTTTGGAATAAAACCATGAATTATTTCATAAAGAACATCTAAGCTGTTCGATTCATCAATAAATGCTTTTAATTTATCAATATCAGCCCGTAAATCATAAGGTGGACAATCTATTGTTGCATATTGTACTGTTTTACATAAATCCCCATATTTTTTGAAGAGTTTATCAGCTTTAGTTTTATTTTTTGCTTTTTTGTAATACTTGATAGCATCTTTACACCAAGAAGCTGCCACAATACCATTATTATTTAATTGCTGAGCTTTTTTCATCTCATTTTCATAAGCTTTTGCTTGCAATAAATCCCATTGGCGTAAATTGCCATTTTGTATCTGACTAATTTTTCTACCTAATTCAATAAATCCTTCAGTCCAATTTATATTATCTTCAGAATTTTTAATTTTTGTTTTACAAATATTTATAAATCCTTTTAAAACTGATTTATCAAATTTTTTCTTTTTAACTTTTTCGAGTAAAAATTCTGCGGCATCTCTAATTAAAACATTTTTATTAGATGTTTTTACGATACTTATTGATAAAAGTTTTAGTTCATTGATTTTATATTTTGCTTTAAAAACTAAATCTGTAAGATTGTTATAAATATAGGACAATTCTAACCAAGTATCGCATTCAGTAGTTAAATACTTGTTAAAAAGTTCAATGTAAGCATCTATTGCATTATTTGCAAAGTTTATTTTATTTTTACACTTTGTTTTTATAAACAAAAAATGATTAATTTTTGCTTTAATGTAAAAATTATTAGATGCATCTGAATAATTTAATAAATAGTTGATATCATTATCCGTCAAGTTTTTAATATCAGGGTATGAATTGCCATTTGCATCTGTAAAAAATGGTCTTAATTTGCCAGCTTGAATTGTGTATTTTAAACATTCAACTATTAGTTGAACTTGGTATTTATCGACATCTTTTAATTTATCAATATCAACCTTAAGGTTTAAAGCATCTGTATGTTTGAAAACATTGGCATCTACATAGTTATAAAATTCATTTAATGTATTTATTGTTATATTACTCACTTATTTTTATCCTTATAAAATCAATTATAACTATAAAATAATTCTTCGTCTTCTAATTTAAATCTTCTTAATACACCTCAAATAATGCTCGTTAAAATCTTTGCAGCCGCAGGTAAGGCGGATGTTTTCAAACGGATATTTGGCACAAATTTTATCTGCTATTGGTCGTGAAACTTCATCATTATCTACAAAAAGGTAGTGCTTTTTGTATTTGTCAAACTCTATGCGGTCAATATATTTTGGCAAAGAATTTATGCCATTTGTCGGTGTTACAATGTGATACTTGCTTGATTGTTCTTTCTCGTTTAAGTGCTGCCACAAGGTATAAGCATCTAAATACCCCTCAACGATACACAATATTTCTGTATTTTTTGTATATGGATTTACTGCAGACAGATTATTGGGTGTGCCTTTTGAGCGACAGATTCCTTTCTTCGAAAAATCTCTAGGGCGGAGCTCATAACCTAATATATCCATGCCGGAATCAGTTCTATATCCGTAACTTGGAAACACCCATTTATCGTCTTGCCAACTAAAACCTATATTCATAAATTCAACCGTCTTTTTTGTAATGCCACGCTTTTGATATATTAAATTCAATAGTTCATCATTCCCTAATAAATAATCATTACGAGAATCAAAAGCAAGAGCATAATATAACTGAACTTCAGGTGCTAAAGGTGGTATATCATCTTGATATTCATAATTTAATACCTGACTTAATCTCCTGAGTTTGGGATTACTCATAATTTTTTTGAAAATTATTTTTGAGTGTTCAGGATTTGCAAAACAATGCAATATTCCTTTGCGTTCATTGAATTTCAAATTATCTCTACCAGTATCCTTACAGTATGGACATTGAAAAATAAATTCATCACCTTGAACTTTATTAAGATAAGGCATTAAGTAATACAAAACTTGTCCAATGTGCAATTTCATTAAAATTTCCTCCGTTAGTGTTGTTAAAGTCGTTAGTGTATTATGATAAATATGTTTCGACAATTACACTTATCCGTAATGGCCGAAACTATTGCCAGTAATAACGCTGACAATAGTCGCGGCATTGACGGTCATTAAACCAACTCATCAAGTGGTAAAGTATCATCACTTAAATCTTGTGGTTCAAACTTTGTCAACATATATTCTGTGCCGGAGTTGCGATTAATAGAATCTATTTTTAACATATAGCCCTTATCTTTTGCCATTTCTGCTATTGAGTCAATATAATCATCAAAGCGGTCTTTAAATTTATCACGGGAGATCCCGAAGTTTTGAAATTGATTATAGACCAGTTCTGTTCTTGTAAATCCTTTGTCCAAATTTTCCAGGAAAAATTCCCATAATTTGTCGTAGGCATCATCTTCTTTTGGTTTGTAGTTTCTGAATGTTTTAAAGTCCTTTGAAATAAATTCCACCGTGTCGATAGCTTGTTGCATATCTTCATCATTAACAATCAATTTTGTTGGATGATTTAAGCACGCATACAGGCATGCAATTTTGATTGCCTTATGTTGTCGGCTCTGAATTTCTTTTTTTGTCAAAACATCTTCTGTCGCATTTTCCAGTTCTTCCATTTTTATTCTATAGGGATAGTGAAGGTTCTTTAGTGCTGAGTCTGTAAGCACATATACCGCATTAGATGGTATTTTATTAAAAATCTTCAAGAATTGTTCAGAAAGTTTTTCGCAATCTCGGTAAAACTGCTTTTCTTTTTCAAAGGCTAAATCTGTGTTGTATTCAATCTCTTTTTTTCTTGGTTTTTGGAACGATATCACACAACGTCTACTTAGCCCTGTTTGCATAAGAAGATTAAACATGTACCTTAAATTCCCGCCAGTAAATAAAGACGGATCTGAAAGGAGCAAGCAATTTACAGGCATGTTTTCAATATTTGCTTCTCTTTTGCCATATTTTATTGATTTAGAAATTACTTTACCATCATAACCGTCATATAAGCACCCAAGGAATTGTTTCTCTGTATTTTGAGCTGTTTCCAAAAACATACCGAACTCTGACATTTTGTAAGTAATAGCACCAAAACCTGCTTCATTAAGAACTTTTGCATCTTCAAATAGGCCTTCTTGGGTTCCGTCAACAACTTCTAAAATTGGATAGCGAATTGATTTTTCGGCTTCTTTTATAAGTGCTTTTATTTGTTTATTTTTACTATTTGTGTATTCTTCCTGAATTTGTTGTTTCTTTTTTGAATAATATTTTTCAGCATTTTCTTTAAACCAATCCCTAAAAGGTTTAAATACATAATCATCTAAATCATTCGATATTCTATCTTTTCCTCCGCCTGATGGTAGAAACACGATTGTGTAGTAATTTGGATTATCAATTTTTTCAAACTCTTTATATTTAACCCTTTTGCAGGTCATCATTTGCGCTATTTTTAATAATGTAATTGATGTGATAATACTTCTTTCTGTATTTTTAAATCGTTTTGAAAATACATTCAACGTTGCTTCTACTAATTTTTGATTTTTAATTTTTGTCATGGTTTTCTTCTCCTTTTTTGTACTCTTTCAAATTTCTGATTGCTTCATTTCTTAAAGTTAATTCAAACAGCTCGGAATCAATAAGGTATTTACCACGTTTACCGCCAATTTTGATTGCCGGATAAATTCCTTGCCGGATTCCCATTCGGATTGAATACTCCGAAATCCCGAAATGTTTAACCGCTTCCTGAATTGTTAACATTTGTTTTTGTGTAACATCTTTTATCTTTGTATTGTCTGGCATATCCTCTCCTTTCTTGTCCAGTTGCCAATCACATAATTGACACAGAAAATTTCCCTGTGTTTTAATTTCAATATGAGATATTTTTTATTCACAAGACCATTAATGCACGAAAAACCGCAAAACAACTGGCTAGCACTATGCGAGATAATTGTGGATAAAAATTAAAATTATCCACAAAAGGAGATAAAAATGGAAAACTGCAAAACACTTCATGAAGATTTTTATACAAGATTGGAAGATGCCTTTCTTGACAGTGGCTATAGTTATTTAGAACTTGAAAAAATTATAGGGATACCCGATTCAACATTAAATTCTTATGTAAACTATAAAAGAGCAGCAACTGTTGAAAATTTGCGAAAAATCTGTTTAAAATTAAAAGTTTCATCAGACTATCTATTATTATTGAGTCCTTGTAAGAATTTAGCGGAATATCCTATGGTTAATAAAACCGGCTTAAGTGAACGCTCTTTGCAAGCACTTGAATCTATGAAAAAACACAATCCAAAACAGATTGAGACATTGAATTTTCTTCTTAGTTCTGATATTTCAGGAATGCCGTTTGCAGGTTTTTTGTATTATCTCGGGGAATACTTAGATGTGTATAAAAAGAGCAAGTCAAACAATAAGCGAGATTTAAAAGCTCGAAGAATCTATGCAACAAGACATAATCTTCCATATAAAGACGTTAAAAAGATGGATATTTACAAGGAAGAAGAATTTTTAGATATTTTGAATTCCTTACCACCTGAAAAATTTCAAGATAAAATGGATGTTTCAATGTATAAAGCTCAAAGAGCATTACAAAGGCTTATGGATTTCTCAATAGGAGAAATGCACAAAAAAGAAAATGAAAAACCTAAAATACGAAAACGACAAAGAAGAAAAAGCGAGGATAAGGAATAATGGCAAGCATTGAGAAGCGAAAAGATGGATCATACCGTGTTATTGTTTCCTGTGGTTATGATGTAAACGGCAAAAAGATTAGAAAATCTAAAACAATAAAACTTCCGCCAAATCTAACCGCACGACAAAAACAAAAAGAACTTGAACGGCAGAAAATATTATTTGAACATGATGTTCAAAACAAAACTTATCTTGATGGTGAAAAATTAACTTTCGCAGAAATTTCAGAACTATGGATTGAAAAATATGCAAAAATAAAATATGCACCAGCAACACTAAAACCCTGCTTAGCAAGACTTAAAGATCGAATAATACCAGAATTGGGACATCTTAAATTAAGCAAAATTCAAACTTATCACTTAGAAGAGTTTTATAACAAATTAAGAAATAACGGTTCTAGGCTTGAAGATTTTTATACTCCGACAATAATAATGTCGGAGTTTTTGTCAAAATATACAAATAAGAATTTACAACAAATTACAGGAATAACTACTAAGACATGCAAAAGAATTAAAGAGGGACAAAAGACTAATATCAAAACTGCACAAAAAATCTGCAATTCTTTTGGTTTGGATTTTAATAAAATGTTCAAAATGACAAATGAAAAACCTTTGTCGGACAAAACAATAAAAAATCATCATACTGATATTAGTGCAATATTTTCTTTTGCAGAAAGATGGGGATTGATTCATTCAAATCCAGCTAAAAAAGTTGATTTAGGGAAGATTTCTAAAAAACAGGTTAAATATTATGATGATATACAAACTGCAAAACTTTTTAAAGCATTAGAAAATGAGCCATTTACATATCGTACGATTATTTTTCTTGCTTTAGATGTAGGCCTAAGATCAGGAGAACTATGTGGATTAAAATGGGAGGACATAAATTTTGATACAGGTGTACTATCTATTAATAAACAGCGACAATATGTAAGTACATATGGGATAATGGAAAGGCAACCGAAAACCGAAAATGGAATCCGAACAGTTACATTATCTTCTCAAATGATTACAATGTTAAAACAATATAAACAAAAACAAGCAGAAGATAAATTGAGGCTCGGCTCTGCATGGAAAAATGGAGAATACTTATTTAAGCACGATGATGGACAGGATTTACACCCTACAAGACCTTACAAGTGGTTTATGGACTTTTTAAAACGGCATAATTTACCAAAGATCACTTTTCACGAACTCCGACATACAAATGCGAGTTTGCTGATTGCGAACGGAGTGGACGCGGTAACATTAAGCAAAAGACTCGGGCATGCGGATAAAACTGTAACATTAAATACATACTCTCACGCAATTCAAAGCAAAGAAACGCAAGTCGCAACTACAATGGACAATTTGTATTCAAAATTAAAGAAAAAATGTCTTTGAAGTCAAAGAAGATATTTTTTGAGATAACGACACCATTCAGTAGCTAAGAAATTATCAATAGCCCTTTCCAAGTCAGAAAAATGCCTTTCTTGCACCAAAAATAAATAATCTCTAACTGAATACCTTGAGGCCCTCAAATAAAACATCTTTGCATTTTTAGTTTCTTCCATATCCTTAAATCGATAAAACCTTTTTAAATATTCACTTTCAGGCCTTCTATCCCTATGGTTGTAAATAATTACCGTTGCCCCTTTTGTATAATAATCAGCAGCTTCCCGATAAGTTGTATATTTGTTTCCGTTTTTTGATGTCGGTTTTGTGCTTTTCACTTCAAGCCCATTATCAGGATCTAAAAAAATTACATCTTGCGTATGTAATTTTTTTAAGGCTTCCGAATGCCACTTATCGCGATTTTTGGCATCAAGTATTTTGTTCCAAAACAAAGCATTTTCAAAAAGTTTCGCTCTTTCAAGCCTTGCAACTGTTCTGTTATTACTCAATCCGATTTTCTGTAATGCACAATGCAAATCACTATCAGGAGTATCGCAATCACATTCCAAAAATTTTGTGTGCTTACCGTCAGTGAAGGTTTTTGAGTGTTCCGGTTCATCCGGTGTTAGATACCAGTTTAAACCTATACTGAAACCTGCTTGTTCAAGCCCCCTCAAAACACCTAACTTTGTATAATCTCCCACATCACCCGCATATTGATTTTTCATTATCATTCCTATTTTATTTAGTAGTAAAGACTACCTCTAAACCATCACAATAGCCAAAAAGTTGCTTTTTAGGATACGCTTGTTTGCAAGCATTTGTAAGTTCACTGCTTTTATTTTTTGCATCCAGTTCTATCTTGTTAAGTTCAGTATCAATGTCGTTCTTGAAGGTCGTAATCTGATTAGTATAATTTTCTATATCTTGTTGTATCTTTTTATGTTTATCTTCAAGGGTTTTACAAGGACTTGTTTTTCTTTTGGAAGAATTTGGTTGTTTCGCAAGGCATTTATTTAAGGCATAAGTATCATCAGCTACAACCAAACCTGAACTTGTTTTAAAATATGTCGTTTTACCATATAAATGACCGCAAACACCATTCATCATGTTGTTTATATCAGAATCTTGTTCTTTTTGATAACATTGTTGGAGTTGAGATGTAATTTGGTCTTTTTCTTTCTCTAATTTTTTGATAGATTCTTTGTTTTTCGCCACTTTAGCATCATATGTTTTATAAACTTCATCAATCTTGATACCAATTTCTTCAATATATTTGTTTAATTGGTTTACATAATCTGCTCTAGTTAATTTTTCATTTTCAGCAAAAGCAAGAGAACTTAAAGTACATAATAATATTCCAACTATTATTAATTTTTTATGCATATACAAAACCTTTCTTGAATTTTTAATTTCATATATAATAGCAAAATTTGATTAATTTTATACAGTAGTATAGTAATATTATATTACTCAATAGGATAAATCAAGTTAAAATTTGCTATTGAACTCGATTAAAATTACTACTTGCTTTTCCGATAATAAAAGGAGGTAGTAAAATGAGTACAATTAAGAAATTATTAGGACAAAGGATTAAAGAAGTTCGTAAATCAAAAGGCATAACGCAGGAACAATTAGCGGAGTGCGTTGGTATTGGAACGTCAAATATCAGTTATATTGAAACTGGGAAATTTGCACCTACTATTGAAAATTTTGAAAAAATTGTAAAGGCTTTAGACGTCGAACCACACGAATTATATACATTTGCACACTTAAAACCCACTACCGAAATAAAAGAAGAACTCTTTACCGCCTTAGAAAATAATGAAGAATTGCTCAAATTGATTTACAAGTTTTATTTAACAGTTAAATAAAATTATTTTTTGTAAATAAAAAAGAACATGTTAAATGTGAAATTTGGAATATTTGGCTATTTTATTATATACAAATTTTTATTATTTACTATAATATAAATATGGAAAAGTGTTTGTTAAAAAAAATAGAAAAGATTAATAATTTTGGAAGTTTTAAAAAGTTTACTGCTGGGGATCAATTAAACGAATTTCAACAGTACAATCTAATTTGGGGTCTAAATGGAACTGGTAAGACTACATTGTCAAGATTCTTTGAATGCTTAAATCTTGGATTTGTACCAGATGAGTATGATTCAAAGGATTATAATAATGATTTTTCAGTAAAAATTATTGATGAAGATATGCAATATCATACTTTAAATACATTTAAAGATAATTTTTATATCGGAAAAATTAAAATATTTAATAATCATTTTGTAGAAACTAATTTATCTCTAGATAGTAGTACCGCAAAAACAAAAGCTATAACTTATACTATAGGTGAGACTAATAAAGATTTAAAAACAAAAATTGTTAATTTAGAAAAAGAATTAGAGTCCTATTACATAGAACAAAAGGGTAAAAAAATTAGAAAAATCGATTTTGATATTGAAAATGCAGAAAATAGTATAAATAACGAATGTACCAATATTGCTGCAGAAATCAGGGCAGATTTATGCATATCTAATTCCCAGAGTTATAAAAGAGATCATTTTTTTGTTGATTTCAGTGGTGAACGGGTAGTTGGGAAACCCGAAATAACTAAAATACAAAAAGAAGAAGCTCGAAAAAAATATACTCAACCAAGTAAGGAAAAACTTGCAATCGATTTTGATGAACTAATATCAGAAAATGAAATAAGTACCATTAATAATTTATTAAATCAAACTGTTACTCGTAAACAAAATTGTAACGATGAACTTATTAATTGGTTAGCAGAGGGATTAAAACATAAAATAAATACCAAATGTCCATTCTGTCACCAAGATACTGATAACATTTGGAACCTTCGTTATAATGAAATACAAGAATTACTAAAAAAAGATGATTCTTATCTTAAGTTAGAAAACGACATACTCAAAATGATTGATACTTTAAATCAAAGAGTACAGGTGGCAAATACCAACAAAATATTTAATCTTAGAATTACAGATTTTATCAATGAAATAGATGATGAAAACCTTAACAACTATAAAGCAAGTTTTAAAAAATATATAGAAAGTGTTAATAGTATAATTAATGTACTAAGAAGCAAACAAAACAATAAAGATTTAACACCGGATATTTCTGATTTTATATCTCAAATAAAAGATTTCAATAATATAAAATCTGCATTTGCTCAAATAATAATCAACAATAATAAATCTATTGAAACATTTGAAAAAGACAAATCTCAAGCGATGAAAACAGTTATAAAATATTATATAGCTGAAAATTTTGATAATTTAAATTCTCAAATTAGTAATATTGATAGTTTAAATGAACAAAAAGAACCAATTATAGAAAAAATTAATAATATTAAGTCTGAAATAGATAAATTAAAAGCTGAATTATCAAATCAAAAATTACCAATAGCAGAAATTGAAAAATATATAAATATCGTATTTGGTTATAAAAAATTTCAATTTGAATTTGAAGATTCAACTAAATCATACATAATAAAAAGAGATGGCGATAAAATAGCCAAAAATTTAAGTGAAGGGGAAAAAACGGTAATAGCATTTGCCTATTTTTTAGCAACCTTAAAATCAAAAAATTTTGATTTCTCAAAATCCATTATCGTTATTGATGACCCTGTTAGTAGTTTAGATCAGCAATACTTATTTAATTTACTCAATTTATTAATGAATAAATTTGATAGTCCTAAAACTTTTTCACAATTATTTATCTTAACTCATAATTTTTATTTCTTCAAAAAAATAAGAGCCATTTTATTTAATAAAAACAAAGATTATAATAATAATTTAAAAGCAAAATCTATACAAAAAGAAGAACCTTATAATGAATCTTTACTATATGAAATATTCCAAATACAAAAAAATGATACTTCATATATAAATAATGCTGACAAATATCTTAAGAACTTTGATTCCGAATATTCTTATACAATAAGTTATTTAAGAAATGCATTAAAACTACCAGAAGAAGATTTAAAACAAATTCCTTTAGGTAACTCAATCAGAAAAATATTAGAGATTTTTCTAGCATTTAGATGTCCTAGCCAAAAAACAATTTTTACAAGATACAATAACGTAATTAAAGGCTGGGATGAAATAGATAAAAATAAATTTAAATATCTACAAGACATAGCAAATGCAACGAGCCATACTGAAGGTTGTGAAGACTTAGAAGCTTTGGAAGAATTTAAATTATTTATTGGAAAGAATGAAATAAATCAACTATTTGAATTTATTGAAAAAGTTGATGAACCTCATTATAAACAATTACCAAAATAATTTCATAATATTTTCAGTCCCCACGTAGTCCCCAAGAGGGATATTTTGTGTATATTTACGGGAATGTTTATATGCCCAAAACCCACTAAAAAAGCCACCTTTAAAGGTGGCTTTTAAAATAGGAGGAGGTGGGATTCGAACCCACGGTACGCTCATCACGTACGACGGTTTTCAAGACCGCTCCGATCAACCGCTCTGGCACTCCTCCATAAGGTTTCATCAGATGTAATTTAATTCTATCCGCTCAAACTTTTTTGTCAACATTTTTGTCCCCTTTAACTTTCTATTCGCCTGTTTTACTAAAAACAAAAAAATTTTAACATTCGTCCAATCATTTCATTTGTCTGCCAGATTCCGCAATCATCCCGTATAATCTATTGAAAAATTTATTTTTTGCCACAAAAAAAAGCTATGTACTTGAGGTGCATAGCTGTTGATTAGGGATATGTGTATCTTAGTCTCTAAGGAGTATGGTTTTAATATAGCAGAGCACCTCTGAAATTAAATCATTCATATTTATGATGTTTCATTGACAAACTATGTAAAATAATGTAAATTTTTACTAATGAAGTAGCATGAAGTTTTCTTTTTGTGGTTAAACATGAATAAAAACAATAATTGTGAGGTGCTATGCAAATTTCTTTTAATACTTATAAACCTTTTGTATATCAAAATAAAGTAAATAATAATCAACAAAAACATAACACACAGCCGCATTTTACATCCGGCTACGGCGCAGATGACTGGGGTTTTGTAGACACGTCCGAGCTTGAAAATTGCAGCGAAACCGAAAGATGGATAAACATTGGAAAAGCCATTAAACAAATGACTTATGACGCATATATAGAAGCTCACGGCGGAAGGAACAAACAAAAAGAACTTCTCTACTCTCCGGAAGAATGCGAAAAAGCAAGAGAATCTTTTTACGAAGGCACTCCGCTTGAAGGCGTAGACACTTCCAACAGAGTTCCGAAAGACGACCCTTATAAATTTGTTTTTGACCCGTATGATTATGATGACTAAGTATTTTATCGCTTATCCGGCGGAAGATATGTATTTTTCATGGTATAATTTTATCAATGACAAATACAAAGGGATAAGAAATGTTTGACAGTTTAAGCGAAAAATTACAAAACATTATACGCGGCACAAGAGGCAAGGAACTTACGCAGGAAAATATGCATGATGCCCTCAGGGAAATTCGTCGTGCTCTTCTTGATGCCGATGTAAACTTAAGAGTTGTTAAATCCTTTATCTCAAAAATTCGTGATAAAGCAGAAGGTGAAAATGTTATACAAGGGGTTGATCCTTCGCAGCAGCTTGTAAAAATCGTACACGATGAACTTATTGAACTTCTCGGCAAAGAAAAAAATCCGCTCATTTTAAATGAAAATCCGTCGCTGATTATGATGCTGGGGCTTCAGGGTTCAGGGAAAACAACATCAAGTGCAAAACTGGCCGTAAAACTGAAGAAAGAAGGCAAAAAACCGCTTCTTGTTGCCTGTGATGTTTACAGACCTGCCGCAATCTCGCAGCTTCAGACTCTAGGGAAAGAAATAGAAGTTGAGGTTTTCACAATTCCTGAGTCAAAAGATGTTAAAGACATAGTTGACAAGGCTATAGAACACGCAAAAGCCAACGGTTATAACGTTCTTATCCTTGATACGGCAGGAAGGCTGCAGATTGATACGGACATGATGGCAGAGCTTCTTCTGATAGACAGAATTTTCCACCCGTCGGAAAAACTTCTTGTAATAGACGCAATGACAGGTCAGGAGGCAGTAAATGTTGCTGAAAACTTTGACGCACAAATCGGGCTTACCGGACTTGTATTGACAAAACTTGACGGTGACAGCAGAGGCGGTGCCGCATTAAGCGTTGCTTACTGCACAGGCAAACCGATAAAACTTACGGGAACCGGCGAAAAGCTTCATGCACTGGAAGATTTTTATCCGGAGAGAATGGCTACAAGAATTCTCGGTATGGGCGATATCGTAACCCTTGTTGAAAGAGCGCAGGAAGTCTTTGACGAAAAACAGGCAAAAGAACTTGAAGCGAAAATGGCTAAAGCCGAATTTTCGTTCAATGATTTTTTGAACATGCAAAAACAGATGAAAATGTTCGGTTCGGTCGGCAATCTTCTCGGAATGATTCCGGGGCTGAACATAAGTAAAGACGACAGAGATTTAATTTCCCATGAAGGCGAAAAACAATTCAAAAGGATTGAAGTTTTTATACAGAGTATGACGCCGGAAGAACGCAACAAACCCGATCTTCTGGACACCAGCCGCAAAAAGAGAATTGCAAAAGGCTGCGGAATGGAGCTTGCAGAAATCAACACTTACGTAAAACAATTTGAACAAATGCGTATGATGATGAAAGGTTTGCACGATATGAAAGGCATGTTCGGCAAAATGGGGATGCCTAATATGAAAACTCCGGGAGGCATGCCGGGCGGATTGAATCCTAAAATGGGCAAACACGCAATGAACAAAGCCTTAAAAATGATGCGCAAGTTCAAATAATTGTTACAACACCTCGTAAGAAATTGTATGTGATATGGCCAAAGGCCAGGGTTAAAACCAATAACGGAGAACATGAACCGAAACAACCCGCCGACCATAACGGAGTAAGCAATCATTGTTCCGTTTCAAAACATCAGAGCAAGTGCTGTTTGAGTGCAAAGCACGAGTTCACTTGCTTAATTGAAACGGTTACAAATGATTAGCGAGCGCAGTGCAGGTCGGGAGCTTCTTTGGTACTTTCTTGTCGGCACAAGAAAGTACAGATTAAAAAGCATATCCGATCCGCATTACAAAACAGATTTTCACCCACATCTGAATTTCAATATTTTCATTACTTTTTACTTTTATCAGCAAGCTCGCTGTCCATTCTCAAGAATACAGGCTTGATATCCTCTTTGGAAATCAATTTGCCGGTTTTAAGGTTTTTGGTACCGAGTTTGTCAAGGTTGACGGATTTTAGATCAAAAGACAGCTGAGAAGCCATTCTTTGCGCAATATTCGGACAGTACGGATAAATCAAAGCCGAAACAACGCACATAATTTCAAGAACAGTTGTCAAAACCTGACCGCACTCAGTCATTTTTTCTTCTTTAGCAAGTGTCCACGGCGCATTGTCCGTTACATATTTGTTCGTCATATCGACGAGCTGTGTAATCTCATTGCCTGCTTCAGCGATTTCAAACCTGTCAAAGTGGCTTTTTACAAGGTCGATTTTATTTTTAGCAGTCTGCAAAAGGCTTCTGGAGCCTGACACAACCTCATTTTCCATAACATCAAATTCAGGCTTAATTTCGCCGTCAAAGTATTTAACAAGCATTGAAAGCGTGCGGTTTAAAAGGTTGCCCATAGAGTTGGCAAGATGAGCGTTCACTTTTTCTTTAAAATCATCATCCGAGTAGTTGCCGTCTTTTCCGCATGGCGCAGAAACAGCCATGTAATAGCGGAAAGGATCCGGAATATCCAGCTCAAAATTCTTTAATACATCGGTCGGTGCAATAACATTTCCGAGAGATTTTGACATTTTGCTCTCGTCAATCGTAATCCAGCCGTGTGCAAAAATATGCTTCGGAAGCGGAATATCAAGCGCCATAAGAAATGCAGGCCAGTAAATGCTGTGGAATTTCAGAATATCTTTTCCGATAACCTGAACATCTGCAGGCCAGTATTTTTTGAATTTTTCAGAAGGATTTTCGGTATCATACCCGAGAGCCGTAATATAGTTTGAAAGCGCATCAATCCAGACATAAATTGTCTGATCTGAATCGCCGAGAACATCAATTGCCCATTGAACATTGTCCCTTGAGCGTGAAACCGAGATGTCCTGAATATCCTCAAGCTGGTTCAAAACTTCATTTGCTCTGAACTGCGGGATAATAAAATCAGGATGTTCTTTAATATATTTGATAAGTGCATCTTTGTATTTTGTAAGTCTGAAGAAATAGTTTTCTTCACTGACAATTTCGGGTTTTTTAAGGTGGTTCGGACAAAGCCCGTCTTCTGTCAAATCTTTTTCGCTCAAAAAGCTTTCGCATCCGGAACAGTACAAACCTTCATATTTATGCTTGTAAATGTCCCCCTGCTCAAGGAGTTTGTTAAATATTTTCTGAACAATAGCCTCATGATCATCATCCGTTGTTCGTATAAACCTTGTGTAATCAATATCAAGGGCTTTCCACGCATCTTTAAAAGATTGAGCATTGATATCGCAGAGTTCTTTCGGTGTAATTCCTTTACCTGCAGCGGTTTTTTGAATTTTAATACCGTGTTCGTCTGTTCCGGTCAGGAAAAACACATCCTCACATCTTTGAGAATAGTGTCTTGCAATAATATCCGTCAAAATCTTTTCATATGCATGTCCTATGTGCGGAGCACCGTTCACATAGTCTATTGCCGTTGTTAAATAAAACTTTTCCATATAATAGAATTCCCTCTTTTACTCTTAATTTCTTTAAAAAAATTGTAGCATAAAAAACAGATAGGGTATCCTTGATTTCAAAGTAAAAGATAGATGATTTAATATAAATTAATAAAACAATATTAGCAGGCAATTTTTTTAAGCAAAAATACTTTATATAAATAAGGTTATGAAATTCAGGTAGAATTATGCTAAATTCAAATTGGGTTACAAGTGTAGATATGCTGGCAGACGCCGGAATTATAGATTTTGATGCTGCTGCATACATAACAGGCACACCGGCAAGATTTGTCGGAAGGCCGAATTGTCCGATTTACAATATTCCTCCTCTTGCAATCCAGCCGCCGGCTCAAGACGAATACAAAAGAAAAAGACCTGAATCTATTGTAAAAACACCTTTCTGGAAAAAGGCCTTGCTCGGTGCACTTGCTTTAACAGGAACAATCTGGGGAATCTCTAAAATCCGTAAAACACCGGCCTTTATAAAATCTATCGGAACTAAAATAAGCGGTTTCTTTACAAATCTGTTTAAAAAGAAACCATAAAATTCTGGACAAGTTTTCAAATCCGTAGTACAGTAATATACATAACAGTATATTTTTGTAACTAAAGGAAAACCAGCATTATGCTTTTGAAAGACCTGCCTAAATGTCCGGTAGAAACTACTTTAAAAATGATTGGCAAGAAGTGGAAAATAATAATATTGAGAGAACTTCTCTCAGGCACAATGCGCTTTGGAGAACTTAAAAAGGCAGTCAGCGGCATCTCGCAAAAAGTTCTAACGGCAAATTTAAGACAGATGGAAGAAGACGGACTTGTTACACGCAAATTTTTCAATGAAGTTCCGCCAAGAGTTGACTACACTCTGACTGACGTCGGATACAGCCTTGCCTCGGTGCTGGACGCAATGGCTGACTGGGGAGAAGGCTACCGACAATTCTTAAAACTGCTTGAAAAACAAAATAAAAAAGCGTCAGCACTAAAAGATTGATTAAATTTTTAAAATATTCTATAATAAAGTTTCATTTTAGGTCTAAATCAGAAAGGCGGAAATATGACAGAAAAACTTTCCAGAAGCCAGGAAGATTATCTGGAAGAAATTTACAATCAGGTTGTAAAAAACGGCTACGCAAAAGTTACTGAAATTTCAAACTCACTGAACGTCAAAAAAGCTTCTGTCACCGGCGCCCTGAACACTTTATCCGCCAAAAAACTGATAAATTACGAACCATATTCAAAAATTACACTTACAAAAACCGGTGAGGATTTTGCAAGAACAATTCACGAAAAACACGAAAACCTGAGGGAATTTTTTGAGAATGTTCTCGGGCTTTCTAAAGACGAAGCCTCTGAAAATGCCTGCCGGATGGAACATATTGTAAGCGAAAACTTTTTCACAAACTTTGTTAAATTTTCTGATTTCATAAGGGATTACAGCAAACAAAATCCTGATTTTATAAGACAATACAAGAAAATGATTAAATAATCGCAGGTTAGAAAAAGAGGGGCTTATATAGCAAATTCCACAAATATTATAAGAAAGCACGTCATTCTGAAGGAGCGAAGCGACTGAAGAATCCACTTGCGTTTTTTATTGAGATTCTTCGGCTAAAGCCTCAGGATGACATAGTTTTGAAAAGTTTTAGTGTAAATTTCTATATATGTTCCTCAAAAAGAGGGGTTGACAGGAAAATTTGTTTATAATATTGTTAGTCTTGCCTAACAATATTATAAAATATACTTATGAAACTCCAAACTATCGCAAAATACATTGACCAGCCCGCAGTTATCTCTAAACTGCACTCACTAATGCCTGCAGCACTTACCCTGACAGGCGCAGGCGTGTGGGGATATGAAACCTTTCATCATCCTCACCGTCATACCGGCAGCAGGCGCAGCAACACCAACCACCATCACAGCAAAACGCAAAACGCCCTCAAAAATGCCATCACAATCGCAAGTGCGGCAGGTTCTGCTTATATTGGCGCAAAAGGCTTAAAAATCGGCGGAAAAAGAATATTTAAAGGCTTAATTGACAGTCCGAATCCAAAAGAAGTTCTCAAAAAACAATCAAATACCATCGACAAATTCTTATCCGCCAAACTAACAGATGACAAAACTCTGATAAAAACACTGGAAAATTTCAAAGACCGGCCTTTTACGCTCAAAGCAATCGAAACTCTTACCCAGCGCCTGCCTAAGGATAAAACATCAAAACAGTTTTTGTCGGAAATTCTTCCGGAACCGGAAAATCTGAACTCAAAAGAAATTTTTCAGGAGATTAAGCGTCTTTCGCTTATCGGGCTTATACCGGTCATAGGCGGGGTTGCAGGAGGAATCGGTGCTGATATAATGACCGGCACGCAAAGCAGGAAAAAGACAGCAAACAAAGTAAAAGAAGGGGTATACCAGTATCTTGCAAACATATTTCTATGTAATGCCGGTGCCGGAGCGGCACTTTTTGCAGGCGAACAGCTTGCCAAAGCCAAATTGATAAATCCTCTGACACCTCTTAAAAAACTCGGTGTAATCTTTGGGGGGATTACGGCCGCAGGAATTATCGGCGGAAGCATAATTGCAAACTACATATCGAAAAAATGCGTAGACCCGCTTTTCGGCAAGAAATACAGCAAAAATGAAGGGATTTACAGCGAGAGGAAACCCGAACCGCTTGACATTGCGCTTCATGCAGATGACATCGCAACAGCCGGGATTCTCTCAGGCTTCAAATGGATAGAACCGGCATTGCCGGTTATGTATTTCATCTCGGGATATCGAGCCGGTATCGGGTATCGTAATAATTCTAAAGATAAATAGCAAAAAATATATTTTTGATGTTTAATATTTTCGTACCCCGAAAGTGCAGACTAATCTGCCAAAATTGACTAAGGAGAAGAAAATGCAGATACAATCAATCAATACAAATACCCCGAACTTTCAGGCAAACCGCTTAAGAACAGCAGTAAGACTTGCAAAAGCAGCAAATCAGCCAAATACTTCCATAGATATCTATTCAATCAACAGCTCTGACAGCGAGTTTATTAACAAACTGCTCATGAAAATTGACCTTAAGAATAGGAAAGACAGCCACGGATTGAAAGAAAAAGAAAACGTAAACGATACAATCCGCAATGTTATGAATAAAGCACTAAAACTTAATGAAAACTCCTCAGACGGTGTATATATAGCAGTCAAAAACGGCAAACACATTACAGGATTACTCGACTACACAAACGGCGGTATTCCATTGTTAAAGAATCTCGTTGTGTGGCGCGGAAATAAAGAAAACGACAGCCGTATGAATTTGTTTATGCAATTTTTAAAAGGCATCGGCAAAAAAAGCAAAACTGATGTTGTAACTTATGCCGAAACCGGAACAAAAGGCAGCGAATGGCTGTTAGAACAAGGATTTACGATACCTAACCAGAACCGGTTTGCAAGACAAAGATTTGTTATGACAAAGAAAGATGTCAGAACAAATCTCAACAAATTTGAAAATTACATTGAAAACAACTCTGAAACTACACTCACAGACAAAGTTCAAAAAGATGTCAGATTGACCAATCTTGATTTATAGATTAATATCTACATAACAAGGAGGCTTAACCAATGGCTGGAATTTTAAATATTCAGATGAATCCAGTTTCAGGCGACAAAGAAAAAAATCTTGAAACAGCAAAATATTATATCGAAAAATATTCTGATAAAAAGCCGGATCTGGTTGTGCTTCCTGAATTTTTCAGCACCGGCGTGGATCATAATTCAATGGTTAACAGACCTGAAGATAAGAACGGCGGAATTGTTGTTAAATATCTGTCTGACATTGCTCAAAAATTCAACACAAACATTGTCTGCGGAAGTGTAATTGAAAAAGAAAACGACAAATTATATAACACAGCATTCGTTGTTGACAGAACAGGGAAAATCGTCGGAAAATACCGGAAAATTCACCTGTTTCAATTTTTCGGAGGAAACGAGAACAGCTACACAACACCAGGAAACCTTCCGCCGCTTGTTGTTGAACTTGATTTTGCAAAGGTCGGAGTCAGCGTATGTTTTGATATAAAATACCCTATGCTTTATAAAACTCTGATAAAAATGGGGGCTGAAATTATTGTTTCGCCGAGCGCATGGATAAAATTAAAATCACTTTCAACAAAAGAAAAAGAAAATGCCGCACTCTGCTGGAAAAGCTTAAACATTACACGGGCCGCAGAAAATCTGGTTTATTTTGTTACATCAAACCTTGCCGGAAACATAAATTCCTCACTTTATTCCGTGGGCAATTCCATGATTACAAACCCGCTCGGAGTTGTTGAATCAATGCAGGGGAATGAAGAAAACGCAGACTTTAGAGAAATCGACCTGAAACTTGTCAGAGAACTCAAACAAACCGTTCCGGTTGCTTTTATTGATTAATCCGCCTGTATGGCATCATCTTGTTTAAAATATTCTTCAATATAGGCTTTTGGATTGCGCAGAATAAACTCGACATCTTCAGGCTCCTGAATGTATCTGTAAACAATTTCTTTATCGGAGTTTTCTTTTTCAATAATCAAATGTCCGTAGTTTGCAAACCGCCCGAGAAAACTTCTTCTGATTCTGACTAAGTGAATTTTTCCGAAAGGAACACAGATATCTTCAACATTAAATACGCCCTGTCTGATATGGAGGCTCTGGGTTGTAATAACGCTTCTGTCCGAAAAATATCTTAAAACAGGATAAACAATCGGCAGCAAAACAATTAGAGCTATTATAAACCCCAACAAACTCGGGATATTTACGTAAAAAATCCAGAAATACGCAATGAATATCGGAGAAAATACACATGGCCAGAAAAGAGCCATATAATGTTTTTTAATCTCATAAACAACAATTTCTTCGTCTTCATTCACCGGCGGCAAAACATCTTTTTTCGGAACAGACTCTGCTTCTGTATTAATATTAACTTCTCTGAAATCTCCAAAAATTTGTCTTTCAACAGGAGTATTTTCATTATAAACAGCGGCAGGCTCACGATAAATATCAACTCTGTCATCCCGCAGATCATATCCGCAAAACTTACAAAAATTATCGCCATCATTAACTTTTTTCCCGCAGTTTGGACAGAACATATTTATAATCCTTTTTTTCAAAATTATTTTATCATATAATATAACTACGGTCAATCAGGACAGCAAAAAGGCAGAAATATGACAACGCAAGCTTTAACAAAAGAAAATTTAATGGATTTATATAACAGGGATTTAGATGAACTCCTTGCAATTTCGAAAAAATATATGAAAAACGGAATTGAATTCTGCTCACTGGTGAATGCAAGAAACGGAAAATGTTCACAGAATTGTAAATACTGTGCCCAGAGTTCGCATTACAACACGGATATAGAAAGCTATCCGCTGATTTCGCCGGAGGAAGTCAAAAAAGCGGTTCTTGAAGCAAAAAGAAATCACGTGAGCCGTTTTGCCGTTGTGACATCCGGCAAATCTCCGGACGAAAGTGATGTTGACGGAATTATTGATTTGATAAAAGAAATAAACAAAGTGGACGGGATAAAAAGCTGCGCCTCTATCGGAATTCTGACGGAAGAACAGGCCAAAAAACTTGCAGACAGTGGTCTTGTACGTTTTCACCACAACATCAACACAAGCAGATCTTACTATGGCGAAGTCTGCACAACTCACAGCTGGCAGGACAGGCTGAACACCTGCAAACTTGTCAAAAAATACGGTATGGAACTTTGCTGCGGAGTTATCCTTGGCATGGGCGAAAGCGTTGAACAAAGAGTTGAAATGGCGATGGAATTGAGCGAAATTCATCCCGAGTCCATCCCGATTAATATTTTGATGCCTATAAAAAACACTCCGTTTGAAAATTATTTTGACAAAATTGACGAAGAAAATATACTCAGAACTCTTGCCGTATTTAAAATTGCAAACCCTGATTCTATTTTACGTTTTTGCGGAGGAAGAATGAGATTGAGTGAAGGAAATCAGATAAAAGCTTTACAATCTTGTGTTGAGGGGATTTTAACCGGAAATTACCTTACTACAACAGGAAAATCACCGGAAGAAGATTTAAAACTTGCAGATAATTTAAATAAAAAAATTATTAAATAATATTTGTTTTAGACTTTCGGGTAATATCTTTTTAAATACGTCTTTAATAAAATAAAGATGTATTTTGTATTTTTTTACTATTTAAGTTTAAACACGGGAACGATAATGAAGATCTTAAAAACAAAAAATACCCTTAACAGTCAGGAAATCATGGTATGTAAACTGTTAAAAGAGAACTATGAACTTGAAAAAATAGCTGAGATTATGCAGGTAAGTCTGCACACAGTAAAATCACATATTAGCAAAATAAAGAGGATGAATTTAAATTAAAATTATGATATAATTCCGAAAAAACGGAGAATATTATGTACAGAATAGGTTTGGGATATGACATACACACCCTGCAGGAAGGCAGAGAGCTGATAATCGGCGGGGTGAAAATTACGCATGAAAAAGGTTTGATGGGACATTCAGACGCAGACGTACTAATTCATGCAATAATTGATGCGCTTCTTGGTGCACTTGCGCTTAGTGATATCGGAACCCTTTTCCCTGACACTGACAACAAATACAAAGACGCAGACAGCACAATTTTATTAAAGCATGTGTACGGAAAAATTATTGAAAGAGGTTACAAAATCGTGAACATAGACAGCAATATTATTGCGCAGGAACCCAAAATGATGCCCTATATCCCTAAAATGCGCGAGACTCTGGATAAAGTCCTTAAAATCGGACAGGAAAATATCAGTATTAAGGCTAAAACCAACGAAAAAATGGACGCAGTCGGCCAAAAACTTGCAATCGAAGCACACGCCGTCGTTTTATTGAAAAAAGATTAAGAGGTTAAAGATGAAAAAGATTTTTATTATATTTGTGAGTTTAATTCTTTTCGGACTTCCGGCTCTTGCATTTGAATACAG
Organism: Candidatus Gastranaerophilales bacterium; assembly: GCA_944325605.1. Lineage (GTDB taxonomy): Bacteria > Cyanobacteriota > Vampirovibrionia > Gastranaerophilales > Gastranaerophilaceae > Scatenecus. Next base: position 80,672 of record CALVAX010000001.1, read on the forward strand.
TGCGCAGGAAAAAAAGGTATTTTACGACAATTTTCTGAAAGGAATGTTCTGGGCAATGGAGCAAAGTCTTTTGCTAAACAATATTCCAAAGTCAAAGGTCACAACTTACGTTAATGCCATGAAAAAACGTGTTAACAGACAAAATCTTGAAAATCAAACTTGGGCTTGTGTTTCAAAATACACACAAAAACAGATGTCATCAATGTCTGACGAAATTTCAAAAGAATGTTTCAGTAAATGGGCAGATGATTATTACACAAAAAATCAAGATTTAATGAAACTTTTAAAATAATTTCTTCTATCGGCTTAGGCTTTATCCGCGCATTCCAGACAGAAATGCTCAACTGCTGTCGCCCAGCCGTCGTTGTCGACAGTATCGGTCACATAATCCGCACATTCTCTTAATGCAGGGGTGGAATTTCCCATGGCAATCTTAATTCCGCCGGCTTTCAAAAGTTCAATATCGTTGTCCTGATCGCCGATTGCCAGAATTTCTTCCTGCTTGATACCCCAGAGGTTCTGAAGAAATTTAACGGCATTACCTTTTGTTGCCTCTTTATTTGCAATCTCGCAAAAATACGGGGTGGATTTTACTGTGTATAAATCAGGAAACATTTTCCCTAAATCCCGAACCCAGCCGGTTACTCTGTCTGCGTCATTAAAGTCAATTGCCAGAATTTTATTAACATTTTGAATTTTCAATTTGTCAAACTTGCAGATATGATAGTCAATAAATCTTGCATCTGTGTACTTGCGGATAGTTTCGGAATCCTGTTCTACGTACAAAACATCATCCATATAAAGATTTATATGAATATCATTTTCATGAGCCCAATCAATAATTTCCTGTGCTCTTTCAGAGTCCATATCTTTTCTGTACAGAACTTTATCGGACTTGTAAAATTCTTTAATCATTCCGCCCTGATAAGAAACAATAGGTTCTTTTATTCCCAGTTCTTTTGCTATACCGATTGCGGCACAGTGCATTCTGCCTGTCACAAGAACAACTTTTATGCCGTTGTCCTGAAGCTTTTTTATTGCATCTTTCACATAAGGGCTGTATTCATAACTCCATTTTAAAAGAGTTCCGTCAACATCTGTTGCAACCATCTTAATCATTATTCAAGCCCTCTCATAACAGCACAAATCGTCTTTGCGTCCGTAATTTCATTATTTTTTATCATCTTTTTTATTTCATCAATTGTGTATTCATATTCTATCAAAATTTCGCCTTCATCAGGGCATTCTCCGACAAATTCAAGATCTTCCGCCTTATAAAGGTATAATTTTTCATCACTGTACCCCGGAGATGTAAAAACATACCCTAAATCCTGCCACTTTTCAGCGACATATCCTGTTTCCTCTTTCAACTCACGTTTTGCAGCCTCAAAGGGGTCTTCGCCTTTTTCCAGTTTTCCTGCCGGAAGCTCTAAAAGAGCGTGTTTGAGAGGATATCTGAATTGTTTGACCATAAGAACTTTTTCAACGCCGTCTTTTTTGCATAAAGCAAAAATCACAACACCGCCGGAGTGCTCGACAACTTCCCTGAAAGAAGTTTTTCCAGTTGAAAGCTCCACCTCATCTTTAAAAACGGTTATAATCTTTCCGTCATAAACAACATCGCTTGTTAAAGTTTTTTCAATCAAATCCATACTAATCCTCTTTATAATAAAAGTTTAGCATAAAAAGAAAAAAGTTTTTAACAGGATTGATTATTAATGATATTTCCGTTATAATAAATTCAAGGGTAAGTTCCAAACACCTCCCCTGTCACATACAGTTTACGAAGAAAACGACAGAAAGGAGGTGGTACAATGAATAGAAAAATAATTAAAAGCGCTCTAGTGGTGCTAGATGCGCTCTTAAAATTAGTTATTATCTATTTATAGGGAACGAAGAACGGGTTGGATGTAAACGGCATTCCAATCCGTTTCCCTATATTCTCATTATAAACCATTTTTTCGCTTTGTCAATCCTAACTGATTATTAATAATATTTCTGATATATTTTCGTTGATTTTACAATATTTTACAAAACGTCAATTCTTGCAGAGCTTAATACTTTATATAAATATAAAGGGGAATTATCAAAAGGGGAAAATATGGGAAAAATCGGACTGGCAATTGACTTAATCGAACGTACGGTTAAATTTGCAAGAACCTGCGGAAAAGAAAGTATTCTGGCGACAAAACCGCAAAACCTTGCACATATTAATTTTTCATCATTAAAAACTTTAAAGCCGCTGAATGCCGACGTTTGCACATTCACAAAAGATCCGACTCTGACACCTGAGCTTCTGGATGATTTGCTGAAGGTCAAAGGCACGCAAACCGAACAGGTAATGCAGATTAAAGACAGATTTCTCAGTGCTATGGGGTACAAACCGGAACTTGTAAAGAAAAGCAATTTTCAAGGAAACACTATCGACCTGTCTGTTGATTTTTTTAACGGAACAATCTCTGCCGGAAGTAAAGAATTTAAACTTACCCAGCTTATTCCGGAGGTCAGACACGAACTTGACCATCTGGATAAGGCCGCAAAAATTGTCAAATCAGAAGGGGTTGAGGCTTTTGAATCCGCTTTGAATGAAGGTCTTGCAAAAGCCAATCTCCATGCCCGAATACCATTTGACAGAGATTTCTGGCTTAAATTTAGCGAAGACGCAAATATTAGAGGTTTTGATTCTAAAAAATATCTTGATGCTGTCAGAAACTACCCGTATGACGCAACTATGGGAACCGGAGTCACATCTACTTATAACTTCTATAATAAATGGCATGCATACAGCCTGAATGAACTTGAAAAGTCTGCCTATACATATCAGAAGAAACTTTTGAGATATTATGGCGAAGATGATACTGTTTTGCCTGACAATTTTGGCGAAAATTTCAGAAAAATTAAAGATATTATGGACAAATATATAGCTGAAAACAAAATTAAACCTATTGAACATTTCAGCGAACCGGGAACATTTGACTTATTGTCTGATATTTCCATCGGAATAAGCGACCCTCAAGGCAGAAAGGCACTGAAATATTTTCAGGATATCCAAAGCGGAAAAATTGAAAGGGATAAAACAAAGGCTTTAGAAATGGCTGCGATACTTAAAGATATCGCGGCAAAATCAACTGGTAAGGATCAAAAAGCATATTTTGACAGAATTTATGACTGGCTTAGGGAAGGCAAATTTACCATTCACGACTTTGATTTCAGTTAAGGCGCCAAAAACAATTTTATAACGCTCTGATGATGGATTTGATGTTTTCGTCCGTAATCTTCAACAGGGCAACCTGCCTTGAGGTATCGTCAAGCTCGTTATGTGCTTTCAGGACTTCAGCGGTTTTCAGAATAATTGTTTGATTATTACATTTCAAAAGTTCTCTGACGGCATACATATCTTCAGCAAAATCAAGCGCAGTATACACAAAAGGACTGTCCTCCCTCAATTCCTGATTAACAAAGCAGAGAAGTTCTTTTTTGTTGATATGGCTTAAAAGTTTTCTGATATCAAGAACCTCTTTTTTGGTGTCTTTGTCCTCGTCGTAAAGATATTCATCATTTTCTGTCAGAGTTTCAAATTTATCGTTGGCATTCAAAAGGACAATTGCAGTTTTGCTGTCGTCAGCATGCACCATAAGCCGTTCAAAAAGTTCATACAACTCATAATCAAATACGGATGAAAGCGGAATAATTTCGCCAAGCCCGTTGATTATGTTGTTCAAAACCAGAAGCCCGTTTTCAAGACTGCCCTCAAGAATTGTGAAAATATCAGTCAAATAAGGGATTTCAGCGGCGATATTCTCAGACATTGTAGAATTTTTCATCGCCCCGATAATCGGATACAAAGCCTCAGGATTTCCGTAAGAAGTCAGAAATTTGACAGCTTTCAGCTGTTCAAACTCGTCATCCGATTTAAGATTAGCCATCGCATTGCTGTATGAAATTTCATCCTTCATAGCCCCGAGAGCCGCAGCACAATTGGAGTTTAAGAACTCGTCATCAGTTTCGGAATTTTTTCTCAAAAGCTCCAGCGCAAGCGGATCCTGAATATATGTGAAAAATTTGGCGCAATAAGTTTTTTCATCATTTGTTCCGGTTTCAAAAATTTCAAGCATCATATCAGTCAAATCTTCATCCGCAAACTTGACAAGTGTTGAAATAATAACATCTTCGTATGACGGCGAATAATATTTCAAAAAGGAGAGAAGATTTTTATAATTCGTTTCATTCAGGGCGTTTCCAATCCTGTCAGAAACATTTTGCTTGACAAAATCGAAAAGGAAATCGTCTTTGTCAACAAGTGCCTTAAACATTTCCACATCGGCGGTGTTAACAAGATGACAGGCCGCCGCTTCATACTCCTGTTTATTTTTGCCCGTAAGTTGTTTGATTAAGTCATCGACCATAAAATAGATTATACCACAGAAAAAAATTTTGTCATTCCCGAATATTGGTGTAATATATAAATACAGGTATTAAATTAATGAATATTACGTTTAAACAGTTTCCAGCCTTCGGCGGTCAGATTCTTAACAACGACAACACAAAATATGTCCTGAATATCAGAGAAAAACTTTCCGGTATCCAGCGAAACGGGATTGCATTAAATGAGGATTGTATCTGCAAATTTCCGCCGGATACCACTCCTGTTTTGCAGACTAAAGATAAAAGATATAAAATCAGCATAAGCAGTGAAGGCAACAATTTGCTTATTTTAGAAGAGGCAAACCGAGAAATTATAAAAAAAATTATTATCACTCCTGAAAATGACGTATTAGAATACAACAATACAATAGACGATATTATCGACATAAAACAGAATTTTGCTGAAGCTGACATGATAAATCAATTTACAACCAGAGTTTTGAGAGTATTTTTAAAATAATTTCTATTGACTAAACCCGCCCGTGAAATTTAATAATATTTCCGAAATATTTGACCTTGAGATTAAATTTCTGTATAATAACACCGTAGGGCAAGCCCTGATTCACATTAACTTTTCCGGAAAGCGCAAACTATAAATTTGTCAAACTTTTCAGGAAAGGAGGTGATAAGAGTGACTTTCGCGATAAGCGAAAAAGCGCTAATAATAATATTACTTATTATATTAGCGCTTAAACTACTCTAACAGGGCTTTAAAAGGGGCAAGGTGGGACTTGCTCCGCCCTTATTTTTATTATAACTTATTTTTCTTAAATTTCAACCCCGACGGATGCGCAGAAATTTCTCTAATTGTTATCTCCGGTTTACTTTAATAATATTTCCGAAATATTTGACCTTGAGATTAAATTTCTGTATAATAACACCGTAGGGCAAGCCCTGACTCACATTAACTTTTCCGGAAAGCGCAAACTATAAATTTGTCAAACTTTTCAGGAAAGGAGGTGATAACGTTGGTCATAAATCAAATAGAGCTAGCACTTATCCTTGTGATAATACTAGCTCTAAAATCCAACTGACAGGGCTTTAAAAGGGGCAAGGTGGAACTTGCTCCGCCCTTATTTTTTATTATAACTTATTTTTCTTAAATTTCAACCCCGCCGGAGATGCGCAGAAACGTCATATATTTCTATTATCAACGCAGCCTTATACCGACAAACTACATACCTTTTTCAATTAATCCGCTTATGTTGTCAAGAGCAATGTTTATTTTGTTTATGTGCGAAGTTACCTGCCGCATGTTTTTGAGGAAATTTTTCAGGTCATTTCTATCCTGACGTGAGTATTTATCGAAAATTTCAGGAGAATATTTGATAAACAGCGCGACTTCAGCCGCAAGCTGAAACATAAGAACAGACACAACATACTGCGGACCGAAATCTGTAAAAATCCTCTTCTGAACATAACTGAAAGATCTTAATTTAAGATAATTTACGTCAAAAAACCGTTTGTATCTTTTTTTAATTTCTTCGTAGGCGGTTCCTGTAATACTTTCTGTCATAAATTTCTCCAAAATAATTTATTTAATTTTCATTGAGAAATCTCAATGATTTTATATTTATTGTATTGCATAATAACAATAATGCAATATGATAACCTTGGAAAATTTATAAAACTTAAAAGAGAAAAAGCAGGTTTATCTTTAAATAAACTTGCAAATACTGCAGGGATTGATCCTGCAATTCTTTCAAGAATTGAAAACCAGAAACAGGGGATTAAAATTAACATTATTAAAGATATTGCATCTGTCTTTGAGCAGACACCGGCTGAGTTTTTACTTGAATTTGAAAAGATATAAAACTGATTAAAAGCAAGGTTCCAATTCAACATTCAACGAAATACAACAGCTGGCAGGCCGGATTTGCCAATCCGCCAACAAACAGACAAGCCTGGTTGAACTTTAACCCTGCTGAAAACTTGTCCTTATATACAAACAGAACCGTAAAACTCTGTCTAGTCTAAATAGAACACCGTAATAACTTTGTGTCCTTCTTCTGCGTACTGAACAGCATTGTGAAGGGTTTTGCTGGTGTGGGAAAGGAAGCAGATAAGCTGGTTGCAGTCGTCGATAATTTCCCTGTTGCATACACGTGAAGCGTCAGCAAGTGTCATCATCGCGCGGTCTGCGTGCTCAATGATGTTTGGCACACCGATAAGCTGATCCTGAACGTCGCTCGGCTGCTGGCCGATTGTCTGCGGAAGAATAACTTTAAGTTTATCAGGATTAGCTTTCATTGCCCCGCGGATTGCTGCGGCGTTTGTACCGGAGGAACCGCCTGATGTGATAATTGTATTTCCCTGACGGACAAGCGCTGTTGCAAGGGTTTCAATCATCTGCTGGTGTGTAATCGGAAGGTTGCGGCTGCCGATAATTGCGATTTTTTTGGCAGACTGTCTTATTGTTGCAAGCTCCTGAGCCAGTTCGTCAACAGTGTTCGGCGAATCAACGTTTACTGTATCCATATCATCTATCGGAACCATAATTGACGGTTTTTCATCATTACCTTTTTCGCCTGCGTCCAATAAAATTTCTTCTACATCTGCCATTTTTCCTACTTTCTGAGATAAATCACAATTGCAATAAATATTTTTTTCAAGTATGCTGATTATAACACAAAAATTTAATTTTGGGAATAGGGAGAATGGAAAATCTACTTGAAAATCTTAACAAGGAGCAGAAAGAAGCTGTTCAAACAGTAAAAGGCCCGCTATTGATACTGGCAGGCGCCGGCAGCGGAAAGACAAAAGTTTTAACAACAAGGATTGCATATCTTGTGCGTCAGGGCGTGCGTCCGAAGGACATTTTAGCCGTAACATTTACCAACAAAGCCGCAAAAGAAATGAAAGAACGTCTTGGAAATATCTTAGGCGAAAATACCGTAAAGTTTATGTGGGTCGGAACTTTCCACGGAATCTGCGGGCGGATTTTAAGGGAAAACATCGACAACTACAACTTCCAGTCAGGCAAAAAGCTGGATAAGAATTTCTCTATCTATGACGAAACCGACAGCGTTGCGGTGATTAAGCAGGCTATCAAAAAACTCAACCTTGATGATAAAGTTTATGCGCCAAAGCTTGTAAAAACCGTTATTTCAAACGCTAAAAACAAAATGCAGGACGCATATACATTTGCGACATTTGCAAGAGATTTCAAATCCCAGAAGATTGCATCAATTTACGAGGAATATGAAAACACCCTCAATAACAACAACGCAATCGACTTTGACGATATGCTTATGCTGACCGTGAAACTTCTTGAACAAAACGCACAGGTTAGAGAATATTACTTCAACAGGTTTAAGCATATTCTTGTCGACGAGTATCAGGACACAAACCTTGCGCAGTACAGGCTGGTCAAAATGCTTTATACAAACAACCTGACAGAAGTTCCGGCAGAAAGGTCTTTGTGCGTTGTAGGCGATGTAGACCAGTCTATTTACAGCTGGAGAGGCGCGGATTATACGATTATTCTGAACTTCCAGAAGGATTTTAAAAACACAAAAGTAATTAAACTTGAACAAAATTACCGCTCGACCGCAAATATTCTGAATGTTGCAAACGCGATTATTGAAAATAATACAGAGCGGGTGGACAAAGTTCTATATTCAAACAAAGGCGAAGGCGAAAAAATAGACTATTATGAGGCGCAGGACGAAGCGGACGAAGCAAACTTCATCGTAAGCCGTATCAAACAGGATTCCGGCGGCGACTACAACCGCTTTGCAATTCTTTACCGCACAAACTCACAATCCCGTGCACTTGAAGAAGCCTGCATGGCAGCGTCGGTTCCGTATAGAATTTACGGAGGCTTAAAATTCTACGACCGCAAAGAAATTAAAGACATAATTGCATATTTAAAACTAATCTACAACACGGACGACAGCCAGAGCTTCCGCCGTATCGTGAATGTTCCGAAGCGTGCAATCGGCGACACAACAGTTAAAAACCTGCAGGATTACGCGGACAAATTCGACATTTCACTTTTTGCGGCAGCAGAAAGGATTGATGAAAACAACGAAATTCCGCCAAGAACCCGCTCTAAAATCAAAGATTTTGCACAGTTGATTTTGAAATTCAAAGATGTTCAAAAAAATTATTCTTTGCAGGAATTTGTGACGCTCGTAATCGAAAAAACAGGCTATCTTGCAGAACTTCAGGCGCAAAACACCCCGGAAAGCGAAGCGGATATCGAAAACCTGCAGGAACTTGTAAATGTAGCGGGTGAATTTGTGCCTGAGGACAGCGACAATATCTTAGGCGAATTTCTCCAGCAGGTAGCCCTTGTATCGGACACTGACAACCTTGACAACATCGCAAACAACGTTACCCTGATGACTTTACACTCAGCAAAAGGTCTTGAGTTTCCGGTAGTATTTCTTGCCGGCTGTGACGAAGGGGTTTTCCCGCACCAGAGAACGTTTAATGTGCCTTCTGAAATGGAAGAAGAAAGAAGATTGATGTATGTAGGCGTCACCCGCGCAGAAGAAAAACTCTACCTGACTTCCGCCAAACGCCGCCAGATGTGGGGGGAATACAAATATTACAACCCTTCAAGATTTATTGAAGAAATTCCGCGCCAGCTTCTGGAAACAACCTCATTTGAAGGCTCCACAAGCGGCTCATCGACTTTCCAGAATGCCGTCACAAAAGCAAAAACCGGAAAATCCGACTACAATTACGCAGCAGCGCAGGCTGACAGCTACGGTTACGTCAAACCCTCAAGCGGATTTGGCAAAGGTTTCGTCGCCCCGACAAAAGGGCTTGCCTCAGGAGGCAAAACAACATCCTCAAATACATCACAAACCCAAAAGCAATCTTACGGAAACTACAGGCAGCCGCAAAGAACACCATCCCGCACAATTTTAGTCAAAAACAAAGTCAACAAGGAACGTGATGAGGAAAAGGTTAAGGAATTCTTTAAAGACAACGCTATAAAACGAATGCTTGAAGAACGCAACAAACAGGCAGTCGAACAGCAGAAAAAAGAACAGGAAAAAATAGAAAAAGAACAGAGCACGCCGGTTGTTGAATATGTTTTCAATGAAGGAGAACGGGTTTTCCACGAAAAACTCGGAATCGGGCATATCAAAGAAGTTATTCAGGTGGGTGAAAGCATGATGTACACGATTGACTTCGGTAAGCAGGGAGTCAAAGCCATGGATGCGGCGTACGCTAAGTTGAAGAAGTTTTAAATTATATTCAATATTACTGCCTTAACTGCAGCTTCCGTTTTGTTTTTAGCGGATAATTTTTTTATGCAGTTCTGCAGTTGTTTATGAACTTTAAATTTCGAAATATAAAGGATTTCGCTGATTTCTTTCTGCGTTTTACCTTCAGATAAAAATTTTAATATTTGTATTTGTTGTTCACTTAGTAACATATTTTCCTTTTTAATATAGTTCTACGAAATAATACCACTATATAGAATTATATTTTACTTAATTGATATTATTATGTCAATATCAACAAAGTTATACTAATATGAACATCAACGAACAAATCGCAAACAGAATATTCCAGCTCAGGAAAGAAAAATCTCTCACTGCAGAAAAACTTGCCTGGACTGCCGATTTGTCCAAAAGTTGTGTAAGTTATGCCGAAAAAGGCCAGAAGGATATAAAAATTTCTACAATAAATTCTATTTGTAATGCTCTTGATATTACGTTATCGGAATTTTTCAGCGTTTTTAAAACCAAAATAGACAGTGATTAATACGAAATTTTGTCCTCTCTGAGGACTTTTGCAGCACAGTCTATTCCGGTATAATCATAAGAAGCATCTGCTGATTGTGTACACCTTGCAGAATCATTATCGCGTCCTGCAGGCAAAACAGTGTTATGCTCAACATCCAGCAAAAATGAAAAAATGTCACGGCCGAACTGATTAGGATTTTTTTCGCCGTTTACATCAACAAAAAACACCAGAACAGGCCCTTTAATATCAACTCCAAATTCACTTTTTGGACTGGAAAAGACGTCAAAAGTCACTGTCATCCCGTCTTCGAGCCTAATTGCAACAGAGTTTATGCCCAAAATTCCACTACTAGAATACCATCTAAACTTGTTTCCCTTTAAATCTGTCACCTCATTTACCCAGCAGCCGGTTTCTCTCTTTAATCAACGCAGGCAGGGTCATGGCCGCCACAATACCTATTATACCGATAGTTATTAATACTTCCGCTAAAGTAAACGCCAATTTTTTAAACATTTAATCGAACTCCTGAATATAATTATCTAAGATATATTTATGGAATGAAAAATGAATATATTTTACAAAAAGACAATGTAAGAAATGTAGTTAAGCTCCTGACTGCTTTTGAAGGCAAAACCCTCACACGGCTCAAGGTCGATATTAATCACAAGTTTAGCAAGTCGGATTCTCTGGAAAACCTTACAAATAAACTAAGAAACGGCACCGTCAGAGTAAACGAACTGCTGGAAATTTTTGATGTTCTGGGATATGAAATGCTTGTCAGAAAAAAATAAACTGCAATAATTTAATGTTTATGCCGGCGCTCTTAGCCGCTGACATCATTTTGCAGAAGAAAATCAAAAATCCCTTCATTATACCTGCTATCAACGGCACTGAAAGGCAAAACCGTTCCGCCAAGCTCTTTTTCAACTTTTTTTATCACATTCAAAGTCTTGCTCTTCGGCACGTAATCCATTTTGGTTAAAACCGTTATTACTGGCAGATTGTAAGCTTTCACCCACTCCCGCATCTGAAAATCGTTCTTCTGGATGTCATGGCGTGCGTCGATTAGTTGAATCAGGGATTTAATCTGCCCTCTTTTCAACAAATATTCTTCCAGATACTTCTGCCATCTGTTCTGCGCTTCTTTAGAAACTTTCGCATAGCCGTAGCCAGGCAAATCTGCTATCGTAAATTTATCAGAAAAATTGAAAAAATTTATAAGACGGGTTTTGCCGGGAGTGTTTGAGGTTTTGGCAAGCTTCTTCTGGTTTGCAAGACCGTTTATAAAAGAGCTTTTCCCGACGTTTGACCGCCCCAAAAGCGGATACTCCGGCAGACTAAAATCAGGACACTGACTCAGCTTTTCGGCACTTATTATAAATTTAGCCTGTAAAAATTTCATATATTCTCCTGATTATGTCTGAATACCGTTACTTTGCAGAAAGGGCTTTTTCCTGCTGCTCTTTCAGACGCCGTTTAAATAAGACCGTCTGAAAAAGATTGTACATTTTTTCGTTGTTCACAACAGTAATCTGGGTTTTATCATCCAGAAAATCAACGTTTACGGCCTTCTGGTTAAAAATATTTGTTTCCAGATGTACAATCTGAAACAAACCTACTTTTAATATACTCAAAGGTTCACGCAAAAATATTTCAAATGTCTTTCTGATGTCAAATTTATTATTTTTCTGCATAGCTATTCCAGCTTAGTTCTTAAATCCGGTTAAATATCCCTAAAAATTTCTTTTATTTATTGTTTTAATCGGGTTTCGCAATATCACGAAACCCGACTTTAAATTTATTACATTTTTGTTTGATATTTGCTTATACGCTTCATTATGTCTTCTCTGTCCGTTGCATTCGGGGTATAAGCAAGATACTGGTTGTAGTATTTGATTGCGCCCTGATAGTTGCCTTCAGCTTCGTAAGACATTGCTTTAAGCTTTGCAATCGGGCCGCTGTTGTGATAGAAGTCGATTGCTCTGTTGCAGTATTCAATTGCTGATGCGTAATTCTTTTCTTTATATTGTCTTTGTGCAACGTCAAAGAATTCGTTTGATTTTGTTTCACAAAGATCAATGTATGCAAGGCTGTTTTTTGCAATTACGTTGTCCGGATCCTGCATAAGTGCTTTCTTCAAAGCCAGACGCGCAGTTCTGAACTGTTTGTTATGAACAAGAATTTCAGCAAGATACAACTGATCGTCTACTTCATCCGCAAAGTTGATTGCATTTTCAAAAGTATAAACCGCATCTTTTTCTCTGCCTAAAGTCAGGTAAGCTTCACCCTTGATTACACTGTCCATCAAGCTGTTTGAGGCTGCCTGAACTATGTAATTCAAGCTTTCTTTAGACATCGGAAGCTGGTGAGTCAATCTTGCAAGTTTAATTTTTGCTAGGTGAAGCTCCAAATCATCCGGAGTTCTTTCGATAGCTTTGTTAATATAATCGTAAGCAAGATAAAGTTCTTTATTAGTTGTCATGCTGTCGCTGTCGGCACGGTCTTTAGACATTTCATAATAAGTATTTGCAAGACCAATAATTGCACGGTCGCCGTATTTGCTGTCATCAAGCAATCTTGTATAATAATCAAGAGCCTGTTCGTATTTTCTTGTATGCAATGACATGTCAGCGACTCTCATAATACCGTCAACATAATTCGGGTTGATAGTCAAAACGGTCTTAAGCTGTTCCATTGCAAATTCTTCATCGGCGCGTCTTTCGTAAATATTAGCCAGATTTACATAAGGACGTGAGTTTTCAGGTTTTACGGCAATTGCTTTTTTGAATGAGTTGATAGCCGCAGCCTGGTTACCTTGAATCAAGTAGCATTCACCCTGTAATGTCAAAGCAGGTGAAGACATCGGGTGCATGTGAATTGAGTGGTTAAGCCAGGTCAAAGCTTTATTAAAATCACGCTGGCGGACAGCAACCTGACCTAAATGATACATTGTTGTCGGGTTATGCGAATTAAGTTTTAGAGATTTGTTAAAATATTGTTCAGCTTCAGTAAGATTTCCTTCAATAAGTTCAAGGTTGCCTATGTTGTCATAAGCCGTAGCATATTGCGGGTTTAGCTGCAAAGCAACATTGAAAAGATCTCTGGCATCTTTTCTGTTGCCGAGTCTTAAAGTTGCAACACCCATAGCGTTGTATGCCTGATAGTAATTGCTGTCTGCATTAACTGCAGCTACAAATTCTTTTATTGCACTTTCTATCAAGTTTCTTGTATCTCTGATATAAGTAACATCAGAAGAAGTTGTTCTCATCAAGTAAACAATACCCTGAGCATAATGAAGCTGTGCATTTTTAGGGTATTTAGGAAGCAGTCTGTCGAGTTCTTCCTGAGCCGGTGCAAGTTTGTGCTGTTTAGCTCTTGAAATACATCTTAAGGCCAGAAGTTCAATATCATCGGGCTTTTTATTTAAAAGTTCCCTGATTTTCTGGTCTGCTTCTTCATAGTGATTGTATTCTATCAGTTTTTCTATATTTGCGTAACTTTTCTGGGCTTTTGTGACTTGCGCCTGTAATTCCTGAGCAGCGAAAACATTGGATGCACATAGGATATTTGCGAAAATCATTGAAGCAATTAATACTTTTTTACAATTCATCTTTTCTCCTGCTTTACAAATTTGTTTAAAAATAAAACTTTAACTATTCTAAAACTTTCAATGTTATTGTATAATATCTTTTATAAAAAAGCAATAAGGCAAATGATGGGTTTAAATTCAAGTTCAAAACAAGATTTGGAAGACTTCAGATCGTACATAATTGTCGAAAAAAATTTTTCTAAACATACTGCAAAGGCTTATTGTACGGACATTTTAGATTTTTTACTCTGGATGGGCGAGGAGTCATGCGAAGATGTGAACTTTTCTAAAGTTAGGGAATATTTACATTTCATACAAAAGTTTAACTACAAAAAAAATACTATTGCACGAAAAATCGCCTCAATCAGAACTTTTTATAAATATCTTTACAGAGAAAGAAAAGTCGACTCAAATCCTGCAATGAATTTGACTTCCCCAAAACGCCCGAAATCACTGCCGAAATTCTTAACACCTGATGAGGTGGAAGAAATTTTGAATAATGTCAAAATGGATACCCCTCCAGGATTCAGAAACCGTGCCATTTTAGAGCTTCTATGGGCAACAGGAATGCGTGTTTCTGAACTCAGCGGGCTTAACTTCGGCGATTTGAACCTTGAACATAACGAAATCAGAGTTTTCGGAAAAGGCGCAAAAGAACGAATTATCCTTGTGACAGACCGGGCAAAATCCTATCTTCAAAGATATATTGAGTCTGCAAGAGCACTTATTCCAAAAGGATTTCCGCTGGAAGAACCCGCCGAAAGCTCCCCTGTTTTCATCAACAACACAGGCTACAGACTCCAGACCAAAACCATCCGGAATGTAATCAATGACACAGTTGAAAAAATTGCTCTGCCCAAAAAAGTTACCCCTCACGTATTCCGGCACAGTTTCGCAACCCATTTAATCGAAAACGGAGCCGATTTAAGGGTTGTACAGGAACTTTTGGGGCATGCCAGCATATCGAACACCCAAATTTATACACACGTTTCAACACAGCACCTGAAAGAAGTATATAACGAAGCACACCCCAGAGCATAAAATAAAAGACGCTTAGTTATAAGCGTCTAAAATTTGTGTGAGTAAATGTAGATTTATAAGTTTTTGCAGTAAAAATGCTTACGATATTTAATTCAAAAGACTTATTTTATCTTTGAATTTTCAAATATTTTTATACTGTATGAAATTCATCCAGTGCTTCAAGCATATTAAATGTACTTACAGCAGAAGTACCAACACGGCCGGTCACACCAGGTCTGTTTAACTCTTTTTGCAATGCAGCCATTTCTTTGCCTGAAAGACCTTTTGTGAAAGCTTTGTCAATAGCAAAATCTGTTGACAATGTAAGTGCTTTTCCGTATGCTGAACCCGCATTCTGAGTCAAAAGGTCAAAGCCGACTTCCTTATTGTCATGTCTTACTAAATCTATAGTTTCGCTTGATCCGGCTTCTGCTTTTTTTACTTCGCCATTTAGAATGTTGTTCGGCTGGTTAATACCGCCTTTTTTAAATTGTCCGAAATCTCCGTTAATACCGTAAGTCATCTTAAATCTCCTTTTCTTTTTCTTTTTCTTAATTACTCACATACATCTAATCGGTACATGTTTTAATAATCTTTAGTGTTTAATCAAGATTTTTTACATTTGTTTACAATCATATATTTTGATTCCTATTAATACTCTTAATCATCTCTTGTATATATAAAGTATTTTTTGATATACAAATTGCGTCTTAAGTATATATTTTTCACATTTTTGTAACATTTGTTTACAAATGACCTCGGAAAATCGGCTGAATTATCATTATAGCCAGTACTTTCGACAAAATTAGACTTGTGACTAATATGATTTTGATTATGTTTTGGTAGTATAAACTTATCTGTTTTTAATCATTGAGAGAATAAAAATTTACGGGGAACGATGCTATGGAAAAGATTTATCTAACAAATAGACAAAAAGAAGTATTGAGGTATGTTATAGATGGGGACAGCAACCCGGAAATTGCAAAAAAATTATCCATATCTTTATCCACAGTAAAAGCACATGTCAGTGCAATAATTGACAAATTTCACGTTGAAAGCCGGATTGATGTTACACGGGAGGCGATGAAAAGAGGTTTTGATATTTAATCTATATTGATTTATCTTAAGGCAAGGGGCTGGTATTGATATTAGTCCTCGTCAAGGCTGAGAACTGCCATAAAGGCTTCCTGCGGAACTTCAACACGCCCGACGGATTTCATACGTTTTTTACCTTTCTTTTGTTTTTCCAAAAGTTTGCGTTTACGGGAAATGTCTCCGCCGTAGCATTTGTCCAGAACGTTTTTGCGCATAGCCTTAATGTTTGTTCTGGCGATTACTCTTCCGCCGACTGCGGCCTGTATCGGAACTTCAAAAAGCTGGCGGGGGATAATATCTTTCAATTTTGCGGTTAATTTCTGACCTATATAATAAGCGCTGTCCTCGTGACAGATGACGGAAAGTGCGTCAACTACTTCGCCCGCAAGAAGAATATCAAGTTTTACGAGTTTTGAACGTTTGTAGTCGCAGAATTCGTAATCCATGCTTGCATAACCTTTTGAGCGGGATTTAAGCTGGTCATAGAAGTCTGTGATAACTTCACTCAAAGGGATCTGATACTCAAGACTTGCACGGACTTTGTCAATATAGTGCATATTTACAAAAATTCCCCGTTTAGTCTGCGAAAGCTCCATCAGGGTTCCGACATAATCGTTTGGAGTGATAATCTGTACTCTGACATAGGGTTCTTCGATATAATCCCTGTACTGTGCAGGCGGAAGATTTGCAGGGTTGTCAATTTCAACCATCTCGCCATTGGTTTTGTAAACATGGTAGACAACAGAAGGGGCAGTAGTCACAAGCGCAAGGTTATATTCTCTTTCAAGCCTTTCCTGCGCAATTTCCATATGAAGCATTCCTAAAAACCCGCATCTGAAGCCAAACCCCAGAGCACTTGATGTTTCCGGCTCAAAAGTAATACTGCTGTCGTTAAGTTTTAGTTTTTCCAGAGCCTCTTTAAGGTCGTGATAATCGTCATTATCCACCGGATACATCCCGGAAAATACCATAGGCAGTGCTTCTTTATACCCCGGAAGCGGTTCTTTGGCCGGATTTTCAACGGTTGTAATCGTATCTCCGACAAATCTGGTTAATTCCTTGATTGACCCTGCAAAATATCCGACGTCCCCGCAGACAAGTTCATTCACCTGAACTCTTGAAGGTGTTAGATACCCCAGTTCTACAATTTCGTATTCTTTGCCTGATGCCATAAATTTAACTTTGTCACCGAGGCGCATTTTGCCGTCAATAATCTTAAAGAAACAAAGTGTTCCGAGATACTGGTCATAAGCGCTGTCAAAAACAAGCGCCCGCAGGGGTTTTTCTGTTGTATCCGCCGGCGGAGGAATTAAATCAACAACAGCTTCAAGAACATCTTCAATCCCGATACCGGCTTTTGCGCTTACAGGAATCGCATAAGAAGCGTCAATCCCGAGGACTTCTTCGATTTCAGCCTTAACCCGCTCGACATCTGATGACGGAAGGTCGATTTTATTAATGACAGGAATAATTTCAAGGTTTTGCTCAATAGCAAGATAAACATTCGCAAGAGTCTGCGCTTCAACCCCCTGAGTTGCGTCTACAATAAGCAAAGCACCCTCACAGGCCGCAAGCGAACGTGACACTTCATAAGAAAAGTCAACGTGTCCGGGGGTGTCAATCAGGTTAAGAATATATTCTTTGCCGTCTTTTGCTTTGTAATTCATACGGGCAGCGTTAAGCTTGATGGTAATCCCTCTTTCACGCTCAATGTCCATGCTGTCAAGAATTTGATCCTGCATATCCCGCTGGGCGACCGTACCTGTTGCTTCAAGCAGTCTGTCGGCAAGTGTTGATTTTCCGTGGTCTATGTGGGCAATAATACAAAAATTGCGCACGTTATCTCTGTATTTCATAATTTTATTATATTGAGAAAATCCCGAACTGCAAGAGCGGCAGTTAAAACCTGAAAAATTAAAAATATTTCCTTTTAATCTTGACCCGAAACAATTGTTTTCATATAATAAGGCTAAGGGCAAGCCCTAATTCACATTAACTTTTCCGGAAAGCGCAAACTATAAATTTGTCAAACTTTTCAGGAAAGGGGGTGATAAAGTTGGTTATAAATCAAATAGAGCTAGTTATTATCCTTGCGATAATACTAGCCCTAAAAACCAAATAACGGGGCTTTTAATGAGAGGACGGCAATCCTCTCGCCCTTATTTTTTATTATAACCTATTTTTCTAAAATTTCAACCCGCATAGAACCAAAGCCGGAACGGCGAAGCCGTTCCGGTCTGGTATTTAATCTGTCTGTCTGTTCTGTTTTTTATTTTTTGAATTCCTTCATTAATCTGACAAACTCTAAATCGTCTTTAAGCCCCGCAATAGAGCTTTCGCCTAACGTTAACTCCTGAGAACTTTTTATATTTTTTATATAATCGTCGGTATTTTTAATATCCGGCTTTATTTTTAATATCCGGCTGTTAGGCTGAAAACCATATTTACCCATTTCTTTCCTGATTTCTTTTAATTCCGCAAAATCTTCTGTTGAAATCTTTTTCAATTTTGCAAGCGCCACATCTTTGCCGGCAGCTCCTTTTTTAAACACATCCGGGTCGAATGTTTTTGCTTTAGGCCCCTTTGGAGCACCTGAAAGTGCTTCTCCTGCCTCACGCCAATTTCTTTGTATATTATTTGCATGACCTGCAATTCCTCTGTAAAGTCCACGTCTGACGTTGTCTTCGGTTTTACCGGTGTAGCGGCTTATCAAACCTACAGCTTCTTCTTCATTCAATTCTGCTGCAACTCTGAAAGCTTTGCCTGAATCTGCTTCGACTGACGTAATTCCTTTTCTGCGGGAAACGGCAGCACCCAGATCATCCACATCAAGCTGTTTGCCGAAATCTCCAAAACCGTTAGTGCGGAGGATATTTCCGTTTTCGCCGACATTCAGACGGTATTTGATAATGCTTTCTGTCGTTCCGGGGTTTTGAAGTGAAACAGCACCGTTTGCAACCACTTCTTTGCCGTCACGAAGTCTGAATGCCGCAATGTTATAGTTTGATTTTGCTTTGTAAGCCACATCCAATTGCGGATCTGCCATTCTGCCAATGACCTGTGCCACTTTCTCGTCTTTTGCGAGCATTTTTAACTGTTTTCCGCCGAGCGACAAGGCGCCTTTGCTGCCTTCAAGTTTTGAAATCATACCTATAACTTTAGATATTGATAAATAATTCATAGTTTTTACTCCTTTTTGTTTTTTCTTAATTTTTCCCTGACATAGCTGTTGAAATCCCGCACAAGCCGGAATAAGGCTGCAACTGCCGTTTTCCGGAGTGCTTAATCCAATTTTCTTTTTTGTAATTGAAATTTCCCTTACTCTTTTATTAAAACAAAAAGGCGAAAAGTATTGCCACGCCCGCATCACATCATATCATATCATATCATATAGCAGATTATATAAGGGTTTCGGACATTTTGAAACTCACATTTACATTTTGTTACAATTCTTTTGCTTGAGCCGTCATATCAGGCTTATCATTTTGAACATATCTGCTGTTTTTCCAGCTCCAGCAGCTTTTTCTTAATCTCCAGACCGCCAGCATATCCGGTTAAACTTCCGTTTTTGCCGATTACTCTGTGGCAAGGAATTATTATTGGAATTTTATTTTTGTTATTCGCCATCCCGACTGCTCTTGAGGCTTTCGGGTTGCCTGCAGACCGCGCTATATCAAGATAAGATACTGTTTTGCCATACGGGATTTTCATCAGGGCATGCCAGACAGATTTCTGAAAATCCGTGCCTTCAAGCTTGAGCGGAATATCAAAAGTTTTGCGGTTTCCTTCAAAATATTCTGTCAGTTGTCTGTAAGTTTCTTTTATGACAGGAGTTTCAAGCCTCTTGCCGGAAAGTTCAAAAAAAGAAAGCTTTGTCAAAAAATCGTCCTCCGCTTCTATATAAAGCTTCCCGACAGGCGTGTCATAATCATAAAAAGTTCTCATCAAAAAAGCCTCCTTCTTTATTATATAAGAAAAAGGCTTTTTTAAATTTTAATATGCAAGATAATCAATTACAGCTTTTGCAAAATTTTTGGCCGACTGAAAGTTCTGCGCTGTAATGAGATTTCCGTCAGTAATCACGTTTACGGCACCGGGTTTGTCCTCTATAAAACTTGCACCTTCATCAAGAAGTGCATCCTGAAGAAAGAAAGGTGTCAGTTTATCTTTTTTGTAAAATCTTTCTTCTTCATTTGTAAAAGAAGTAAGTTTTCTTCCGCTCACAAAAGGAATTCCGTTTTCTTTTGCGGGTAAAAGCCCTGCAGGCCCGTGGCAAATTGCGGCAATAAGCTTGCCGTCACGGTTAAACCTGTTTATCACGTCCCCCAGAACTTCGCTTTTTGCAAGGTCAAACATAGGGCCGTGCCCTCCAGGTAAAACAATTGCATCAAAACTGTCTGAATCAATTGTATCCAGAGCCTCCGTGTCATTAAGCGCTTTTCTGGCATCATCCCAGATTATATCTTCAAACAGGTTCTCGCTCTCCGGGTCAACCGGCGCAATTTCACCGGTCAAAGTCGCTACAGCAACCTCAAACCCGTTTTTCTTAAACTCGTTATATGGAACGGCAAACTCCTCAAACCATACACCTGTCTTTGTATGGTCTTTATCATTAAACTCACACGCATTTGTCACAACCATAAGAATTCTTGACGGCTTTTGCGGTGCAGTTTCCGCAATCATCTCTTCTTCTATTGTTATTTTTTCTTCGTCAATCATAAAACCTCCGTTTTTTAATATTTTTTCGTAAAATCAGATTTTACAAATTGCCGCGGCAGGCAATCTTTACAATTCTTTTGTTTAATGCCCCTTAAAAATTTTTATGATATTATAATTTGTACAAAATGAACTTTTTTATGTACTTAGTCGTTCTATCATTGTAGGAAACAGGAGAAAAATAATGAAAAAAATATTATCTATAGTTTTTTTATTCGGATTGTTTTTGACAACAGGCTTGCAGGCTTTTGCAGATGATGCAGCAGACGCCAAGGCTTTTTTTGAAAATTATGTAAAAGCCGCAAACAGTTACAGCCCGACAATTGAAAAAATGTATTCTCCAAACGCCAAAATCATCAGACAGGTTGTAAAACCTGACGGCGGACTTGTTGATGTAACAACCGACACCGCAACTTATATGAAACAGATGAAACTAGGGCAGGCAGGCGCTAAACTCAGAAATTACAAAAACAACTACACTGATATAACAGTCACCAAATCAGGAAACGGCTACAAAGTAAGTTCACTCCGCCAGCCATCAGGCGAAACTTACAAACTTAAAACATACATGATTCTAACCAAACAACCGGACGGCAAATGGCTGATTACAGAAGAAATGATGCAGACCAAACAGCAAATTTTCCTTAAATATGCAAACAAAAAATAATTTCCCTCAATGCAGGAAGGACAAAAAGAATTATGTATGAAAAATTCAGATTTCTAACAGGCGGCGAGAGCCACGGCAAATGCTTAACCGCAATAATAGAAGGATTACCGTCTGGGTTTGAAATAAGCCCTGACTTTATAAACGCCGAACTCAAGCGCCGACAGGAAGGCTACGGCAGAGGCGGGAGGATGAAAATTGAATCAGATACCGTCGAAATAACTTCCGGCGTAAGGTTCGGCAAAACAACAGGCGCGCCTGTAACCCTTGTGATTTATAACAAAGATTTCGAAAACTGGGAAAAAATCATGAGCATCCGCCCTGAAGATGAAACCGGCGAAAAAGCTTTCACAAAATACCGCCCCGGGCACGCTGATTTTTCAGGATCTGTAAAATATAATCACAAAGATTTGAGAAACATTCTCGAGCGCTCAAGCGCCAGAAAAACAGCAATTGAAACAGCAGTCGGCGCTGTCGCAAAGCAAATTCTTGAAAAATTCAATATCAGAGGATATTCAAGAATTCTGCAAATCGGAACGGAAAAAGATAAAGAAAAATTTCACGCAGAAATCGACAAAGCACGCGAAGAAGGCGACTCTCTCGGCGGAAAATTCGTCGTAATTTATGAGAACATGCCTGTCGGCTTAGGCTCATTTGTACACTGGGACAGAATGCTTGACGGGCGGATTGCGCAGGCGGTAATGAGCATTCCGGCTGTAAAAACCGTTTCTGTCGGCAATCATCATTCATACAAACTCCGCGGAAGCGAATTTCATGACGAAATGTTCCTCGAAAACGGCAAAATCGTACGCGAAACCAACAACGCAGGCGGGATTGAAGGCGGAATGACAAACGGTGAAAACTTACAGATTTTTGCCTCAATGAAACCGATTCCTACAATGAGAAAACCTCTCAGAACCGTCGATGCCGCCTCTATGGAAGAAACCGAGGCTCATTTTGAACGCTCTGACACCTGTGCGGTTGAAGCATGCGCAGTCATCGCGGAAGCAAGGATTGCCTGTGTGCTTTTAAATGAAATTCTTCTCAAATACGGCGGAGACAACTTTGACGAAATTATGAGAAATTTTTCAAATAACTAATAAAAACGGGATTTATACAGCAAATTTTCACTAAAGATTTTCAAAACTGCGTCATGCTGAGCCGCAGAATCTGCCTGATAGACTATGTAATCCTGAGGCTTTAGCAAAAGGAGCTCAATCAGCAACAATATTTTGTCATTCTGAGTTTGCGGATTTTCGGTAGGGTGAAGCGAAGCGGAACCCGTAAACTCCGCCCGCCCCCAGAATAATCCAAGATAGTTTCAGTATCTCCACTGGATTCTGAAATAAATTCAGAATGACAGTAAAGGACAAAATATTATTGTTGAATAAAAAATCCGTAATTACGGTATAATTCCTAACTTTTAGCATCTCTTAGCGAAACATTAACATGGCGAGCACTGTCTGAGCGTAGCGAGTTTGCGAGCCTCGGATTGAGCTTTAGAGATGCTTTTTGGTCAGCGTGTTTTCTTTTCTTGGTACATTCTTTTCTTTTGCATCGCAACAAAAGAAAAGAATGTACATAATAAAAAAATATATTTGATTAGTGAGTGAAGCTCCGGTCAGGAGCTTCTTTGCGGTACTTTCTTGTCGGTACAAGAAAGTACCCTAGTGATAACATATTAAATTGTAAGAGGACTAAGTATCTTAATAAATTAGATTCTTCGCTTTGCTCAGAATGACGGGGGTTTATAGTATCTATAAATTTGTTATATAATTTCTAAAAAGCAGGCAAAACATCCGCATTTTAAGGTGTTAAAAAAGTTTACGCCGGAACAACACGAAATCTTTGTTTAATGTACAATAATTTTATGAAGAATAATATCACGCTGATTGGAATGATGGGGTGCGGCAAAACAACCACAGCGCAGATTCTTGCTAAAGTTCTGCCGGGCTACACTCTTGTCGACATTGATTCTGAAATCGAAAAAAGCACAGGCAAAAAAATCTCCGAAATTTTCCTGAAATACGGCGAACAGCATTTCAGAGAGCTTGAAAGTATTAAAATCAGGCAGTTTCTGCAAAATAATAACCAGATAATCTCTGCCGGCGGAGGGGCTTTTGAAAATCCCGAAAACCGCAGAAGATTTCTCGAAAATTCAAAAGTCTTTTTCCTGAAAGCTTCTCCTTCGACGATTTATGAGCGGATTAAGGCCGAAAACCACCGCCCTCTTTTAAGAAAGAACTTTTCTATTGAAAAAATTGCAGGTATCCTTACACTCAGAGAAGCCAACTACAAAAAAGCAAACTACATCATAGACACCGATAAAAAAAGTCCTGCCGCAGTCGCCGGAGAAATTATGGGAGTAATCAATGCAAACTCTTAACATGAAAATTAATTCATCAGAAAAATCTTATCCGATAATAATTAAGAACAACGATATTCCGGAACTTTACGGGGAAATTCTTGACATAACCGGCAAAAACAAATGCCTCGCCGTCATCAGCCAGAAAGTTTTTCGACTTTACGGCAACTTTCTAAACCTTCCAAAAGACAAAATTTTCATCCTCAAAGACGGCGAAAAAGAAAAAAACTTCAAAACTTACCAGAAAATTCTTGAAAAAGCCCTGAAATTAAAACTGACCCGCAATGATTTTATAATTGCGGTAGGAGGCGGAGTTTGCGGGGATATCGCTGGATTTGCCGCCGCTACTTACATGAGAGGAATTCATCTTATACAGGTTCCGACAACCTTACTTGCCTGCGTTGACAGTTCGGTCGGAGGCAAAACCGGTATTGATACAACTTACGGCAAAAATCTTGTAGGAAGTTTCTACCAGCCTGACGCTGTTTTAATCAACACCAACTTTCTGAAAACCCTTGACGACAGACAATTCAAAACAGGACTCGGTGAAGTTATTAAATATGCTTTTATTGAAAAATCCTGCAAGTGCGATGAGGATTTCAACTTAATCAATTTCCTTACAATCAATTCCGATAAAATCATTAACCGGGACACTAAAACATTAGAAGATCTTATTAAATTTTGTGTTTCCCTTAAAATTTCAGTCGTAGAAAAAGACGAAAAAGAAGGTAATTTACGAAAAATTCTCAACTTCGGCCACACATACGCTCACGCAATAGAAAAGCTTACACATTACAAAAAATATACTCACGGTGAAGCTGTCGTAAAAGGGATTGAATTTGTTTTCCAAATGGCTTATAAAATGGGTATTATTCTTGAAAGCTACAAGTTTGTGGCTGATGACCTCATAAAAAAATACAAATTCAAAGCAATTCCGGATTTTAACATAAACAAAGTTATATCCGCAATGAAACTTGATAAAAAAGCACAATCCGACGGAATTGTATTTATTCTTCCCTCAGATTGCGCATCGGTCAAAGAATACAAAATGGTTGATAACGAAATTTTAAAATATTCCGGCTGAAACTGTTTTTTAGCGCAAGTTATGATATAATAAATATGTACTTGAAAGGTCATTATCCTGAACAATTCTCAAAACCATGCAACAAATTTCGGGAAAAAACATCTTAATAAATACAGGTTGTGCAACAGGTAATGAAATTGAGAGTAATTTGGAGGAAAAAGTTAAAGAATGAGAAACATTATGAAAAAAAGCTTTATATTTATGGGTCTTTTTGTAATCCTTTTCGGCTGGATTATAAGGGATAACGTATTTGCATACACGCCTGTTGAACTGTATGACAACGTGTGGCGTTTGATTAATACCAAATACGTAGACCAGACCAACAATGCCCAGAACTGGAACAAATGGCGCCATAAATATGACAGATACATCCGCACAAATGAGGATGCTTATGTTGCCATAAACACTATGGTCGCAAGCTTAAATGATCCTTATACAAAATTTTTAGACCCGAAAGAATTTGCAGAAGAAACAAGTTCAATCAAAGGTTCCCTGAAAGGCATCGGTATTCAAATCGGGGTTAAAGACGGCAAGTTAATGGTAATTGCGCCGATTGAAGATACTCCGGCTGAAAAAGCAGGCTTAAAAGCTGACGACGAAATCCTTGAAATCGACGGAGTTTCCACAAAAGGAATTACGGTCGACAAAGCCGCCGACAAAATCCGCGGCAAAGAAGGCACTCAGGTAACTCTGCTTATCAAACGCAAAGACACCGAACCAAAATCATACACAATTACCCGTGCGGAAATTGAAGTAAAATCAATTTCACAAAAAACTCCGCTTGAAATGAAAGTTCCGGATGATATTTCATACATCAGACTGAGTTCTTTCATCAGCCGTAACGCAGCGGCAGAATTCAAAGCAATTCTTGACCAGAGCCAGAATAAAAAAGGCTTTATCATCGACCTTCGTTCAAATCCAGGCGGACTTCTTTCAAACGCAATTTATATTTCAGATATGTTCCTTGACGGCGGCACAATAGTTTCTACAGTAGACCGCGACGGCTACAAAGAAACCTCCCGTGCAACCAGAGGAGTTCTTACAACAAAACCGGTTGTTGTACTTATCAACAAAGGTTCGGCATCCGCAAGCGAAATCTTCTCCGGCGCAATGAAGGACAACCGCAGAGCCGTAATCATCGGTGAACAATCTTTCGGCAAAGGCCTTGTTCAGGAGATTAACAAGCTTCCGTATGAGGCAGGTATCAACATCACAATCCAAAAATACCTCACTCCGAACGGAACAGATATCAACAAAAAAGGCATAACTCCTGACATCGTCGTAGAACTGAAAGAAGAAGATATTAAAAACAAAAACGATGTTCAGCTTAAAAAAGCAATCGAAGTGTTGAACCAGATGACATTAGGCCACGATCTGGCAATCCAATAAAAAATCAAATCTAAATTTGTAATATTTATTAAAAACCGGACGGGGAAACACTGTCCGGTTTCTGTCTGATTACCGGACATTTTTCTTGCGGTAAATTATAATTTCCCACAACATACGGACTCATTGCCTTGACCGTTTCGTCCTTTATTCGTAAAAATATTTTGTCCTCCGGACGGGGGCACTTTTGGTGGCAAAAGTGCCTCAAAACCAGCCACACGCTTCGTTCGCTAATAATTTGCAAAGGCTTGGCATTTAGGCGGGTAAACTCACTTCGCTCAAACAATACCCGCCTTTGATATTTGCCTCGCCGGCAATTATTGCTCACTCAGCTATCGTGGCATTTGGTTCAACTACAATATTTTGTCATGCTGAGTTTGCGGATTTTCGGTAGGGTGAAGCAAAGCGGAACCCGTAAGGTGCGGGTCGGACGTTACTCCGCCCGCACCCCGAATAATCCAAGATAGTTTCAGACACCCAACGTCATCCTGAGGCGCACGAGCAGAGGGTGAAAGGCGTTAGCCGTACCCGTTTACTGCGAGTGCGAAAAGCCGAAGGATCTTCTGGAAACGCAAGAAGATTCTTCGGTCGTTTCACTCCCTCAGAATGACATGACGGACAAAATGGGGCGATTTCTTATCGCCTTTTTCTGAAACAAACCCTTCAACCTTTCACCCATTCCACTATTCAACTCTCCTCACGCTTCACTTTATCGTTCGCCCTAGCGCCTTAGCACCTTAGTATCTTTTTCTGAAACAAACCCTTCAACTGTTCAACCATTCACCCGTTCAACATTTCAACTTTCTTCACCCTTCACCCTTCACTCCTCACTCTTCACACAATTAACACAAAAACGCCGTTTTCTTAATTGAAAACGGCGCCGTTTATCTTTTTCATACTAACTAAACAAGATTGTCATTCTTTTTGTTAAACATACTCTTCTTGCCAAAGAATCCGCCAAAAAATCCGGTGATATTAAAATCTTCATCAAGTTTGGTTTCAGCAAGCTCTGTCTGGCTGTTAGCAAGCTGCATTTTACCTTCATCCTCATAAATAATACCGTTTTTTTCAACGCTGACAAGTTTTACCTGTTCATCAACCGGCACAAATTTTGTATCTTTAACAAAGATACTTGCTTTTCTTTCGATTGCTGCAAAATCGATATCTGCCAGAGCAAACTCGGGCAAATCTGTTGACATATCCGCAGGTTTTGCACCTGGAATATTTTTTGAGTTATCGATGGGGTCAAACGACATTTCAAAAATCCTTCCTGATACTATATACTTACTATCTTATATACCCAATTACGGCAGGTTTTACATTAAACTTAAATTTAATTTCCAACTTTTTTAATTCTAAAAGTCTAAAACCTTTGTGCCATAAGGGTATAAGTATTATAACACGGATGTAAACTTTTGTAAAGCAGATGCAAAAAATTGCTCTTGCTCCTGTTCATGCTATTATTTAATTACAAACGGGGAGAAAATATGCATAAAGAGTGGATAATAAAAGACTGTGACACAACCTGCACTTCATTAATCGGCAGACTGCTTGCAACACGCGGAATTACGAACGAAAAAGATGCTGAAGAATTTTTAAATCCACTTCAAACAAAGCTTTCTGACCCTTATGTATTCACGGATATGCAAAAAGCTGTTGACAGATTAGCAGCAGCGATTGAAAATCAGGAAAAAATCGTTATCTGGGGCGACTTTGACGCAGACGGAGTTACATCAACTTCGCTTTTATACAGAACACTTTCACACCTCGGCGCAGACGTGAATTATTTTATCCCTGACAGAGAAAAACAGGGGCACGGACTTGACACAAAAGCGCTGGTCAAACTGATGACAACAGTTAAGCCTAAAGTCATTATTACGGTCGACTGCGGGATAAGCGATGTTGAGGCGGTAAATTTTATAAACAGCTTCAAGATAGACATAATCATTACAGACCACCACGAAGCGCCTGAGGAACTCCCGAAAGCTTATGCGATAATAAATCCAAAAGCGCCAAATGCATTAAATGAAAATCTTTCCGCAAAAGAAATTGAAAGTCTGACATCTCTTGCAGGTGTCGGGGTTGCGTTTAAAGTTTCGCAGGCGCTGCTGAACAGATTTGAAAAATCAGAATTTATAATGGATATTCTTCCCTACGCAGCAGTCGGAACGGTTGCAGACATTGTGCCGCTCATCGGAGAAAACAGGCATATTGTTCTTAAAGGCCTTGATTTGATTTCTAAAGGCAGACATCAGGGGCTTAAGAGGCTTCTTGAAAGTGCAGGCTATAATCCGGCAAACGGGGTGACATCAGAACAGATAGCCTTCGGGGTTGCGCCGAGAATTAACGCATCCGGACGGCTTGATACTGTCGAGGCGGCACTTAAGGTTATGCTCTCCGACAATCCGCAGGAAATCGAGATGGCCGTAATCAGCCTTAACGAATTCAACAAAATCCGCCAGACCCTCTGTCAGGAAACCTTTATGCAGGCAGACGAAATGGTTAAAAGAGAAGGGAACAAGAACCCTGCGATTATTCTGTTTAATCCGGAGTGGAAAGTCGGAATTATCGGGATTGTCGCCTCAAAACTTGTTGAAAAGTATTACAAACCCGCGTTTTTGATGACGTATTACGAAGAAGCAAAACAAATTCGCTGCTCTGCAAGAAGTATTGAAGGGGTTCACCTTTATGATGCCATAAATTCAATCGGAGATATTCTTGACGGTTTCGGCGGGCACGCAATGGCTGCAGGACTTTCATTTTCGCCAGAAAAAACCCCGTTTAAACTTGTTAAAGAAAATCTCAACCGCATAATTAGAGAAATGACCAGCGGAAAAAATCTTAAACCGTTTATTAATATAGATTTAGAGGTTACGCCCGACGACATTACGGTGGATCTGGTCGAAGAAATTTCAAAGCTAGAACCTTTCGGCGCATCAAACCCGAGTCCGATTTTTGCTATGAGAAATCTCTGCGTGAAAGAAAAACGGCTTATGGGTGAAAACAAAGACCACCTGAGGCTTACTATACTTTCCGGAAACAGAGAACTCAATTGCATACGCTGGAGCGAGGGAGATATTTCGCTTGCAAAAGGCGACCCGCTTGATGTGGCTTTTCATCCGCAGATTAACGAATATCAAGGGAATACTACAGTCCAGCTTATTGTTGATGACATCCATTCTCCTTATTTAAAAGACGAAACAGAAGAACAAGAACAGACAAAGTTCAAAATCTACGACCACCGCAAAAAAACGGATATTCTTCCGCAGGTAAACGATTACGTCAAAACCTCAAAGCAGAATATTCTTGTCTTTGCCGAAAGCAAGGCTGTTCGGGACAAGCTTAAACCTTATGAGGCTTTAACTGAAAGGTGCGTTTCAAGGGAAAATCTTCACCAGTGCGATGCGGTTATGTTTTTTGATTATCCGGCAGACAGGGAAACTCTTGAAAAAATTATGTCTGAAACATCTCCAAGATGCGTTCATTTGATGAATTACGAAATCAAATACTTTGACGATCAGGAATTCTTAAAGACGTTTGCGGGTATGCTGAAATTTGCCTCAAACAACACGGGCGGCAGGGTTGAACTTCTCCGCTGCGCAAGCCATCTTGGCAAGTCAGTTAAGCTTATTGAAATGATGTTTGATTTGTTTGCAGAGGCGGGATTTATTGAAATTCTTGAGAAAGCCAACGATCACTATACTATTAAATTTAACGGAATTACAAATCCTGACAGCATTTTGCATAATTCCAAATTTGCACTTGTAATGGATATGGCAGAGGAATGTTCACTGTTTCAAAAGTCGCTTCTGGAAGATGATGTCGAAGAATTGGCGCTTGTTTAGCCATCCTGAACTTTAACAGCAGTTTTTAACGGTGTATTTTGGCGTGTCATGCGTCCGCCAAGGATTATGCCGGTATGGATGAAAGCAAGTGCGCCTGCAAGATATCCGAGGTATTTATGTGATTTAACTTTCTTGTTAGCCGCACTCACCACGCTCAATGTTCCAAGCCCCAATGCCCCGTAACCTGTAACCGAAACAGGATTCATCTTTATTTTTGGTTTTGTACCGGCATTATTTATGCCTACCCGCTGAACAGACATTTTTCCTCCTGTTTAGAAAATTTTATAAATCAGATAATAAATTGCCGCTGACAATATCATACACGCTGGAATTGTCAAAACCCACGCAGTTACAATATTTCCGACGATTTTCCACTTAACCGCATGCGCATGCAGGGTTGAACCCACACCCATAATTGCAGTTGAAATAACATGCGTTGTGCTGAGAGGAATACCAAAGTGTGAAGCGGTTAAAATCAACCCTGCAGCCGAAGTTTCAGCCGCAAAACCATGGATTGGTTTAAGTTTAATAATCTTATGCCCCATAGTTTTGATGATTTTCCAGCCGCCGTTCATTGTACCGGCCGCCATAGTCAAAGCACAGGCAATTATTACGTAAATCGGAATTTCAAAATCACCTGAAGGACTTTTGTGGAGAACTCCGCCGGCCATTAATGCAAGAGTAATTATACCCATTGTCTTTTGTGCATCGTTTGAACCGTGGCTCAATGCCATCAAACCTGATGACAAAAGCTGAAGTTTTCTGAATTTTTTATTAACAGTATCAGGGTGCGCTCTTGTAATAAGAATTACCCATGCAAGAAGCAGCATCAGCATAAAACCGGCGCAAAATCCTAAAACAGGAGAGGTAAACATCGGGATAATTACTTTATCCATCAAAGTTTTGATATGCACCGCACTCACCCCTGCTTTAACGATTGTCGCTCCCAGAAGTCCGCCTATCAGTGCGTGTGAAGAACTTGACGGAAGCCCGAGCCACCAGGTAAACAAATTCCACAAAACAGCCGCAAAAAGTGCACAAAAAATTACGGTTAATGTAACCATTTCTCCGTTTACAATTCCGGCTCCGATTGTCTTTGCAACGTGCGTGCCTGTCAAAGCTCCGACAAATTCAAGGCTTGCGCCGAACAACACCGCCTGCTTTGGCGATAATACTTTTGTTGAAACTACCGTTGCAATCGCATTTGCACAGTCATGAAAACCGTTTATAAATTCAAAAGCCAGTGCCGCAAGTATTACCGCTATTAAAATCAAAATCGTTATTGACATAATTTTCCTATGACTGCTTCAAAACTACGTTCAAAATTGTATCTGTAACATAAAAACACGCATCAAAGGCATTTTCTATTTCTTTATAAATATCCCTTAGTTTAATAACCTCAAGAGCCTCATATCTGCCTGAGAAAAGGTTTCTCATCGCACGTCTGTGAATTTCATCACCCTGAGATTCAATTTCTTTCATTTCTATATTCAGCTTGGTTATCTTTTCAACATCGGATACTTTTTTGAACTTTTTGATAATCTCACCGAGCTTTTCTGTCGCCTGAACCAGAGTTAAAGCCTGTTCTTTCATTTCTTCGGTGTAAGTGTTTAATCTGTACACTTCAAGATTTAAACAGGCTTTTGCAATTTTTTTATTAATTTTGTTCAGCTGAACGGCAATAATCTGGATATCTTCTCTTTCAATAGGGGTTATAAAGCTTTTATTCAACTGCTTTAAAATCGCTCTGTACGAAAGTTTGCCTTTCTTTTTGTATTTCAAAGCTTTTTCTTTATATTCATCCGTCAAGCTGTTATGCATAATTTCATCATACAGCCTTGCTGTTTTCTGGCAAATTTCCGCACTGTCCTGAAAGTATGTAAAAAACATCTTGTCCTCAGGCGGAAGAATATATGACATTAAATTAAATTTTGGCATGTTTTTTCTCCCTATATTCATACAAAGCATACCTTAAGCACACTTTTTTAAAAAGCTTTTTTTACAAATCTTTAATTTTGATATCCGAAAGGCTGAATTATACTGAAAGAGTGCCGTTTTCCAATGCTTTTTTAAGATCGTCAATATTAATTTTTCTTGCTTTTTCATTCAAAAATTTTTCTATATTCTGTTTCAAATCAAAAAAGTTAATGCTGCCGATAAAATCTACAAATCTGTCTGCGTGTTCATCTGTCAGAATAAAATATGTTTTCTTTTCTCCGGGTTTTTTGTCCGAAAACACAAAACTGTCCGGCAAAGCTTCTTCTACAGCTTTTTTAAGGGCTTTTGCTTCTTTATGTTTACATTTGAATTTTGCAAAACCTTCAAAATTTTGCTTGTCGCACGGGGTATTTACATTTAAAATCATTATTTCTCCAATTTTTTTGTACATAAGGGTAAAAAACCGTAAATAATAAATTTTGCGCAGGCTGTAAATTTTGTTATGTATCTTTACAAAAACTTAAAGCCAATTCGGGTGATATTGTATTGTGATTATATTAGTTGATTTAAGTCTGACATGCCCGCCTTTTATAAAGTTTGTAAAAGATCCGGTCGGCGGCAAAATCGTTAATGCCCACTTAAGAGGATAGACCAGAAGACTCATATCAAATCCATACTTTTCATAATTACTTGTCAATTTTGACCACGGAATCCCTTCAATATTAAAATCTCCGAATACAACGCTCGCCGGAATTCCGTTCATTCCGTTTGTAATTATAGTTTCAACCCTTGCTGTTGCAAGAGTCCCGCGCTTTATGACAACTTCGCCCTTATATTTTACGTCCCGAACCACCCTGAATTTTACTAACTGGCCTTCCTGAAGATATTTTTCGTTCTTAATATCTTCCAGCACAGACAATCTTATGTCGACAACATCTGTGTCCTCATAATTATAATTTATATGAGTTTCCGGCTTTTGAACATTTTCCGCTGACAGTGTTTCTTTTACAAGTTCATCTTCTACAAGCGCAAAAGAGGCATTTGCCCAAAATGCTGTTATTAAAAATGCTTGCAGAAAAAATTTTACAAATTTATTCATACTTAACTTTTCCTTTTAAATGATTCTTGATTTTTTCATGAAGCATTCTTCTGTTTTCAACGGAGGTCAGAAGAAAATTCTGATAGTGGACATTCTCTAAATATGTATTATTGACAAGAAAATACGGGTATTTCATATAAATATATTCGTAAATCATTGCAAGACGTTTTGATGTGAGGTTTTTATTTGAAATCATATCAAACCTTCTCTGGGGAGAAGTTTTCTGGATATAAGTGATAAGTCCGAGCGGGTTGTAGCCTGCTTTCACCATATAATCCACCGCTGTTTTGTCGGCAACAATTTCAAACTTTTTCGGAGCTGCCTTAATCTGCAAAGCCCTTAAGCTTCCGTTAAAAATTCCGTCATAAGTTCTTACCGCAATTGCAATATCTCTGGCAAGAACAGCAGCAAGTTCGTCATCACTGTCCACAAATTTGTATTTGCCGGAATAAACAACCACCTGACGGCGGGTCAAATCTTTATCCACTTCTAAAAGTCCGCTTTTTTCAGCCTCGCTGTATGCAAAGACAACCCTCTTTTCTATCTTATTAGAATTTAAAAGCTTGCTGCCGCAATCGTCAATTCTGCTCTGAATTGTCTGTTGTTCAATCAATTTTGCTTCATCAGCAGCGAATGCCGGCAGTATAAGTAATATCAACGCACAAATTAGTATAAACTTTTTCATCCAAAATTCTCCAAATTCTTAATTCTTCGACTCTGCCGAATGAATATAATGTTATCATGCCGGCACAAGTTTTTCAATCGAAAATATCAGGGATGTATATAGCAAATTCCGCCAAAAATTCTCAAAACATCGTCATACTAAGCACTCTGCCGAACAAAACGATTAAATATCGTTTTGTGAGAGGCCGAAGTATCTAAATAAAAAAGATTCTTCTGACTTTAGTCCTCAGAATGACGGACTTTTATAGTATCTGTGGAATTTGCTATATAAGTCCCAAATATCCTTTAAATATGATGAGTATATTGTGAAGTTTTTGAGGTTAATTAATGATATTTGTCCCGATTAAGTTAATCCTCAGCCATTTGGTGAAAAAATACCCGCATTCCATCATGATAGCCGCTGCCGGATTTATCAAAAACATTTTGAAAATCTTTGCTCATAGAAAAACCATAACAATTTTTTAAATTCATAGGACAACATAAAGTATCAAAATTCCCTACTACCAAATATGAATTCTTGTCTGTTTTTTGCGAAAGTTTTTGTGCAAATTCATCTGATGTTTTCCACAGATACGGCCAGCAATTTCTACAGAAAATCAGGTTATTTTTGTCAGGCATTTTTTCTACATATGTATTTAAATCTTCTGTTATGAAAACAACTTTATCTTGTAATACCGGTCTTGTTTTAAATTTTGTCAAAAGTTCCCGGGTTTCAGAACCCCCCATTGGTTCGGACAAAAAACTCCGGTTAGTACGCTCAAAAAATTTATTAAGTTTGTTTCCTGTATATTTGTTTATTCTTAATTCGTCATCAGCTGACAAATTCATAAACCCTTTTCTTGCATTTCGGGTAATTGTTTTATCAAAATCTACAGCAATAATTGGGAAAAATTTTTTAGCGCCTTCTTCTCCGAGTTTTGAAATCAATAACATTGCAATGCTATAGGCTTCCGAACCGTCTGACGAGGCGAGAGAAAACACATTTATTTTCTGAGTATTCCGGTATTTTTCGATTATATGATTAAAAAAACTATTCCATTGAATGTCTTTGCGGAAAAAACAGGTAGATGCTTCATAACAATCGCCCATAAGATAGCCTGGCTTAATAACTTTCCTGTATGAAGTTTTAAAGTTTATTGTACTTTGTTGATTATCAATTCTCATAATTTTATAAAAATCGTAAAAACTTTTTTGCTATATATTGCAGTGAATGTAATTAATTTGATTATTTAACAAATCTCTAAAAATAACAAGACATAAAATGACAAGCAATAAAATTAAATAAAAAAGATATAACAAAAAATCAATAATACTGGCAAATAAAGTTTATAGTTTATATAATTATATTGCTTTGTATTATATCAAGCTTCAAAGGAAAAATAATCACAATGAATAAAATTGACTCTTTTAAGTTTCCTCATTTATTAATATGCAATGCGATTGCAAGTAAAAGAGAACCAAACCCCTTTCTGTTATTTGACAGTCTTAAAAAGGCATCGTATGATTCATTTGAAAAAGGTGAAATAATACATCAATCAAATAATCTGGCAAAATCTTTGTTTGATAGATGCAAACCGGTTGCCGGCTTGCTGTATGCTTTTATTGCTCAATCCACAAACATTAGGCAGGCTGCAGATAATGCAGCAATGATTCTACTTTCTAACAGAGAGATGAATCCTTTTTATGCGTATAAAATATCCAAATGTCTCAAAAATTTTTATAATAAATCAATGGAAACCAAAGATTTAGCTCAAATGATGGGAGCGTATGAAAAGCAATATATTAACAAAAGTCTTAAAGCATTAAATAACCCAAAATATAGTGATAAGTATTTATCTTACTATTTAAATCGAGATTTAATGCGCAAAAGCTAACTGCAACCTTACCGCGTTAATGAGTTGCCGTTTTGGTTTTCAGCCCAACTGTTGTAAAAGAACATATGGTTTGATTTTTTTGCAAAAATAATTTGAATTAATGAGCAAATTTTTTCAATTTTCCTATTACTTTTTCTTAAGTAGTAGGTTTTGGTAATCTTTGATTACAGAAACATTTTTGTTGCGGAAAATTAAAATTTACCACAACCTACAGACTCTCGACCTCACGGACTGTGCCGAAGTGAAAGGATTAAGTATCGTTTCACGAGAGGGAGCCGTGCGCTCAAAGAGAATCGGGCGAAAACCTGAGTCCGGCGCGATTTGGATTTGAAAAATCGCGTGCGGCGAGTTACCCGTGAAGCAACAAAAAATAGCAAGGGAGAGATTGTCTTGGATTTGCTCCACGCTCCCAGAGTTTCGCATTTATGCCTTCCGGCATAGTATGCTCAATCTGTTTGTAAAAAGACACATGGTTTGATTCAAATTTACAGATAATTTGATCTTTGCCAACTTCAAATTTTTGTAATAAATAAATAAAAATAAATATAAAACCTCATGTCTTTAAAGTTTTGTAAATTTTTTAATAATGATAGCAAAAAAAAAAAAATTTCCAATTTTTATATTTTCATACAATATAGCGTAGGTGATATTAATAAATATTAATAGAAAATAATTACCCACAAAGACAACTGAATTTTAACAGACTAAAATCTATAAAATTTTACTATAGCATACAAATTATAAAAGGAGTATTTAATGAACACAAATTATTCAAACAACTATCGTCAATCATTCGGCAGTTTCAACTTTTCTAAAGATGCAAAAGAATTATTACAGTTGCGTATTAAGACAAGTGCAAAATTAGCAAAATTTGAAAAAATATGTAATAACGAGGATACAGGTGCAAGAGCTTCTAGAAACATTAATGTCAAGACCGTTCCTAATTACCCAGAAGGACCAATAATGGTAGCAAGCTATAAAGATACAATCTTGTATGAAAAATATTTCGATACACCGTCTTTCTTAGAGAAGGCAACAAAACTTGCTGATGCAATAGATAATCCTATAACTAAAGTAATTGATAGATTAGCATAAAGTAATTTGCAGATATAAACTGCAAAAACAATAATTTAAAGCTCTGTTATATTCTTACGAGTAAAAAGTAACGTATGGTGTGTTGTTTTGACACACCATCTACTATTAAAAATAATTTCCGCCCTCATTTTAAAATTTTCTAAAAATTTATGGAAATCGGACATTACCGAAATAATTATTTTATCCGTACACTTCAAAATTGGTGCGTAATTCAGCTATATTAAGAAAAATCAATCTATCCGTACAGTCCGAAAAAAGTCCATTTCGGCAGTTTGATTTTTTGGGTAAACTTAATTTTCCGACCTGAAAACGCCCACACAAAGCCTACTTTACCAAAATAATCTATCTAACCGTACAAATCAACCTGGACAAAAAACTACACTGTTCGCTATCCGGACTCGTTTCACTCTGTCCGTACGCAAATCCGCTCGAACTCTAATAGAGTTCTCATCAATACCCCTGTATAATAAAAAAGAGATAGAATAATCTATCTCTTTTTATTAGCAAGGGAGAGATTCGAACTCTCGACCTCACGGGTATGAGCCGTGCGCTCTCACCAACTGAGCTACCTTGCCATTTATTTTTAAACTTATTCAACTGACAGATTTTATTTTTGCATAAAGGATTTTTATTTTCAAGTATTTTATTATATAATTCTGGAGTAATAAATTGAAAACCGTTTAATGTTATGATTAAAGATTTAACAAAAGGCTCTGCCCTAAAACTTATACTGCTGTTTTCAATTCCGCTTTTAATCGGGAACATATTTCAACAGCTTTACAATCTTGCGGATATCGTAATCGTCGGAAGAACCCTCGGGGTCAAGGCTCTTGCTTCTGTCGGGGCAGTAGCACCGTTGTTTTTTCTGATTTTGTTTGCGGTTGCCGGTATGACCAACGGATTTGCGGTTATCACAGGGCAAAAGTTCGGCGCAGGAGATATTTGCGGGGTAAGACGCTCGGTTGCCGTTTCCACAATTCTAAGCACTATTTTTACGGTGTTTTTCTCAATATTGTGCGCTGTTCTGATGAAACCGATTTTATTTATGATGAATGTGCCTCAGGAAATTTTTAATGATGCCTACTGGTACATTCAGATTTGTGTGGGCGGGCTGTTTACGGCGAATTTTTACAACCTGCTTGCAAGCGTTTTGAGGGCTTTAGGCGACAGCAAAACCCCTTTGTATTTTCTGATTGTGGCATCGGTTTTGAATGTCCTGCTTGCACTTTTATTTATTCTGGAATTTCATATGGGAGTTCCTGGGTCTGCAGTTGCTGTAATTATTTCACAGGTATTTTCGGTTATTTTGTGTTTATTGTATATAAAAAAACGTTTTCCCATTCTTCATCTTCAAAAATCTGACTGGATATTTAAGAAAGAAAACTTTAAAAAAGACTTTGACTTTATAATGGAACATTTAAATGTCGGCTTGCCGATGGCGCTGCAGTTTTCGGTTCTCGGGATAAGCGTTTTGATAATCCAGAGTGTCTGCAACACTTTTGGAGCGGACGTAATTGCGGCATTCACCGCCGCCTTGAGAATAGAACAAATCGCAACAATGCCGATGATTTCATTCGGGGTTGCGGTTTCGGCTTTTGCTGCACAGAATTACGGAGCCGGAAATATTAACAGGGTCAGATACGGAGTTGTCAAAACCTCCATGATTAATCTTGTTTTAAGTGTCTTAATGGCGCTTGTGATGAGGTACTGGGGCACTGATATCGTCGGAATTTTCATTGGCAACGACAAAACGTCCGTTATCAAAATTGCGCATGATTATCTTTTGATAAGCACTATATTTTACTTTTTCCTTGCGCAGATATTTGTGTTCAGGAACGCGCTTCAAGGAATGGGAAAACCTATAATTCCTTTGATATCCTCTTTTGCGGAACTTATGATAAGATCTTTTGCGGCAGTTTATCTTGCTGTAAAATTCAGTTATTTCGGAGTATTTTACGCAGGCCCGATTGCCTGGGTTACAGCATCAGCCGTTGTGTCCATCGGTTACTTTATTAATATCAAAAAACTTATGTTTGCTGAAAAATTTAACCTGTCAAAAAAGTCACTTGAAGAATAAAGAATTTTATGTCAAAATAGCGGCAGGTCAAAAGTGTAAAAGGAGAGAAATATGTCAACATTTATTGAAGATATTGTAGCACGTCAGATATTGGATTCACGCGGCAACCCGACAGTGGAAGTAGATGTAAAGCTTTCAGGCGGGGTAATCGGCCGTGCGGCAGTTCCGTCAGGCGCATCAACCGGAATTTTTGAAGCTCTGGAACTTCGTGACGGCGACAAGCGTATTTACGGCGGAAAAAGCGTTATGAAGGCGGTAAACAATATCAACAACATAATTGCTCCGGAACTTATCGGCGAAAAAGCAACCCACCAGAAAGAAATCGACACGTTTATGATTGATATGGACGGGACGGAAAACAAGTCAAAACTCGGGGCAAATGCAATTCTCGGGGTTTCGCTTGCCTGCGCAAAAGCTGCTTCTATGGCTTATGAAATGTCATTGTACAGATATCTGGGCGGAATTAACGCGCTGACACTGCCGGTTCCAATGATGAACATAATTAACGGCGGGGCGCATGCCGATAACAATATTGATTTTCAGGAATTCATGATAGCACCTGTCGGGGCGGAAAGTTTCCACCATGCGGTTCAGATGGGGGCGGAAGTTTTCCATACATTAAAATCAATACTCAAATCAAGAGGGCTTGCAACTTCTGTCGGCGATGAGGGCGGTTTTGCGCCGAACCTCAATAATAATGCGGAAGGTGTTGAAGTTATTATAGAAGCAATCCAGAAAGCAGGATATACAACTGATCAGGTGAAAATCTGTCTTGATGTGGCTTCAAGCGAATTCTATGCTAACGGAATTTACAAACTTAAAGGCGAAAACAAAGAATTCAACAATTCCGAAATGGCCGGATTTTTGAAAGATTGGGTTGACAAATACCCGATAATTTCAATAGAAGACGGTATGGCAGAGCAGGATTGGGACGGATGGGCATTACTGACAAAAGAACTCGGAAACAGATGCCAGCTTGTGGGCGACGATCTTTTTGTTACAAACACAAGACGGCTTGCGGAAGGAATCAGAAGACATGTTGCAAACTCAATTTTGATTAAGGTAAACCAGATAGGCACACTTTCTGAAACTCTCGATGCAATATCAATGGCACACGCGGCAGGATATACGTCAATAATTTCACACCGCTCCGGAGAAACAGAAGATTCATTTATTGCAGACCTTGCGGTTGCCGTAAACAGCGGACAGATAAAGACCGGTTCAATGTCGCGTTCAGACAGGATTGCAAAATACAACCAGCTCTTAAGAATTGAACAGAAACTCGGCTCTGCCGCAAAATACCTCGGATTGAAAGCCTTTAACGGCCAGAAAAAATAATCGTTTTAATAATATTAAAAAAGCGGAAACCTGAAAAGGCTCCGCTTTTTTATTTTGTATTTATAATATTTAACAAATTTTTACTTTTAAAATAAATATTGTAGGATTATAATTGAAATGTAAAAAGAACAATATTTTGGGAAACAGGGGACATTTTAATTTATGGACGGTTACAGTTTTGAACTAATTACAGGGCCTATGAGCTGCGGAAAAACAGAAGAACTTTTGAGGCGTGTCAGAAGATGCATTATTGCCAAAAAGAAGGTTAAAGTCATCTCACCGGATGTCGATACCCGCTCAAAAGGCGATTATATAGAATCCCGCAACGGCTTATGGCTTGATGCTGTGAAGGTTAAGCACTCCATCCAGATTTTGAGCCTCGTTAAACCGGACGATGAAGTTGTTGCAATTGATGAATTACAATTTTTTGACAGCAACATCACTAAAGTTATCACAAAACTGATGGAAGAAGGCAAAAAGGTTATCGGAACCGGCTTAGAGCTTGATTTTAAGGCTGAACCGTTCGGCCAAATGCCTCAATTGATGTGCATTGCAACAACTGTCGACAAGCTTCACGCAGTATGTATGAAATGCGGATGTGAACATGCAACCCGTACCCAAAGACTCATCGACGGCAAACCGGCAGATAAAAATTCACCGCTCATTATGATAGGCGGCGATGAAACCTACGAAGCAAGATGCATTAAGTGTTATGAACTTCCGGACAATCATCACGAAAAACACAGAACCGACTTAAAAGTCCTGCCTTTCAGCCATAGATAAAATCAATTTTTTAATTTAAACCTCCTCATTTTGAAACTGGTTTAAACAAATGATGATTTTTTCTTTAAAAACATTATAATTGTTGTATGAAAAAGTCTTTGATTTTACTGTTTGTGTTGATATTTTCAGCGAATTCAGCCTTTGCCCTGTTCGGTAAGGATAATACCATTGACACTGAAGGAAAAGGGTATCTTGGCACGCTTCCAAACCTTACAAAAGAACATGAGCCAAACGAACCCTCTGAAGGCGCTCCCGTTTTTGATAAAACAAAACAATTCCACAGTGTTAATGAATTAAGACCAATACCCAGAGATGACACCTCTTTTGTTAATATAATTCTGAAACCGGACAAAACAAGCCAGTATATAACAGACTTGAACGAATTTATACTTATGCTTGAAAAAATTTACGACTCTATTGAAAATCGTGAAGATGTCCAAAAATTTGCGGCCAAAGTTTACTTCTTTAATAAAAATGCCGACTATTTCAGAGATAAATATGCAAACAAGCCGGAAAGTTTTTTCATCAGTTATCAAAAACTTCTGGAATTGAGCCTGCGGGCAAAAACAGTTTCAAACCTCAGGACTGAAGCCGAAAAGTACAAACCGTATCTGGCATACTCCGGCAACGGCAAAATCTACAATTCCGCAAATATTGACCAGCAGCTTGATTATCTCAAAAAAGAAATAGAATCCGTTATTGTCGTTCTGAAAGAAGCTGAATAAATCCCGGATTTATGCACAAATTTGCATATAAGCCTCATAAAGAATAAATTGCAATTATGCAAATACCATCACCAAATACCTGAATTGTTATTTATTTTTCACTATTTTAAATTCGTAAAAGAAAGGTTTACCATTCATTATGTTGGAGCAAACATTCTTAAGCTTATCTTTGTCCTGCGTTTTTATTTTCAGTACATCCTGACCGTTCATAAGATGCATATTAAGTTCATATATACCTTTTGTCTTTTGGGTTGCCGGAGTAACTGTTTCCAGACTGCACTGCATAAGTTCGTCGCTGTTAAAGTTTTTTGTATAAAAGGCATTGCCAAAGCCATTTTTAACAACATAAAAACATCTGCCGTTGCCGCCTTCAAATGAGATATTTGTAAATACCTGACTCATTTTAAATCCTGCAAATCCAACAAGTGTCACAAG
Source organism: Candidatus Gastranaerophilales bacterium (assembly GCA_944325605.1). Classification (GTDB taxonomy): domain Bacteria; phylum Cyanobacteriota; class Vampirovibrionia; order Gastranaerophilales; family Gastranaerophilaceae; genus Scatenecus. Next base: position 122,618 of record CALVAX010000001.1, read on the forward strand.
AATTATCACAACAACCGATATTGATATTATTAAAGACTTCTTTTTCATTATCGTACACCCCATTTCTGCTGTAGTTTAATAAGCTTTCCTGACTGAGCATAATCCTGAAGGAAAAAGTCCACAAATTCTCTTAGTTTCTGGGACTCTTTACCTTTACGAAAAGCAATGGCATAAGGTTCAACCGAATACCTGCCCGGCAAAAGCTTAAGAGATTTGTCATCATACACGTAGGGCAACAGTACGGAGTCATCGGCTATTATTGCCTGTGCCTCACCAGCTTTGAGCGCTGCAACTGCCCTGTCATAATTTTTATACCCGATTACCGTTGCATTAGGCAATGCTCTTCTTACGCTGTTTTCTCCGGTTGAGCCGTAAACTATTATTACTCTTTTATTGTCTAATTCTTTTAATGAAGCGATTTTACTCCAATGGGGCACCATAACTGCCTGTCCTGCTTCATAATACGGAACCGAAAAATCCATAATTTTTTTACGGTTTTCGGTTATTGACATTGCGGCAATAAGCATATCCACCTTACCGGCATTAAGCACTGAAATACGGTTTTGCGCTGTCACAGGAACATATTCAACCGCATTGTCATACTTGTTCAGCAAAGCTTTTGCGATATAAGAACCTAAATCAACATCCAAACCGTAATTGTAACCGTCTTTACCAATAAACCCGAAAGGTTTTGCATCAACTCTGACCCCGATTATAAGTTTCTTTCTATCCACTACTGCCTGAAATGTACTGTCATATTTTTTCTTTCCGCATCCGCAGAGAACAAGCATCATTAGCAATATTGTACAGAGAATCTTCTTATACATAAGCCGCCCTTCTTTTATAAAAATAATAATGGACTTGCAATAAAAAGTCAACAATAACTACATAAAAAGAAAAGCCCCTTTTTACCAAGGGGCCATACACTATGACTATGATTCTACATATTCTCTTAAGCGTTTGCTTCTGTTTGGATGACGAAGCTTTCTAAGCGCTTTTGCTTCAATCTGTCTGATGCGCTCACGGGTAACGCCAAAAAGTTGTCCGACTTCTTCAAGCGTTCTTTGTCTGCCGTCGTCCATACCGAAACGCAGTCTTAAAACATCACGTTCTCTTGGAGAAAGAGTGCAGAGAACTTCTGCAAGGTCTTCTCTCAAAAGTTCTGATGCAACTGTTTTAATCGGTGCATCCGCTTCTTTATCTTCAATAAAATCACCAAGGCGGCTGTCCTCTTCTTTTCCTATCGGAGTTTCAAGGGAAAGCGGTTCTTGAGCGATTTTTATAATCTCACGAAGTTTCGGAATTGAAACATTCATTTCAATTGCAAGTTCATCTTCGGTTGGTTTTCTTGAAAGTTCCTGAGCCAGACGGCGGGTAACTTTCTTAAGTTTGTTAATGGTCTCGACCATATGAACAGGAATACGGATTGTTCTTGCCTGATCTGCGATTGCTCTTGTAATTGCCTGTCTTATCCACCATGTTGCATAAGTTGAGAATTTGAACCCTCTTTCATGGTCAAACTTTTCAGCAGCACGAATAAGACCGAGGTTGCCTTCCTGAATAAGGTCTAAGAAAAGCATTCCGCGGCCGACGTATTTTTTTGCAATTGAAACAACAAGACGCAAGTTTGCCTGAACAAGTTTTCTTTTTGCGATTGCACCCGGGGTGCCGCCTTCAAGAATTTTTCTTGCAAGTTCAATTTCTTCATTTGCGGAAAGAAGTTTTATTCTTCCGATTTCTCTTAGGTACAATCTTACAGGGTCATCAACAGCTATGCCTTTCGGAAGTTCAAAATCATTCGGATTTTCTTCTTCTGATGAATTCATCATATAGATATCATCAAGATTCATTTTGTTGTCAATTTTTGCTGTTACGATATCTTCAATGTTATCTGTACTTATATCCATGTTCATGTAATTTACGTCATCATTGGCATGGTCAAGTGAAGAATCCTCATCAATGTCCGGAATATTAAGATTATCATCTTCTAAAATGCTGACAATTGAAGAGTTAGGTTGTCTTTTTTTAGTCATTAATTTTCTCCAAGTTTAACCTTTTATTTATTCTATCTCTAAGCTGCATTTGTATTTTCAGGGCTTCAGTGTCGTCATCAACAGCATTAATATATAATTTCCGTAAATTTTCTTTTTCCTTTTCCCTTTGACACTGGTAAATCTTATTTTTATTTTCCTCGATTACCGTTTGAAAGTCTTTGGGGTCTAAATTGGTGAAAGTTTCCGAAATCCCAGTCAAATCCGCCAGAACCTGCTGTATCTCCGGGTTTTCGCAGTATTCCGTATATAACTTTTCAATCAATTCTTTTACATTATTTACGCTACATATTAATTTGTCAATTGTAGATTTTACATTTATTAACGTTTCGTCCGTAAATGCAGTGTCACCTATCATTTCGTCTATTTGAGCAAATGAAAAATGACTGTCAGGTACAAAAAAAACACTCAATAAATTTTTTTGCGCTTTTTCCAAAACTGTTACATTTTTTGTTACAATTTTAGTAATATTTTGACTGCCTGAATCTTCTTTCAAATTCATAGAGGCCTTTCTGCGCCGAACCTCCTGCGCCAGAGCCTTTTCATCAACATCAAGGGCTGTTGCCACCATTTTTACATATTCTGTTCTGATAATATCGTTGTTTATTTCCTGCAAAATCGGTGTTATTTCTTTTACAAACCTTGTTTTTTCAAGGGGTGTTTTAATTTCTTTTTTATGTTTCAGGATACTGTTTAGTTGAAAATCAATCAATAAAGGCGCATTGTTGACAATCTGCTTAAAGCTGTCGGCTCCGATTGTGCGGATGAATTCATCAGGATCCTTGCCTTCCGGCGGGCAGATAACACGGATTTCGCAGGCATATTTGTCGTCGGAAGTTGAGATATAGCTTTCGTCAAACTGTTTTATATTTCCGAGTCCGGCAAAGGCTTCTTTTATAATCTCGGCTCCTCTGCCGGTCGCTTTTTGACCTGCACTGTCCGTATCAAATGAAAGGTAAATCCTTCTTGACTTTGTGTAACGGGAAAGAAGTTTGACATGGTCAGGCGTTAATGCCGTTCCGCAGGCAGCAACAGCATTTTCAATCCCGTGAGCCTGTGCCGAAATTACGTCAAAATATCCTTCCATTAAAATAACGCCGTCTTCTTCTTTTATCGCGTCGCGCGCTGTATAAAGCCCGTACAAAACCTTGCTTTTATTATAAATCATAGAGTCTGATGAATTCAAATACTTTGGCTGGGCATCTTTTTCCATTGTTCTGGCTCCGAATGCCACATAATCCCCCGTCTCATTTTGAATAGGAATAATAATACGATTACGGAAACGGTCAATAAATTTGCCTTCTTCTTTGGCGGGAATTATTATCCCTGCTTTTTCAAGAACTTCATCAGAAAAATCTTTTTTCAGAATATCATAAAGTGTCGCAAAGGCTCTTGGCGCAACCCCGAGAGAATATTTTTTTATAATATCTCTTGAAATTCCCCGTGCGGTAAGGTATTCAAACGCAGTGTTAATTTCCGGGTTTTTGTGGTTGAGAAGCATATCATTATAAAATTCTGCGGCTTTTTGGGTTGCTTTAAGCATATTTTTCTTAAGATCTTTTGATTCTGACCTGTCGAACTGTCTTGGAACCTCAATTCCGAACTGTTCGGCAAGCTCCATAATCATCGGAAAAAACTCAAGATTTCTGGTTTTTTGAATAAATGAAAGCGCATCCCCGCCGGCTCCGCAGCTAAAGCATTTGTATATGCCAAGCTTCGGATTTACAGAAAAAGACGGAGTTTTTTCTTTGTGAAACGGGCACAATCCCCAGTAATGACTGCCCTGTTTTTTCAGAATAACTTCTTTGGATACGACATCCACGATATCCAGCCGGTCTTTTATTTGAGCTATTAGTTCCTGAAAAGTTTCTGCCATGTTTTCTACCGTAATTAATTACATCTTATATTAAAATAAAATTATTATCAAACAACATCAGGATGGCAAAAATTACTCTTCTTAGCTGAAGATAATGGCTTTGTTTCTATCAAATCCTCCGTTTGAAGGATTAAAAAAACATCTTGAACGGTTAAAATAAAGTTGCGGGGTTAGTAACAAATTTTGGGGGAGAACAGTATGAAAAAGGTTGATTTATCCGAAAACGATGCTTTTCAGCCCCAGACCAACGGGGAGATTTCTAATTCTATCACAAAATCATGGACAGAGCAGGCTCTGGAATGCTATTCAATCGGCTGCGACTGTAAAAAATGTTCTCTGGCTAAAGGCAACTATTCGTTCGTCTGCCAGATGCCAAAAGTTATTGAAATTTTAATTGAATTTGCAGGCAAACCCGTTATGAGTGCTTTTTGAACAATCCTTCTTGAATTTTGTAAACCGGCGGGTTTTACAACCCGCTTTTTTATTTGCCAGCAATACTTTTTATGATAATATATCTTGCGGGATTGATGATAATGAGAGCCGTCATTTTAATATTATGTTTATTAATATTCAGCATGCCTGCCGGTGCGCAGGTTGTAAGAGTTTCGCTTGACGAAGCCGTCGGGCTTGCGCTTGAAAATAACCTCGACCTTCAAGCAAAAAGAAAAGAACTTGATATTGCAAACTCGGAAATTAAAATTGCAAACAGGCTTCAAAACCCGCAGGCTCAGTCAAACATTCTTCTCGGCAAGATTACGACCGGAAACTCCAGTCAGGCAGGTGTTATGTTCCCAATTGAAACCTTCAAACGCGGGGTTCGCAAAAAAGCCGCCATCGCCCGCAAAAAATCTACTGAAAACCAAATCCGCCAGACTGAACACGAATTAAAAATAAAAGTTATGAGAGCTTATTTTGAAGTTCTCTATTTCAAATCAATTGAAGACATTATGCAGAAAAGAAAAAGCCTCTTTGAAGATTTGTGCTCCATAGCTAAAACAAAATCCCAAACCCAGCCGAACTTCAAAATTGACAACCTGCAATCAGACATAAGATATAAAAAACAGCTTATTGAACTTAACAGAGCAAAAGCGGAACTTCTGAACGCACAGTTTGAATTCAACAAAATAATAAATGTTCCTTCAAACGAAAAAATGTATGATACGCAGGAAACATCCCTGTTTGAAGATGATTTGACAATTCTTGATATCGAAATTCCGCCCTACAAGACGATAGAAGCAACCGCTATGAAGTACAGCCATTCAATAAGAATAGCAGACAACAACATCGAAGCCTACGGACAGGAATACATTCTTGCAAAACGCCAGAGAATACCGAATATTATGATAGGCGGCGGGATGGCCTGGCAGGTAAAATATCACGGCGAAGGCAATGAATGGCCGGGAGCATTTGTCGGAGGCGGATTTGAACTTCCCATTCTTTACACATACCGACCCGACATAGACAAAGCCGGCACCATTCTTGAAAAAACCAAAATGGACAAGGCTTCCTTTGAAAACAAACTAAAAATTACCCTGAAACAGAATTACAACAATGTTAAATATGCCCGCCAGAATATGGATTATTATAAAGATATTCTCAAAGAATCCGACGAAATACTTAAAACCTCAACCGATTTGTATAAAAAAGGACAAATTTCCCTGATAAATCTTATCTGGACGGAAAATAACCATCAGGCAATATTGAACGAATATCTGACAGCAATGGACTTTTACTACGGCGGATACCTGAATTTGATGCATAATATCGGGCACGATTTGCTTCTGGAAGAAGATATTTTTGAAGATGAAGACTAAATACAAAACCTCTCTTTTAATTAAAAAAGAGAGGTTTGCCATTTATTCGGCTAATTCTTCTTATCCAAGCGGGAGGCCTTCCCGGTGAAACTTCATCAGTTTCGCCAGATGCCACTGCCTTGCTTTGATGTCATCTATTGAGTTTTTGATATCTTCAAGCTCGGCCAGAAGCGTTGTTAAATCTTTTCTTTGCGGAACGTAAACTTCTTTTTTTTCAACTTCGTTCCAGCCGGGCGAAAAGCAGCCGTTTTCAAAAATTTCTTTCATATCCATAATTCAATCCTCAAAGACTTTTAATATTTTTATGAATTTTTCTGTGAAATAAATGAATGAAATAAATCAATCAGGTCAAATTTGCCGTATTTAAACGGAACAGCCTGACTTGCATAATCGGTTCCGGTAATATTTTGCAAATCCTGCATTTCTTTAAAAGACAATGAATTAAAATCAAAGCTTGTCATTTCGCCGTAATCTATCATTAAATCTTCCATATCAAGAATTTTTTTGTCGTCCATAAAACACACTCCTTATAAAAATGTCTGTTCACATCTTTTATGTCGGAATGAAGTCCTGTTTTCTTGAGTAAAAAAGAGCTGTTTGTAACATAATTTTACAAAAACATCTTTCATGGGGTTGACGAAATTGAAAAAATCATTAGAATAATCATGACGGATTTACGGCATATAAAAAGATTTGAGTTTAATTGGTATTAATTTCGGGCTTTACAAATCCGCATTAAAAATATAAAGGTAGTAATCAGAGGGCTTAAATTATGGCAAATTACGGTTCTTTATCGGGTATATATGCCGGATTAACCAATGCATATTCGGTAATTGCGTCACAATATGATGACGGCGTTACGCTGGACAACATTCTTGATGCCCGAAGCAACACATCTAACGCAACAATTCTAAACAGTTCTTTTGCTTCATATCTGCAAAACAACTTTTCGTCAATAGACAAAAACAGTGACGGAACGATTTCTTCAGACGAAATGACGACGTTGACAAATAATCTTTCAACACAGGGTTTGACAAAAGAACAGTTTGCACAGCTTGCAATGTCAGGAGCCAGCGGGCTTTCGACAGCAACAATAAACAACATACTTGAACATTTTGACGAAATGGACACAAACGGCGACGGAAGAATCACTAACGCTGAAATTGCCGCTTTCACGGTTGACAGTGCAAAGCAGGAAAAAATGGATGAATTTACTCACAAATTTGCAACAAATATGTCAACATTCTACGGCGACGACAGTTCTTCAGACACGTCAGGCGCATACAGTATGTTGAGTTACAGATACAAAAAATCATCAGACAGTTAGTAACATATTCTTAAATCTGGAAAGGAATTAACCGCAATTAGTGTACTTGTTGCGGTATTTCTTTTGTGTAAAACAAATTACGGCGGGACAAATATCCCGCCGTAATTATTAACAAAATAAATATTCTTTTTGTTATTTGCAGTAGCCGACCCAGTAAATTTTTCCTTCGTACTCGTAACTCATACGGGCGCACAATTTACCGCTTAAAGTTCTGCCGTTCAATTCCATCTTTATCGGCGGGCAGTTTGGAGTTCTTTTAGCGTGGACTTCCGGCGGGGTAACGGATTGTACCCCGAGTTCAGCCATCTTCCTGAACGGTATCTGAAGAGCCGCATTGTCACGGTTTTCGGCAGCTTTCAGCATTTCTCTTGCAAGTTTGTCAAGCTGTGCTTTTGTAGCTTTGCCGGATGTACTTTTTGTTGTCTGGGCTGCCATTACGTTATTTGTAAGGGCAAAAACTCCGATTAACCCGAAAACAACAGCTGTTATAATCAAATTCTTTTTCATAAAAACTCCTTTCTTATTTATTGGGTTATTATACCAGATTGTGCGGATTTGTAAAGGTTTAATTATCAGAATTTATATAACAAAATTCGATAAATATATTCAAAACTTTTGGAGTTATGCAGCAAATTCCACTGATACTATAAAATCCGTCATTCTGAGGACTAAAGTCCGAAGAATCTTTTATTGAGATACTTCGGCCTCTCACAAAACGATACTTAATCGTTTTGTTCGGCAGAGTGCTCAGTATGACGCTGTTTTGAAAATTTTTGGTAGAATTTACTGCATAACTCCCAAAACTTTTACTTTCAAAAATATTTTTGTTGTGCTAAAATTCAAATAAAGATGCGGATGTAATTCAGTGGTAGAATGCAACCTTCCCAAGGTTGACGTCGCGGGTTCGAGTCCCGTCGTCCGCTCCAATAAGATTGAGGGCAATCCTCAATCTTATTTTATTACCCCGCAGAGATATAAATCAAGCATTAATCTTGAGATTTACACAGAGAAACAGGAGCCGTCATGAAAGTTATACCCGTACAAATATTTCAATATTACAATCAAAACAACAGTCAAAATAACCATTTTACCGGAAGAATTCCTGAAAATAAAGATATTCTTTCAAGAATTAACCTTGAAATGCTTCTGCAAGAAGGAAAAACGGTAAAAGAAATCGCTTCTTTTTATGGAATTAACGAACAAAAAATTTACAAACTAATAAAAATATTTTCCCTGAGAACCCCCAGAGAAACAAAATATCCGTCATTCAAAGAATTAAAACCAAAATTTGACGCCATTTTACCTGAACTTATCAAGCAGGGGAAATCCCTAAATGAACTTTCTGAGGCTGTTCTGGCAAACAAAAATGCAATCATTAAATGGATAAAAATAAGATTTCCAGAAGGTTTAAGAGCCATAAAAAGAGAACAACATCTGAATTTTTTAAAATCAAACTATTCTGACGAAGAGATTGCAGAAATGAAAGGCATCAAAAGCTCCAGCGTACGGAGCATGCGCTATCAGTTCAAAATACAAAAACAAGACCCGGAAAAAGAAAGAATTCTGCAAAAGCTGCAGGAGTTAGCTCAAACAAGCACATCTATCAGCGAACTTTCAAAACAAATGGGCTGGGACAATGATAAAACACGAAAATATATAAAAAAATATCAACTTCAGGAAAAACTTGACAACAATCTGAAAAACAGCATTCTTTTTCTTGCCAATCAGGGATTGGGCAAATACAAAACTGCGAATAGACTTAATATAGCAGAACCCACTCTTAACAAAATATTAAAAAGATATGATATAAATACAGTTTTTGCAGACCACAAAACTGCACAAATAAACACAATCTTAGAACTCAAAAAACAAGGCCTGACTTCCAAACAAATATCAGAGCAAACGGGTGTTCCTGTCCGAACAGTCAGATATTACACAAGCCCGAAATATAAATCTTAATTTGTGATATAATTTATAAAAATCTTGCTGATTAAAATCACCGGTTAATGAATGCGATACTGTGCGCCAAGCCCGAGCACTTTGTCCTTAAGCCGTTTCATACCCTTGCCGTAGAAATATTTCAACTGTTCGGGGAATTGGCCTTCTATATCTATCAAATACATGTCATGAACGATGAATTCTTTTATCAAAAACACAATATCCTCATTCTTCGTCCAGATTGAAGTAACGTTTTCGTGTTTTTTGGATTCAACCTTGCCAAACAAACCTTCGCTGTTGTCCGCTGTTATGAAAATCATCCTTCCGCCCAGAGAATGCTCTATTTCCCGCGATGAAGAATGCTTGAAAACAGTTCCGAACATACATTCAAAATTGTCATACCCGACGATTTTTATATCCAAACCCCTGTTATATCCGTCTAACAGATCGTTTTCTATATATTTAAAATCCTGCGACCAAATTTCAAGATAAATCTCCTGTCTGGCATTTTTTATTATTTCGATAACTTTTTGTCTGATTTCATTGCTTCCGCTGACAGTCAAAATCGGCTCTGTGTAATCATCTTTGACATTCGGAAGCTTCTTCTCAAGAAAATCAAGCGTGGAAGTTATTTTTCTCTTATAACGTTTTGTAAGTTCTTTCGGCCTTATCGGGGTATAGGTGACAGGCTTTGTGTTCGAACTCATTACAATCTGAGAATTCTCAAGCGCCTTTAATGTATCGTAAGCCCTTGACTGAGGAATATCCGCAAGTTTGCTTATTTCATAACCCGTTGCGGGATATTTTTTTAGCAAAGCCAGATAAACCTTCGCCTCATAACTGTTCAAACCGATTTCTTTTAAACCGTCTATTATTTCATTCATAAACGGATTGTATCAGATTTTTAACAGATGGACAAGCTTTGCCTGAAATTTTCATTGACTTATATAGCAAATTCCATAGATACAATCAAAAGTTTGTCATTCTGAGGGCTTTGCCCGAAGAATCTATTTTTATATAGATACTTCGCTAACGCTCAGTATGACATTGCCTTCAAAAATTTTGTGGAATTTGCTATATAAGTCAAATTTTTTCACTACTGATTCTTTTTTTCTTCTTTTGTAAAAAACTTTTTGCATCTATTCTTGAAAGACCTTTGTTCGTTCAAATTTTCAAGATAAGCCGGCTGGCTGATTCCATATCCAAAAGGTCTTAAATCCGATTGTTTTTTACCGTATTTGTCGATTTTTTTGAAATTTTCCAGATCTTCAAACCGCAATTTCTGCACCATTTTGTATTTATTTTTCTGCTCTCTGTTCAAAAGCTTTTCAAAACATTTGTCGTATTTGTCGCAAATCTTCTTTATTTTCTTCTCTATTTTAGAAGATTTTCTTTCCAGCGAATTTATTTCCCGCCTTGAAGAACCTGCCGTGCACAAATCTCTTATTTGTTTTCTTACCAGCAAAAGCTCGTCAACCAGAGGAGAAATCTCCTCAAATCTTGCGGTTTCAATCTCCCTTGTTTTGCAAATCTGTGCCGGGGTGAGATTTAGAACATTGTAAATCGTGTTGCGGTCTTTTCTTATCCTGTCCATAAGAGTGTATGCCTGAACAGGCTTTTCCACATGAATAACCTCATCTTCTATAGTCCGGGGCGACAAAATTGTCTCTGAAAAACATATGCCCGTCGACAAAAAGCTTAATAAAATTACAAAAAATATTTTCTTTGACATTTTCTCTCCCCTTTTTAATAAAAAAATTTTTACATGGATAAACATATTTTTCAATATCTTCATTTTGTTGTAAACTGAATTTATGGAAGAAATTAACTTAAGAAATTACGCTTACCTTGGCGACGCTGTATGGGAACTTCTAATCCGCCAAAAGACAATTCTTATAACAAACAACGCAAAAAAACTCCACGAAATTACAACCGCCAAAGTAAAAGGGAGTTTTCAGGCTGAACTTCTGGAGGAAATAACACCTGTTCTGACTGAAGAAGAAAAAGAAATTGCACGCAGAGGCCGCAACCTTCCGATTCCTGTCGGCAGACGGTCTAACCAAAACGAATACCGCCAGGCAACCGCTTTTGAAACTCTCATAGGCTGGTGGTTTCAGAATGATAAAGTGCGCTATGACTTTATAATTTCCGCTCTGGAAAAGAAAATTTTTCCGGATAACTAAACCAAATAAATGATAAAATTAAAGTTTTTCTTCTCTTTTGCCGTAAAATAGCAAAAACAGGAGAAAATATATGTTTAATTCGGTCAACAACCCTTTCAACAGGGCAATATCCTCTTCTACATCCTCTGACTCAGGCGGCAAAAGACAAAAAGAAGACCCTAAAAAGGAACTCAAAAAATACCTTGAAGAAGAAGAACCTGATGAAGTCAGACTTGGCGGAATGCCGATTTTGACGGAAGATGAAATCCGTTCAATGGTTAATTCTTATATATCAAACCTTAAATCCGAACACGAAGACCGCCCGAAGGTTGTCGAAAAACTGGACAAATATCTTGAAAAATTCGACATAGAAAAATTTATGAAGCGAAATCCGAATATGACAAGCCCTGATTTTTACATGATTATGTACAATGAAACCGAGGGGATTGTTAAATAGAGTTTCATTTACACTTCTTAATAAATCCTAAAGTTTTGATTTGTCCTTACCGATAAACGACATGTACTATATTTTTAGAAAGGACGGTAACTTATGGAAATTTCAGGAGTATCGGCAGGAGCTTACACATCGGCTGCTGCAGCCGCAGAGGACGAAGAAAAACTACAAAAAGCGGAAGAAGAAAAAGCCGCAGAAGAAGCTAAAAAAACAGAAAAACAGGAAGGCGATAAAGTTGAACTTTCTTCCAAAGATGACGATTACACAGAAGCAGATGTTCAGGAAAAAGTCCAGAATTACATCCAGAACATTCTCTACACAACAAACCTGACAGAAGCTTCCAGCGCACAGCTTCAGCAGTATTTGAATACATTTGATGTTGCAAAATTCATCAAATCATACGGCCCGTTTTCAACAACAGCGGAAATTTCAGCCGCATTGTATGCTGTAACAGCCGGAATGATTAAGCGTCAGGAAGACGAATAAATCTTGGTTCTGAGGCAAAATCTCCCCGGAAATCCGGTGAGATTCTTCGGTCGCTACGCTCCCTCAGAATGACAAGAATAATAAAAACAAAATGCCGCGATAGCGTAGTGAACAATAATTGCAGACGAGGCAAACGTCAAAGGCGGGTATTGTCCGAGCGCAGCGAGTTTACCCGCCAAAATGCCGAGTCTAGCAAATTATTAGCGAACGCAGCGTGCGGCTGGTTTTGCGGCACTTTTGCCACCAAAAGTGCCCCCGTCCGGAGGACAAAACAAAAACCGGAAGGAGATTCTTCAGTCGCTTCGCTCCTTCAGAATGACGTGCAGGGTGCGAGAGAATTTTTCGGGCTTTGCCTTCAGAATGACAAGACAGAGCGAGAAGATTCTTCAGGCTTCGCCCTCAGAATGACATAAAGAAGGACGTCATCCTGAGCCACTCTGCCGAACAAAACGATTGAGTATCGTTTGGTGAGAGGGCGAAGGCTCCTCAGTAAAATTTATTTTTTTATTTTTCGCTTCGTTCTCTGATTGCAAGCCTTATCGGGGTTCCGAAAAATCCGAAGGCCTCTCTGAGTTTGTTTTCAATATACCTTTTGTAGTGGTCTTTAAGTAAATCTGCGTTGTTTGCAAATATTACAAAAGTCGGGGGGCAGACGCCGGACTGGGTTGTGTATAAGATTTTGAGGCGTTTCCCTTTGACTGTTGCGGGCGGATTGAGGGCGTAGAGTTCTTTCATTACTTTGTTCAAAAGCCCTGTCGATACACGTTTTGTACACTGTTCGTAAACTTCCTGCGCTTTCTCAAAGATTTGCGGCAGCCTCTGGCGGGTTAAGGCTGAAATATAGATTTTCGGCGCAAATTCAAGAAACGGAATTTCATTGGAGAGTTTTTTGTCGAATTGGTTCATCGTATTGGATTTTTTATCTTCAATTAAATCCCATTTGTTTACGGCAATAATGATACCTTTGCCGGCTTCAAGAATAATAGAGGCAATTTTTTTGTCCTGATCGGAAATTCCTTCTTTTGCGTCGATTACAAGAAGGGCAACATTGCAGTCTTTTATTGAGCGGATTGCTCTGTCGACTGCGAATTTTTCCACTCCGTATTCAACTTTTGCTTTTTTGCGAATTCCTGCGGTGTCGACAATTATGAAATCTTTGTCTTTGTAGGTAATTCTGCTGTCTATGCTGTCACGGGTTGTGCCGGAAACATCCGAAACTATTACCCTGTTTTCATTCAGAAGGCTGTTTACGATAGAGGATTTTCCGGCATTCGGGCGGCCGACAATCGCAATTTTTATTGTGTCATCCTCTTCTTCAACAACATCATCCGAAAAATCTACCGTAATAATATCCAGCAAATCTCCGACCCCTCCGCTTCCATGAAGTGCGGAAATCCCGACAGGATCACCGAGAGCCAGTGAATAAAAATCATTAATCATATAAAGAGATTCGGGGTTGTCAAGCTTGTTCACAGCAACAACAACAGGTTTTCCGGACTGCCTCAAAATATTTGCAATGTCATAATCGACCGGATTAACGCCGTCTTTCCCGTCGACAAGAAAGACTATTTTGTCGGCCTCGTCACAGGCAATTCTTGCCTGATCGAAAATTGAAATCATAATCTCATCTTCGTCCCCCGGAACAATTCCGCCTGTGTCGATTACGGTGAAAGGTTTGTTCTGCCACTCGACGTCAAAATATATTCTATCACGTGTAACTCCGGGCTGATCGTCAACGATAGAGTTTCTTGAACCCAGAAGACGATTGACAAATGTAGATTTACCCACATTCGGCCGTCCGACTATTGCAACTATTGGTTTTCTGTCCATAAAACAATCTTAGCACAAAGCAAAGTCAAAAATGTAACAAAATGTAAATAGTTTCAAAATTCAAGCCGTTATTTGAATTGGCGCCTGCGGCATAATAAATCAGGCGCAATTATTTTTTATAAAAATACTTTATATATAAAATAATACAAAAATAACAAGAGGATTAAATATGTCAGAACTGGGCGTTAATAATGTCGGAATACAGCAGAACTATTCTGCTTCGGAATCAAAACCGCAAAATGCTGCACAGACACAGCAGAAAAATTCTATATTTGGTGATTACAATAACAACGGTACTGTTGATAAGAGTGATTTTAAAGATGCCGCACTGGCGCAGATGGCAGAAGAAAAAGGTTTGATTGGCAAAGCGTGGGATGCTGTTCACGATATACTGAAAAACATTACATCCGGCAAGCAGACATATATGACTCAAATTTCAAAGGATGACAGACAGGGTGTACTCGATGCGTTCAAAAAGAACGGGATAGAATTTAAGGCAAATCCTGACGGTTCCATTGAATATACGATGGAAGGTATTAAAAATATATGTTCATGGAACGGAGATGTTTCAAGAATAACAACATTATGTTCTAACGGAAATACAATTTTGTCAGATTACAATCTTGCAACAAATGAAGGCATTGATACTGTGACAAATCCTGATGGAACTTTTAAACACGAAGTCAAGTGTGATAAAGATGGTAATATTGTCTCCGTAAAAAATTATGAAAAAAATGAAAACGGCGAACTTGTTGAATCAAACAAATTTGTCGGAGTAAATCTGAGTACCGGTGATATGTACACAGGGTCAGATCTTGCTAAAATATTTGCAAGACAAAACTACGAGTTTTCAATTGATTTTAATATATTTATCAGATCAATTTGTCGAGATGTAGAAGATATTTATGGAGCACGCAGCGGGCCGTACAACATAAAAATGAAAGACGGCACAGAAATAACGTATGATTACGACTACACAATGGCCATTGCCGGTATTCAGGAACCTAAATTGATAATTTCAAAAAACGGCGAGGTGCTTGAAACGTACAACAAGAAAGGCGAAGCCATAAAAGAATAGAAATAAATACGATATAGCAATAGGTCGATAATTTTTATCAAAGTGAATAAGTGCGTTACGTTTAATTAAAATTTGCGCTGAGCGCCGAAAAGAACCTATTCACTTATTCACCTTAAATAAAGTAAGCAGGCCATCTGATTACCGAAACATTTTTGGTGCGGTAAATTAAAATTTACCACACCCTACTGTTATCAAACAACACTGTCCGACAACAAAAGACAGCATTCTCTAAAAAATGCAAAGAGATTCTTCTTGTATTTTCGGAGATCCTTCGCCCTCTCACCAAACGATACTCAATCGTTTTGTTCGGCAGAGTGGCTCAGGATGACGTCCTTCTTTATGTCATTCTGAGGGCGAAGCCCGAAGAATCTTCTCGCTCTGACTTGTCATTCTGAAGGCAAAGCCCGAAAAATTCTCTCGCACCCTGCACGTCATTCTGAAGGAGCAAAGCGACTGAAGAATCTACTTCCGGTTTTTGTATTGTCCTGCGCGGACGGCGGTCGCTTTGATGGCAAAGCGACGCAAACCAGCCGTACGCTCCGTTCTCTAATAATTTGCTAGACTCGGCTTTTCAGGCGGGTAAACTCGCTTACGCTCAAACAATACCCGCCTTTGACGTTTGCCTCGTCTGCAATTATTGTTCACTACGCTATCGCGGCATTTTTTGTCATTCTTAAAATCCCATCGCAAATTTTAGTTGGAAGTCTCAGGATGACGTGCCTTTTTCTTGTCATTCTGAGGGAGCGTAGCGACCGAAGAATCTCACCGGATTTTAAGGTAATTCTTCGTCGTCAGAATAACATATATTATTCATAAAAAAGAAAACCGGCGAATTAATAACCGGTTTTCTTCTGGCAGACGAATATTTTACTGTTCGGCTGATTTTTGTTTTCGGAGTTTTAGGGAATAGTCGAAAGACATTTATCTTTCCTAGCGGCTCTACAGGGTTTGTTGTGGTTAATTTGTAAAGCGCCTGTGACCTCATTCCGTTCCGGAGTGTAAAAGCACACTTCGTGTTCTTGCATCTTCGGAGTTTTAAGGAATAATCGAAAGACATTTATCTTTCCTAGCGGCTCTACTGGTTTTGTTGTTTGTTGTGGTTAATTTGTAAAGCGCCTGTGACCTCATTCCGCTCCGGAGTGTAGGAGCACACTTCGTGTTCTTGCATCTTCGGAGTTTTAAGGAATAATCGAAAGACATTTATCTTTCCTAGCGGCTCTACTGGTTTTGTTGTTTGTTGTGGTTAATTTGTAAAGCGCCTGTGACCTCATTCCGTTCCGAAGTGTAAAAGCACACTTCGTGTGCTATTCGGAACAGCCGAAAGCAATAGTAACGTGTTCTCTGGGGTTTACAGCAGATATTTTATATCCGCGGGGGTCAACAAGGTAAGCAAATTCGTCGCCTGTAGTCTGGAACAAGCCCATTGTACCTGAAAGAGCGGTTCTTGTAATGTCGATAGGAGCTTTAACAGTTTCCCAGAGTCCGTCGCTGAGGTTGCGTGCTGCGGCGCCGAATTGACCCTGAAAAGCGTGTCCGAGCATATAACCTGCATCATTAGATACGTTTTCTACAGCGTTACCAAGGTTAGTTACAACACCGCCGACTGTACGGCCAGTAATACCAACAAGGGAACCGGCTAACGTAAATGGCATTTCAACAAGTCTTGCAACAGGGTTAACCTGTTTAGATTTGTTTACCTGAGCTTTCAGGATTTGTTTAGGCAGATTAGTTTTGCAGTCGCCGTTTTTAATTGAGGTGAAAGAAAGTTTCAATGCACCTTTGTCACAGCCTGAAGGTCTGATTACTTCAACAACCTGACCGGTTACTGTAGATCCGCAAGGATAAGTTACACCGTTGATAGTAATATCTTCAAGAGTGTTAGCTCTGAAGTACTGACCGACGTGAGAAGATTTTGCAGTCAGCTGGTCGCGCATTTTAACCTTCAATGTCGGTATTTTAACGATTTCTTCCTGTTCAACAAAAGCATTTTTGCTTACAGGGCAAGCCGGGCAAATGTTGTTTGCGGTTTTCGGGTTAGTGTCATAACCCAAGGCAACACGAACAGTCTGCATCATGGAAGCTATTTCGGCACGGGTAGCATCGCGGTTCGGCATAATCATGTTCGGATTTGGCATATCTTTAAGAGCGCCGTTTTGAAGAGATTTTGCAATAGGAATTCTTGCCCAGTTTGGAACACTGGCACCGTCGGCATACTGGCTCAAGATTTCATCAGCCTTGCACTGATCCATATCACAGGTCATACCTTTTGCAATTGTAGTCAAAGCTTCTGCTCTTGTGACCGGATGGTTTGGTTCAAATTTGCCGTTCGGATAGCCGGCAAGAAGTTTTTCGTTAACGGCTTTTGTAATCGCAGCGTTTGCCCAGTTGTGGGTTGGAACATCTTTGAAGATATTTTCCTGAGTTAAACCACAGCTGTCAAGATTGAACCCTTTTACAAGCATTGTTGCAAATTCCGCACGGGATATATTTCTGTTAGGTTTAAACATTCCGTCAGGGTAGCCGACAACAACGTCATTTATAGCTAATTTGTCAATGTCGCAGGATGCCCAGTAGTTGTTCGGAACATCCGGAAACATGCAGGATGATGTTGTTGCAGCAGGAGCAGCAGCACCAGTTATGCCTTCTTTAATTTCATACGGAACAAAGCTTTTTCTGACAGCATCAATTGAGTTTTCTGTTTGAATGTCAATCGGGCAGTTGTTTCCGTCCATAAGTCTTTCATTTCTGTCAATAGGGATACCGTTATATCTTGTAGGATCTTCATTCAGACATGGAAGCTCTGAAGCCGCACCGGTAATTTGTCCGTCAGTTGCAACAGTAACACCGCTAATGTTTGATGAAAGTGTTCTCGGAGTTCCGGCAAGCGGGGTGTCTGTTGAGAAAATAGAATTAGCGGGTTGCCCTACATAGTTGTTAGTGCCGTAAATTGCGTTAGGGTAGCCGTAAACCTGTTTCATGTCTTTTCTGTCAGGTTTTCCGGTTCCGGGGCAGACAGCGCAAGCTGGTTCCGGCGGCTCTTCGCAGCTGATTTCATCAGGACATCCGCAGTCTGATTTTTGTTTTTCGCAAGGGTCGCAAGGATCAGGCGGACACGGGTCTTTTTTCTTGCAGTCGCAGTCAGGAAGAGCTTTTTTACATTTCGGGCACGGAGTCTGTGTTTCACACGGGCAGGCGGGGCCTGTTACAACCGGCAAAGCTTCTTCACACGGGCAAGCCGGGCCTGTTACTGTCGGCATCGGCTGTTCGCACGGGCAGGCCGCCATTGCTTGATTCAAGGAACACGTTGCTATTCCAACGGCAATTGCAGCTGCCACAGTAAGTTTTTTAATAGTCATTTTTACCTCCTTGTGTTTATGAGGTTTTTACTTTGAAAAACCCCGAAAAGTTTCTTTAAAAAACAAACTTATACCTGATTATGTACGTTACTTCCAGCAACTCACATTACCGGTTCCGGTAATTCAAGAAGGTAATCTGTTTCTGATTAATATAAAAATTTTAATTTATGGATAAATAAGTATCTTTAAGAAGCTTAGCATCCTCTTCAATATTCGGGCTTTCACAGACAAGCGCACCTTTTATGCCAAAGCTTTTCATAACCTTTAACAAATCAATATAATTCATATCGGATTCTTTCAGGTTCAAATGCTGCTTTTCGCCTTTTGCGGTGTATTCAATACCTGCAAGGTGACCGTGAAAATTGTCAAGCGCATACTGCCCTATTTTAGCACCGATTGTATCAAGGATTTTAGAAAACTCATCTAATGTATTAAATTTACCGGCCGAGCGTGCGTGAAGATGAGAAAAATCAACACACGGAAGAACATATCCTTCAAACTCTCTGGACAGCTCGACAATTTCTTCCAAATCTCCCCACTGGGTAGATTTTCCGGTTGTTTCCGGCCTTATCCAGACATTCATATTTTCTTTTTTTATTACGTCAACAATCTTTGAAATCTGTGTTTTAACCTGATTAAAGACAATTTCTTTATCCTGTCCAAGATAAAACGCAGCATGGAAAGTTATACTGAATGCTCCTGTATCTTTTGCAGCCTGAGCCGTTTCAAGTATTCTGCGAACACTTGCTTCTACTTTTTCTTCCTCTCTTGAATTTAAGTTCACATAAAAAGGTGCATGGGCTGTCAGAATAAAATTCTTATCTTCCCTTGCTTTTTTAACCAGATTTCTGGTATCTTCACTCATCCTGACACCATGGACAAATTCAAGCTCCATGCCGTCAAGATTCATTTCCTCCAAAATCTCAAACGCTCTGCCATAGCTGCCTTTTCCTGTTGCCAAAGGCATTCCGGCTGTCAAAAAATTCAATTTATCAAAGTTATATAAATTTTGCACTGTTCACTCCAATCCATACCGCCAAAAGTCCGACGGTCAAACTTGACACTAAATATACTGAAACTTGCATATACTGTGCGTTTTTCAACATTTCAAACATCTCAAAAGAAAAAGTACTGAAAGTGGTAAGCCCTCCGCAAAAACCCGCAGTCAGAGCAAGTTTCAGCGCAGGATTAATCTCCGGTTTGCTGACAAATAAAGCAAATAAAAATCCGAGAACAAAACATCCGGCTATATTTACAACAAATGTTGATAGCGGAAGGTTCACGTGCAAAACCTTCACCGCAAGAACCCCTGCCAGATATCTGAGCACAGCTCCTGTTCCGCCTCCGATAAATACAGCCAGAATATTATGCATATCAAACCTTTACTTCCAGAAGTTTCTGCAATATATCACAAACTTCCGCTACATATTTTGAACAATTCTGCTTTCTTGCCATGCCTTCCAAACCCTTAGAAAGCACTCTGCAGCAGGTTACTTTGTGATTTTTCTTAAACTCTTCAACAATAAAAGCAGCCTTTTCTCTTGCTGTATTTTCGTTTCCAAACTGATTTCCGCGCCCGAAGTGCATTCCTGAGATAATCTGCGCCGCTGCCACCGCCCCGCAAACACAGCCTGACGACATTCCGCCGGAAAATGCAGTAGCTGCAGCAAGCAGGGATTTGTCGCATAAACCTTCATCTATAGCGGCCTTTATTATACTCTCACTGCAGGAATACCCGCCGTTCATATAATATTCGATTGCTTTTTCTTTCATTTTTTATACTCCTCTTTTTATTATTTTACCACAAGATAACATCAGGGTTGAAAATTTATAAAAATAAGTTATAATAAAAATAAGGGCGAGAGGATTGCAGTCCTATCTTTAAAAAGCCCCTAGATGCATTTAAGCGCTATTATGATTATTAAGATTATAATCAGCGCTTTTTCAGTTATACTGATATTCACATCTTATCACCTCCTTTCATGAAAGTTTTACAAATTTTCAGTTTGAGCTTTCAGTCAAGTTAATGTGATAATCGGGCTTTACCCTTAATTTTAAGATTATACAAAATCTCCCGCAGAAACATCATTCACCTGCGGGAGATATTATTAATTTTTATTATTTTTGAGTATTTTATCTGATACTTATCTTATCTGAACCGGCATTATCAGACAAACAAAATCGTCTTCGCAGTCCGGTTTCAAAACTGTTGCTGAAAGGCTTGTATTTAAACCAATTTTCACATTGTCGCATTCCATGTTTTTCAAAGCTTCGAGTACAAACTTGTAATTGAAAGCAATATCCAAGTCTTCGCTGTTGTAGACAATATCAAGTTCTTCTTCTGATTTTCCGCTGTCCGGAGTATCAGCTGTAAGTTTCAGTTTTCCTTGAGAGAATGAAAGTTTTACGATACTTGTTTTGTCGTTAACCATAATTGAAACCCTGTCAAGAG
Organism: Candidatus Gastranaerophilales bacterium; assembly: GCA_944325605.1. Taxonomy (GTDB): domain Bacteria; phylum Cyanobacteriota; class Vampirovibrionia; order Gastranaerophilales; family Gastranaerophilaceae; genus Scatenecus. The sequence goes on from CALVAX010000001.1 coordinate 143,442, forward strand.
CGGACTTCAAACCTGAAACTGACACAAGTGCTTCTTTCGGGCTTTCTGAAGGAATAAGCTGATTATATTTCGGAAACTGGCCTTCGAGAAGTCTTGAGACAGTCATTGTTCTATCGCTTTTTATAATAAGTTTTGTGCGTTCTGTATATATTTTTACGAAATCTTCTTCAATAAAAGAACTCATTTTTATAAATTCATTAAGGGTTTTAGCCGGAATTATAAGCTGTGTTGTTCTTGCATCCGGATTGTCAATCTTTTCACGAACCCTTGCAAGGCGGTTTCCGTCTGTAGAGGCTATCTCCAAAATATCTCCTGAAATGTCGCAAACTATTCCTGAGAGAAGGTTTGAAGTTTCATAACCTGCGGCCGCAAAACCTGCCTGACTTACTGCTTTTGTCAAAGGCTTAACCGCGATATCGAAACTGTTTTCATTATTCAACTCAACATTGTAAACTTCCGGCGGAAACTCGTTGGCTGAAATACCGATTATTTCAAACTTTGAATTCTGGCAGGTTATGTTTACAACACATTCACCTTCCGGCATTTCAAAAGTTATTAGTTTATCTCCGAGCTTTGAAACTATCTCATTGAGAGTTTTTGAGGGTAATGTTATACGTCCTTCTTCTTCAACCTGTGCATCAACCAGCGCTACGACTGTCAAATCAAGATCAGTCGCAACGAGTCTTATTGTTCCGGTATCAACGGTTTCTATTAATATATTCATCAAAACAGGCTGTAAAGCTTTTGCACTTGTTGCTCTTTCAACTATCTTTATCCCGTTATATAAATCTTCCTTTTTTACGTAGAATTTCATTATACATACTCCTTTTTCTTACCCTTATGTCTTATTATATAATAAACAGAATTAAAAGAGATTAAGCTTTTCAAAAAATAAAACAAAAATTCACGTTTCCGAGTTTTATACAATTTATTTATTAATAATTAATTATATAAATAAATATATATAATTAATTGTAGTAGTAAGCTGTAAATATTTGTAGAAAACCTGTAAAAACTATTGCGGCACTAAGGTTTCAAGGTGTTTGAAATTTTGTAGAAAACTTTTCAATAAGTTGTATAAAACTTTCCTTATCCCCCAAATGGAGGATATATTGTAGAAAACTCATGAGTTTTCTACAAAAAATATGCTGGTTTTCTACAAGGATTAAACGTTTTTAATTTTGCTTGTTCCTGAGGCTGCCGGTATTAAAATTGCAGGTGCGAAAATATTAATCAGCTTGACAATATCTATTTTTTATGTTATAAAGATTGTGGGGTAAATGTATATTTATAAGTCTTGTCAGATGACGAGACTTTCTTTTTCGGTTGTAAGTGTTTATTTTAAGCTTTTTCAGGTGTTTATAGATTCTATTAATTTTTCCGCGGTCTTTTATTATAAGGCATGCTTTTCAAAAATAAAAATTGTAAACTTTTGTAAAAATATATAAGTATTATATAAAATTTAGTCAATTTATTCTTTACATACTTTTTTATATTAATATAACGAGGTATAATGCTTTTATGGATAAAAGAGAGTTTACGGTTATTGAAAATAAGAATATGACTGATGTTAAGCAGGACATAGAAGAAAAAGCCAAACATCATACAAATCCAATTCTTAAAAAACTGGCAAAATTCCATTTCGAAAAGCCGGAAACTTTCTCTGTGAAAGACTTATTCAAAAAGTAGGTAATGTACAATATAAAAAATCAAATCTTTCAAAGCATGACAAAAACACAGAAATCAGTTCTGTGCAGTTTTTTGCGTGCTTTAGTGAAGAAGTCTCCAAACCTTGATTCAGAACAGGTTTTGGATAAATTCATTGAGGATGAGCAATATTATTTTGATATAAACAATCCGCATTTTGAGTTTTTGGAGGATTACCTCGCAGATGAAGATTTTTACCGTGAAGCTCTGATGTTTGTCAAAGAGTGCCGGAAATATTATGACTACAAAAAATCACAAGAACCTCTAATTCAGGCACAGAAAGAGTTTGAGAAGAAAAAGCGTGCTTTTTTGAAAGAGGTTAAAATGAGTCATGAAAAACCGACCAAAAAGCAGTTATACTATTATGAGAGGCTTTGCAAGAAATATAACATAGAAAAAAAAGAGCTTTCGTCGAAATTGGAAGCCCGTGATGAGATTGACAGAATTATAAAAGAACACGAGAAGGAGAATTTATATGGAATTTAATACAATTCAGGATTTCAGGCATAATTTTACTCAGGTTTACCATAAGTCGGTTGCCCCGAAGCTGGAGTCTTTTGAGCAGGAAAAAAATAAAATGAAATTAATAACCAGAATAATATGGATTATAACTGTTGCAATTATTGCCGGTCTTTTGTTTCTTTTTAATTTTCAAATAACACAGGACACTTTGTTTCTTGTTATAGCGCCATTCTTTTTGTGTATAGGAATATGCGGCTGGCTCGGGAAAAGTTTTGAAAAGAAACTGAAACTTGCGGTAATGCCGATTGTCATGCGGGCGTTCGGCGATTTTGCATGGGTTCCGGCAGGGGGAACAATTCCTGATATAATTCTTAAGATGACCCGTCTTTTTGAGCGTTTTGAAGACAAGAAGGATGATGACAGTTTTTACGGGACATACAAAGGGCTTCAGATTAATATTGATGAAACAGAACTTAGTTATACAACAAGAGATTCAGAGGGCAGAAGGCATAAACATATAGTTTTTAGCGGAGTTCTTGCGCAGATTGATTTTAAAAAGCCGTTTAAAGGTCATACAATTATAAGAACCCGCGGGCTTTTTAACAGCAAAGCTTATGAAGAAGTAAAATTAGAGGATCCTGAATTCAGCAAGATGTATTTTGTGGATGCAAACGACCAGATAGAGGCAAGATATATTCTCACAACCTCTTTTATGGAAAGATTTAAAAATATCAAGAATTCATTTAGCGCTTCACAGATGGAAGCCTCAATTCAGGACAGCAAGATATTAATTGCAATCCATACAACAAAGGATCTTTTTAAACTGGGCGACCTGAACAGGCCCGTAAACGATACAAAGCAGTTTACCGAACTTTTGAACGAGTTTGTGTCAATACTTGCGATAGTAGATGAGTTGAAGTTAAATCAGAATATAGGTTTGTAGGATATGACGACAATATCGGAAATAGTGAAAATATTGACAGACAGCGGAATAGAGTCTAATGAAGCAAATGTTGAAGTTAAGATGTTAATCGAGCATTTTGCAAACTACAGCTATAAAGATATTGTTACCGGCAAAAAACTTACACCTGAAAAGCTTGAAATAGTCAAAGAAAAAGCCGAATTAAGGGCAAGAACAAGGCAGCCGGTTCAGCATATAATAGGACTTGCGGATTTTATGGGCGAGAAGTTTATTGTGAACCCGTCTGTTCTTATTCCGCGGGATGAAACCGAAATTCTCGTCAGACATGCTGTTGATATAATAAATACAAACAATTTAAAAATGATACTTGATGTCGGAACAGGATCCGGCTGTATAGCCTGCATGATAGCAAAATATACATCATCTCAGGTTATCGGGCTGGATATTTCCTCAGATGCATTGAATATTGCGCTCGACAACGCATCTAAACTAAATCTAAACAACAGGGCAATTTTTAGAAAATCTGATATTTTTTCAAACGTAAAACCCGGTGAAACTTTTGATATGATTGTTTCTAACCCGCCTTACATTCCGCCTTCAGAAAAGGAAACAATTCAGGAAGAAGTAAAGTTTGACCCTGAAATAGCACTTTTTACACAGGACGAGAAAGGGCTTGAGTTTTATAAAAAAATAACCGGAGAGGCGCCGCAAATTCTTAACAAAGGCGGTTATTTGATTTTTGAACTTGGCATGGGGCAGTCAGACGATGTCAAAACAATTCTGGACTCAAACGGCTTTAAAAACATAGAAATAATCAAAGATTTAGCCGGCATTGACAGAGTAATATCCGGTGCATTATTATAAAAAGATAAAATTGATATTTAAAAAACAGATTTTTTATCGGATTATAAAAGAATAATAAAAAGCCGGTAACGGGAATTACCGGCGCTTCACTTTTTAGATTAAAAGTAAAGAGGTGATGATTATTGTAGTTTACTTCCTGTTGCTTTGTATAGACCGATATAGTCAATCATAAATTCGACTTTATTCTGGGCAACCAGCCGGTCTATATAGAGCAGGTTTTCTTTCTGCTGGATTAAATCAAGCAGAGAGATTGTGCCTTCGTTGTATTTCATTTCGGAGAATTTATAATCCGCTTTTTCAAGGTTTGCCTGTTTTAGTGTCCGGTCAACCTTTTCTTTGTCTTTTCTGACTTTCACAAGCGCATCATTAACTTCCTGAATGGCTGTCAAATTAGTTTTGTAGTAGTTTTGCAAAATTCTTTCGTAAGTAGCTTTTTTAAGTCTTAAGTTAGCGACTTTCTGCCCGCCTGTGAACAGAGGGAGCAAAAATCCGCCGCCGAGCATAAGAAGTGAATTTTTGGTCGTAAACAGGCTTCCTAAATCTCCGGCGTTAAAAAGCGCAAGTCCGGTAAGATTAATTGACGGAAGAAATTCTTTTTTGGCGACCCTGACGTCAATTCCTGCTTTTTCAACGGAATTCTCGGCTTTCAGATAATCCGGACGCTGCATAATTATGTCGGATTCAATGTAGTCCGGAATTGCGTGATTGTATGTAATCTCATCAAGAGTTTTTCTTTGTAATTCTTTCCCGCTCTCGGGGCTTTCGCCTATTAAAACGTACATTTGATTAATCAAAATTTCTCTTTGCTTGTTAAGTTCAATCAAATCAGTTTCGCTTTGGACGAAAGCCTTGTTTGCTCTTACAACATCTGATGTTGAGGTTAAACCTTCGTCGTTGCTGACTTTCATAAGTTCGTAGATTTTCTTTCTCAATTCAACGATTTGGGTTTGAATTTCAATTGCTTTATCCATATTAACTATATTCAAATATGTTGCTCCGACAGCACCGGCGATTGAAATGTATGCTGCACGTTCGTCAAATTTTGAATTTTCATAAAGTTTTTTAGAAGATTTTGTTTTGTCATGGTTTTTGAGGAAGATATCCGCTTCATAGTTTACAAGGAACGGAAGTCCGAAAGCACCGTCAGTGCTGGTGCTGCCGGGGGCTTTGTACAACCCGGGGCCGCCGCCGACCGCTGCCATCGGAAGTTCGTTTGCAAACTGAAGTCTTGTCTGCTGATAAAATTCTTCAACATTCAATGTTGCCATCTTCAAATCGTAATTGTTTGCAATCGCTTTTTCTATGTAACCTTTAAGAATGTCGTCATTGAAAACACTCCACCAGTCAAGGTTTACATATTCATATTTGTAATCGTCATTTGCTTTCTTCTTATCTTTTTTAACCATGCTTTTGAATTGTTTCGGGGTTGCAGTGGAAGTTTTAACTTCTTCCGCAGCAAAGCATGGTGCAGCCTGTATGACTGCCAGACTAAGTATAATTGCCGTTGATATAACCTTTTTCAACTTGTTTCACCTCATAAAAAATAGTACTTGCTTTTTTTACAACAAGATGGTAGCATAATATTGTTGTAAATGCAACATATTTTTTTTACAACACAATGTTAAAATTATAAATGAGATTATAAATGGACAAAAAAGCTGAAAGATTCACCGATACTTTTTATTATGATTTAGAACTGACGACAAAGTTTTTACGATTATTTTCTGTTGAGTTTTTTAAAAAACTTAATACAAAATTGAGTCAGGATGAGTTTATTACAATAGAAACAATTTTGTGTAATTCCGGAATATGCCAGAGAGATCTTGCAAAAATTATCCTGAAAGACAGGGCTAATACCGGTAAAATTTTGAATACTCTTGAAGAAAAGGGGTATATAACAAGGTTTGTTGATTTGAAAAACAACAGGCTTGTACGCAAAATGGGGGTTACGGAAAAGGGCAAAGAGGTTTACGATGAAGTAACCGAAAAACTAAAATCTGCAGTAAATAAAATTATGCAGGACGAAAAACACAAAAAACACATAATTTCCGATGAAGAGATTGAATATGTAAGAGAAATTCTTAAAAAATTCAGAGAAAATTTGAAACAGTTAGTAGATATACAGATATAAAAGAGGTAGACAATGGAAGAAGAAAATACTGTTAAGGAAGAAGAACAGCAGCCAGAAGTAAAGAAACACAAACCGTTTAAAAGATATATATTTGCGGGAGTACTGGTATTGCTGGCCGTTGGCGGAGGATTTTTTATCCATGATATTTTGAATTATCAATCAACGGATGATGCATATGTAGAAACAACGACTGTACAGGTTGCACCGCGTGTCAGCGGGCAGATTACGGATGTTTATATAACAGACAACCAGCCGGTGACAGAAGGAATGCTTGTTGCAAAGATTGATGATGCGGATTACAAAGCAATATATGAAGAAGAAAAAGCAAAATATGAAAGAGTGCTTTTAAATCAAAAAAATGCAAAAGCTGTTTTTGCGGCAGCCCAGACAAAAATAGATGTAGCAAAAAAGGATTTGGATAGATACACAAACCTTTATGCTCAGGGCGCAGTTTCAAAACAGACTCTTGACAATGCGCAGGCGGCTTATGACGCTGCGCAGGCAAATATGACACAGGCTGAAGAATCTTTGCTTTCAAAAACAAACGACAAAGTTGCCGACGCTGATTTAAGAGAAGCAAAAGCTCAAATGGATCAGGCAGCCCTTGATTTGTCATATACAAAGATTTACGCACCTCAGGCCGGAACCGTTTCAAGTAGAAGAGTTGAGAAAGGTATGTACGTAAATACCGGAGCACCGTTGTTTACAATAGTTCCGCATAATGTCTGGGTTGTTGCAAACTTTAAAGAAAACCAGCTTGAGCATATGAAGCCGGGTCAGCCTGTTAATATAAAAATCGACACATATCCTGGGAAAGTTTTTAAAGGAAAAGTTGACAGTATTCAAAGGGCGTCGGGTGCAAAATCAAGCATGTTTCCGCCTGAAAATGCTGTCGGATCTTTCGTTAAAATAGTTCAGAGAATTCCTGTCAAAATCGTGTTTGATGAAAATATTAATCCGGAGGAATATAACATAATTCCGGGAATGTCAGTTGTTCCAAAAGTAAGAATAAGAAATTAAAATTGTAGTGTAATAAAAGTGAGAGGTGAAGAGTAAAAGGACATTTTTGAAAAGAGAATGTGCTCTTCACCTTTTTTGATAAGGAAAAAGAAATGGCTCAAACAACAGAATTAACACAGGAAGAATGGGTACCAAAAAATAATCCGTGGCTGATAATTATGCCGGTAATCCTTGCAACGTTTATGTATGCGCTGGATGAAACCGTTGCAAACGTAGCGCTTCCGCATATTGCAGGGTCGTATTCGGTCAGCAATCAGGAATCCATCTGGGTTTTAACAAGCTATTTGATGGCAAGCAGTATTGTTATCCCGATGATTGATTATTTTTGCCACCTGATGGGGCGAAAAGCCTTTTTTATGCTTGGAGTTTTTATATTTACTGTCGCATCATTTTTATGCGGAATTGCAAATTCAATCGTAATGCTGGTTGTGGCGCGCGCCATGCAGGGTATCGGCGGCGGATGCTTAATGCCGATGGCGCAGGCGATTACAATGGAAAGCTTTAAAGGAGAAGCAAGAAACAAGGCAATGGCTGTATTCGGGCTGGTTGTTGTTGTTGCGCCGATTTTGGGGCCTGTTATGGGCGGATGGATTACTGAAAACTGGTCTTGGCCGTATATTTTCTTTATAAATGTACCTTTCGGATTTTTCTGTATTTTTCTTGCAAAAATGTTTCTTGAGGATCCGCCCTATGCAAGAAAGCAAAAAAATGTTGAGCTTAACAAATGGGGATTTCTGTGGCTTTGTGTGTGGCTTGTGCCGCTGCAGATTGTATTTGACAAAGGTAACGACGCGGACTGGTTTAATGCAACGTGGATCTGCTGGCTGACTGCGATTGCCGTTACGGGCGCAATATTATTCTTTGTATGGCAGATATGGGGCAAAAATCCGCTTGTTAAACTTGATGTTTTAAAGGATAAGAATTTTCTTTGCGGAACAGGCATGTTGATTTTATTAAACGGAGTATTGCTTGCGTCGCTTGCGATTTTGCCGCAGCTTCTGCAGAATATGCTTGGATACGACGCATTTACAAGCGGGGTTGCCATTATGCCAAGAGGGCTCGGGGCGTTTCTTGCGCTTGCAATATTCGGTGGGCTTGGCGGAAGGCTTACGTACAAAACCTACGGAATTATCGGACTTTTTTGTATGGGTCTCGGCGGCTGGCTTTTCAGCGAATTGAACCTTAATATCAGCATGATGAACATTGTCCTTCCAAACTTTATTTTCGGAATAGGGCTTGTATTTTCAATGATGCCGATTACGACACTTTCCTGCATAACCCTTAGAAACGACCAGATGACAAACGCTTCAGGGTTTCAAAATCTATTAAAAACAATCGGAGGCGCAATTGGAACTTCTCTTGTCGCAACAATGATTTCAAGGCTGTCGCAGGTTCACCAGAACGGGCTTGTCAAAAATATGACGGAAGCTAATCCGCAGTTTTACGAAAGACTCAACACTTATGCCGCAACATTTATTCATCAGGCCGGCGATATGATAAATTCAACCTATATGGCAGGGAAAATGCTTTATAATCAGTTAATCCAGCAATCAACACTCTGTGCGTATATGTCAACCTTTAAAGTGTTTGCAATTGCCTGTTTTGTGTTAATTCCGCTTATGTTTATTTTGCAGGGCGAGAAAAAGGCAGCAAATTAAGATTTTTTTTAAAATCTGTTTCCGCCGGTGTCTGAATGGAGCCGGCGGTTTTTAATTTTAAACAAACTCAATTAAAACAATTTCGGGCCGGCAAAGCAACCTGACAGGTAAAATACTTGTGCCGATACCATTTGATACAAAAAGCCTTCTGCCTTTAACAACGAAAAATCCGTAAGCGTATTTAGTTCCGTATTTAGAAGGCGCAACAACCGCCCCGATAACCGGCAGACGGATCTGTCCGCCGTGCAGATGCCCCGCAAGCGTCAAATTCACGGACAGAGGAACCTCTTCAATGATATCAGGTGTGTGGGTTAGTAAAATTACCGGCGGTTTCGTTCCTTTAAGCGCCTTTTCAACGTCCGGTGTCTGCGTCTGCAAATCTTCGACTCCTGCAATGTAAACTTGACCTGCTTTTTTGTTTGAATTTTTCAGCACTGTAATGCCATGTTTTGCAAGCGCGTCCGTGATTTCCGCCGCCCCCTGCCAGACATCATGGTTCCCGAGAACCGTATAAGTTCCGTATTTTGATTTTAATTTCCCGAGTTCTTCTGCAATAATTTCAATGTTTAACCCCTGCCCTTTTTTATGTCCGTTTACAAAGTCTCCGCCAAGAAGAATTATGTCGGCATTTTCAGCGTTAATCCGCTCAACGTCTCTTTTAAGCCGTGATTTTTCATGCCGTTTGTAGTGCAAATCCGACGCAAAAAGAACTTTTAAACCTTTTAGCGACTCATCTTTAACAGTCAAATGCCTGACCGTCAGAATGTTAGGTTCAACAGCAATTGACCACAAAGTAATTAATAAAATAACAAAAATTAAGAAAAATAAGACTTTCATTTTTCAATTTTATTATAAAAATAAGGAAATACCTTTTAATAAACATAAATTATCAGAATTTTACCCTGTGTGAAATATTGGTATTCTTCTGAAAAGTTTCTTTGTTTGGCCTATAGCGGTTTATACACAGTCATTTATAAATTGCAAAAACAGAAAATTTTGCTAAAAAATAAAAAAAGTCTTTACAAAAAAAAATCAGCATGTAGAATTAAAATTGTGGCGGAAATAAATAGTTAAAAACCGCTGCGCACCGCAAAAAATTTCTGATAAAAAGGGAAAAGCGGATGACAAAAGAATAAGGGGGTTTAGCTCAGCTGGTAGAGCACCTGCTTTGCACGCAGGGGGTCAGGAGTTCGAATCTCCTAACCTCCAAAATAAAAGGGATATCGAAAGATGTCCCTTTTATTTTGGTTTGTCTTGGTATGAGAACTTTCAAAATGCGTCAGCATTTAAGGAGTACGAGCGCGAGTGAGCTGAGGCTGGTGTTATGTATCAGTGTTATGTATCAGGGATTTTGAGAAAAAGTATCGCAAGTTTGACATTTAAGTCGGAAAACACTTATAAATTTTCGATTTTTTGCAATTTTTCGAGTCCCGAAATAAAATAAATAACCTGAGTAATATTTTCAGAATTAAGAGTTGTTTTAGTCGCCAGCAGTTCTCTTAATTCATCTTCAAAGGATTTATCCGGGATATTGTGTCCTTTATTTTCAAACAAAATATCAGCAAGAACAAACAATTCATCATTAAATTTTAAAGCGTCACTAAGTTGTTTAATAGTAATAGCTTTCGGGAAATTAGCCATTTTACCGTTTTCGAGTTTAGTTATTAAAGCGGCACTGACACTTGAAAGTTTTTCCAAATCTCTTAAACTTAGTTTCAAAGCCAGACGTCTTTGTTTGAGGACAGTACCGAATTTAATAAGTTGTGTATGTTTATCCATAAGTTACCTCAAAAGAATAGTATCATAATTCAAATAACAAATCAACACTGTTGACAAATATGAAAAACAATGATATATTATATATTATTCAACAAATATTGAGAAATATAATACACTAACCGAAGGAGAGAATATACATGGCAAATTTAAGAAATTTTATTAATGCAATCGCAAACGATAACAGAATTTACACGGCAGAAGATATCGGCGGTATGACAAGCAAAGAATTTTTAGCAAATGAAAAAGCCATAGATTATCAACTGAACAATTTGGGCATACCAAGAGAGTCCGATTTGGCCGGCAATCTTGATGTTGTATATGTTCATGGATACACCAGAGATGACGGCACCGAGGTAAGAGCACACTATCGTTCCAAGCCGGATGGAGTTGTGGGGAATAATTATCAGATGGATGGTGTGGCAACAGGAGGAGCCTCAAATGTTGACAATTTCAATATAGAAAATTCCGGACTAAACAATGTTGATTCAAATAATATGAAATCTGCAGATTTTTCACAATTAGAAACAACTAATCCTTTTGCAAAAATTAATGCAGAAAAAAATGCAAACAGACCGGATGCCCGAGAATTGATGAACATAGCTTTATCAGGGTTTGAAAATTTACCTGAACATCCTGAGTTTAATGTTTTTCAACCAGAAGCGGCTGAATATGTTAATGATCAATTAAACATACAAAATTCAAAAGGATTGTCAATACCAAAAGACTGGCATGGTGTAATATATGATAAAAACAGCGGTTTCAGCAAACGATTATCCAATTCGCCGGAATTACAGACTCAAATAATGTCAAAATATGACAAAAAATCAAAAAAATTTACAACAAATCAGATAGGCATAGGATTTAGCGAAGATAAAAATTTAAACTATTCGATAGGTCATGGTACAATCTTAAAACCTCAAATAGAAAATGGAGAATTTAGAGGGATATTATTTGATAAATATGACTATAAATGGTTAAGCAAAGAAGAATTACCAAATGCAGAAACCCGAAAACTAAATAATAGTGCATATACACTTCAAAATACTCCTTTACTAACAAATTACTATGTTATAATACCTGTAAGATTTAGATTAGGGAAATAACTATGTATAATTTATTAAAAAATATAGTTTGTTTATTGCTTATTAATATTTTTGCAAATGCAAGTCCATTGGAAGGTTGTTTAATTTTAATATTAATGTACTATAAATTTACAGATGATATTTCAGTATTGCAGCTAAAGGGTTTGGCAGTACTGGTAGTCATAATACATATATTACTCTTTTTGCGTTTATTGGTTTTACCTTTTGCATATAAAAAATTAGAAAATTCTACAAATTATGCCTTGGTGTCTAAATTTATCCACAAATTAAAGCAATCAAATTATTTAAAATTAACAGTTCTAGTAATTGCATATTTTTGTTATTGTCCAACAGGTTTACCTTACTTTAGCGGGGATTTTGATGGTCAGCTAATTCAGGGGTTAATTTTTGGTTTACTAGGCAGTTACATTGTTTTATTTGCCTGGTGGTACATAGAGGACAAAATAAAAAACAGGATAAAAAATAATAAATTTTGATAGTGTAATCCGTTGATAATTTTTATAACAATGCGATGGCAGTAATGCAACATACCCCCCTTGCGGAAAATTATTATGTTATAATACCAATAAAATTTGGATTGACAAAATAACAATGAAAAAAATAGCCAGAGTTTTATTAAATAGAGATATGTTAATGCTATATATTGTTAATTTTTTGTTAGCAGATACAGCAATATTTGTATTCTTTCTGGTAATGGCAGCCGCATTTTTAGAAAAATATAATTATTTTATCTTAGCAGTAATAATAATGGTTGGAAGATTATTTATATTACCAAATTTTTATAATTGGTTTGCAGGATTTGCAAAAGACAAATATATACAGGATTTTTTGTATGGATTAAGACATTCCCTAAAAGTAAAATTGTTGGTGGCAATATTAAGTCCAATCCCATTTATAATTGAATGTTTTATTTTATCTAATTGTGCAGAATCTGATTTTTGGGGACTATTAGAGGGTATCATAACTCTATATATTTTTTCATTATTTGCTGGATTGCTGGGCAGTTATATAGTATTATATATCTACTGGTACATAGAGGATAAGATAAAAGGTAGAAATGTAAACTAAAATATTTATAACTGGAAAGTACAAATGGGATATTCAGCACAGGAAACAGGAAAATTAAATCCATACTTTACAATTGTAAAATGTAGGTATAAACTGAATAAATCATAAGGACTTTTATATATGAAAAAAACAGATTTGTATTTATATTTCAATATATTGAATATAATATTTGCTTTCTATATAGTAGCAATGGCGTTTATTTTGTTTATAACTCTTGCTATGGCACCAAATGCTATTATGCCAGCCTGTATGTTTTTACTCTGCATAATTATAAAATTTTTGCTTTTACCCATACTATTCAGAATTTATGAAAAAAAATTTCCGATTTCAATCTTGAACAAAATGCAAAATGAATTAAAAACGAATAAAAATATCAGAAAATCAGTATTATTATTAGCTTTTTACTATGATGCAGTTACTATATTGTTCTTTGCTTTTCCGTTATTAAAAGAGGCACATTTTGGAAGTTTATTATTTTTTCCGATATTATGGGAGATATATACGTTAGGTGGTGTATTGATGTTCTATATGGGTTTATTTGGATTATGGAAAATTCAAGGCAAATTAGAATAAAAACTTATTTAGGATAATAATTGTGTTGAAAAGATACAAAAGCTATTTAAAACACTTGATATGCTGGTAAAATAGAGTTAAATTATGAATGACAAATTAATATCAGTTCAGGAGTCCGAGCCTCCTGAACTATAAAAACAGCCTTTGAACACTATTGTAACAGGCAATGAATATATTACATTATAGATGTTGTGTATCAAGAATTTTGAGAAAAAGTATCGCGAGTTTGACATTTTAGTCGGAAGATAGTTATATTTTTTTAAAATAATTCACCATATCTACTTTTTATTTCAGAAAATAAAGGTTCAATTTTGTTATATTTAGCAATATCAACATCTTTTAAGTATGCCATAAGTCCTATCAAATGGTTCATTAAACCATATGTAGAATAAAATCCTCTCTCCTTTGCAACAGATTGCAATCCAAACTTTTTAATAATATATAGTAATCCCTCAATCCTTTTAAATCCTTCTTTCGATATTCGAGGTTGTTTTCCATCTACTAAAAGACCTAATACTAATTTTTTTGCTCCGGGGCCAGCAATTCTACTTTTCTCTTTATTTTCTATGAAATGATTTTTTCTAATAATTTTAATAATTTGCTTCCTTATTGTATCTATAGATAAATTATTTGGTAAACTCACTGTAGAAAAGGTTAAATCGTCAGCATATCTTGTGTATACAAAACCAAGATTTTTCGCATACTCTTGTAACTCTTCATCCAGATTTTTTGCTACCAGATTACTTAATGCGGGACTCGTGGCAGCTCCTTGGGGTAATACCCCAATCAAATCATATTTATATTGTTTATAATTATAGGCATTTTTATTTCGAGGCATATTATACGAACGCGGTAATCTTGTAGTTGTACAAATTCTAGCTAGTTCAAATGCCAAAATATCTTTATAGCCTATAGATTTAAAAACATTGTATACATTACTTTCTGTAATACTAAAGAAAAAATCTTTTAAATCAAATTGTAATAACCACTCACAACCACAATGCTTCTGTGCACATTTTAATATTCCTCCATTTCTATTAAAAGCATAGGCACAGGGATGAATTGGAATATTTTTTAAAATTTCTTTATTTATGTAATTATGTAATATATGCAAATTTTTTATTGCAGCATGAATAAACCTATGTTTTCCATTCCGTTTCCTTATGGAAAACATTCTATAATTTGATTTATCAAAACGTCTTGATACTGTTCCATACAGAAAATCATAATTAAGATTTGTAATAAATGCTAAATGCATTAATGTAAAAATAACAGGAACGTCATTTTTAATCAAATTTTGGGCATAGCACTGTAAATCTATAATACTTTCTTTGCTAAGATTACCTTGTCTATTAGCTTCTTTTATTAAGTGATGTATTGACCAAGCTTCCACTCACTACTCCTTTAGTCTTCATGACCTTTATCATTGAAGCGCACCCGAGACCCCGATGGATAGATAGGTTCAATGATAGAGGACGGCTTTGCCGTTATTTCGTCAGTTCTTTCCAGAGAATTCAATCCGAATCCCCCATCAGATAAATTATAATTAATATTATCTGAATCTGTTCGCATATTATTAGCGAACGGCTGAGCAGAAGCTTGATTAATACACCATTTTTTAGGTATATACAAACTTTTATTATATTCTATTTTATTACAAAATTTATTTTTCTTCAAAAAATCCATTCCCGCTTTGGTAATAATAAAATTATTGTCAATTAAGTTTAATATTATTGCCTGATTTATTAATGTATCTACAATCATTACGTCGCAATCCATGGCTAAAGCAATACTTGATTTTTTTCGTATTCCTCGTTTAATATGCATAAGAAATTCATTCATAAGTTTCTTATCTGTAATTTTATTTGAAGTACTTGTCTTTGCTAACAAATCAATTAACCATTTAGGAAAAACTCTGGAACTATCAAATAAAGCTTCTTTGTTTTCTGTTGAAAGGAAAAGAATTCCGGGAATATTGTTTGGAATACTATGATAAAAAACAATGTTTGACATTACTTTCCCAAATCCATACTTATTGTTTTTTATACCTGTTTGTTTTCCGCAAAGATTTTTAATTTCAACATAATTTTTTCCCCATCTTTTTTCTAAATCATCTTTTCTATAAACAATACGGCTAATGAAACATATTTTGTTACTTTTAGGGTATTTTCTTGTATAATGTTCTATTCCGGGAAGAGATTTAATGATATATTCTTCTGCTTTTTTTGTCCTCGCAAAAGAAATAATATATATCTTTATTAAATTATAATTCCACCAGCTTAAAAAAGTTTTATTATTAAAGACCTTTTTTAAAAATGTCGATACTTTTCTTCCGCTACCAATAGAATCATCAATAAAAATAATTTTATGGATTTTATGTTTTTTTAAAGTTGAAATACTTGCATGTTCGTAGCAATTGCTGTGTAATTTTGCAAAATTACCAACAATTGAACATACAAAATCTTCGCTTCCTTGATATTTAACAGTTCTTAAAGCAATTTCACCAGAAGCATCATCCCAATAAAAATTGGCTTCAAGGTCTCTTACACAATATAATGCAAATTTTTCTTTCGGGTATTCTTTTAATAGTTGCCCTATTTTATTATTGCACCATTCAGAAAAGGTGTCTCTTGATATAAATACAAGATGTAAAAGTAGATCATATAAAATCTTTTTTTCATCTTCTTTAAATTGGCTAAGCCATTTTTGTATTTCTTTTGATGATTCAATATTTTCATAACTAAGTTTTTTTAAACAAATTTGCATAGACTAATTTTACTATAAATATAAGGCTTTTATGGTAAAATTAGCAAAATTTTGTTTGTATTTTTTTGCTCTTTTTTGGTTATAATTTTCTTATGAATGAAATAAAACCAAACAAAGCAGAATTAAAATTTTTAAATCTTGCATATGCAAGATTTTTTGACATTTATGAAGTGATTATGAATGATGATTTTTTTAATATTTCAGAAGAAACACGTTTTTTCTATATAATCAATATTGTTAATATTTATTCAGAATTATTAACATACGAGCCAATAAATCATTTTATAAAATATATAAAAGAGGAAAGACCACCAATGGAAGCAGAAATATCTAGTGAATTATTTAAATTTATTCGCAATATATTTGCTCATTTCCCTGTTTTTAAATCTTGGAATGAAGTGTGGGTAGACTATGAACTTATAACGTGGTCTAAAGAAGATGGCTTTATAAATAAGTTCTTAAAGAAATATGTAGGAAAATCGGAAGTAAAATATAGAATGTGGATACCTAATAAGAAGAAAATAATATATGTTGATATAAATTTTCCACAAGAATACAAAGATAACAAGATTTATTTAAAAGACATTATAAATGAAAAAAACGGGATAATTTTTCTTTGTGGAATCATGAAAAATGTTCTAAGTTCTCAATTAGAAAATATTTAAGTAACTTTTCTTAAATTATACAATCAATAATTTTAACTATCTCGAAAGTTTCAAAAGATTTAGCGTTTTCTACAAATTTATTGATTATAAATACTGCCTTTGACTCTTTCGCTTCATCATTTAAAAAGAAGTTGTGATTAATAAAATTTTAATTTAAACGGTATTTAAATACCGTTTAACAACTGTTTAATAAATGTTCAAAAATTACATATTTTCAATATACCAATTCGAATTTCCAAAGTGATTAAAGTTCCATTGTAATTGGAAGTAGAAATTATATTCCATTGAGTTATCATCTTTAAAGTTATAAGAATACTTATTTAGCTGTGTTCTGCGATAACTTTCAAAAGCAGTTCGGATTTCTTTTGCAAACTTTTTTCTAAATTCAGGATAAGTTATTTCTAAAGTTTCTCTTGTAAGCTTATTTTTCACTTTCATTTCGCTACGCTCCATTTCAGATACAGGCTCACAAGTTTCACCATAGGTTCAGCTGTTCGCTTTGCAAAAATCATCTTCAAACCCTCTTATACTATCAAGCTCTATATTGTACCTTTTGCCTTGTTTATCTACGCAAGTAGCGTAATCTACCTCAGCATCGGCAAACTTATTTTTCCAAATACAAATCAGTAAGCCGATTTCTTGAGTCTTTAAGTTTAAAACCTTTGTTCCGTATAAGTGATAATCTTTTTCTGTCATTATTTATTCCTTTCAAGTATTAAATCTGAATAGATATCATCAGGCTTTTGTGGGTCTATTAAAAACTCTTTCATAAATACAAATCTTTCTCTGCAAGCGTTTTCGCAAATTACGGTGTCGAAGGTGTAGAATCCAATTACTTTGTAATACTCATTATCAGAGTTTTCAAAGCCTTTAATCTTTTTAAGTTTGTATTTTTTGCCTAATTCAATCATTGCTACCCCTTATATTCATTTATAGCAATGACATTCATTACTCTTAATGAGTAAAATATCAAGCAAACTCTTTCAAAACGTATCATTCAGACACAATCAATTTTTGAACACTTTTTGAACGGTATTTAAACAGGAATTAAATACCATTTAAAAATTCTTACTGTCAGGATAATTTATAAAATATGCGTTGACCGTATCAGTATCTCTCCTTAAATATTCAACAATTGGGGTAAGATTATACAGCTCTTCAATTTCTTGTTGTGTCCTGCAAAAATAATCAATAACAGTAACTGTATTGTAAATCCGCTCAGCTAATTTTTCTAACTTCCTAAAATCTTTTTGTTTAATCTTGTATTTCTTACTTTTACTCATACGACCTCCTTTTAAGGTGTCGTATTCATCACTCAAAAGTTAGATAACATCAAGTTTAGATATAATATATTATTAACTATATTTAAATAATTTATCTGTTTATTCAATATAATCTAGTATAATATTTTTTACTTCTTCAATTTCATCTAAAGCAATATCTAGGTATTGAAAGAAAACTCTAATTTTCTGCATCTTTTCGGCTAGATTTTCTATATTAATTATTTCATTGTTGTTAAAGATAAGACAACCATTATTATCTATAGGATATCTAAAATTAAAAGATGTACTATCTATAGCATCGAACTCAAGTATAATCTGTTCTATTTCCTGAAACTTACGTCGTAATTGTTTAAATTCTAAATTTTTATACATTTGATATGTATTGCTATTATACATATTCATATAATTGTCTTTTAAATTTTTAAACAAAATTCTTATAGAATGTTCAGCTTTAAGTTTAGAATTTTCAAGCTTACATTTCTTGATTCTTATGTAAGCTTTTTTTATTGATAATTCAATATAATGTCTATATAAGAAAAATATGGGAAAAATAAAGGTGTTTTTACATGTTGAAAATAAAGGTTCTCCAATTTCTTTATTTTTACAACACAAATATTTCTCATTGATAAACTCAGGGCAAATTGTACTTCCCACTAAGATATTAGCAGCATTAAAATAACCGTCCGCCATCATATCCCAACTATAATATCCATTAGACAAAATAGCGTTATCTTGCCAATTCCCATTCTGAAATTTTTTTGATGCTTCTTTTGTATCCATAAATATTTATGTTCTCAAATATGTTATCTCAAATTTTTTACAAGGTCTGTACTTTTGCAATCTTGTTGTGAATTGAAATGCATCTTTTCTTTCACAATTTTGGAATATATCAAGTCCTCTATCTAATAAAATTTTCCATCCAGTATCAGTAACAATACTTCTTGCATGAATACTTGAATCGAATTGATAACTAAATTCAATACCCATTTGTAAGCAAGATTCTCTTATTGAATTTAAGTTTTTACGCTGTATTTGTTCATTATATTCATCGGCAGAAGTTATTAATTCAACAGTTACAATATCTGTTTCAGATTTAGCTTTATCAACAACTTCTAACAATTCCATCAAGTTTACAGCTTGATAGAAATTCCTTATATAAGGGTCTGTAATCACAATATTTTTTACCCCATTAAATAATCTTCCAAACAGTTTTTCAAATGTAACACCAATTTGATTTTCTTCAATCACAAAATGATGATCTTTAATTTCTTCTTCTTTTGTTTCAATCTTTTTGAAATCATCTTTTACAACTTCTGTAACTTCTGGAGCCGTTACAATTTCTTCATCTTCGGAATCTTCCACACCACCGTTATATAAACCCTTGTATTGGATTTCTTCTGTTGTTTTTACTTTAACTTCGACTCCAGAATTACTTGTATATGAAAAATCTACTTGTGGAAGAGTCGAGTCTATTCTTAAAATCTGGTCTTTGACTCTTTTTCTTCCTTCCATTGCAAATTTAAGTAACTCTTCTATTTCTTGGCATGAAGCCTTTTTATCAGGATAAATAATCTTCATAAGACCAGAGAAGGTCTTCATAACGCCAGCTCTATCACGTTCTGAGATATTGCCAAGAGTAAACTCATTCTTGTACTCATTAGAAAAATCGTAATTTCTTAGACATTTTAAAGCTTCAGAATAATAATCGACAACAAAACCATAGTTTGTTGTAAATAATTCTGGTCTAGTAACATCAACTTCCCATCCCGGTAAATAGAAATGAATTCTATCAAGAAATGCTGAATCTAAATATTGAGGAGGTAATTCTTCAAACAAATTAGAATGTTTTAACATATAAGGAACATTGTGCTTTGTATTACCAATAAATGTCATTGATGCTTCTGCCGTTAGTGTTTCAACGCCTCTAGAGAATGACTTGTTAGCCATATAACCTTTCATTATATCAACAAGAGCTTTATCAACTTTCTTTGAGCTACCTGCAAACTCATCAAATGCAATATTATCCCAGTACCCAACTAAACCAATATCATGTTTTCTTGAATTATTCACAAATAATTTTGCAGCAGAGACTTCTCCTCCAGAAATCAAAGTGCCATGAGGTGAAAATTCTGTGTATATATGACTCTTGCCTGTTCCTTTAGGACCAAGTTCAATAAAATTATAATTTCTTTCACAGTATGGAATAAGTCTGACAAGCTGTAGTAATTTCTTTCTTCTGCTAAGCATTTCTGGATTAAAACCTATACTTTGCATAAGTAAATCAATCCATTCATCAGTAGAAAACATTGCTCTTTTAGCTTTAAAATCTTCAAAATCAAACTGTGCAAGCTGAATAGGCTTGATGTTCTGCAATAACCAAGGGCAAGCCTTTTTATCTTCAGTATATTGATATTCAAGGTCTGCTAGACACCAAATTCCTGAAACTAATAATCTTGGATACTTTTTATAAGCTATTTCAGAAGGGACATTAATCCCTGTTATTCCTAGATTTGAAAATGTAGCAATATAAGAATCTGTTTTTTCATTAAATTGAACACTTACCTTATCAATTACTTTGTAGCGTCCTTTTTCTTTAATAGTAGATTTAATATATTCTGCTTCGTTTCTATTAACATAGTGCTTTGCAAGAATTTCTTTTACTGATTCAATTCCTGATTTAATTACATCTTCATCACTTGATGCACAATATTGTCCAAGTAAATATTCTAAGACGTATGAAGGAACAATAGCATTCCCTTTAACTTCTTTTACTAAGTCTTTCCTTACAACACAACCTTCAAATGTTTCTGTAATTTTCTTATCTAAATTGTTCATTTTTCACCTGCCTTAAAAATCTGACTGGAACATTAAATTTATTGTAAATGGGATTTTTGCATATGGTTCACCAACCTCATCTACATCTTTTATAATCAAGTAATAATCTTTGTTTTTATCTGCATCAAAACTTTTTAGTTCTAATACTTTTTTGAATATTCTATCTTCCATTTTATCAGAACTAATATTTGCATCTATAATAAGTTCATTAGATACTTGCATATTATTTTCTTCATCCCATAAAGAAACACTGAATACTCTTGGTTTAACAAGCTCAGATATGCTTTCTTTTTGCAAGAATGATAATGTAAACTTATTATTAGTAATCTTTCGAGAAGAGTTTTCTAGTGAAAGTTCTACTTTCTTAATTTCTTGTTTACGGTTTTGCTTAACTCTCAAAAGAGGTAATACTATTTCTTGAGGACTAGCTCCTCCATGAACGTAATTTATGCCAGCTCCAGAAGTTTTAAATCTATTAATATTGCATGGCAACGACAATTTTAAATCTGAAATTTTGAATATATAATTCATATCAAAATCAACGATACCCTGCTTTTCTACTGGAGAAGTTCCAATAATATACCTTTTTTTACACTCAATAGAATCAATAGTGCCTATTGTAATCTTTTGATGTTCTTCTAAATCGCTATATTGATATAAGAAACCGTGGTCTGCTGTAATAATTACATTGCTACACAAAGAATTATTGAACAAAAACTTAATTTTTTCTGAAAGTATTTTTACAGTTTTTTCAGCAGCATTAAACACATCTTTTTCATTATGTTCACCAACTTTATCAATGTCATCATGATAAATATAAGCAATCTCTAATCCACTAAATAGAGTTCTTAAATCATCTCTTGACATATCTTCTAAATCACTTAAATTCAAAACTTTTGAGTTTGGATTATGTGCTTGCAATATTTTTTCTCTTGATGCAGAATCCTTTGCAACTACTCCATCTACAACAATTTCAGCTTTATTATTCATAGAAACTTCTTTATGAGGAAGTAATGATGCCATCCCTAATCTTGTATAAGAAGGGATTGAAGCGACCATACAATCCAGTTTAACATCGGCTTTAATTGAATAGTTACTTCTAATTGCCTCGCTTAATTCTTCTGCAATTTCATATCGTAATGCATCAGAAATTATAACAACAAGTTTGTTTTTAGAAGAACGTACTTCATTGTAATAGAAATCTTTTTGCATAGGAAGGTTTGAAAAAGTCCAGTTAGGGGCAATTTCTTTTACTTGGTTAGAGAATTTTAAATTAATATCATCAAGATATTTGTTTACATACAATTTCTCAACTTTATCTTTGACAGAGTCAAGTTTTCTATCGTTCAACAATCCACAATAGTAATAGAATTTTCTATATGCTTTATCTATTTTGTAATAACTTTGAGCATAGCTCTTAATAAATGTTTCAATTTTCTGCTCTGGAATCTGAGTGTTTTTCACTAACAAACTTAATTCCAAAGCCCAGAAAAGAGCATTATAAACATTTTCATACTCATTATAGAATAGTGTTCTTTTTCTTTTTTCAATAAGTATTTTATCTTCATCTTTTAACGAATCAAATTGAGCAATCAAGTAATTAACAAGGAATCTATCATATGCTCTAAGAGTTTGGAATTCAGGTTCGCTTTGTAATATATCAGACCAGTCTGTAATATTCTCATCTATTTTGAAATCATCTCTTTCAAATTCTTCTATCAATTCTTTATAATAAGGCATAAGCTCTGTATCACGATACCAACTTTCTAAGAATGAATTACATTCAGCTTCTTTCATATTCTTACTAATATATTTTTTATAGGTATCAGGGAAACTTGAACCTCTGAGTTGTTGTTGCAGTTTTTTGAAGACAATTCCTGCTAATAGATATTTTGCTTCTCGCTCTCCCAAGTAGCCAAATTCTTTTTCTATTAATTCCCAAAACTTATCTTCCAATCCATACTTAGCAAATTCTTTAGATGGAGCATTTTTATCAACAATTTCTTTTATAATAAAGGTTTGAATAATTTTATATTTATCAAATATTTTGCATTCGACAAGAGTTCCAAACATTGCTAAGTAGAAATTTTCTACCGACTTATTAGATGGTAATAAAGATTTGAAGCTATTTATTCTTTTTTTATTATTAAAGAATTTTATATGGTTTTTGAACAGGTTTTTAATTGCTATATCATAGACTTCAAATTCGGAGCATAAACTATCCACCTCATCAACAGATAGAACTTGTGAATATAGTTGTGTATCAATAAACCAGTTATCTTCAATAGGAGGCATCTCAAAAGGTGCATAAATAAGATAATTGGATGTCGTATCATCTTTTTCAAGCAACTTTTTTGTCAAAAGATTATTATTCTTTGTGAGCTTGTGTATTTTAACATTAGGAAGAGATAATGAATCCAGTTTTTCTTCATTTTCTCCAGTTTCATCATACCAGAATACAATTTGTCTTTCTTGCTTGTTAAAATGTTTCAATATTAATTCTTGTAATTTATCTGTTTCCATTATTCTTTATCCAACTTAAATTCACTTGTAATAATTTCTTTCAAGTCTTTTAATGCTTTTTTCATTTTATCAACATCGTAATCCACTTGAGTTTTTTGTTTGTAATAATTCAAAAATTCATCAACTCTATATATCAGTTTTTCATCTTTTAATTCAAAAACAAAGTCTTTTTTGTATTTCTCCATGTTGGGGTCTTGTTTATGCTGAAGATACCAACGATGTTCGCATATGTTATCTTGTAGGAACTTATATACAGCTTGAAATGAATCTATTTGCTCTCTAAATTCAATCGTTTTCGCTTTGAAGTTTTTGTTTATTTGACACAAATACTCATAGATTTTAAGAAAGCTCCTTATTTCAAATTCTTTATTAAGATTATCATCCGTAATAGCTTTAGAAATTAAACATTCTTCTTTATCTTTTTCAAAATAATAAGTAAGTCTGTATATTGGGAGTATTCCTTGGTTTAACAGGTTCAAATGCTCAATATAGCTCTTGTATCTGAATTCATATATTCTTGCTTTTTTATCAAGCTCTGACGTTTTATAAACAGCATACCAAGTTATACCACCAGTTATAATCGCTCCAAGTAATGTTGTTAAAGGATTCCAGTCGAATGAACTAAATGGAGACGGAATAAACCATAATGAAAAAAACGGAAATACTAGCCATAGTATAAGCTTAATCCCAACGATAATTAATGCTATCGCAAAGGTAATTTTCACTATTAGCCAAATCCAATCAAGTATCTTTTTAGTTTTTTCCATTTACCCCTTCTTTCCTACAATATCTTTTTCTGCTTCGAGTAGTCCTTGGAATTTTGCATAATTGACTTTTACACCGTCATCAAGGTCTAGTTCTATTTGCTCATCGGCTAAATCTTTAATCTTTCTATCAAATTCAAGGCATTCTGTTTGGTATTTTGAATATAGTGATGTTAATTTAACATTTCCTTCGTTTTCTGCTCTTTGTATTGCATTATCCAATTTGTTTTGGAACTCGTGCAAATAATCTTTTCTTATTCTCGATAATGTTGTTTTATCATACCTGTGCAGGTATATTAGAGCGTTGAATGCTTTTTCTTTTCCACTTGTAAACATCCAATAAATAGGACGTTTTTTGTAGATTTGCAAATGGTCTTTGTAGAAATCTTTCAAGAAATATGTTCTAATTCTATCTTCTGCACTTTCAGAACCTTTGCGACCTAAAACATCTGCTATATATTGCATATTCTCATTGAAATATAATTCGCCAAATGCTTTTTTCAAGAACCTTTTGAACTCTTCTATAATATCATCATCAAACCAAGTATCAGAAAGAATCGGTAAAATACCATCTTCATCAACTTCTAAGGTTTGATATCTGCTCTTGTCAAACTCTCCACCAGCATATATTAAACCTTTTTCATCAAGAGAATATCTGCCAAACATACAGCCAACAGCATAAGATAGAAGTGATTTTATATCCCTTAATTCATCTGCTAAAGCGACTGTAATATCTTTATCATCAACTTCTGGGGTCATTTCATCTTGAAGTCCATAAATTTCAATAAACAATCTGTTCAATTCTTCTTCATTAGCTTTTAGCTTATTGAATTGCTCTTGTTTATATTCCTTCCATTTGTTGAAAGAATCTTCTACTTTTCCATTCTCTTTAAATCTCAACAATGGATGTTGTTCAAAATCCCAAGATGTTTCAAAACTATCCCAATCGTCTTTTGAGATACAAATGTTTTGATTAACATTTATATTGATTTTGTTTAAAATTTGTACATCATTTATTTGTTTTACTGGTATTTTTGCTATAACTCCGCAACTATTATTTATAGTTGGATTTATTAATTTCAAATAATTCTGGCAAACTTTTGTGTTTAACAAAGCCAAAAGAAACAGGTTTTCTTTATCATAATATATACAATTTGAGGCAGTATCCAGCAAGAAACCTTCTTCAAAATATCTTGCAGAAAAAATACCTGAACCAACTAATGTCCAACTATAGTGCGGTCTAAAAAAGAAATCAGAATTTCTTACAGCTGCTCTTGGATTGTTTTTAATTTCTAAGCCATTATTTGCCCAATTTGTTATATGCATTCTATTACCATACCAACGACAAAAATTTCCACCTTTATCCGTAGGAGCCCATTTTAAATTTTTAATAAAATTTTCTCCATTTGTTAATTTGAAACCAATTTTATTAGTATCAACTTCATACCAATATTTAATATATAATTCTCCATCGCCAACAGACATTCCGAACTTAGGATAAGCAAAGTTTTCAATTTTTTTGTTACAAAAAGATGCTCTTATTTTATCACTAACCCAGTATGCAATCGGCGTCCCCGGTATTGAGTGGAATCCATTTTGTTTGCAACAATATATATCACCTTGATTGAATTCTAAATATTTTTCTTCTTTTAATTTAGCATTCGGATATTCTGTTAATTTAACAAATCGTCCAATATATTCAGGTAATTTAACTTTTCTTGTTATATAAGTTGTAGTCTGAACAACTTCTCCTGCAAGTTCTTCAAAAGCTCTTGTTCCTAAATGGACCATTGTATCTATGCAAGCATTATTCAACAAGTGTTCTCTTAAACTTTCGTAACTGCTTAAGAACATCCAAGAGTGCTGATTGACAGTAGCACTATAATAATTTTGTTTAGTATGATTTAAAATAACTTCTTTGAATACAGCAAACATATCACCTTTTGACATCGGATACTTTTTCTTTACATATTCAGATAATTTAGGGCTCATACCTTTATTTCCCATGTATGGAGGGTTCGCAATCACACATTCATACTGTTGTTGCATAATACGAGCTTGTTTGATTAATTGAGGTAATTTGTCTCTTAATTGTTCTGTAATATCAGAATATAAAAGTCCCATATTTAAAGTTTGTACAGCATATAATCTTTCTTCCCAAAAATTGAAATCAAACTCTTTTACATCAAGAATTGAGCCATATTCTTTAGCGTCTTTGAATGTTTTTTGTAATAAATCTATCTGTGCTTGTGCAAGTAATTGGTTAGTTACACCATTCATTAGGCATTCTTTTACTCTTGAATCAAACCAATTGGTATCTTGAATAGAAGTTATATTTAGTTCAATGACTTTGGATGAAATATCTTTGTCATATTCTCTAGCTTTCATAATGACAGCAAGCTGAGCTAACTGTGAAGCTCTATCACAAATATCAAGCCCATATAAATTTTTTGTCAGAATCAATTTAGCAATCTCATCTTCCATATATCCAGCAGATTTGTAAATTTGGTATAAAACTTCAAAAGCTGTTACCAAAATATGCCCAGAACCACAAGCAGGGTCAAGAACTTTTATATCTTCTGGAGAGATGTTTTTATTTATAATTTCTTTTAGTTTTTCTTTAACATCATCTTCTTGTTCAGCTGATTCTAAATAGTACTTAAATTTAGACTGTAATTCTTCATTAGGACGAGCTTCAAGCCACATTTTCCCAACTGAATTTTCAACCATATATTTTACTATCCATTTAGGAGTAAAAATTTGTGTCGCAGCTGGAATATTCTCTTTTGAAATCTTTTTACCCTTTTTTAAATCTGCAAAGACTTCATCTTTTCTTTCTGCTATATAATACTGATAAAGCCAGCCGATAATTTCTACAACTTGCCAGTTCGATTTATCTAGAGATAGCATTTCTTTTATTACAGAATCAGCACTATTCATCCCTTGAGGGAATAATAGTTCTGTATAGTCTTGGATTTGTTCAAACAAGAATGGAAGCTTTTTGTTCATTACATTACATTGATGGATTAGTAATGTTTTAAAAATTACATCTTGATTATTATTTTGAACAGCTGATATAACAGTTTGTTTTTCTTCAGCATTCAACTGTGAGGATACAGATACTGCAAATTGGTTAAGGTTATCTATATTGGAAATAATATTAAAATTATTTTCGCTATAGCCATTAACTTCCATATAATATAGAGCAATGAATCTGTTGAACCAAGTATAAGCAACTTCATCAATCAAGTTTTCATAACCTTTTGACTTAATCTCTCTTTGTAAGGTCTCAACTTGTTTTTTGCTAAAGAACTCTCCATTTATTTTCACTTGTCTATCATCTTCAAACTCATAATTGACAGCTCTATTATCTTCATAAAATCCCATCAGTTTTGCTTGAAGCTCAACTCTTTCTTTAAGTTTTCTTCTTGCTTTTATAGCAAAGTCTTTTAGTGCTGATTTATCTAATGTTATTTCGTTTTCTAATAGTTCTGTCATCAATACTTCCTTTATCGTTTGAAAAGTTCCAATATTTTAGGGATTAGGTTGGTTTTATAATGGTTACTCCTATTTACACCATTTACCCCTAGCCTTGAAGTTTAATACGTTTATTGTTCCTGATTCTGTTTTTCAACTCTTCTGATAGTTTATTGATATAGTTATCAACATCTTCTTCAGTCTCAAGAATTTGCATAGCCTGAACAACATTTGTAGGATTTACGAATACTAATTCTTTCTGAATCATTGGTTCAGAGTCTGGATGTTCTTCTGTACCTGTTTGTTGGTGTAATTCTAAATTCTTTTTCGCAATGCTATCTTCTGAAATTTGTTTCAAAAGTTTTTCATAATATAATTTTGCTTTTTCTTCAATAGCCTTTAACACTCCAAAATCAGTTGCTCTTTCATACAAATCAGTAACATTAATCTTGAATAAGTTGCTATATCTTCCACATTCAAGCCCCTGTTTAGATGCTTCTTCTGCTAAATAATAAGCTAAATCACTTATAACTTCTCCTAATGCTTGTTTATAACCTTCTAATACATTATTAACAATAGAAGTTATATCCGAATTTAAGATAGGAAGGTCTTTAATCATAGAATATGGTTCAGGAGAATCTATTATCGATTCAAGTTTAGAAATTAGTTCGTTTAATTTAGCAACCTCTTCTGATTCAAAAGTTGTTAAATAAACTTCGTTTCTTTTTACTCTGTCATATATTTTCAATGATTCATCAAAAATACCAACTTGAGTATTAAAGAATGATTTGAGAAGTTTGTATTCTTGTTTCCAAGTTAATAAATTATCCTTTTGCTTTATCAATAAATCAAATAATCCGTTTACATCTGGCTCATTCTTAAGCTCTTTTAATGTAGAAAGACCAAGTTCAATAACAGTCTTTTTAGGATATTTTGGGTTATTATGTCTTCCATTAAGCTCTTGTAAATCTCCAATCATATTTTGAAGATTTTCTCTTATTAAATTTGCAAGTTTTTCTCCATCATCTACAAAGTCTTGTTTTTCAAATAGTTCTTGTGCTATTGCTATTACTTGCTGGATTTTTGCACTATCTATTTTTTCTTTCAATTTAATTACAGTGCTTTGAATTTCTCTGTCATTTGTCAAATATTTTACTGTATTATAATCCTGATAATTGCATTGAACACCATTATAGAGAATAGAAATGTCTCCTTTAACAGCTAAATCTGCTACAACACCTGCAATATCATTTATAGACCAACCATAAGGTTTTCTTGTGTATTGTTGTTTTAATCCCTGCATTGTAACAGTGCAACTCATCGAGTTATTTAGTTGAATAAATGCTAAAACATCATCAAGAGCTTTTTTGTTTCTTTCATCCAATTTACCTTGAGGAGCAATGAGTTTTGCATGGATTTCTTTTTCATCCCTAACTCTTTCTTGGATAAAATGAAGGTTCGTATATGTATTTTCTACAATTTGTTTCAAAGCATTTTCAATCTTTGCAGCAGCACTTGTTGCACTAACTTCCATAATCTGACCGTTTGTGTAGAAAGTGGATTCAAGAATAGCTTGTTCTAATAAAGTTTTTACCCTTTTCTTGCGTTCTATTAATTCAGCACCTCTGTTTTTTAATATCATATCCTGCATTTCAGACTGTTTTACACTGCTTTTTTGCTTGATATACTTGTCTGTTTTTAAGATAGTTTCAAGTTCTTGTAGGTAACCGTTTTCATTCAATTTGATAAATAATGTATTTCCTGCAAGGAACTTCATTTTTAGCTCAGATTCGCTGAATTTATAATCAGAGTTCATTGAAGTGATAAATTTAACTTCTATATCTTCTGCTTGGCTTCCTCTTACTACATCATCAACTTTTCTTACAAAATAATAAGACTGCCCTTGAGGATATGGAGTTATTGACTTTTTAGTATAAATTTCTTCATATATATTTCTATAGACTTCATTTAACACATCGCTAGAATCAATCTGAGTGTTTTTTATACCTCTTGTAACATCTTGTTCTTCGTTTGTTAAGAATGAATATTCTTCTCCATTTTGTTGTATTAATGTAGCTTGTTTTAATCTTGTTAGAGCTCCTTCTATTTTGGATTTTAGTGCATTTTTGCTTTCATTAATATTTGATATCATTAATGTTGCAATATTTTCTACATCACAAGGAACTTCTTTAATGTATTTAATCAAGAATAAAACAGTTAAGACTTCAATATCAAAATCTTCTATATCTGGATTACCCTCTTTTGCTTGTGCAATTATTCTGACAATATCTGTATCTATAAAGGTTTGAATCGTAGAATAAAAAACATTGAATGGAACTAATTCTGTAATCTCTTTATCACCGTATTCTTTTAATGCCGTATGGAAAGCATTTAGCATAGAACGCTCCCCTGAAGCTAAGTGAGCCCCGGCATGAGAAAAGTTTCTTAACTCTGTAAATACACTTTGTAACAACTTGAATTGATATGGGACAAATGGATAACAATCAACAAAATCATCTGAGTTTTCATACATTTTCATGCCAGAAGTTTGGCTTGAAAATGTTATTAAATTTGCCAAAATCTTTTCTTGTTCGTTGTAGTAATTAGAAAGAAGAGTTCTTGCATCTGTTCTCTTTTCTAATAATCTTCGTTTGATAACTTCATCAGTGTTTGAACCAGATAAACTTAATTTTGTATCAAATCTGCCTTGGATTTTTGAGAAATCTTGGTCCCTGAAACGTTCTTTTGTTATAGAATCTATTGCTTCTTGAGATGTTACCATTACCCAAGCTCTTCCATTACACATAGTACCCAAGTTTTCAACAACTGTCTGTAAACTAAGCATAAGGTTTGTATTATCGCTTATAAATTGCCCAATTTCATCGACTAAGAAAATAATTCGATTCTTACTACCTTTACTTTCGAGATATTCTTTTATTAGCTTTGCAAACCCTTCTGGTGTAATCCCCGAATCTTCAACAACATCTTTAAATAAGTCTTGTGTACTTTGTTCTGTTGTCCCTGTAACTTGAACATATGCCTTTATAAAGAAGTCTTTAAAGAATCCAACTGCATTAGATGCTTCTTCCCAAGATACACCACTTTCTGAGGTTATAATTTGTTTGAATTCTTCGTATTTTCCATTTTTATCAAGATATCTTTCAATATCTGCAAGTTTAGGGTAGTTTGAAGAGTAACCCTGAGATTCGTTAAAGACCTTTAAAAAGACTTCAACAATACCATCTTTTCTTTGTTTTGTATCTTTTGAACTCTTAGAATCAATGTTGAACAAAATAGTTTCTGTAGGAACAGATGTAGCTAATTTCATATCAGCAAAAGTCCAATCATCTATATTAGATTTCCCTTCAAAGAATTCTATTGTTTTTTTACCTTTTACTTCTTTGTTGGCAAGTAGATATGATAGCATCTTTAAAAAGTGAGATTTACCAGAACCAAAGAAACCAGAAATCCATACTCCGATTTTATCAGTTCTTTCTTCAAATGAGTTTTTATAATTACTATAAAAAGTGCTAAAATGCTTAGAAAGTTCTTTTGTAACAACAAATTCGTCCAATTCTTGATAAATAATAGCTTCGTCATCAACTTGCTCAACTTTAACAACACCATTAATGTTTCTATTAATATCTTTCTCAAATAATTCTCTTAGCTTCATAACTACACCTTTACTCATTTGCAACAAGCCTAAATGCTCTGTAATAATTATCATCTTTTAAGCCATCAAAGTTTGAACCTTTAAATAGCCTTAATTCTTTTTGGTCGTATGTACCAGGATAGAACATAATAACTGGAATCTTATCTAAAACTGCATGAAGATTATTTAAGACATTATGCGACCTTACCAAAGGATATACCTTTCCTACACCAGATAAAATAACAAGATTACTATCTCCTAGCTCTTTTTTTATCATATTTACAAATTCTTCTATATTAATAACCCCTCTAAGAGTATTAATAAGACTTTCTGTTCCTTGTCTTTCTTCAGTTTCTATTGCTAAATCAAGATAAGTTTTATTACCAGCAGTTTTATCAGTTAGGATTTTTAATAACATCTCAAATAAATCAAATTCTATAGGTTTAATCTTTGAATTGGCATAAGAATAACTGCTTACAAAATCCTTGATATATCTCCTTACAATTAGTTCATCTGATGGTTCATAATCAAAGATATGAAAATTTAACTCTCCACCCAACGATTGTTGATTGAAAAAAGAATCCTGTTCAATTATTGTTTTAATTTTATCCAGTCTTGCTCTAAGTTCCATTACTTATCCTAACATTGCTTTTGCATACCTTTTATCACCAATTTCTTCTAAATGATTAGTAATCTGGTATATACCAAGAGGGATTGTTAATTCTGCATTATCTCTATTTGTTCCTATATATCCAGCTCCACTTAGAATCTCAAAATACGCTAATCTAAGCCTTTTTAATGTTGTTTCTTTAAAGTTAGCCACAGTTTCACTCTGTTCTGCTTTAATCGAAAAATAGTTGGATATATCAGATTTAGAAACTTCCATTTGTCTTGAAAAAACTTTATCTATTAATACTTCTTCCATAAATTCAAGAAATAATCTGTCATATTTTAAAATTGCATAAAAATTAATAAGTCTTCCTATTTCATTAGGTTCAGTTAATAGCACTTCAATCAAATAGTCATCTAAATAGTTTGCTCTTTCCCATACAGCACCAATATGTTTGTTTATAGCCTTAAAAGAACGATATTCAAATAAATTCTCATTAATAATTTTATCGGTTGCTTCTTTTTTGCTTAAGCCTTCTTGTAGTAATTTAACTGCAACCTTAAACTCTGGATAAAGAAATTGATTTCCAGTCATCCTAGCACTATATTCTTTAGAAACAGAATTACAAACATCTCGTTTAACCATAGTATAATCTTACTACAAACATGCCTGTTTTTAACATTTTTAGCGTATTACTTAATAAATCAAATAACAAGTAAATTGTTCAAAGTTTTGTGCTATACTATAAAAGTAACAAATTATAATTTGAGGTGTTTATGGGATTATTTGAGTTTTTATTTGGGGATTCTGGTAATCAAAATAGAAAGTACAGAAATAAGGCTAGAGACCAAGAAATGGCGAATATGTACGAATCTGGATGGGATGAAATGGAAGATTCTAAATATGACAGAAAAGCTTTAGAAAGAGAAAAATGGTCTAACTATGAATATGATGATGAAGATGAAAAATATTAATATTTGAACAATTTTCAGCCTTATTTCGTTATGATTATAAAGGAGTTGTGTATGAAGAAATTTTTAGTTTTATTGTTGATGTTATTCTTTGTAAATGTAGCTTGTGCTGTTAATTCTTATGATAGATATGGTCAAAAAACTGGTTCATACAAACAAACAACATCGGGATACAATTCTTATGACAAGTACGGTTCTAAAACAGGCTCATATAAGGAAACATCATCTGGATATAACAAATATGACAAATACGGTCAAAAGACAGGAAGCTATAAAAAGACCTCTTCTGGATATAATTCCTACGATAAGTATGGACAGAAAACTAGTAGTTACAAGACAAATTCTAATGGCGTAACAACAAAATACGATAAGTACGGGCAAAAAGTAGGAACATTTAAAAAAGATTCATCTGGAAGAATAACAGAATACGACAAATACGGCAGAAAGGTCGGAAGTTACAGATAAAAATTAGAATTACATAAAACAATAATTTATTTCAAGATGTTTAGTAATAAAAATTTCAAACTCTTGGCTGTATCTTTCCCCGGTGATTAATTTTGAAAGATAGCTTTCAGTTATTTTCAAATGTTTTGCCAGTTGCTTTTGAGGTAAGTTCCTTATTAAAAGTTGAAATCTTATCATTCTCTCACGCTTATACAAAAATCTACTACCTCCATTGTTTGGAGATTTGGACATTTTTTGTTCAAGTATTTTTATTTTTATTTTTTCTATTAGTTCTCTTTTCATAGGGGTAATTTCCTTACAATTAAATCATTTTGCGTACACCTATTTTAACTCTGTTTTTTGATAGTTCAAGTCCTGCAAGGGTTTAGAGTGTGTCTTAATGATACAAAAGTGGTAAATGTTTATTTGAAACACTTCCATTCTTCCGAGTTTAGAGTGATAGATGTTAATATAATGAACAAAGAAAAATACATTACAATTAAAGAATTAGCGGAACTCAAAGGTGTAAGTACCCGTGCCATTAGACTATCAAAGGGTAAATATATAACAAGAGAAATCACAGTCAAAGGCGGGAAGAGTTTTGAGATTTTGTTATCAAGTATTGAGCCAGAGTTGCAAGAAAAATATTATTCTAAACTTGTCTTAATCCCCCCAATAAAACAATTACCGATTATAGCTGATTTTCATAAACCGAATAAAGCAAAAATAATTGCCCTTGCAAGGTTTGATTTGGTTAATTTATGGAAAGATCAAAGAAAACATCAGGTATGCAAAAAACAATTTGATTCAGATTTTTTAAGTGCTTACAATTCTAATACTCTTTATCCCGAAATTTATGCAAAAATTGGAAAAGTCTCAATAGGCACCCTTCAAAGATGGAAAAGAGTTTTAGGCAACAGTAAAAATTATGAGCTTTTAATTCCAGGGTATCATTATGAGGATTATTCAAGAACTAAACTTGATGAATATGAAAAACAAATTTTTCTAAAATTTTTACTTCATCCTAATAAATTCAGTATAGGAAAAGCAATCTCACTTACCCAATATGTCCTAAAAATGCACAATAGAGAATATATCCCTGCTCCTGTGACATTTAGAAGATTTACTAATTGGTATAAGTCAAATTATTTTGACAGATGGACTCTTTTACGTGATGGCGAAAAAGCTCTAAAAGAACAGGTTATTCCTCATATTAAAAGAGATACTTCAAAAATAGAAGTCGGTGAAATTTTAGTAGCTGATGGCAAACGATTGAATTTTCAAGTAATTAATCCTTTTACCGGCAAGCCTTGTCGAGCGACTTTAATCGGTTTTCTGGATTGGAAATCAACTGCATTGGTAGGTTATGAAATTATGCTTGAAGAAAATACTCAAAATATTGCTTCAGCACTTCGCAACGCAATTTTAAATTTAGGTAAAATACCAAAATTTGTTTATTTAGACAATGGCAGAGCCTTCAGGGGTAAATATTTTATGGGTAGTCCTGCATTCTGTGAAATAGGGTTAAAAGGAATTTATGAAAAACTTGGAATAACAACAATTTTTGCAAACCCATATAATGCAAGGACTAAAGTTATTGAAAGATTCTTTCTTGAAATGCAGGGAAGTTTTGAAAAGCTGCTACCAAGCTACATTGGAACAAGTATAGAAAATAAGCCTGCAAGGCTAAAAAGGAATGAGAAATTTCATTGTGCAATTCATACAGAATTTATCCCTACAATTCAACAAACAATTCAAATGATTAATAGTTGGCTTTTGTATAAAAATTCTTTGCCTTGCCCAAATGATAAATCAAAAACTATTCAAGAAATGTTTAACGGTGTTAATAAAGATAAAATAAATGACAACGAATTAGATGATTTGATGTTAGCTCAAGAAATAAAAACAATTTCAAGTCAGGGAATACGATTTTTAAGCAGTTGGTATTTTAATGATGCTTTGTACGGAATAAGAGAAAAAGTAATAATAAAATATAGTCTTTTTGATTTAAGCTATATCAATGTTTATACGATGTCAGGCAAATTTTTGTGCCAAGCGGATAGAATTACTTTGACACACCCATTAGCTCATTATACAGGTGAAATAGAAGACATAGAAGATTACAAACAAAAAATACAAAAGCAAAAACAGCTTAAAAACAAGACAATAAAAGCCTGCAAGGAGTTTTTGAATATAGAAGATTTAGAAATTTTAAAGTGTGATATTGAGGATTATGAACAGAGTGGAGAAAAAGCTACGTGCAACCTTATTGAGAGTAAACATGCAGAAGGAAAAGAAGAAGTACCTACAGCAGTAGTATCTTCAAAAATTAAGAAAACAAAAGAAAAACCTCAAAAGTATAATCCAAAAGTTAAACCATTATTTAGAACTAGTAGAGAAAAATATGAATATCTGATGAAATATGGGTGCACTTGTAATGATGATAGAGCTTGGCTTGCAAGCTATAAAACATCTAAGGAGTATTTGGAATATGAAGCCAAAATTTGTACAAACTAAGAATGTTAAAGGATTTATAAATCTGGTTCAAGATTTAAAAAATAAACCTGAAAATATTACAAAAATAGGTTTGGTTTATGGTAATGCGGGATTAGGCAAAACAAAAACAGCTTTGTATTTATCTTTTCAGTTTGACTCAATTTATATCAGAGCAACTAATAAAATGACTACAAAATGGTTTTTGGAAGAACTTACAAAAGAACTTGATGAAATTCCAAGATTTTTTACTGCTGATATTTTCAGGCAATGTGTAAATGTGCTGAAAAATAAGCCTCAAATGATTATAGTAGATGAAGTTGATTATCTTTTAAGTGACTTTAAGACAATAGAAACGTTGAGAGACTTGCACGATGAGACAGGAATTCCTATTGTCTTTGTTGGAATGAGTTTAGTTAAACACAAGTTAAAAAAGCATACGCATTTATTTGATAGAATTTCAGAGATTTATAACTTTACTGAGTTTGAATATTCGGATATAAAGCAAATTGTAGACGAGATTTCAGAAGTCGATATGACAAAAGAAGTAATAAGTGCAATTCATCAAAAAGCGAAGAGTTTTAGAAAGATTGTTGAAGTAATTAACACATTAGAAAATATAGCTCAAATAAATGGTATAAAGATGATTGATGAAAATATAATTCAGGAGGTTTTTAGATGACTGATAAAATTTTAAAAATAGCCAAAAGACTCAAAACATTTACTCTTGAAGATATTGTTATGTTTACAGGACTTGAGATTGATACAGTTAGAAATTTTTTAGATCAGTCTGATAATATTCAAAAATTCAAAAACGAATTTGAATATGTCGGAATAATACAAAAAGAAGAAACATTTAAAATAATTGATAAAAATATTTTGTCCCAAAATTCCGATATAACTTTAATTGATGCCATAAATTTATTTATGGAAATAAAAAATTGTAAACTATCGTCTTGGTCTAAAAAAACTTATAAATCATTTATTAATTCTCAGATACTTCCATTTTTCAGGAAATACAAATTAAAAGATATAACAATACAAGATATTGAACAGTTTAAATTGAGCATGAAAGAAAATGGGATAACAGAGAGAAGAATAAAAAATGTTTTGACATTACTTAATCAAATAATTAAACACTTTCAAAAAGAAGGTTTTATTGA
Source organism: Candidatus Gastranaerophilales bacterium (assembly GCA_944325605.1). Lineage (GTDB taxonomy): Bacteria > Cyanobacteriota > Vampirovibrionia > Gastranaerophilales > Gastranaerophilaceae > Scatenecus. The sequence continues at coordinate 180,375 of CALVAX010000001.1, forward strand.
TAAAACTTGTTGTTTTGAAGTCAAAAGAGTGAAAAATATATCAAAAAGAGAAGTCCAAATACTATCCAATAAACAACTGAAGCAATTATTTCGGGTTTTAAAGAATCGCTATCCTTATCTTTTACCATTGGTTGAGAAAATGATTTTAACAAAACAGCCCTTAAACAGTCTTTTAACAGGTGATGAAAATAAAAAAGAAATTCTGAAACGAAGAATTAGAAAAGATTTTTATAAGGTAAAACAGCAACTAGGACTAGAAAATTACATTATTAATGATTTAAGGTTCTGTCAAAAATGTGTAAATAAGTTTTAAAAGTCGTGTAAAAAATGTGTGATTATATATCAAGAGTGCTGTAAAAAATGTACAGTTTGTGTTAGAATATTTGTGTTATTATGAGGGATTTAAGCATGCAAAGATACGCACTAAAACATCTGATTGATTGGAAAAACAAAAAAAATCATAAACCTTTGGTTATACAAGGCGCAAGGCAAGTTGGTAAAACTTGGTTAATGCAGGAATTTGGGAAAAAGTATTATGAGCAAGTTGCATATATTAACTTTGATGTAGATGTAAAAAGCAGAGAGATTTTTGATGTCGACTATGATACTGAGCGTTTAATTATGGATATAGGTCTTGCAACAAAGACAAAAATTAATGCGGAAAATACTTTGATAATCTTTGATGAAATTCAAGAATGTCCAAGAGCCTTAACTTCACTTAAGTATTTTAGAGAAAATGCTCCTCAATACGATATTATAGTTGCAGGAAGCTTGTTAGGTGTTGCTTGTCATGAAGGGACGGGTTTCCCTGTTGGTAAGGTTTCATTTATGAATCTTTTCCCATTAAGTTTTGAAGAATTTTTATTAGCAATGGGAGAAGGAAGGTTTGTTGAACTTTTAAATAAAAAAGATTTTAAAACAATAAAACTATTTAATAACAAGTATGAAAAGCTCTTAAAACAATATTGTTATGTTGGAGGAATGCCTGAAATTGTACAAGATTTTGTTGAAAACAAAGATTTTGAAAGTGTTAGAAATCTGCAAAAAGAAATTCTCTCTGCTTATGAAGAAGATTTTACAAAACATATTCCCACTAATACAGTTGCTAAAATAAGGTTATTATGGAAATCTATTCCGGCACAGTTAAGTAAAGAAAATAAGAAATTTATATATGGAGCAGCAAAGGAAGGAGCTCGTGCAAGAGATTTTGAAGCTGCTTTGTCTTGGTTAATTAATAGTGGCTTAGTATACAGAGTAAATAAAATTACAAAACCTGATTTACCAATTACTGCTTACGAAGATTTCAACTCATTTAAGTTATTTGTGCTGGATGTTGGTCTATTAGGTGCAATGACAGATTTACAAGCAGATACGATTATTGACGGTAATCGTATATTTGAAGAATTTAAAGGAGCTATAGCCGAACAATATGTTTTACAACAATTTAAGACAATTAAAGATTTACCAGTCTTTTATTGGTCTAATGAAACCAGCAGGGCTGAAATTGACTTTGTTATCCAAATAAAATCTGATGTTGTTCCTGTTGAAGTAAAGGCGGAAAGAAACTTACAAGCTAAAAGTTTGAAGGTTTATATAGAAAAATTTAAACCCAATTATGCAATAAGAACGTCAATGGCAGATTATAAGAAAACAAATAGTCTTATAGATATTCCAATGTATGCAATAGAAATAATTAAAGAGGAATTATGATAAAAAAAATTATAATAAAAAATTACAAACAATTTGAGAATTTTAGTCTTGAACTAAACCCTGATATTAACATAATAGTTGGGAATAATGAGGCTGGTAAAACAACTCTTTTTGAGGCTATAAATCTTGGGCTTACACAAAAGCTCAATGGTAGAATGATTGCACAAGAACTTACGCCATATCTTTTTAATTTAAATGCAAGGGATTTGTACTTGAAGGATTTGCAAGAGAATGCAAAAACCGCAAAACTACCTGAAATACTTATTGAGATATACTTTACTGACAATATTAGCGGAGATTTTAAGGGAAGCATAAATTCATTAAAAGAAGATTGTGCGGGTGTCTCTTTAAGAATATGTTTTGACAGTGATTTTCAAAAAGAGTACGAAAAATATATAATTGAACCGGAAAAAGTAAAAGAAATTCCCATAGAATACTATAAAGTTGAATGGTATAGTTTTGCAAGTAATACATTTAGATTTTTAGAATTACCTGTAAAATCGCATCTAATTGGAAATGTTGAGCATCGTTATATACAAGGACCAGATAAATACATAGCTGAACTAGTTGGAGATTATTTAGATGATACTCAAAAATCATTACTTGCTTTAAAATATCGACAATTAAAAGAAGAATTCACAAGCGATGAAAAAATTAAAAACATTAATGATGAGTTTAAAAGTACAGGAACACCCATATCAGATAAAAATGTCCAGATTTCAATTGATATATCTGCGAAGAATTCTTGGGATTCTATATTATCATTATATTTTGATAATATCCCTTTTAAATTTATCGGCAAAGGGGAACAAAATTCTGTAAAAATAAAATTGGCATTAAAAGAAAAGCTTGAACAATCAGATATAATTATGATTGAAGAACCTGAAACAAGTTTATCTTTTTCAAATTTAAATAAATTAGTAAGTGTTATTTCCAAAACATGTGCCGGTAAACAATTACTAATTAGCACTCACAGTTCTTTTGTCGCAAATAAAACTGGTATTGATAAATTAATTCTATTAAACAAGAATGAAAGTTTTAAAATTGGTGATTTATCCACAGACACATATAAATATTTTAAAAAATTGTCTGGTTATGATACTTTGCGTATGATACTTGCAACTAAAAGTATTTTGGTAGAAGGACCATCTGATGAATTAATTGTCCAAAAGGCATATTATGATACATACGATAAGTTGCCAATAGAAGAAGGTACAGACGTAATAGCTGTTTCATCTTTAGCATTTAAGAGATTTCTTGAAATCGCAAAAGTGTTAAAACTTAATACGGTTGTGGTCACAGACAATGATGGTGATATAGAAACACTAAAAGAAAAATATTGTGATTATTTAAATGAAGAAAACATAAAAATATGTTTTTCAACAGATACAAGTCTTAATACTTTAGAGCCAAACATGTATGCAGCAAATGGATATAATAAATTAAAGTCTTTGTTTACAAGACCAACTAACGATACAGAAGAACAATTTAAAAAATTTTTTATATCAAAAAACAATAAAACAGAAGTTGCATTAACTATTTTTGATGCAGAAAAAGGAGCTGTCGATTTTCCACAGTATATAAAAGATGCCATTAAAAAATAATATTTTAATACACTCAACAGCAGGTTCTGGTAAAACAACTTGTCTGGTAAAAGTTGCATTAAACAATGCGAATAAAAAGATTTTAATAACAACTTATACAAGAAATAATATTCAGGAAATTAAAAATAAATTTGTTGAATTAAATGGCTATGTTCCCAATAATGTAGAAATTATAACTTGGGAAACATTTTTGCTTAAAAATTGCATAAGACCATATCAAAATCTTATGGGGTTTGAAGATAGAATTTATCAAGTTCATTTCACAAATAAGGATCCGCATTTGAAGGTAAGTAGTAATGGTAAATATTATTACACAATAAAGAAAAGTAATGACATTCAGCGATATTATTTAACTTCAAATGGTAGAATTTATTCTTGCAAAATATCTGAATTTGCTGATGATTGCCATAAAATGGTAAAAGGTAAAATGCTTCAGCGAATTGAAGAATGCTACGACTATATTTTCGTAGATGAGGCTCAAGATTTTGCCGGATATGATTTTGAAATTATGAATTTGATATTAAAATCTAAAAATATAAAATCAATTATTGTGGCGGATAAAAGGCAAAATACTTTTGATACGCACTATTCAAAGAAAAATAAAAAATATGCTGAAAACATTATAGAATGGTTTAAGTTTTTAGAAAATAAAAAACTCGCAAAATTAAACTATTTGAATAATACTTGGCGTTGCAATCAACATATTTGTGATATTGCAGATTCTTTATATCCAGAATTGCCAAAATCCATATCTAAAAATAAAATTACAACAGAACATGATGGATTATTTTACGTAAAAAATGACAATTTAAAAAAATACTTAAATCGGTATAAGCCAGTTGTTTTGGCGTATTGCAAAAATTCATGCAATGATTTAGAACCTAATATAAAGACAATAAATTTTGGAATATCAAAAGGATTAACTTTTGATAGGGTTTTAATAAGGCCAACAGAAAAAATTATGGATTTTCTTAAATATGGTAGCATTCCGGAGAAAGCAAAAGAAAAGCTCTACATTGCTATAACAAGAGCACGATATAGTGTAGGTTTTATTGTTCCTAATGAAGTAGATTTAGATTCTTTTTATAATAAAAAGATTATCGAATGGAGCGAATAATTATTCTTAAACTTGACTGAAAGCGATAGTTTTGGGAGTCGAATTTAATTATTTTGTAATGTATTTTTGTAGGTGATTTTGCTATTGTTCAAATATACTAAACCTTTCCGACTCTATTCCGACTTAAATTTGGACTTTTCAAATGGGACTTTTTTGTCCTTTATCTAAAATCGCTATAATCCCGTCAGTGATTAAGTTTTAGATGACTTGTTTAAATTCGGGTTAAATTTTTGCTGGACAAAAAGAGTAGAAAAAGACCAATTTGAGTAATTACAGTCAATTTGAAAAATACCGCGAATATTCAAACACACTGCCTAATTGAGACTATTATTCTATAACTCAAATGTCTCATTAAACCTTAATAGATTTTGAGAGAAAGTATTGCAAGTTTGACATATTTAGTCGGAAGTTTTAAAAAAATTAACAAAAATTTAAACAGCATTTAAATGCCATTTAAAAGCTATTTTATAGGTGTTCAAAAATTACATTCTTTAATGTATAGTATTCATCACTCAAAATAAATAGAAAGTAAAATTTTATTACGGTTTACCTATATATCCCAATTAGTTATTATGCCAATAATTTTTTCATTCTGTTGTTCGTGTTCTGTAACAAAAACAGCCTCAAGTCATTTTTTTGATAAATATGATTACTTAAAGAGATCTTTGATATAAAATTCATCATTAAATCTAGATACAAATTGATATTCTATATAATTTACCAACATTATTTTTTTGTAGAAAATTCATTTTTATTATCTTTACAATAAAGCATTAATGTTTGTGAAGAAAAAATTCTACTTAGAATACCCCTTTCATCAACAATTGGGGCACATGTATATTTTTGTCTAATATAGTATTAATAACATCTTGCAATGGTTCCTCTTATTTATTAAAAAAATCTTGCGTCAATTATATTTGCATAACCTTATTTTAAGTCTTCTAACGTAATATCAGGGACAGAAGAATCTATTAAATCAACTGTAGAGGAAATTTCATTAATTATATTTCCCATATTAGAAATAGGATCTTTAGCATTCCCAATTAAATTTTCATATAAATATTCAATTCCACCCAATATATATTGATAAAATAATTTTTCATAATCATTAGAATATGTTTCAGAATCATTATCTTCTTTTGAATTTTTCTTATTAGCATTTACATCGCTTGAAAATGCCATTTTAATCCTTTTTTCTAAATCAGGCTCAATAGAATCATCTGATAACAAAATTAATCTATATAAGAACTTTACAAGTTCCTCTTCATTATATATTTGTTCGACATTTATTGTTTTTTTAATGGCTTCGGTTGATCTATCAATATCTGCTCTTTTATTAAATTTAAAACCAACTACTGAAGCTGCAAACATTACGTCAATATTTCTTTTAAAGAAAGGTGGTAATGTTTCGGTTATAGGAGTAACTAAAGCCTCCATATAATTTGCGTGTTTTCCGTAAAAATTATATGTTCTAAATAACACCATTACCTCCTTCTATATGTGTACTACATTTTCTATCTTTATCTTCTTCATTTACTAGTTCATTAGGTTTTAATTCATAAAATTTACCAATTTTGTGTTTTATATCTCCATCCATAATAATTCTACATTCCGGATCTTTTGAAAATATAATTACTTGCCCTGTCAAATTAGCGATCTTAGGAGCAGCTTCTAACATTTTCCCTTCATCAAAATTAGAAAAAGGAGCGTCTAAAACTAATGGATAAGGCTCCGCACTTAATACAGTTTCACCTTTTTTAATTAACTCTTCTTGATGTATATCATGTGCTAGTCTTAAAAGTGAAACAATGAATGCAAGAACTAAAGTAACACCTTGTGCACCACCAGTACCGACAACTTCTCCATCATTATCAACCATTTTAACCTTATAATCCGGGGATATATCAATATTATATGCACTTGAAAATACTGTAGCAAAGAAATCATTTACACGTTGTTTTAATAATTCATTCCTTTTTTGCCTTTCTATCATATTAATTTTTTGTAAATGTTTATTTATCCTTTCAAGTACGCGTTGTCTTCTTAAAATAATAGCATTTATTTTATCTTTTCCTGCTAATTTTTCGTACTCGACTTGTGCATCTCGTCTTTCATCTTTCAAATCTTTAATTTCTCTTTCATATTTCAATATTGTGTTTTCTTTTTCTCTTTTGCCTTTCTCAGCTCTTTCCTTCCTTCTTTGATACTCTGCAGTAGATTCGTAAGACTCTAGTTTTGACTTAAGTATCTTTATTTGACGTTTAAATTTATCGATTTCTAAATCATAGTCATTTCTATTTTTACATAAGTTGCCATACTCAACTTGTAATTTAATAACATTTTCTTTTCTTGTTTTAGCTATACTTGTAAACAATGCTACAGCATTTCCTAAATGTTCTGGCGGCACATAATTAAGCCACGACTTTACTTTTTTATAAAATTCACTATCCTTTTCTAATTTTTGTCCACAGATACATTCTCCATGATTTAATAACCATTCAATTGTTTTATTAGTTACATCTGGAATATCATAATCTGTTAGTTCGGCATCTTGCAATTTTTCTAAAACTTGATCTATTTGTGATTGATAGCAATTTGAAACAAAATAATTTGAAAAATTAGAAAAGAAAGCTACTATTTCTTTTCGTAAAAGATTCTCATAGTGTTTTTTATCTGCTTCTGCTTTTATTAAATCCTTTTGATCCTGTTCGCCTTGCTCACCTTCTTTTATTCTTTCCTCCATGTCTTTGATTTCTTTTTCATGTTCTTTAATATCTTCTCTATATTCATCTATAGTTTTTTGTTTTGAATCAATAAGTGAAGTATTAGTTTCTATTGTTTTTGATAAGCCTCCCATTTTTTCATCAATATCTTTAGAAATTTTTGCCTTTAAAACTGCTATTGCACTATTGATATGTGGTATTGTTTCCGATAAGGCTTCAAACCCTAAAATTTTATTAACAGCTTCTTTAAACTTGCTTCCATTATCAGTATTTTCTTCCATTATTTTCATTTGTTCACCTCTGATAAAGAAATAATCTGATAATGCTCCAGGAATAATTTTATGAATGGCTTCAACTATATTATTAGGTGGAACCTCTTGTTTTATCCCATCTTCATCTTTGTATGTGATTTTTCTGACAATCTGCCCTTTCGGTTGAGGTCTTTTCTTTGAATTTGCTGAAATACCTTGCATCATAACAAAATCTTGTGTTGCTGTGATTTTATATTCTCTATTTGAATATAGTAGAATTACTTCTACTTGAACTTGTTCTATTGAATTAACTTTTGCATTTTCCCATACTAAAGTGTTTATTAATGGACCTTTAGATGTCTCTTTATCAAGTTTTCCAAAGAAACACCATGTTAATGCATTTGCAAGAGTGGTTTTTCCAGCGTTGTTTTCTCCTCGAACAAGAGTAACATTTTTGTCTTTATCAATAGAGAATTCTATTTGTTCATCAATATATTGTCTAAAATTTTTAAGTTTTATAGATTTTAATATCATCTTATTTCCCTTTCTACAATATTTACAATTTTTTCTACCATTTGCTTATCGGTAGCTCTTGTATTATCGGGTTTCTTTAAATTTTCCTTTTCAGCACCTACAATTTGGTGCATTATACTGTTAAGGATTTCAATATTTTCAGTCTGTGTTATATCAATATTATCTTCCATCATTCTTTCTCCCTTTAAACATATTCGCATTCAACATTTATATCAACTTCATTTAGATGATATGCATCGATTAATGGAGTTATAAATTTATTATAAACTTGTGAAGAATTTTCAGAGATATTTGCAAATTCTTTAACTCTTTCTATTTCATGTTTTATTAAACTTTGTTCAATAGACAATTCTTCCTCTGAAATATTTCCTAAACAATTTAAATCCCTAGGAACAACAACAAAGTCATAGATTTCAGCATATTCTTTCCCTGGAAATTTTCTTAGTACTCTACCTCGTCTTTGAATATATTGTTTTGGATTTGTCGTGCTCGCAAGAATAAAAGCTGTTTTTATTGAAGGAATATTAAAACCTTCATCAAGACACTTTATTGCTACAATTGCTTGATATTCATTTTTTATAAATCCTTCTTTTATTTGTTTACGTCGTTCAATGTCTTGTTTCGAAGTAAATTGGGCGACATCCATTCCTAATTTTTTGCCCATTAGACGGCTTACAATATCAACTTGTTTATCGCCTTCCTCATTTGATTTTTGTACAATAATAGGATCATCGCATTCAACAATAGAATCCCCGCAATAAACCAGAATATTATTTTTGTCAATATAACCTTGTCCATTCTGCCCTTTTTGCAAAAGTTCTTCTAGTTTTGTTATTTTATTTCTTGCTGATGCTAATAATCTTGCTCTTTTGATTAATATCATTTTGGCTGCATCGGGAATTTCTTTTATACCAGGATAAACATATCTTTTATATTCATTTGTAAGCTTTATATAATCACTCATTTCATCCGCATCTAATGTTATTGCATGAGGATAATAGCGATATTTTGTTAGTTTATCTTCTCGGATAGCTCTTTCTATATCATATTCAATATTCTTTTCTCCAAAGTAATCAAATAATTTTTTCGTTCCTATATCGTCCCCATGTCTTTCAAGCGTAGCCGATAAAGCAAGCCTGTATTGAAAATTACTTGGTAAAAATTTAGATAATTTGTTTGCTCCAAAATAATGCGCCTCATCTACCATAAATAAAAGATTACTATCTATTTCAGATAATAAATCCTGTACAAATTTTGAAGTAAACGTATCATTAGTACATATAAAACAAAAGAATTTTTCTTTTATATATGGTTGTTTATACAGTTCAATAGCATTAGACAAAAGACGTTTCCAATTTTGAGAAGATGTTCCATAACCTATAATAGGTTCTATATTAAAAGCTCTGATATCTTCAACCCATTGTTCAACTAAATGTACAAAAGGGCAACATATCACTACGCCAAGTATTCCATCTAAATCATTATAAAGTCTAGTTAAAGCTCCTAATCCTGTGTAGGTTTTTCCAGTTCCTGTTGCCATATCAAATATTCCACTGTATCCAGCTTCAACCCAATTACTTATTGCTTCTTTCTGATAGTCAAATAAATCTTTGAAATTTTCGTTACAAGGAATCGTTGGAATATTTTTAGGAATATACAAATTAGGATTAGAATTTTCACTTACATTAGGAGATATTTCATCGTCATCTCTATCAATATTTTTGTTATAGTAATCTTTTTTATACGAATATAATTTATCAATAGCATCTTTTGGAAAATCAATAACATCTAGTTCTGAAGTTTTGTTATTCCAAGTTTCTTCAAAATCAATAATAAATTCTTTAACTTTCTTAGGTTCTTCATTGTATTTAAATGTGACAATATTTTCAAAATTAAGACTAATTGCTTGCTGACTTTCATTTAAAGAGCCAATAAATGCGATGGAATTATTATTTTCATCAGTCAAAATGGCAAATTTTTCATGATATTGCCCTACCCCTATTGGTTTTTTATATGCGATTTTAATATCCAAACAGCCTTCTTCAATCATATGAGCAAGAAAGTTCAAACGATCTTCTTCTTTTTGAGTTTTAGGTTCTTCCCAAGAACGCATAATTACTTCTGTAATTATTTTACGCTTGTCATAACCTTCTTTTATTGCTTGAATATCTTTTTCTTGTAAATATGGAGAAGTTATAATACGAACTTTTCCACCTCTATTAATTAAACGAGTTAAACCTCTTGAAATTTCAATTAAAACAGAGGAAGAAAAATATCCGGCAGCTCTATCATAAGTCACTGCCCGTGATAATAAAGGATTATAAAATTCCTTTACTACGTTACACGGTGTTCTATACTTAAATTTAATATCATTTATGATATCTTCAAATCCCATGCTAGACCTTTCCTTGATTTTACTATACTATCACTTATAATAGCCTTGTGCAAGGTTATTAATGCTACCAGGAATTCTCGTTTATGTATTCAAGAACCTTTTCTAAATGATTAAAATCAGCATCATTTGTAAAGTAATTTATACTGAAACGAACTGTTCCTGATGGATAAGTTCCCATAAATCTGTGTGAATCAGGCGCACAATGTAATCCCGTTCTTACTGCAATGTCATGTTCGCTCATCACTATACCTATATTCTCGCTTGGGTATGTGTCAAAAATGGACGCAATAATTCCAACTTGTTTAAAATTAGGATGAACAAAAGTTTTTATATTGTTGTACTTGCTTAATATCTGTAATAATTTATTAAAATTTTCTTTTTCTTTTTCATAAATTGCTTTTATACCAATTTCATTTATCCATTTTAAAGAGGCATTTAGACCTGCTATTGCCATTATATTAGGACTACCGGCTTCAAATCTGTCAGGAATGTTAGCGGGCATATTTATATTTGCAGAATCAACTCCCGTTCCTCCAAAAATAAAAGTTTTAAGATTATCTGATTTTTTTAGTACGAAACCGGCAATTCCTGTTGGTGCGTACAGAGTTTTGTGCCCAGCAAAAATTACATAATCAAAGTGGTTTACAATAGTTGTATCAAGCAACCCGGCTGTTTGTGACATATCTATAACTGTTTTTGCGGATACTTCATGTGCAAGTTTTGAAATTTCCTCAATTGGAAATATAAAACCAAATGAATTACTTGCGTGATTCATAATAACAAGTTTAGGTTTATCTATGTTAAATTGCGTTTTAATAGTGTTTAAATCATATTCAAGAGAGTTTTTATCCGGTTCTATATATTTAATTTTAATCTTATGGCATTTTTTTATTTGTTCTAAAGTCCTTAAAACAGCATTATGTTCAAATCTTGTAATAAACGCAACATCATTTTCTTTCCAGCTTTGTCCAAATAAAATTGTATTCATAGCAATGGTTGAAGAAGGAGTAAACACTGTTTCATAATCTGCATTTGCGTGGTATAAATCAAGTATCAAATCCCTTGTTTCCCTTACAATATTTGCAGTAATAGATGCCTCTTTATATTGTCCCCGTGATACACTAACTCCATAATTTCTGTAAAAAGTATCCATAAAATCATAGACTTGTTCAGGTTTTGGAAATGTAGTTGCGGCATTATCAAAATAGTACATTATACAAGAACCTTATTTATTATATCTACTAACACTTGTCTCTTTTCTTCTGAAGAGAGAGATTCTCCATACTCTTCCATCATTGCTTCAGCATCGTTATATAGTAATTTAGCTTGTGAAGAGTATTCCTTTTTCTCAAATGTTTTAAACTCTTCGTGTCCGGAGGCATCTATATAACTTATTTTATAAAATTCTGTTTTATTTTTGCCTTGTTTAGCAATTTTATTGCTGTAGGCTTCAATATTATTCTTGAATTTTTCTAATGAAATATTATACGATTCAATTGTTATTTGATCCCAATCATCTATTCTCAATCCGGTTGAAGTTCTAGCAAACATTTCAATAAATTTATTGGTATCTGCTGTCGGCTTTAAACACAATCCTAACATTTGCTCTTCACTACTGCTAAATGCATGTGTTAAGACATCTTCACTAAATTGTTCTGACCAATCTTTTAATACTGATGACAAAGATGCTTTTTTATTCAAATTATTTGTAGCAAACATTTCTTTCATTTCACCACTTAAAGTATTAATTAAATTAGCTTTTATATTATCAAGATATTCTTTTGCTGCTAATATATCCTGTTCTATTTTCAATGAAAAGGTCTCATATCCAAATATTTCAGGCAATTTATCAAATAAAAATTCTCTTGCATTAATTTCAGGTGCTTTTAAAGAATTTTTGAATTTTAAGATTCTCTTGTCAAGAGCTTTAGATTTATTTTTATCTACATATTCTGTAGTCATTTCCTTTGTATATTTCGGCAATTGAAAAAACCAACGCTGCATTGCCCTTACAATGAATTCGAAGTTGTTATATTCTGTTTCTTCTTCATGCACATATTCAGAAAATGTATTTTTTAAATCTTCAATATATTTTTCTTTTTTTGTATCCCATTCTTCTAATGCAATATTGTAGTTGTATGGCTCTTCATTAATACTATCTAATAATTTTGCATTAATCTCGACTTCTTTTCCATTTTTAAGTATTACTGCGTATTTTTTATAATGATGTAAAACACACGCAATATATATTGGAATTAAGCCCATTTTCATTCCAATATGATGATTAGGTTCGGTTAATATGTCATATAATTCTTTAAATGACAACTGCTTTTCAGAAGATTTAACTATAAATTTCTTTATTAAATTCAAGACATTTTGTAATTTTTTGTTCTTTAAATTTTCTGTATTGATATAATATTGACCGGCTTTTTCTACTAAAATCCCTTCGTTTTTAACTGTACTTCTCATAAAACTGACATCTTGACCTGTTGCAATTAGGCCCAGATTTTCTTTTATATGATTTTCTAATATACCTGCTATAACTTTACTTCTGCTGTTTATCGCTTGACTTGAAAGAATATTCTTATTCAATACTTCATTATTTATTATTGGATAATCTTTGTATGTCTCTTCACAAATCTCTGATAATTTTTTAGAAAGTACTGAACGACGATTAATCAGTTCTTCGTGTCCATTATTGTAATATTTTGATTGATTTAATTCCGGTCTTAAATATATATCTATAAAATCTGAAATGACATCAGATAATGCATTCAAAGAATATGATAATTCTTCCGATAATATTTCGTCATCGGTATTATCAATTAAATATTTAATGGCATCATACTTTATAATTTGTTCGTTAATATTATCTCTTTTCTTAGGAACTATAAATATAATTCTTTTGTTATTTACATTTTTGTAGGCTTCTTTGAATACTATTTTTTTATCTTCGCTAATTTTAGGAATAACAGCAAATACAATACCATCTGCTCCATCTGATTTTATTACTTGTTCCCAATCAGTTATTCCATTTAAATCTTCTTGATTAACGAATTTAAAGTTAAAAAATCTGGTAACTTCATTACTATCGTTATATGCATTTGGATATAGCACTTTATTTCCAACGAAATCATTTAAAATATCTTTTATTTCTACTAAATTTTTTCGTTCTTCAATAGTATCATTAATTTTTGCTTCTACATTAATATCTGTATGCTCTGTAATCCTCAAATAATTTCCATTTTCGATCTGTCTTATTATTCCTTTATTTTTTAAATTTGTAAAAGCTTGATTTAATTTTTGGAAATCTGATACTGAGTTTTCGAAAATATTAGAGATTAAATTTACAGTAGGAGACAATAATTCAAAATGGTCATATATATATATTAAAGCAATTGTTTTAATAATCTTCTTCTCTAACAGTTCATCATTATTTAATTTATTTAATGCGGCATAAGCATTTTTCCAATATTTGTGTGTGTCTTTTTTATAATCTTCTGCTTTAAATAATGGTTCAAAATAATCATATATGTAATCAGGCGTTAATATAGGAAAATCTTGATTATTATCCTTTAAAAACGAATAAAGTGTATGTTTCTGATTTCGTGATGATAAGAATGTAAATATTGTTCTCTCATTTTGAGCAATTTTTTCTGAAATATTTGGTAGCAGGAATGTAGTTATTGCTTGTAAAGGATAACAACCTATAACAATTTTTTCTATATCGTGATATTCAAGACTTGAGAAAGCTTTTGCCTCTTCCCATTTTTTTAACATATTATTAAAACGTTTTTCGTTATCTCTCAGGTAATCTTTGTACCAGTTAGGTTCTTGGCATATGATTTTTGACATTAAATCAAATTGCTGTGATAAAGAAGTATTAAACTCAAGAGTTGTAAATCTATTTGATACAGCTTTCCAAGCATCAATTTTATTTTTAGGTAATTTATCAACATAGTTTAAAATGCTTTGATGAGAAATTAACAAAATATGCAATTGTTGTTCTTTAGTACGGCAACAATTTTCAGCAAAATCTTGTAATGTTTTTATTTCTGCTGCCGATGTTTTATTTAGATTCCCTTCGAGAAATTTACTAAACTCATCATAAATAACATAAATTCCGGTATAACCTTCTTTTTTAAGCGATTTATTGACGGAATTATATAATTCAATAACATCAATATTTGATATAGGATTAAATTCACTTCCTGCGGTAAGACTAGGATAAATTTCTTTAAAATTTTCATAATAATCAATATTATAATTTTTTAATTCTGTAATATAGTTGTTAACACTACAATCAATATTCTTTTTGAATTGATTATATGTAGCTTCATAGTTTTTTTGCCAGTTCAAAATAGTTGTTATAGCAGATTTAAAATATGTATCCGGCATTACATGATCAAGATTGGCATTTTTCAATGCGGTATTTAATCCAGACATTAATGCCTGTCGTATTCCCATACTACTGCCTTGTATAATAACTGGTAACATCTTCTTTTTACTATCCAAGTAATTTTTTGTATATGTGCATAATTCAGATTCACCTTTTGTATTTTGTGTACTCTGACAAATATATGACAATAAATTTGAAAACAATTCCGGTTCTTTTCTGTAAAATAATGAAGCAATTATCAATGCTAAATGGGATTTACCTTTACCATATGCTCCAACAAATATTTTTGCACGGTCATTTGAAGTATTTGATGTGCTTAACATTATATCTTCTATAATTTCAATTGCACTTGGTGTTGGTATATAGTTTTTAATTTTATCATCGCTGTTAATATCGTATGCAATGTTTATTGCATATTGAAAATCTTGCATAATGTTAATGTTTTTTGTCAAATCCATTTTTTCACCCTTTAAATACTTAAACTTTCATAATATTTTTTAAGACACTCTATAAATGACATTTTTGTCTGTAATTTTACAATATCAAGCCCTGCAGATCTTACGACCTTTATTAATCCTTGGTTCTGCAAATTATCTAAATACTGTGCAACTTGGATTTTGTCAAGATTAAAAATTTTACCAATGTTACCAGGATCTTTTTCTATTTTAGAGATTTTTATATCAGTTGCTTTTTCTTTTTCATTTTCTCTAATTATGATTGCCAAGATTATAAGCGGATTAATTGTCGCAAAACTTGGTGCCATTTTAGAGTATATTTTATTCTTTTTATCCAGTAGTTTTATAAGACCTAATTCAGTTAATGGCGATTCGATATTGCTTTCGGGGTTAAAATCTCTACTATTTGATTTAAAATAAGTTTTGATAATACAATCAAAATCATCTCCTAGTGATTTCTCTGACACCTGTGTTTCTGGTTCTTCAACACTAATGTAGGATTGAATATCTGATATAAAAGATTCTTTTGTAATTTCATTCATATTGTAAATGTTGAAGAAATAATACCAAGCTGTCGCCTGTTCCTTATTTGAAGCCAACATGTAATGAAGAATACAGAAAGTACCATCTTCCTCCATAAACAAATCGTTATCCCATATTAATTGTCCAAGTTCAGTAAACTCCTGATATTTTTGAGTAGTACCAGTTTCTTCTGTCAAACCAAATACCTGTAACCAATAACGCAGGGCTTTGACCATATTCGACCCAATACCAAGCTCATCCATAGGATTAATATTTTTGTCAACGAATAATCTTGGATTATCTTTTATATGTTTCATTCCTTTATGCAACCAGCCTTTTCTGATTGCAAAAGTATCATGTGCTCTGAACTTCATAGATATTCTCCTGCTTTTTTGCTTTTGTTACTAGGTATCCAGCCATTAAACAACCTGCATCAAGGTATTTTGCTGTCACACACATTTTGCAATGTCTACATTTGTTTGCGTCTATCCTATATGTATTTTGGTTAACTGTTATTGCTCCAAAATTACATACAGATTCACACTTTAAGCATTTTCTACAACTATTATATTTTCTAATTTGGTATCCAATCATTCTTTGTAAATCATCATGTTTTTGAACATTCATAGTTTTTACTTTTATTGCATACTCATAATTTTGTTGCTGAAATGGTTGCAATGACATTATAGGTATGTTTGTCGCAATGTCAAGCACTAATACCTCTTTTAATAATTTTCTACCGAGTTCTTTCGAAACTTTACCAAACGGTGTAAAAAGTGTATAAAAATCATCTATTATAGGTTTATTTAATTGATAAATTTTTGCATTTTCTTCAGCAGTACAATTTGTATATTTTATTTTTACATCTTCGGCAGCTTTTAAGCCATTTCCACCCTGACGAGCTTTCCACTTTCCTGTATCAACATAAACTTCAGCATCAGGTTTACCAATTTTTTTAGCGAAATTGACTAAAAACTCTCTCCATTTAGTTGATTCTTCCGGCAAGTATATTCTCGATAGGAAAGCGGCTCTATCGTTATTGTTAGGACAACACCAACAACCAACTCTATCGTATCCGAGTTTATAAGCATCATTAAAATCAATATTTTCTCCAAGCATATAGAGCCAAATATCAATGTCTTTCCAATAAAATATAGGTGAAGCAACTACTTGCTTTTTGATTTTTATCGATTCTGCATTATCTTCAATTCTATTGTATTTGCTTCTACTAACTGATTCACACTTTCTTATGCCATAAAATGTCAATAATTTTTTATCACGATAAAGATTAGACAAAATCCTAGTAATAGGACCCGTTTTAAACATAGTACAGCACCAGCGCATAACTCTTGATGGTGGACCTATATCTTCACATACGTCATAAAACTTCTGTTCTTTATTTTTAGAAACTTTTAAAATAATTTTGGGATTATCTTTTCTAAAACGTTTTAAATATTCATATGTAAGAGGGAATTCTAGTGTTGTATCGCCAAAAATATGTACAAGCCCAGGATTACTCAATGCTCTAACTACAAGATCTGCTACTACCGTCGAGTCTTTCCCACCAGAAAATGATATGACTATATTTTCGGCAGGATAATCTTTTACAGCATCTTTTATAAAATTAAATGCTTCATCCTTAAGGTATGAAAGTCTTTCTTTGTTTATTCTTACAAATTTTTGTATGTGTTCCGAAAATTTATTTTTTTCATTATCGACACTATATTTTTCTAATTCTTTAGTAATACTATTTGTATCCAACTGTAGGCATTTTGAAAATGAAACAGAAATTGATTCTCCATCAATATAATAACGATTATTAGCACACCATACAGAGCTATTTATATATTTTAACGGAGTTTTCTTCACAATTTCCAGCAATAAGCGTTCTTGAGGAAATACAGGTCTCAAATCTGCAGCAAAATATTTTATCTTATTTCCACATTCCGGACACGTATCTATATTACTATTACAAGGTCTAATTATGGGCACATTACAATGACTGCACCAATATATTTCAACGGGTATATCTTCAAATGTTACTTCCCCGCATACTTCGCAGATTTTGTTATCAGTTTCCCTATTACAAGATTTGCACCACAAATTTTTTCCCTCTTTGGCATATTGAATTCATATATTTCACTTCCAATACGAACTAAGTTTAGCATGAAAATGATGAAAAATCTCTTTTTAATAAAATATTAACAATATATTTTTGTAATTATAAGTAACGGTATTTTTCTAAATACAACAATAATTAACATCTAAAATATGAATAATATACCTTTCAAAATCTTTGTTGTAACGTTCTCCGATAATAAGTTTTGAAATATAGCTTTCGGTCAGATTTAATCTTTTAGCAAGCATTTTTTGAGATAGTTTTTTCTGCAATAATTTAAAACGTATCATTTTTTCTCTGTGATACAGAAAATGACTTCCACCTTTTTCCATATTATTTGGACTTTTTGACATTTTTTGTTCAAGTAGTTCAATTTGTTTTCTCAGTTCTTTAAGCATAAAAACTCCTTAAAATCAATTGGGGTAAGCATTGAGGTACACACATTTTAACTCTTTTTACAGAAATATCAAGTCCAGAGTTATTTTCGACTATGTGTCTTAATGATACAAAGTTAGTCGGAAACAGTTCCATTCTTCTAAGTTGTGAGTGATAGATGTTAATATAATGAACAAAGAAAAATACATTACAATTAAAGAATTAGCGGAACTCAAAGGTGTAAGTACCCGTGCCATTAGACTATCAAAGGGTAAATATATAACAAGAGAAATCACAGTCAAAGGCGGGAAGAGTTTTGAGATTTTGTTATCAAGTATTGAGCCAGAGTTGCAAGAAAAATATTATTCTAAACTTGTCTTAATCCCCCCAATAAAACAATTACCGATTATAGCTGATTTTCATAAACCGAATAAAGCAAAAATAATTGCCCTTGCAAGGTTTGATTTGGTTAATTTATGGAAAGATCAAAGAAAACATCAGGTATGCAAAAAACAATTTGATTCAGATTTTTTAAGTGCTTACAATTCTAATACTCTTTATCCCGAAATTTATGCAAAAATTGGAAAAGTCTCAATAGGCACCCTTCAAAGATGGAAAAGAGTTTTAGGCAACAGTAAAAATTATGAGCTTTTAATTCCAGGGTATCATTATGAGGATTATTCAAGAACTAAACTTGATGAATATGAAAAACAAATTTTTCTAAAATTTTTACTTCATCCTAATAAATTCAGTATAGGAAAAGCAATCTCACTTACCCAATATGTCCTAAAAATGCACAATAGAGAATATATCCCTGCTCCTGTGACATTTAGAAGATTTACTAATTGGTATAAGTCAAATTATTTTGACAGATGGACTCTTTTACGTGATGGCGAAAAAGCTCTAAAAGAACAGGTTATTCCTCATATTAAAAGAGATACTTCAAAAATAGAAGTCGGTGAAATTTTAGTAGCTGATGGCAAACGATTGAATTTTCAAGTAATTAATCCTTTTACCGGCAAGCCTTGTCGAGCGACTTTAATCGGTTTTCTGGATTGGAAATCAACTGCATTGGTAGGTTATGAAATTATGCTTGAAGAAAATACTCAAAATATTGCTTCAGCACTTCGCAACGCAATTTTAAATTTAGGTAAAATACCAAAATTTGTTTATTTAGACAATGGCAGAGCCTTCAGGGGTAAATATTTTATGGGTAGTCCTGCATTCTGTGAAATAGGGTTAAAAGGAATTTATGAAAAACTTGGAATAACAACAATTTTTGCAAACCCATATAATGCAAGGACTAAAGTTATTGAAAGATTCTTTCTTGAAATGCAGGGAAGTTTTGAAAAGCTGCTACCAAGCTACATTGGAACAAGTATAGAAAATAAGCCTGCAAGGCTAAAAAGGAATGAGAAATTTCATTGTGCAATTCATACAGAATTTATCCCTACAATTCAACAAACAATTCAAATGATTAATAGTTGGCTTTTGTATAAAAATTCTTTGCCTTGCCCAAATGATAAATCAAAAACTATTCAAGAAATGTTTAACGGTGTTAATAAAGATAAAATAAATGACAACGAATTAGATGATTTGATGTTAGCTCAAGAAATAAAAACAATTTCAAGTCAGGGAATACGATTTTTAAGCAGTTGGTATTTTAATGATGCTTTGTACGGAATAAGAGAAAAAGTAATAATAAAATATAGTCTTTTTGATTTAAGCTATATCAATGTTTATACGATGTCAGGCAAATTTTTGTGCCAAGCGGATAGAATTACTTTGACACACCCATTAGCTCATTATACAGGTGAAATAGAAGACATAGAAGATTACAAACAAAAAATACAAAAGCAAAAACAGCTTAAAAACAAGACAATAAAAGCCTGCAAGGAGTTTTTGAATATAGAAGATTTAGAAATTTTAAAGTGTGATATTGAGGATTATGAACAGAGTGGAGAAAAAGCTACGTGCAACCTTATTGAGAGTAAACATGCAGAAGGAAAAGAAGAAGTACCTACAGCAGTAGTATCTTCAAAAATTAAGAAAACAAAAGAAAAACCTCAAAAGTATAATCCAAAAGTTAAACCATTATTTAGAACTAGTAGAGAAAAATATGAATATCTGATGAAATATGGGTGCACTTGTAATGATGATAGAGCTTGGCTTGCAAGCTATAAAACATCTAAGGAGTATTTGGAATATGAAGCCAAAATTTGTACAAACTAAGAATGTTAAAGGATTTATAAATCTGGTTCAAGATTTAAAAAATAAACCTGAAAATATTACAAAAATAGGTTTGGTTTATGGTAATGCGGGATTAGGCAAAACAAAAACAGCTTTGTATTTATCTTTTCAGTTTGACTCAATTTATATCAGAGCAACTAATAAAATGACTACAAAATGGTTTTTGGAAGAACTTACAAAAGAACTTGATGAAATTCCAAGATTTTTTACTGCTGATATTTTCAGGCAATGTGTAAATGTGCTGAAAAATAAGCCTCAAATGATTATAGTAGATGAAGTTGATTATCTTTTAAGTGACTTTAAGACAATAGAAACGTTGAGAGACTTGCACGATGAGACAGGAATTCCTATTGTCTTTGTTGGAATGAGTTTAGTTAAACACAAGTTAAAAAAGCATACGCATTTATTTGATAGAATTTCAGAGATTTATAACTTTACTGAGTTTGAATATTCGGATATAAAGCAAATTGTAGACGAGATTTCAGAAGTCGATATGACAAAAGAAGTAATAAGTGCAATTCATCAAAAAGCGAAGAGTTTTAGAAAGATTGTTGAAGTAATTAACACATTAGAAAATATAGCTCAAATAAATGGTATAAAGATGATTGATGAAAATATAGTTCGGGAGGTTTTTGGTGGATAAAATTCTTAAAGCCGCTAAAAAATTAAAGGCATTTACTATTGAAGATATTGTTATGCTTTGTGATATTGATGCCGATATGGTTGAAAAATTTTTGCAAGAATCAGAAAATATAAAATCGTGCGGAGATAAATTTGAATATATTGAAACCATAAAAGCAGAAGATAAATTTAAAATTATTGATAAAGATATTCCAAGCAAAAATTCGGATATTAATGTAATTGAGGCTTGTGAAATGTTTTTGATTATTAAAAAGAAGGTTTTGACAGAATCCTCTCTCCAATCTTACAAAACATTTGTTTATGCACAGATTATTCCGTATTTTAGGAAATTCAATCTTAAAGATATAACCGTTCAAGATATTGAGAATTTTAGAAAATATATGCAACAAAATAAAGTATCTGAACGCAGGATTAAGAATATTCTCACATTGTTAAATCAAATAATAAAATATTTTCAAAATGAGGGTTATATAGATAAAATTTGTGTTTTTGAAGTGAAAAGAATTGCTAATATACCTAAAAGACAAATTCAAATTCTAACACCGGAACAAGTTGCACAACTTTTCAAGATAACAAACACTAAATATTCATATCTTACTCCAATTATACAAAATTTGATTACCTTAAAACAGCCTTTGAACACAATTTTAACGGGCAACGAACAACAAAAGAAATACAAAAAACGAAGAATAAGAAAAGATTTTTATAAAATAAAACAGGAAATAGAGTTAGAAAATTATGTATTTGATGACTTAAGGTTTTGTAATTTTAATTAGCTTTTGAAATATTCCTTTAACAGCATGTATTGTTCTTTAAATTTTTCTAGATTTGATGATTGTAGTTTTTTCAAATTATATATTTTCCATTTTATAGCTGGTAATTTATCCAGGTTTGGAATATTAAAATCTTCAAGATTAACTTTTAAAGAAACAAAATCTAATAGCAAATCTTTATATTGCCAAATATTATTCCTAACTGATTTTATAAGCCTGGTTAATGTTTCAATATGATTTTGGTATGTAAAATCACTATCCGTCATACCAATAAATTGTTTTTCAAAAATTTCTGTTTGATCTTTTATGTTTGGCTTAAGAATTTCGTGCAAAGGTTTATCATGACTTAACAACATTGCTATAAAACCTTTTGTTAACTCATAATCAAAATCATTTTTTATGAAATATTCATTTATATCAAACAAATCTCTCGGATGTTGTCTATCCAATGCTGCACAAATTTTTCCACCGTATAATTCAGGTTTTGAAATTATCTGAATCTCGGCAAATCCAAATTGATCTTCGACTGCCTCACAAGTTATCATAATTTCAGGTTTATGCACGTATCCGCGAATTATATAATTGGGTTCAATTTTAATTGTGGCTTCAGAATTCGAGCATATTATTTTCTTTTCAATATTATTTCCTTGAATTGTCGCTTTGTAACCGGTAGTATTTAAACTCTTTGCAATTCTTTCCAGTGCCAAATTTATATTTTTACAAGCATCATCTCTTACCTCAAATCCTAAATATGTCAAATCAATATCAACAGATAATCTCGAAAGATTATTATAAAACAGGTTTATAGCGGTTCCGCCTTTTAGAGCGAAGCAATCTTCCTTTGAAACATGTTGCAAAGTACTTACAACTAGATTTACTTGGTTTAAATATTTTTCATCCATTAAATTTCTTCTATATCCCCAATTATAATATTGTATTTTTTGTTATGTTTACCGCCTTTAGTAATTTCGCGTACTCCTTTACCCAAATCTATTTTTGTTAAATCTAACCTATTAAACCAATTATAATTAACTTTTTCTGCCATATATAAAAACAATCGTTTTACTTTTATGGAGGAACATTTTTCTAGAAGCATTTGAAATTCTTTTGGTTTTACTAAAGATAAGGTTTCTATAACTTGGTATGCTTCGTTCAATGTAACTTTTGCCGGCACCAAATAAAGCATCTCAAGAACAGAACGTTCTAAAGACGGAATTTTAATTGAAAATTTATCATAAGATTGCTCTTTATATCCTATGTCTCTTGGTAAAAATGTTGTTCTGTTTAATTCCGAATTTTCGCCATATAAAGTGATAAACCACTTTGGCAGTTTTTCTCCTCTATAGCCAAAAAACTGTTGTTTACGATTGAAAGGAATATTATGCATTTTATTATAATATTCATTAAGTGCAGTTATCCCTCCAATATGAATGCTTAAGTCCAATTGTTTTTGTAGAGCATATATAGCACCATTTATACTAGGTTCATCACCAATCTTAACAAAGACACCATTTGTTAGTTTTTTAAGCCAATTATTTTTTGTATATTTAGATAATAGTTGCCTGGAAAAACCCTGTTGCTCAAGCCACTTAGTTGTCACTAAAGCATTATGTGGAACTTTTCCAATTAGCGATTTTAAATTGGTATCATTAAGTAAACCCATGGTTTACATATTAGCACAAAAATAAAATAAAAAATAATTTGTAACAGTTATTTTACAAACCTTGATTATATTCTGGTAAAGAAATGTCCTTGTTGCTTTATTTTATATTTTGTACCTATTATTTGTTACATTTTGGTAATTTTGTGTGCAAATTGTCCCCAAAAGCCAATAACTTCTTTGTTATTTGGAACTTTGATAGAAATGTTTTTTAGTGTAAATAAAAGCAATAATATATAATACTAAAAATGGTAAAATAACTGTATAAATTCTTATACATACTTGAGCATCCAAAAGATATATCAATAATGATATTATAATTACAAGAAAAACATCTTTCTTTGTTAATAGTATTTCACATATTTCTTTATAGGCTTTTATGCAAATGAAAAAGAAGTTCTGATAAGTATAGTATGTTTCATAGTTCTCTATCACAGTTTTGTCATCCGGCTTATTTCTTAATGATGCTCTAAGAAGTTCTAACCCTTTTTTATCTCTCCAGTTTTTGGCTAAGATATGCATGCCATAGTTATTTAAGGAAATCGAATCGTTAGGTTCCAGTTTCAGAGCTGCCAAATATTCCTGTTCTGCAAGATTTTTTCTATTTGTATCAGAATAAATTTCGGCAAATTTTGAATGATAAGAATTTGAATTCGGTGAATGCTCCAAAGCTTTCTTAATATACCACTCAGCTTCTTTGAATTTTTTCAATTTATGAAAAATACAAGCTTTATAAAATATTGCGGTTTCGTTATCGGGATTAATTTTTAATGCTTCATCAGCCTTTTCTGATGCAGCCTGATATTGTTCTTTTTGAAACAGTATAATGCAATACAATACCAGACTGTTTTCCAAATTAGGTTCAAAAGAGAGGGCTAATTTGATAAACTCCTCAGCTTTATCGTAGTTTTTGAGAAATACATAAGCTACAGCTAAATTATAGTATGCCAAAGCATTATTAGGGGCAATTGAAAGTACGTCTTGCGACAATTTTATTGCAAGTTGATATTTCCCCAGAGAAGTTGCTATTTGAGCTTTATTAAGTATTTCATATAAATTTGACATTTTAGTTGTTTTCTTTCTTATTCAAATAATCTAATACAGCATCATACATACCGCTTTGGTTGCTGTATTTAACATAGTTTTCAGTAGTATAAAGCCATTCTGTAGTTGTGGGGTTAATCTTTTGAATTGCCTGCAATAAATCTTGTGTACTTATCAATCCTTTTTGTCCTGTTTTCATAGCTTCTCTGATTTTTATATCAATTGCAGCGTTGCAAACGGCTTTAATATCGGCTGCGGAATATCTATTTGTTTTTGCTGCCAGCAATTTGTAGTCAATGTTTTCTATAGGCTTTCCGCTTAATAACAATTCAAAAATCTTTGCACGTGCATTAACTTCCGGGGGCGGCACAAAAATTGTTTTGTCAAATCTTCCCGGTCGTTTTAGTGCTGTATCAACAAACCATGGTACATTAGTTGCACCTAAAACCATTATAGATGTGTTGTCTGAGGCAAGCCCGTCCAGCTCATTCAAAAATTGATTAACCAGAGTTCTTGCATAAACATTTTCGCCTGTTTTCATACGGTCATTACCGAGTGCATCTATTTCGTCAATAAAAATTACGGACGGAGCTTTTCTCCGTGCTAATTGAAAAGTTTCATGCAGTTTTCTTTCGGAGGTGCCAACGTGCATATCCAGAATATCCGCAATTGAGATATTAAAAAAAGTTGCGTTGCATTCATTCGCAGTTGCTTTGGCTATATAAGTTTTTCCGCATCCCGGAGGCCCGTATAACAAAATCCCTCCTCCCGCTTTTCTGCCATATTGAATAAACAGTTCCGGATTTTTGAAAGGGTAGATGATATTCAGTTTAATTTCTTCTTTTAAATCATTCATACCCCCGATATCATTGAATGTAACGTTAGTTGACTCAATTAATGATTCCAAATCTTGATTCATCATCCCAAATCTCCTTATATTGTGTAAATCCTTTAATTTAACTTTTATATTATAAAAGATGTGTATGACAAATATGGTCGTATTATTTTTAACTTTTATCATTATTTTGACATTGACGGTGTATATGACCGTTTTTGACATAGGTGTCTTTTATATTTATAATTAAAAAGGAGTCTGTGTTATGAATATTTTTAAAACGTTAGTTCTATTAATGTCTTTGATGGTTGCTTTACCTGTTTTAGCAGGTTCTGTACAGTATGGCTACAATGCTAACGGGGATTACGTGCCGACATCAATAAATGGTCAGCGTGTCCAATACGGTTATAATGCAAATGGAGATTATGTGCCGACGTCAATCGGAGGGCAGCGAGTACAGTACGGCTACAACGCTAACGGTGATTACGTGCCGACATCAATCGGCGGTCAACGAGTACAGTACGGTTACAATGCAAACGGAGATTATGTCCCGACATCAATTGGAGGCGACAGGATTCAATATGGTTATAACGCACAGGGAAACTATGTCCCAACCTCCGTCGGGGGCAGCAGAATTCAATATGGTTATAATGCAAATGGGAATTACGTTCCTACCGGATTCTACCATTTTTAACTTCTATATCAAATCAAGTCTGCATAAATGCTTGTACGGACAGCCCTTGCAGGCTCCGTTTGAGTCCTCTTTTACCGGGTCGAATTCAAGATTATTAATCTTTTCATAAGTTGATTTAATCAGTTCTTCAATATAATCCATATCATCTTTTGTCAGTTCTTTATAAATGTTTTTGCGGTGTTCTTCCACATAAATCAAACCCGTTTTTGAAACTTTTTGACCTGTTGCTTTCTCAAAGGCATATTTATAGAAACACAGTTGATTGTAATAACCTTCCTTTGTTCCGCCTTTTGCAACTTGTTTTTCGCTTACAGGCTGGCCTGTTTTATAATCATATAATTCATAAGTTCCGTCGGAATTTTTTTCTATTCTGTCAATTTTGCCTGTCAGGGTATAATTATCTAATTTTACCCCGTCAAATGTATATTCAACTTCAGCAATTCTTTCCGGCGGAATGGATGAAAAATAAGGATAATAATTTTTTATTACATTCAAGCCTGCCTTTTCAAATTTTTCTTTTATTGCCTGTGATGTAAATTTTGAATTCTCCAGACTTGCTTGAAAGTCCTTATTTATTTCATCTATATCAGGATATTTGCCTGTTTGTTTTGCAATTCTTACGGCATTTTCAAGCAGTTTATGAATTATGGAGCCGTAATTTGCAGAATCCCAGTTGGCTTCTTCAACATCTATTCCGAGCACTTTCAGATAGAAAAATTTCCTCGGGCAGGCAAGGTAATCATTCAATCGGCTCGGCGAAAGTGTAATATTTTTTACTCGTTCTTCAATTTCGGCTTTAAAAGCCTTTTGATTATCATATACTTCTCTTGAAATGCTTCTCACAAATTCTTTTGTAAAGTCGTCATTGTCATAAGAAAATTGTTCTCCGTCAAAGTCATAGTCAGTGAAATCCGCCAGATATTTTGTTATCTGCTGGGGGGTGTTGTCGCACATGTCCGCAAAAGAAAGACAAAGTCCGTGTTTTGCTCTTGTTATCCCGACAAACAGCAGCTTTATTAATTCACAGTCTTTTCTCAACTGCTCCTCAAGTTTATCATATACCGGTTCCGTAATAAGTTTATATTCGTTTGGATTCCTAAAATTTTCCCACTTCTTTGAAATTAAGTTGGGCAGATAAACATATTCAAATTCTCTTCCTTTTGAACTGTGATAAGTTGTGAGTTGTACAGCATTTTGTATAAAAGTATCTTTTTCAAGGCATATATCAATATCGTTTTGCAGACATTCTTCCAGATATTCTACAAAATCAGCAAGACCCGTTGCCTTATTTATATTTGAAAAATCCGTAGCCTCGGATAATATCTTTTTTATACCGAGCAGATTTTCACATCTATTGCTTTCTGTTTTATAGTAATATTCCAGAATTCCGGTACGGTTCAAAAGTTCTATGACCGTATTTCTCAGGTCGTTCGCTGTTGAATATTCCTGAAGATAAAAAAATGTGTCTAAGAAATTATTTATTTTTTTCGGATTTTTCCAGCCGCTTAACGTTTTCATCAATGAAATAAAATCATTCGGGGTATCTTTTTTTAGCAATCTTTTTTCATACAGAATTTTATTATAATCCTCCGGATCAATCTTAAAAGGTTCGGATAAAATCAATCCGAATAATTTATCGCTTGACAGAAGATAATTGTTCAAGGCTTTTAGATAAAAATAAACTACGATTGAGGATTTGATTGTGAAAATACTTTTGCCTTCATCAATCTGAAACGGAATATTTTTTGCCTTTAAAAGTTCGGCAAAGGTTTGCAGTTCCTGTCGTTTTCTGCAAATAACCGCTATTTGAGATAATTCTGCAGGACAATCCGCTGATTTGACCAGATTTTCAATGTCGCTTGCTATATAATTAATTTCCTGTACATTATCGCCGAATTGAAGCCGTTTTACTTTTTTATCTTTTTTCAGTATTTCTTCGGATTTGGCAATTAATTTTTTTGAAATATTTTTTGATTTGAATTTTTCATTGTTTTCGAGTCTTGATTTATCCTGCTGAATAACTTCGTAGCTGAAGTCTAAGATAGATTGCGTTGAGCGGTTATTTTCATTAATGCAGATAACCTTTGTTTCCGGATATTTATTCAGGAAATTTTCAATATTATCTGATGCGGCACCTTGAAATCCGAATATAATCTGATCGTCATCTCCGACAACAAGAATATTTTTATCATCATTTGCGTCAAGCAGATTAAAGATTATCCTGTTTTGAAGTACATTTGTATCCTGATACTCGTCCACAAGAAAATATTTATATTGGTTTGAAACTTCCCGCAAAAATATTGAATCTTCCTCAAATGCCGTCAGCACAAAATTTATCATATCCGAAAAGTCTATAAGACTGAGTGAGCGCATCTTTTGAGAATACAGTTCATATAAACTCCAGAGTTCTTTTGCTTTTTCAATGTTTATTTGAATTCTGTTTATTTCATCAAAGCGTCCTTTATTGCGGGTTTCGCCTCTTGCTTCTCTTTCGTGAATTTCGGCTTCCAGTTCTTTTATCCTTGGCATAAGGGCAGGATTTGTTTCAATTTTTTTATAGTAATCTTCTTTTGAAATTCTTGTATTTTTAAGTTTTTCAATATGTCCTGTGAAATCTTTTGCATAATAATATTTGTCGGCACGATTCGGGGCAAAATATTGAGGATTTACTTCGTCAATACATTCTTTCATCAATTTTATTTTTTCGGTGTCCGTAATCAATCTGACACCGGCATTTAGTGAAAACTGCTGCGGGTACTGACGAATAACATCATTGCAGAAAGAGTGGTAAGTATAAATATTCACGGAAGATGCGAGCACCCCCATTTTGTTGATTAAACGCTGTTTCATTTCTTTTGCGGCAGCATCGGAAAATGTCATACACAAAATTGATGAAGGATTGATGCTGTGAGAGAGCATATTTTCAATACGGTGAATGATTGTGAAAGTTTTTCCGGTTCCCGGGCCTGCAAGAAGCATTATTGAACCGTTTAATGTATCTATTGCTTCCTGTTGTTTTGTGTTTGGTTTAATCATAGGTTTTGAAACTGTTTCTGTCATACAATTTTCCTGTTTTTAATATTACTTTATAGCCATGACAAATTCGGACGTATAAATATTTAATATTTTTCTAAATTCTCATGAAGATAGTTTTTATAAACTTCTCTTAATTTTTTCGGTGCTAAAATTTCACAATTTTTCCCCCATTTAAAAACATGCCAGATAATTTCTCTATCACCGCTTGCTTTGAAATTGACAAAAAGATTTCCGTTTTTATCCTTTTTCATTTTTTGTGTTGGGTGAAAGTTATATTGTTCGGCGTCGTCTGCAACTTCAGGTGAAAATTTAAGTTTTACATTATAAATTTCTCCCTGATAAACTCCGAAAGATTTATTTGAATATTCCTGCAAATCAAAATTTTCCCTTTCGTAGTTTTGATTAGTAATTTCCAGATTCCCAAACTTGTGCAGCAAATAGTTGTAAATCCCATCACCCTTTGCTTTTTCTCTTGCAACAAGATAGATTTTTTCTCCGTAAATTACCCCAAGAGGTTCAATATATCTTTCCCTGTTGTGATAGGTTCCTTTTAATATTTTATTATTATTAATAGCTTTCCTGACTTTTTCAAATACAATGGGTTCTATTTTATATTGCGGGAGCTGGCGGACAGCCAAACCTTCCGTTTGCAGAATCATCTCAATTTTATTCTGCAAATTATTTATATTTTTTCTGTTTAATAATTTTATTTTTTCAATAGTTTTGCCGAGTTCTTCTGATAATTGATGATTTACTGTTATATTTTGCAGCTGTTCAAGATTTGCAATCTCTTCTGGAGAAAAAGAAATTAAATTTTTTATTGAATAATCAATAAAGCCCCAGTGTTTTTGACTGTCTTCAACTTCAATTTCATCAATATGCGGGAAAATACATGTCAGACTATCTCGCATTCTTTCCGCTGTTCGTCGGGAAACATTGTATCTTTCGGCAATTTCTGATATCGTAACCCCCTGTATTTTTGATTCCATAAAAATTGCCAGATCCAATATGTCTGAAATTCTTGAATATCTCGGTTTTTCTCTCATAATTTCTTCTCTTTTGTGTATTGTACCATATATTATGAAAAATAAAAAGAGATAAAACTTGACTGTAATCAATAGATTTTGGATTAAATTTTTATTGTTTTGTAATGTGGTTTGTTTGTGTATTTTACTGAAATTTAAATATAGAAAAAGCTTCCGGCTTTGTTCCGACTTAAATTTGGACTTTTTAAATGGGACATTTTTGTCCTTTATTCAAAATCGCTATAATCCTATCAGTGCTTAATTTTTAGGTAGTTTGTTTAAATTTTGGTTAGATTTTGATGGACAAAAAGAGTAGCAAAAGACCAATTTGAGTAATTACAGTCAATTTGAAAAATATCGCTAATATTCAAACAAACTGCCTAATTGAGACTATTATTTTACAACTCAAATGTCTCATTAAACCTTAATCAGGGATTTTGCGGAAAAGTATCGCGAGTTTGACATTTAAGTCGGAAAATTTATAAGGTTTGAATTTTTTGCAATTTTTCGAGTCCCGAAATAAAATAAATAACCTGTGTAATAATAAACAATTTTATTAACGCAATCACCAACGAGAACAGAGTTTACACAGCAGAAGACATAGGCAGTATGTCAGTAGATGAATTTATGGAAAATGAAAAAGCCATAGATTATCAAATGGCAAATTTAGGTATTCCAAGAGAAAGCGAACTTACCGGTAATCCTGACGTAGTTTATGTTCATGCTTACACCCGTGATGACGGAACGGAGGTAAAAGCGCATTATCGTTCCAAGCCTGATGGGGGTAGCTGGCATGGCGTTATATATGATAAAAACAGCGGATTTAGCAAACGATTATCCAATTCGCCGGAGTTGCGTACTCAAATAATGTCAAAATATGATAAAAAATCAAAAAAATTTACAACAAATCAGATAGGCATAGGATTTAGCGAAGATAAAAACTTAAACTATTCAATAGGTCATGGTACAATCTTAAAACCCCGAATAGAAAACGGAGAATTTAGAGGGATATTATTTGATAAATACGACTATAAATGGTTAAGCAAAGAAGAATTACCTAATTTAGAAACCAGAAAACTAAATAATAGTGCCTATACACTTCAAACTATAAAACAACTAACAAACTATTATGTTATAATACCGGTACAATTTAAATTAAGGGGCTACTAATGAGGGACATATTAAAAAATATTATATGTTTACTAATTATTAATATAATTGCCAGCATAGGTTCTTTTGCAATAATTTTGTTAGTAATAGCAATGTTTGAACCTTCAGATAATATAATATCTAAGATATTTTATGACTTTTCGTTTCAGATAATATTTTTGATAGTCATAGGACGATTATTAATCTTGCCGTTTGCATACAAGAAATTGGAGAACTCTGCGAATTATAAATTGGTATCTAAATTTATCCACAAATTAAAGCAATCAAATTATTTAAAATTGATAGTACTTGTAATTGCATATTTTATATTTTGGCCATTGGGCTGTCCATGGTTTAGTAGTGGTTTTTACGGGCAATTGATTCAGAGTGTATTGTTAGGCTTAGTCGGAAACTATCTTGTATTATATATATATTGGTATATAGAGGATAAGATAAAAGATAGAAAAGAAAATTGAATTTTTTATTCTATAACTGCGTCTGCAAACTTTTTATCTGTATGGATTGCGGCAGTTTTTTTGTCTTTATTAATGAAATTTAATACAATATTGGTTGATATTCTTTGTTCGGATGGGGTCATTAAATATATTTGTCCATTTATATCAACATTTTTTGTCATACATTCATAGGCTCTTTGTTGTTTCTGATCTCGTGTTAATGTCATCCATTCAAAACTTTCAACAAATAATTTTTTATCATTTTTGCGAACTTCATCCGCTGAAAAAAATTGTTGTCCTCTGCCTTTATTTTCAATTAGATTAAATTCTTTGGGGCGGGTGACAAATTCAGGTTTAAGGCGCTCGTAATCAGAAAGTTTTGAATCTGTCATCTCTTGTAATTTCAAATATATTTCATTATATAATTTTTTTGCTGCGTTTTCTCCTGTAATTTCTGCATCTTTACCGTTTGGATAGTTGTGCTTGAATAATGTTGAACCGACGTTTTTGTCGTTCTTAAATAACGGAAGAAATGTTTTAAGTGCATTTGCAACTTTTTCTATATATTTATCCCGTGGGCCGTAGAAGAATGGGTTAACTGAAACTGCAAATTCCCTTGCACATTCAGGATTTTTGTCGACAAATTCACATAGTTCTTCTGCAGTTTTTTGAGCAAATTTATTATTTACTCCCCAGCCTGAGGTTACAAAAACAATCGGAATTTGAAACTTTGAATAAATTTCTTTTAAGGCATCAGATGTAGAATAAATATTGCCATTTAAATCTTTCATTTTTGCAACAGGCATATTAGAGTCTTCAAAAAGAGTTATGTGAGAATTTCCTTTTAGTGGATTTACTCCTAATCGTTCACCCAATTTGGAAAAACCTTCTGTAAATCTTAAAAAATCATTCCATAAAATTGTATTAATGCTTTCAGAGTTTTCTTTAACCGGTTTTAGAGCATTTCTTAGACAAAATGTGCAATTTTCAAAACAACCCCGCATTAAATTAAGTACCTGAAACCACTTTGATATAAATTTAACTTGCTCCATTGATGTCGTTTGGAAAAGAGGTATATCTTTTTGTATTCCTTCAATCCTTTTTAAATCCAATTTTTCAAGCGGGAATAGCGCAGATTGTAATTCTGTTGATTTTGATAAAATATATTTATTAATTTGTGTTGCCGGAAATTGTACTGTCATTGTTATTTAATAATTTTTATCTGGTTAATTAATTTTTGTTTATGAATAGCAAGTTCTATATCTTGTTTTCTTGATTTTATTGAATCTAGCAGGCTTTTTAATATTTGGTCGTATTCTTTACCAAAATCAAGACCTGTTGATGTTTCTATCATTGATGTTAGTGTTCCTATCAATGTTTTTTCATATTCACTAAATTTTGTTTTATCGGCGTTTTTTATAGCATCAATGTACACCTTTTTGGCAGCATTAATAGTTGATTTAATGTATTCAGAATCAAGCATTTCTTCTTCCGGAATAAACTCTTTCATTTCCTTTGCAGAAATTAACGCAAGAGCAGGATCTTTAAATACAGGTTGTTTTTGAATTTCCGCTCTCATTTCAATGCTGTTTTTCTGACACGCAGGAGATAATTTTTTTCTTAACTCTGCTGCTTCTAATTCTGATTTAAAAAATTCATCTAACGAGTGTTCCGAGTCATTTTCTATTGAACATGCAAAATTGAGAGTGAATTGTGCCATATTGTGACAGCCTGTATCGTGTATCTCATAATTTAACAGTTCATCTAAATTTTGATATTTCTGGCGCATTTGCTCGATTGAAGCCTGACGGAGTGCTCTTTGCATTCTTTCCTGGGCTTCATTTGATTTAAAAGCAATTTGGCTTTTAGGAAATTTGTTAGTATATATTCTGTTATTTATAAATTGTACTTTATCAATTTGCATAGTTAACTCCTTAAATAATAAATTTCAAAAAGATTAAATATATCAATGTTGCTGGAAAGTTCGGCAGCCTTGCCGGCAGAGTCAGCGCCGTTTGAGCAAACATGCGGGTTTGCACCGTTGTCTAAAAGCGCTTTTGCAACTACTACATTTTCAGCATCAACTGCTCTTTTTAATCCTGTTTCGCCTAAATCGTCGCAAGCATCTAAATTTGCTCCTGACTCTTTAAGTTTTTCTACAATATTTTTTGCAATTTTTATTTCTTGTTTATCCGTCGGGTTTATATATGATTCTGCCAGTAGATGTTGAAGCTTCCCGCCTGTAATATTCATTGAAGCATTTTTTATATTGGTAAAATCTTTATGAGTCGCAATTTTATATAATGTTTCAAGTCTTACCTGTCCGAATTTATCTTCATCTGCTCTGATTGTGGAAATTACTTTTTTAAAAAATTCTTTTGTTTTTTCAATGTCTACTTCCGGTTCATCTAATATCTTAGGTTCAGTTTTAGAAAATTTATGACTCTTGTTATAATATTCTTCATCTTCTCTCAATTTTTTATAAGGCTTCACCGAACCGTCATAAGCAATATAATCCAACTGTTGAGAAGGAGTCATCCGCGAAAATTCTTCATGAATTTTCATTGCATTTTCAAAAGTTATGTTATGAGTTTGAAACAGCGGTTCGTTATATAACCCTCTTGAAAAATAATCGTGTCTTCTTGCTTTGTGCATTAAAAAGTTATCATTAAAAAATTGTCGAATATCATAATTATCAGAGTATCTTCCAAGTATTATAGTTTGAGTGTCTATTTCTCCGTTTTTTGCATAAGGTAATAACATTCTTTCATTCATTAAAAATGATAAATAATCTATATTTTCTTTTTTGATAGCCTCTCTTATCCCCTCATTTGCATAAAAATTATTTTCTTTTAAAAGTAAACTATCTGCGCAGTACTGGAATAACCTTCTTAACTTTCCAAGGCTCTCATCAGAAGAATAAGAAATAGAAGACAATCCTTTATGAATATTTGCATTTTCAAATATTCTTTTTCCATCCAAATCATAAGGAAAGTTTAGAAGAATTTTGCAGTTAAAAGGGTTCTCAAAATTGCTTTCTACAAAATCTTTTATCCCATCCGTATTTTGTCTTAACATTGTTTCGAAGTTTTGTTTATCAGCAAGTAATCTGTCAAATTTGTCGGCATTACTTCTCGACCATTTAACCTCTCCTTTTACATACTTCATCGCTTTGTTACAGCCACCATACCAGCCTTTAAATGATGGCGGAGTTATTCTGTTTCTTGAATACTGATTTTGATATGTAATTGTATTAACAGGTGTAATCATAATTTATTTCCATTGTTATATAAACTTGTAAAAAAATTTTTTGATTTTTTATGTAAATAGTTCCTTAATTTGCGGATTATCTGATTTTTTGCATAAAAATTTGATTTCTTCAATGTCTGAAGGTTTGGAGCCGTAATCTTTAAATAATTTTGCGATTATTGCATTATCTGCTTCAACAGCTTTTCTCATCGGACTTCTGTTAATGTCATCCAAACAGTCCATATCAATATTTTTTTCTTTTAATTTTTCAAATAATTTTGTAAGTTCTAATACTTCATTTAGATTCTCTGAATTAGGGAAAATCTCTGCAATAAAGTGTGATATTTTTTCGCCTATTGTATTTAGCGGTTTATTTTGTATTGCTTCAATTTGTCCGTAATTTAAGAAATCGTTAATTTGTTCAAGTGTAAATGTTCCGTATTTTTCATATATTTTTTTCATCTTGTTTATGAAAATATTGTTTGCTTTATTATTAAGTATTCTTTCAAAAGGTTCTGCATCCCAAACGCTATTAATATCAGGAAATAATCTCATAGAATACAAATGCTGGCGTAAAGTCTTTCCGTTGTATGGCGCAAGCGTATCAATATCAGAATTTTCAACTAAGAATTTTAATTGTTCCGGATTGTTTTTTATACATGGAATATATGCCGTCGGCAGTGAATTTTCAACGTGAAGATTTACATCTAAATTTGGAAATGCTAATAATTTTTTCAACAAATCATCACTCAATTTATTTGATAATGCATATTGAATAGCAGTATGCGGATATGGGCATACAAAATTTGTACAGTAATTTATGTAATTAATATCAAATTTTTCTTCGGGTAAAGTCTTTAAAATATCAATAATTTCTTCTGCTCTTTGCGAATCTTTTAAAGCATAATCCAGTGTATGCATTAAAATGTTTTTCCCGACACTATCTGTAATATTCCAATCAACATCATCTATATTTTTTAATTCTCTGATTAAATCTGCTTTACCGTTTTTCACAGATTCCAAAAGTAATGTTGAACCTTTGTCATCTCTTGAATTTATATCAACACTATTTAATTTTGTCTTAACCAGAGAATGAAATGCTACAGCACTGTCGTCGTGTGCTAAAGAAACAATCTGTCGGTCGTGCGGTTTTACGTCAGAAAGTATGTATTGAATTTCTTTTGATACTTTTGGAGAGTTTTTAAATGTTTTTGATGCTCTGCTTAAATCAACGTGATTTTCTTTTAGAAATTGCAATAAATCAGCATTGTTATGTTCTGCTGCACTATAAGCAATATTACTTAATTCATCTCCGGAATGTGTAATATATCTCATATCTCTTATTTTTTGAACAATCTCTTTCATCTCAGCTCTGTTACTGTCATCAACATTAATTTTAGAGATTTCTTCAAGTACGGATGTATTATCTGCATGCTGAATAAGTATTTCCGGCGACATAATCGGGTCATTCAGGCAGTTTTTTAATGTTTGTGTCGTGAATTCACCGTTTGGAATATTTTTTGATATTATATTTTCAGCACGTAAATAATTTGATCTTGCAAAGTACGGGTAAAAATCATCAACAGTTCCATTATGTGTAAATATTTTATTTGAATCATCATTAAAAGTTTGTTTTTCAATTGTTGCAATTGGTAATTCTGCAGCTAATTTATGACGGGCTTCAAGTGCGGATTGTTGTATTCTGAAAGTATAACGAAAAAGATTGTCCATGATTCTATTTAAGTATGTTTCTTTTTCGTATAAATTTGGCTCTTTAAAAATTAAAGCCTTTATTAATAGATGTATACCTTTATCTTCGGATGCTTTTTCAGAAGTTAGGTCTTCTATTGTTGTTACAGGGTTATAATAATCATGGTTCCGGTCAAGTTCTGCCTTTGGATTTAACAATAAATCATATAAATGTTCATCATCAAAAAATTGTCTAATCTCAGCATCTTGATGGTTTTTCCCTTTTAGAACCTCTATTCCCGGAGTATTGACAATCTCTCCGTTTTCACATGTATATGCGGACAGATCATAAGGCTTTAGTTTTAAATCTTCTGTTAGAAATTTTAACAAAGGTATATTTTTTTTGTCTATGGCATAATGATATAATTCAACACCTTTACTATTAGACCAGGCAGGTACCCGTCGCCAGTTACCATTTGTCTGCTGTGTCTGGATTGCCTTCGTTATCCATTCTTTTAACTTTGATAAATCTTCAGAACATAAATGCAACTCAGCAATATAATTGCCTATACCATTAAAAAAATTGTGATGCCTCCAATCTTGAAATATCAAATGCATTGAATATTTTTGTGCGTCAGATATTCCATATTTGTTAAATACTCCTGCTGTTTCAATTCCTTCTTTAAGGGATCTATGCCGAAGTTTGTAATATTGTTGAGCTTCTTTATAGTTTTTATTTATTTCTATGTTATGGGAATATAAATATTTTGTAAATTCATAAGCATTTTCTTTTGTATAAGGAGTATTTGTTAGATATGACATTATTACTAAATTCGGATCGTCATTATATTTCTTTATTCTACTGTTTATTTCTTGAGATGCTTTTTTAACTCTTTGTGCTGCCTGTTCTGATTCTGACAGAACAATTTGCGGAGCTGCTTTAAACCATTTGCTAAAAAATCCTGTAAATGCAACTTGAGACGGCTGTTTTCTGATAAAAATATCTTGAGGATTATTTCCGTTCATTTTTTGAGGTTCTGTAATATTTTTTTCAGAGAATTTTCCGTAATTTTTATTATATAAATTTGTATGTAAAAAGTTAATTTGCATTATTTACTACCTTAGTTTGGCAATGATAGAAAGGGTTTTTTCAATTGTTACAGGGGTTTTTGTTTTGATACTTTCGCGAATAGTTGTAAATAAACTTTGAGATATTTTGCTTATTGACATTCCTTCGGTTGAGTCTGCTATTTGTTTAAGCACGTTTTCTTCCAATAATGATTTTGCGATAGGTCTGTCGGATAATAATTTTTTAATAATATCCGTTCTGGATTCAACATCAGGATAGCCAACATAAACTTTTACACCTAATCTGTCAGCATTTTCATAGAATGCCGGCTCAATTTGGTTAATATCGTTAGTTGCCATTGCATAAATTATGCCATCTTTTTCAGCGGATAATATTAACGTTTTAAAGAAGTTTGTTTCTTCAACATTATGAGAATGGGTCATTAATGCTCCGCTCGTTTTCGGGACAAGTTGTTGGGCTTCATCCATAAATAAAATACTTCTTTCGCCTGTTTTTTGGAATTTATATGCTAACTGGTTTCTGAATTCCAGTGCCTTTTTGGCTGTTGCGTGAATTACTCCGTCGCCAATATTTCCGGAATGCATTTCGTACAAAGGTATGCCCATTTGATTTGCAATTGCTTTTACTATTGTTGTTTTTCCGCATCCGGAAGGGCCGTATAGAATGAATCCTTTTGATACAGGAATTTTATTTTCTTTCATTAATTTATAATTTTCAACATCATAGGCATCTATGATTTCCTCTGATAAAATCTTTTTAACATCTTGCATGCCGCCTAATGAATCAAGATTTTTCGGATCAAAATCAGACATTAACATCCGTTGATATCTGGTATCGTACATTAAAGTAGAATCTTCGGTAATATTTAATCGGTGTCCTGCATTTTTTGAATTTTGGGAAAGCATTGTTTCAATGTCTTTTTTCCGTCTTGTTGCAACTGCAATATTTATTGAATCTTCGAGGTTCTTTCCTTTTATAATCATTTCACATAATGAATCGTTTACAATTGCGGAAACTGAAGCCGCAACCATACCGCTGCAGCGTTTTGAAATTTTTGCAAGCAATTCTTCATTTTGTAATATTTCCTGTACCTGCGGAATATTTTTCCGTTCATGTAGCATATTTTTAATTATTGCTTTGGCCGCATCGGCATCGCAATGTTCAAAGTGAACAACAGTTCCCATCCTGCCGTCACGCATTAATGAATCAGGTAATGATTCAACTTCGTTTGTTGTTCCGATAAATAGAATTTTATTTCTTCCGCGTTCTATTTCTTGCAGCAATGTATTGAC
Source organism: Candidatus Gastranaerophilales bacterium (assembly GCA_944325605.1). Lineage (GTDB taxonomy): Bacteria > Cyanobacteriota > Vampirovibrionia > Gastranaerophilales > Gastranaerophilaceae > Scatenecus. Next base: position 219,462 of record CALVAX010000001.1, read on the forward strand.
TTCTTCTGTTCTATGAGTGTCGTGTCCTTTTTGGAAAGTGTCAATTTCATCCATTAAAAGAATACTCGGTTCACCTGTTTCATCATATTTTTTTATAAGCTGGGTTACTGCCTGACCTATTCTGCGGCTGACTTCATGAATATGAGCAGAACCGATTTCGGACATTTTTATTGGATAAAGAGGAATATTTAGACTTCTTGCAATAGCCTTTGCCATATAACTCTTACTTGTGCCGGGATCTCCTGCAAAAATTGCTCCGGCCGGAAGTTGAATTTTTTGTTCTCTTAATTTTTTTGAATTTTTCCACGGGATAAGAATATTTTTTTCAATACTTGATTTTGTTGATTGCATTCCTGCAACACTTTCGAAATCTTTAGCATCAAATTCAGTTGGTTGATAGCGTTTTATAAAAGTGTCATAAATAGATGTCTTGTTATGCTCATTTATTTCAGGGATAGCTTGTTCTTTAGAAAATACCCGAATTTCATCCATCAAATCGCTTAATTCAACTTTTTCTTTTTCTCTTGCCATTGTATTAATTACAGTTTCATCAAAAACGTGTTTAAGCTGTGCTATTGAAAACCCTTGAGTTTTTTCAGCGATTTGCTCAATGGTTTTTTCGTTCATTAAGTCTTTAATAATGTTTTTGTTTGCCATATAACTTGTTATATAAGACTTTCTGCCGTTAAAATCCGGAGTTCCGAATTCAAACAAACGGTCAATCTTGCCCGGTGTTAGAATTGATTTTGGAATATTATCGCGGCATTCACCAGACATTACAATTAATACACCCTTTTGTGCGGTTGATGACATTGCCCTGTTTAAAGTATTAGATATATCTGCACTGTTGCTTTGAGCGCTGAATAAATTGTCAATACCTCTTAAATATACAATTGCTCTTTGATGAGTTGTGTCATAATTTTTTTTGATAAGAGTTATTAAAGGTTCAACTTCTCTAAAATCTTTTACTTCAAACACAGGCATATTTGCAGAAGCTCCAAGTGCTTTAACAATAGAAGTTTTACCGTTTCCCGGAGGGGCGATTAATAATATGCCGTTTGGAATATCTACTCCGTTTGCTTTTAACCCGTTTTGCAATTGTTCATTTACTACCGGCTCAACAACAGATGTATGAAGAATTTTTTTAACATTGTCCAAACCGAATAAATCATCCAGACCTTTAATTTCAGGGGTATCAATTCTCAAAAAAGCTTCTGTATTGGGTATTTCGATTTTGCTTAGAGGCTTTTTAGCTGATTTTAAATTAGTTGTTGTTTCTTCAGGAAGTTTAACTTCTTTTATACCTTCAGGCAAATTAGGTTTTTCCTCTTTGGGTTGAAATATTCCAAAAAAATTCTTTTTTGTTTTAGGTTCAGGTACGGTTTGTTCGATTTCGTTTGAATTTTTTATGGTTTCGGATTGCGGGTAATTTTCTGCAGCGGCAGCGGTCTTTAAATCTATAACGATTTCAGGAGAGGTTATTTCAGCCTGTGTTAATTTTAATTTTTCATCTATTACTTCTTTTACTTTGGTTCTAACTTCTTCAGGTAAAAATTCATTTAGCCCTGCCGGATTATTAAAATTGTCTAAAGCATAAAGATTTGCACCCTGCATTGATAATAATCTTGCAATTCTTGCACTTGAAGCAACTGCAAGTGGAGTTTTTCCGTCTGCACCTCTTAGCTTAAGCATTGTTTCGGCTTTCGAAGGATTTAAGAGCATTTGTTTGGCAGTTTCATAAAAATCACTCTTCACAACCTGATGTATTATGTGATTGCCTTCTTTATCAACAGGGGATATTGTATCTTTTAAACTTCTTACATAAACCAAAGCAGATTTATCATCCTTGATATTTTGTAAAGTATTAAAGATTTTTTCATCCACATACGTATTTTTTTCATTTAATGAAGTAAAAGATATTGCTTTTTTATATTTCAGTGGATTTACGGAATAATTTGTAATGTTGATTTGGGTATACATATTTTTTATAGACTCCTACAATGTTATATTAGTTCATCATTGCTTATAACATTAGCGAATTGGGGATTATACTTATATGAATTTAGGAATGTTTCTGCAAAATTAAAAGATTTAAAATTTAATTACCTTAAAAATTGTAAAAAAAGTTTTTTGCTATATGTGTAATAAAAATTAACATTTTCTATGCACAAATTCAAAAACTTTATTCTTAACTCTTTTGGTGCAGCCTGTAAATATTAATAATTCAACCTGTTTCTTGAAATCTTACAAAAAATCAGATATTATTTATTAAGAAGGGGGACAAGATGGACAAAATAAAACTTTCGGGTATAGACAAAGACGGAAATGAGAGAGAATATTCAGAAGAAGACTTTGAAGGTCAAAAAGTTATTCTTTATTTTTATCCAAAGGATAATACTTCCGGCTGTACTCAGGAAGCATGCGATTTTAGGGACAATTTGAACCGTCTGACAAAATATGCGCTTGTGGTTGGAGTAAGTCCTGATTCAATTAAAAGTCATAAGGGTTTCAAAGAAAAACAGGGCCTTAATTTCCCTTTGCTTTCTGATCCGGAACATGTGCTTGCAATGAAATTTGGTGTCTGGAAAGAAAAATCAATGTACGGAAAAAAATACATGGGTATTGAGCGTTCGACGTTTATAATCGACGGAGAAGGCAATATTGAAAAAGAATGGCGCAAAGTTAAGGTAAAAGGTCATGTTGACGAAGTTGCATCATATTTTGAAAAATAGGTTTTATCTGTAATTTCGCAATAAAAATTACAAAACTTGAGGAGATTTATAATGGATACAAATGTTTTAGCCAAAATGTCTTATGGCGTTTATGTAGTATCGTCATTGTGCGGGAAAAGTCCTGCCGGCTGTATTGTAAACAGCGCAATTCAGGTGACATACGACACTATTGCCGTAAGTATTCACCATCAGAATTTTACAAACAAATGCATAGCAGAGTCCGGTAAATTTGCGCTTTCAATCTTAGGAGAGAATGTTGATGAAAATATAATTCCTGTTTTCGGCTTTCAGTCAGGAAAAGATATAAATAAATTTGAAAAATTTAAGACAGTAACGGCTGACGGACTTTTAGTTCTGGAAGATTCAATCGGTTATATAGTGTGTGATGTTGTTGGAAAATTTGAAACCGAAACGCATACGTTATTCATAGGAAAAATGATTTCAGCGGAAATGCTCCATAATGATAATCCGATGACTTATGCATACTATCATGCGGTGAAAAAAGGCTTAAGTCCCAAAAACGCACCAACATACCGAGAAGCCAAAACAGAGCAAAAACTTGCATACAAATGCAAAATATGCGGATATATTTATGAAGGCGATATAACCAAAGAACCAGATACTTATGTCTGCCCCATTTGTAAAAAAGGTAAAGAATTTTTTGTGAAAATTTAAAAATTTAGATTGAGAACGTCCATTTTGAAATGGCAACTCTTTTTCTTTGTTTAGCAAGTTTTTTAAGATAATATTTTTTCTTATTGCCGCAGGTTAGACGAGTGAGAATATTGTATTTTATGAGTTTGCGTCGGATTTTGCGGTAATCTCTGCTTACATACGTGCCCGCAAGTTCTACTAACTTAAATTCCGGATTTTTCATCTTTTGCATCAGGAATATAGAAAGCAGATATTCGCCAAGAAAGCCCAAAAACCTTAATTCTGCTTTATTGAACCCGCTGCTGTCAACACGTTTGTCCACTTTTTCCAGAACCCCGAACAAAATTTCGGAATATTCAAAAAACAAATTTTTCGGCATTATAAACGAATTGCAGCAGAACATTGTTGTCCCGTTTTTGAACTCTTCAAAAGTTTGCGCATATTCCGGATAATACTGTTTTATTACTTCTTCAAAGATATCAAACACTTCGGCTTTTTGCGCCAAAAGACCTTTATAAAAGTGTTCGCGCATATTTTTTATTTTATACACATATTTAGTGTCTACTCTGTTAAAGGTAATACAATCAGGCTTATCTTCAATATACGGATTAATAATTTCAGGTGTGAAATGTTTCATAAAATCTTTGGTGATTTTTTTGACAAAATAGTACTTCCCGCGTGGCAGCCAGAGGTAATTGGTGTGCTTAAGCGCCGGATCAAAGATAAACTGTCTTCTGTAATGCATAAACCCGACATAATCAGGATTTTCTGCGGCTTCATAATTTTTCCACACCCAGTACTGGGCAGTAAGCTCATTGTACCGGTCGTTTTCTTTGGAAATATTGTCACCGGTATCGTCACCTGCCATTTCGCTAAAAATTTCATCCGAAATAGCCCGCCCTGTTTGTATGGGCATGACAATTTCGTTTTCTAATATTGGATGTTTAAATTTATACGATACAAAAATCTTTAGTTTGGTCATTTTTTTTATATCCTTATTCTCTTCAGTTGTTTATTAAGAGAATTTGCGTCTTTTAATAGAGTTTTAACTATTTTATATTTTTTCTTATATTTTTCATTGTTTTTACCAAATACAAAACCTTTACATTTATAATAGTACTTTTTTAAATTGAAATATAACATGTGTTTCATAGTATACAGTAATTTCTGGTTATATTGATTGTTTACAATTTCAGAACGAATATTAGCAATTTCATTTTTCATGTTTCCAGGACTAGAGACATTAAATTGTACCATTCGTTGTAAAATTTCTTCATAAAATGGTGTTTTTCGTGCATACTGCCACCAAATTTCGGCTTTATATTCTTTTGGATTTATCCATGGTTTAAAACGCCCTAAATAATGTATTATTTTTGCATTTTCTTCTTCTTTTTTATAGGAATTATAGAAAACAAAATTTAACTCATTTTTAATAAGGCTTGGTGCTAATTCATAGTTCCATATCAAAGGTAATTTATAAAATCTTCCTTTAAAATATTTGTTTAACGCACACTGCTCTTGATACAAAAATTTTGTTGTTTTGATTTCATTTAAAATATTATAAAAGGCTTCTTCTTTATTATATTTATCTACATCAAAAATACAAACACCTGTATTAAAGTATTCGAATGAGCCAGGCAATTCCAGCACTTTATTTGTATAGTTTTGAATGTTAGTATTATAAATCCTGCAATTACGTAAGTATAGCTCTTGCCAGACTGGCTCGATACATGCTGCTAACGGTGCTGTTTTTAAATCAATTTCTCCTAAATTTAATATATCATCACAAAGTATTAAATCTAAATCTGTGAAAATTACTTTTTTATAATTTTTAAATATTACAGGTGCCGCAAGTCTGAAATAGCATTCTTCTTTGAAATAGTCGTGAGAAACATAAAGCATGCAATTTTTAAAAAAACTTACAGGATTAAAATATCTGATAGATATATTTTTAGTTTGTATATATTCTAATATTATTTTTTTGTTTCTTTCACTAATGTTACGTTCAAAAATGACAATGTCATATTGCTTGTCTTTAGAAGCATTTTCTTTTAAAGATTCAAGATAAACGCAAAGGTATGGTGAATATTCATCTGAGCTTGATACAGCAATAACGATATCTTGTTTTTTAAAAAAGGGTTTTATTGTTTCCACTGTGCACCTCGTAATATTTTTCTAATTGTGTTATAAATTTTTTTCTTAAATCTTTTTTTTCAGTAAAAAAAGAATTTTCTATATCAACATATGCTTTTTCCAATTCAAAATTGTTTTTTATATAAAATTTGATTTTTTTAATTAATTTATTTTCGTCGTATACAACATTAAATAATTTTGAATCTTGTTCTTTACAATTTTCTAAATCCTGATAATCTAATTCTGACAACCAGGAGTCTTTATAGTCAAATCTATAAAAAATAACCGGTATATTTAAAAACATAAAATCATGAAATATACTTGAATAATCTGTTATAAACAAATCCGAATTATTAACATAATGAATAAGGTTATTACTATCTGCAATTTTGAAACAATCATTAAGTTTAAATTCAATATTACAAAGATCTTTAAATGAATGATGAATTGAAAATGTTATATTTATGTTTTTTTGTTGTGCGAGTTGTATCAATTCTTGATTATTTATTAAACTCATGAATTTTTTATAATACTGGGAATCCTTTAAATTTTTATTAGGATCTCTAAATGATTGTAAACGCCAGGTAAACATAATAAAAATATTTTTTCCCTTGTGCGGTTCCCTTTTGCATAAATCAAATCTAGGAAGTCCTATATTAAATATTTTTTTAGAATCCCAGCCATATTTAACAAAAAGTTCTTTTTCGTAGTTACTTGATACTAAATATAAATTCCATATATCAGGGGTTAAATAAGGTGTTGATAATACTGATGTTTTTAAAAAAACAGGACCATGACCTATGCCGGTATGAAAAATATATTTATTATTGTATAAAAATTTTTCAAGTCCTTTATATACGGAGTCTCTGAATGAAAGAATTGTATATTTGGTTTTTAAAAGATGGATAAAAAGTTTATATAAAAGTTCTTTACTTTTTAAACTGTTTTTTTTCGTAACAATAATATTTTTTAATTGATTATTCTTTTTTAATTTTTTATATAACGGATTTTTTTCCCATAAAACATAATATGCCTTATACTTCTTCTCTAATAAATATTTAAATAAAGAATATGTATCTATACAGCTTGCATGTTCTTCATATAAATTATCCATTAATATATATGTATCTTTTTTAAAAAACGGCTGTAAGCATTGAATTAAATCTAAAGTAATTTTTTCGCAATAATCTTGTTTTTTAATTTTAAATTTTATACCTAAAAAAGTTATTAACTTATGATTATTTTTAGTGTTTTTACAAGAAAAAATATATTCAACTAATTTCATTGTACACAAACCTTTCTTCCATCCTGGAACGCCTGGTGGGTCCAGAAGTATTCCCACTTACCAAAGCGTCCGATACTTTCTATTCCAACTTTATTCAGATAGTCCAGAACGGTCGCTCTGTTTTTGTAAATATCTTTGTCAAAGATTACGTTTGCATACTTTTCAAATCGTATGTCTTTTACAACAATTTCTTCTTCTTTAAACAATCCCATTCCTGCAAGCTTTTCAATTGTGTTTTTCAAAACTGCTTCTTTAGAAGGAATTTCCCAACCGCTTGCTGATTTTCCGGTTGCTGTAATTTCTTCCCCGCCCTTGTTTGCAAAGAAAATTTCAGCCTGCAGTGAACTGCACCCTTCAGGTACATTATCCGCAGACTTCAAGTTTGGCGAATAAACCCTTGCCGGCAAAATATCTTCATCGTAAATATAAAACCAGAGATGTTTTGCCACATCCGGACGATTAAATCCTAATGACACCATATAACCTGATGTGTGCATTAGATTTAAACCGGCTTCCTTTACTTCCTCCGGTATTCCGTCTATCATTTTTACTATTTCTGGCAGCGGAAGCGATGAAATCAATCTTGTGTATTTTGTGCTTGTTCCGTCTTTAAATATGACTATCTTTTCCTGAGGATTGATTTTGATGACTTTTTTGTTAAAACGTATATCCAAACCTTCGCGGCATTTGTTTAAGATTGAGCGGAACCCGCCTTTTTTAGGGTATTTCATAAATTTCGTGTAATAGAAGTTTTCTGCCTGTTCCTCATAAGATCCGCGTAAAACTTCACCAAGAGGCGATACGTGCAACCGGTTTCCAACCCATTTGGTTTCAAGATCTTCTGGTTCAACTCCCCAGTATTTGCGGGTGTATTTGAACGGAAAGTTTTCTGCAAAATAATTTCCGTATTGAACCCGAAGCCATTCTTCATAATTTTTGATTTCCAAAACTTCTTTTTGTGGACGGTTTACAAAATCCTCGATGATTTTTACTTTTTCTTTCACTGGCAAAGACCAGAGATTGTTTTGAGCAGGATGCTTGAGCCAGTAACCGTTCCAGTAGTTGTAAGACACCGGAGGATGCGGGAAAGTCGGCGAGGATTCTTCAAAAATATTTTTTATGTACTCATCCGGCGCAAAAGTAAAATGCACAAACCGGTCAAAACGGAAGCCGTCTATCGTGAAATTTCCGCATAAACCGCCCCAGTCGCTGTCTTTTTCATAAATAACGACATTTTCACCGGATTTTTCAAGATGATAACCTGCAGAAATTCCGGCGATTCCGCTTCCTAAGATTACAGTTCCCATAGATATCCTTTATCCGAGTGTGCTTGAATTTGTTTCTTACAAAATTCGAACATATCGTCCGAGTGCAGAGCTTCCTTGTACCAGTCAACCGTAAATTCTATAGCCTCTTTTAAATTAAGCATTGCTTTCCACTGAAGCATTCTGTATGCTTTTGTGACATCAAGACTCAACAGTGTATTTTCATGCACCATTTCTTTTCCTGATACATCTACTACTTTGCCTTTGCCGTAGTATTTAACCAGGTATTCCACAACTTCCCAAACTGTTTTGTTGCATTCTATCGGAGGCCCGAAGTTGAAACCTTCCGAATACTTAACAGGATCTTCCATTAACTTCTGGCCGACTCTAAGGTATCCGCTTAAAGGCTCCATTACATGCTCCCACGGGCGTGTTGCCTTTGGTGATCGTATTTCGATATCTTTCCCTTCTTCAATAAATCTTATGCAGTCAGGGATTAAACGATTATCTGACCAGTCGCCTCCGCCGATTACATTTCCGGCGCGGACTGACGCTATTGCCTTTCCGTGTTTTGCATAATCTTTCGGGTTGAAGTAAGAGTTTCTGTAAGATGAAATCATTAGTTCTGCACACCCTTTTGAAGATGAATACGGGTCGTAACCGCCCATTCTGTCTGTTTCTTTGTAACCCCAGATTTGCTCTACATTTTCGTAGCACTTGTCAGAGGTAATCATAACAACCGTCTTAATACAATCAAATTTTCTGACAGCCTCCAGTATGTTCAAAGACCCCATAACGTTGGTTTCGTATGTGTATTTCGGATTTGCATAAGCTGTTCTGACTAACGCCTGTGCTGCAAGGTGGAAAACAATTTCAGGTTTATACTTTGCGATTGTTTCTTCCAGCTTTTCACTGTCACGGACGTCACCCTTCACATCTGCAAATAAATGTTTTTCCAGATGTGAAGCCTTGTAGTTTCCTCTCTCGCTGTACGGTTCAAGCGCATAGCCGACAACTTTTGCCCCGAGCATTGTAAGCCAGATTGAAAGCCAGCTTCCTTTAAAGCCGGTATGACCTGTTACAAGTACTGTTTTACCTGAATAAACATTATTAAAATTTGACACTGTTAATTTCTCTCCTGTTGTAATCTTTCCACCACTCAATAGTCATTTTTAAGCCTTCATCAAGTGAATATTTTTGAGTCCAGCCGGTTGATTTCAATTTTTCGTTGTTTCCTGCGACTAAATCATCTCCGAAGGCAGCCGGTATCGCGCCCCATAGGATATTGCCTTTAAAGTCGGTAAGTTCGGCTATTTTTTCGACGATAGTTCTGAGTTGTACTGGTTTACCCGAGCAGATATTGACGGCCCCTTGAATATCTGCTTCAAAGACATCTACTATACCGCGGGCAGTGTCTTCCACATGCAGGTAATCCTGAAATTTAAGGCAATCGCTGACTTTTACATCCTCGCCTTTCAGACACGAATTAATAACCGACGGCATTAATCTCTGCGGTTTTTCCGCAGGCCCGTACAGATTAAAAATTCTAGGCCATTTAAATTCTATATTATTTTGTTTGCAATAGACTTTAGCGATATTAAAGATAGCGTTTTTGGTATTTCCGTAAAGAGTTTGCGGATCGGTTGGAGTTTGCTCTTCAACCAGATAGCCGTATTTGTATTCGTATTCAGAAATTGTACCGGCGCCTAAGAATTTTTTACCGCCGCTTTCCTTAAATAATTTAAGTAAATTCAATGTTGCAATAGTCCAGTCCAGATTTAAATCATGGATGTGGCATTTAGGTCCAACATACCAGGCGAGGTGAATAAGGTTTTCAAAGGAATGGTTTTTGAAGAACTCTTCAAGAGCTTCTTTATCCAGAAGGTTCATTTCGTACTGAACAAGCCCGTCATTTTCAGGTGCAAACGGAGGATATACAAGCGAATGAACTTCATATCCCCGTCTTATTAATTCATCTACTACATTGCGGCCGATAAAACCAGTTCCGCCGGTAACTAAAACTCTCTCTTTCATTTTTATATTACTCCGGCTAAGGTTTCATACGCGTTAGTTTTCTCCCAGACTTTCCAGGGAGCTGTACCGGATTCCCACATTTCATCCAGTTCAATTTTGTCTCTCAGAGTGTCCATGGGCCGCCAGAAGCCGTGGTGTTTGTATGCAGCAAGCCCGCCGTGTTCGGCTATTGTTTCAAGAGGTCTGCGCTCAAAGATTTCGTTTTCATTTCCTGCTTCTATAAAGTTAAACACTTCAGGTTCGCAGACAAAGAATCCGCCGTTTATCCAGCCGCCGTCGCCTTTTGGTTTTTCTCTGAATGAAGATATTGTTCCATCCTCTTCTATATTCAGCGCGCCAAATCTGCCGGAAGGCTGAACTGAAGTCATTGTCATTATTTTTTTATGCGAGTTGTGGAACTCCACAAGTTCTTTAATATTCACATCTGCAACACCGTCGCCGTAGGTAAGTAAGAAGGGTTCATCCCCGACATAATCCTGTGCTTTTTTAATTCTGGCACCTGTCATTGCATTCTGCCCTGTATAAAGCATTGTTACTTTCCAGGGTTCCGTGCGCATTTTGTGAAGCTCTATTGTATTGTCACGCATATCTATCGTTAGGTCTGAATATCTTTGATAATAGTGAACAAAGTAATCTTTAATTACATGAGATTTATATCCTGTCAGGATTACAAAGTCATTAAAGCCATAATGCGAATAAATCTTCATTATGTGCCACAGAATAGGATACCCGCCGATTTCTACCATCGGCTTCGGTTTTGTTCCCGTTTCCTCGCCCAATCTCGTGCCTAGGCCCCCTGCTAATATTAGTACCTTCATACTTTGTCTCTTTCTTTGATATTAAGAATGTCATCGGATACAAATACAACATTTTAAATAAAATGTTGTGTAACACAACTATATGTGGATTACGGCATAAATAAAGTCTAACAGGTTATTATTACAAAATATTAATATTTAACAGCATTTATATATTATAAAATATTTTTGAGATAATATTAGTTTTAAAAGATTACACAACATTTTATTTAAAATGTTGTGTTTAAAAGCAGGAATTATTGTAAGAGAGAATGATGACTTACATAAAAAAATATCAAATACTAAAAACTTCAAATTTAAAATCTGTGGCGGAGGAAGAATGATTAATCCTTTAGTTACTGTTTTGCTTGTTACTTACAATCATATTAATACTTTTGAAAAAGCTATCCAGAGTGTATTGAGTCAGAAAACTACATTTCCTGTTCAAATAATTATTCTTGATGATGCTTCAACTGATGGGACTGTCAACTTAATAAACAAATATAAAAATTTAGAAAACGTAAAATGTATATTAAGAGAGAAAAATGTCGGCGGAACAACTAATATTTATGAAGGGCTGAAGCTTGTTAATACAAAATACTTTGCAACCCTTGAAACAGACGACTATTGGTGTGACGAGAATAAACTCCAGACACAGGTTAATATACTGGAAAAACATCCTGAATGTTCCTTCTGCGCGCACAATACACTGGTAAAATATGCAGACAGCAACAAAACAAGATATTATATCAAAGAAGCTCCTGATAAAATCTTTAAGTTTCCTCCGAAGGAAATTAAAAGAAAATATTATATAGAACCTCACGCATCTTCAAGACTTTACAGAACAGAATGCCTTAATCTTAAAGAAATTAAAAATCCGGTAATTGTAACCTATGATGTAGCATCAAACTTTTATTTTCTGACAAAAGGAAATCTGTATTATATAAACAAAGTTATGTCGGTTTACAATTGCAGCGGAGGCGGAGTTTATTCGGGAATTTCTGCTTACAGGCAAAGATATAAGACAGCTTCTGTAATTTTACAGCTTAATAAAGAGTTTGACTTTAAATATAACCGTCTGCTTTCAAGGTTTTTCTCTACAAGGCTCAATCTGAATTTTCTTACTTACCTCGGGCTTAGGCATTCAAAAAATTCGGAAAAACTGGATAAAATGTATTACGGTATTCTTGAAAATTACAAGAAAAAATATTTGAACAACCGTGATCAAAAACCAATTTGTTATTTAAGCCTGCCGTTGAGTAAAAAAGCATCATTGGTTTTGGAATTGAGAAGGGAGAAGGACAGGGCATGAATATACTTGTAACAGGTGGTGCCGGATTTATCGGCAGTTGCTTTGTAAGGCATATACTTAATACTTATCCGGATTATCGGGTTATAAATCTTGATGCGCTTACTTACTGCGGGAATTTGGACAATCTGAAAGATGTTGAAAACAATCCGAATTACAGGTTTGTTCATGGCAATATCTGCGACAAACGGCTTGTGCGGGAATTAACCGGACAGGTTGACTTGGTTGTTAATTTTGCGGCAGAATCCCACGTAGATAATTCAATTAAAAGACCCGAAATTTTTGTAGAAACAAATATTCAAGGGACATTGAATCTTCTTCAGGCTTCAAAAGAAACGGGGATTAAAAGATTTTTGCAGGTTTCAACGGACGAAGTTTACGGAACGCTCGGAAAGACAGGATATTTTTATGAAACAACCCCGCTTGCGCCGAACAGTCCGTATTCTGCATCTAAAGCAGGTGCAGATTTATTAGTGAGAGCTTACGGAGAAACATACAGCCTTCCTGTTCTTATCACAAGATGTTCAAACAATTACGGTCCGTATCAATATCCCGAAAAACTTATTCCGTTTTTTATCTCACGGCTTTTGAAAGACGAAAAGGTGCCGGTCTACGGCGACGGACTTAATGTTCGTGACTGGTTATATGTTTACGATCACTGCAGGGCTATAGATGTTGTGCTCCATAGAGGGGAAGCCGGTGAAGTTTATAATATCGGCGGGCATAACGAAAAGACTAACCTTGAAATTACCCGTATTATTCTGGAAAAAATGGGCAAAGACGAATCCTTCATCGAGTATGTACAGGATAGATTAGGTCATGACAGACGTTACGCAATTTCTAACGACAAAATTACTTCACAACTAGGCTGGAAACCATCTGTTACTTTTGAAGAAGGAATTTCAATGACAATAGACTGGTATCTGAATAATCAGGACTGGATTAAAAATATTGAAAGAAAAAAGGAGGCTGCATTAGTATGAAAGGTATAATACTTGCCGGCGGTTCCGGAACAAGATTGTATCCGACAACGCTTGTAACTTCAAAACAGCTTCTGCCCGTGTTTGACAAGCCGATGATTTATTACCCACTTTCAGTTCTTATGCTTGCTGGGATAAGAAATATTCTGATTATAACAACGGAAAAAGATGTACCGGAATTTCAAAAACTTCTTGGTGACGGAAAACATTTCGGGATTAATTTGTCATACAAAATTCAGAAACAACCGAACGGTCTTGCTGAAGCTTTTATTATCGGCGAAGATTTTATCGGGAAAGATTGTGTGACACTCATTTTAGGGGATAACATTTTCTTCGGTCCGCGCTTTTCAGGAACATTAAAATACCGTTCAAAACAGATTGAAAAAGAAGGCGGAGCCTGCATTTTTTCTTATCCCGTAAAACAGCCGGAAAGATTTGGAATTGTCGAATTTGACAAAGACGGCAGGGTGCTTTCAATAGAAGAAAAACCTGAAAACCCTAAATCAAAGTATGCCGTAACAGGTTTGTATATGTATGACAATTCCGTTATAAATTATGCAAAAAATCTCAAACCCTCTGCAAGAGGAGAATTAGAAATTACAGATATTAATAACATTTATTTGAAAAATAATACTCTCAGAATGGAAAGATTGGGACGTGGATTTTCGTGGCTTGACACCGGAACCCATGAGTCATTGCTTCAGGCAGGTCAGTATGTTCAGACGATTGAGGAAAATCAGGGGATAAAAATGGCATGTCTTGAAGAAGTTGCGTTTAGAATGAAGTATTTATCAAAGACAAAGATTTTAAACAATATAAAAAATGTTAAAAACAATGAATATTACGATTATGTCAGGAGTCTTGTAGGATGACAACAGCAACATCTTCAGAAAAAATATTTGTAACGAAACCATATCTTCCGCCAAAGGAGGAATATTATTCGTATGTAGACAAAATATATGAAACAGGACATTTGACAAACGAAGGTCCGCTTGTGAAAGAATTGGAAAGGAAACTTTCCGATTATCTGGGGGTAAAAAATTTTCAGTACGTGACAAACGGAACGATTGCACTTCAATTTGCCCTGAAAGCCCTCGGAATTGAGGACGGAGAAATAATCTCAACACCGTTTTCTTATGTGGCAACAACGTCATCAATTTTGTGGGAAAGATGCAAACCTGTATTTGTAGATATTGAACCGGATAACTATACGTTGGACGTGAATAAAATAGAGGCTGCAATAACCGACAAAACAAAAGCAATAATGCCTGTACACGTATTCGGCTATGCCTGTGATGTTGACGGAATACAAAAAATAGCTGATAAATATGGTCTGAAAGTCATATATGATGCGGCACATGCTTTTGGGTCAATATATAAAGGCAAATCCCTTCTATCATACGGTGATGTTTCAACACTGTCGTTTCATGCAACAAAGTTATTCCACACGGTAGAAGGTGGAGCATGTATTGCAAAAGATAAAGAAGTTTTCGACAGATTGCATATGATTAAGAGATTCGGGAATATCGGAGATGAGCACTACAACCTTGGCATAAACGGAAAACAATCGGAATTTCACGCAGCGATGGGGCTGGCAAATTTTGCTCATCTGGAAGATATAAAACAGAGAAGAAAAACTATTTCCGAATACTATGATGAATTGCTGGAAGGCAGATTAGCCCGTCCAAGCGTACAGTCGGAATTGGAATATAATTATGCATATTATCCGGTATTGTTTAAAACGGAAGAAGAATTGTTAAGCGTATTTGCAGCACTGAATCAGCAGGGAATTTATCCGAGAAGATATTTTTATCCGAGTCTGAATACAATCGGATATATGCCGGAGAGATATAAGTGTCTGGTCAGTGAAGATATATCAAAAAGAATTGCCTGTCTACCATTATATGTCGGATTAAAAGATTCGGACATTGAAATGATTTGTAAGATCATTTTGGCTGATGGATAAAACGAAAAATTCATTTATTAAGAAATCTTTTATAAGCAACTTTCCAAATAATATAAACGCAGCAGAATATAATCTAATCAAGGAGGCATTGTGAAAAAACCTTATAAACAAAATAACTTTTCCAAAATAAAAAATATAAATAAAGTAAGAGGCAACTTTCACAGAAGATACTCCTTTTTCGGAATTAATTTATCAGTAAAAAATAAAGAGAAAATTAATTTTTATAAAAGAAGCAAAGAAGAAATAAAAAACAAAAAATATCTTGAAAACAAAGCAATTTTAGATGAACTTAAAAAATATAGGGAAAATAAAGAATATATTCTAACTGTTTTTATAACAACTTATAATCATAAAACTAATATAAGAAAAGCAATCGAAAGTGTTTTGAATCAATGCACAAAATATGATTATTTAATCAAGATACTGGATGATTGTTCCACAGATGGAACTACAGAAATATGTTTGGAATATGCAAAAGCTTATCCGGAAAAAATCCAATTAATTATTATGAAAAAAAATACCAATTTAAAGCATTTATCTGCTTTTTATAAGACAATAAATACAAAATATTTTGCTGTTTTAGATGGTGATGATTATTGGTGTTCCGATATAAAAATTGAAACCGGCATAGATTTTCTTGAACAAAATCCACAGTATGTAATATGGGCTCATGATACATTATTTAAAAATCACATAACTGGAAAAGAATATTCATATGTTCACGGACATCTTGGAAGAAGAAAAATAAATCTTCCGATTTCTTTTAATAATCAGGTATATCTGCACTTATCCGCCAGAATTCATCGTAACGTTATAGATTGGAATAAAGAATATATTGCGAATAGGAAAAGAGATATCTTCATTTATTATGCCATAATGGATAAAGGACCGGTATATTATTATGACAAAATTATGTCTGTATATAACTTCACAGGATATGGCATTTTCTCAAAATGGAGTAATATAGAATCCTACTATTCAACTAAATATTCTTATTATTCTATCAATAAATACTTGAATTTTCGAAATGACAAGTACTTTACTATGTATGCGAATTCAAAAAAATTGGTAGTTTTAAAACGGTTATTCGGAAAAAGAATAGGCTGGTTGATATGGATAATTTTATTAAGATATCAATATTTCTTTGATTTGTGTATAGATAAATATAATAATTTAAAAAAAATAGAAAGAGGACATAACCAATTTGATAAAAAAGAACTTGAACAGATAAATAACATTGCCAGATTGCAAGTATAATTATAAAAGTTTGCACAAAACATGCAAAAACTATTAAAAATGAATCCAAACATATTAATTTTTTGTGTAATTATGTTAGGATTAAGAAATTGAAATAAATGGAGGAATTTTTTGATGCCTAAGAAGATAGCAATAATGCAGCCGTATTTTTTCCCTTATATAGGATATTTTAGTTTAATAAAAAATACAGATATGTTTATTTTGTTTGATATTGTACAGTTTATAAGACACGGTTGGATAGAAAGGAATAGAGTATTAAAACAAGGTGAAGGCTGGCAATATATTTCAGTTCCTTTGCTAAAACATTCAAGAGAAACTCTAATAAAAGATATTCAAATTAATAATTCTGAAAAATGGAAAGATAAAATATTGGCGCAGTTAACTCATTATAAAAAGAAAGCACCATTTTATAAAGAAACAATAGATATTATACGAAACGCATTGGATATTGAGACAGACAGTATTGTCAAGTTAAATTATTCTGTATTAAATACAATTTGTAAGTATTTGCAGATCCAGTTTAACTGCCAAATTTTTTCAGAAATGAGTCTTAAAATAGAACCAGCAAAAGCACCAGATGAATGGGCTTTGAATATTTGTAAAGCACTTGGTAACGTAACAGAATACTGGAATCCAGAAGGCGGAGTAGAATTTTTTAATACAAAAAAATATATTGAAGCAAATATAAATATAAAATTTTTAAAACATAATTTGTCTTTTTATTCACAAAGAAGAGGAGAAGAAAATTTTGAATCAGGTTTATCAATTATTGATGTAATGATGTTTAATCCTCCTAAAAAAATCAAGGAAATGCTGGATGATTACGAGTTAATTTGAGAAGGTTTTTGAAAGGATATAATGATCAAAGAAATCGGCGGATATTTTGAATTAGAATTAAAAGAACAATATGACAATATTGGCAGTTCTGTTGCGCTTAATTGTGCGAGAAATTGTCTGAGGTATGTGATAAAAGCTTTTGATATAAAAGAAATATATCTGCCTTTTTACACTTGTCCAGTTGTATGGCAATCAGTGCAAAAAGAAAATTGTAAAATCAAATTTTATCATATTGATGAAAATTTTTATCCTGTTCAAAGTTTTCCAGAAAATGCCTATATTCTTTATACAAATTATTTTGGCATTAATGCAAAAAATGTTAAAAGTCTGGCTACAGAATATAAAAATTTGATAGTAGATAATTCTCAGGCCTTTTATATGCCAAAATACGGAATAGCTTCCTTTAATTCTATCAGAAAATTTTTTGGTGTTCCTGATGGGGCTTTTTTGTACTGTGATAAAAAGTTAGATACCCAGTTGGAACAGGATATATCATATCAAAGATTTTCACATCTTTTAAAAAGGATAGATGTCAATGCGCAATTTGGCTATGACGATTTTTGCCACAATGATGATTCTTTAATTAATGAAGACATTAAATTAATGTCTAATCTTACACAACGGATTTTTAATTCCGTTGATATTGAATATGCAAGCAAAAGGCGTCTTGAAAACTTTAATACACTTAATAATTCATTAAAAGAAAAAAATGAATTATTAATAAACCTTGATAAAGATGATATCCCGATGGTATACCCGTATCTTGTTAAAGATAACAATTTAAAACAGAAACTTATTAAAAATAAAATCTACGTCGCAACATACTGGTCACCGCAACCAATAGAATACTTTGAAGGGATTTTGCAAAAATATCTAATTCCTCTTCCAATTGACCAACGCTACAATACAACAGATATGAAACGAATATTGGAGGTTATAAATGTATAACTGGACAGGCAAAAAACTCTTAGTTTTAGGAGCAACAAATTTTCAATGCGAAATTGTTAAAACAGCTCAAAAATTTGGAGCAAAAGTTGTTGTTATTGATTATAATGAAAATTCTCCCGCTAAAAAACTTGCGGATGAAAATTATTTAATAAATGCAGTGGATGTTGATAGAGTAGTTAATTTAATAAAAGCGAAAAATATTGACGGTGTTCTAACAGGATTTGCAGATTCTTTGCTTCCTGCATATAAAGAAATATGCAACAAATCAAATTTACCCTGCTATATTACAAACAATGAACAAATTACATTTACTTTAGAAAAAACGGTTTTTAAAGATTATCTTAAAAGATTCGGAATACCGTATATTAAAGATTTAAAAGAAAATGATAATAAAGATTTTCCTCTGATAGTTAAACCGGTAGATAATTCAGGTGCCAGAGGAATTTCTATTGCACATGATGAAGAAGAGCTAAAAACCAGTATCGCTTTGGCGCTTGATAATTCCAAGAGTAAAAAATATATTATTGAGAAATATTTAACATACCCTGAAGCCACTGTTTTCTATCTTTTTGTAGAAGGGAAAGCTTATTTTACTCTTATGGGCAACAGATGCGTAGCACCTGTTAAAGATGGTTTTATCAAACTACCTACGGGTTATATCTTTCCGGCAGAAGCAAGTGAAAAATTTGAAAGAGAATTGCATCCCAAATTTCAAAAAATGTTTGAAGAATTAAACATTGAAAACGGAATGATGTTTATTCAAGGCTTTGTTGATGAAGAGAACACATTTATTCCTTATGAACCGGGATTTAGATTAACAGGCAGTCTGGAATATATTCTTCTTGAAAAAGTACAAGGATACAATCCTCTTGCTATGATGATTAATTATGCGTTAACCGGAAAAATGAATAACGGAAATGAACTTGCAAGAATATCGCCATTGAAAATAAAAAAATGCTATAACATCAGCTGTTTAATAACCCCCGGAGAAATAAAGAAAATAGAAGGAATTGACATACTAAAAAAAACAAAAGGCATAGAATATGTTTTTTTGAGCTATAAAGAAGGTGATATTCTTACAGACGACAATTGGGGAAAGTTATCTCAGATAGGGGTCAGAATATTTGTTGTTCCTGACAATGAATTACAATACGAGCAAATACAAGAAACAATTCGCAATAATCTGAAAGTTATATCTAAAGACAATAACAATATGATAATTAATTTTAACATTGAACTTTAAAAATTCTTTCGGATAAAAATGAAAATATATTAGTGGCTTGGAGGGATAAATTATGCAAAATATATTGATAACAGGCGCAAACGGTAAGATTGCAACAGCAATAATATCAAAATATTATGAAAATAATAAACTATTTTTATTCTCACGTGATAAAGAATTTTTGTTGCAGAAATATGTAAAATATCCAAATATAAATTGTTATTCATATGAAGAAATGGATAAGCTTAATGAAAATTTGGATTTTGTATTGCATTGTGCCTTTAACCGAAGCTCTAATGAAAATTTGCTTAAAGCGTCTGTTGAATTATCAACGGATATATTCAAAATGGCGAAGATACATAATTGTAAACGTTTTATAAATATATCGTCACAGGCTGTTTATGATATGGTTAATTCAAAATTCTGGACTGAAGAAGATGAACCCAAACCAACTGATTTATACGGCGAAGCAAAATTACTATGCGAACAGTTGTTGGCGCAGACGTTAAGAGAGGATCAGTATATAAATATTAGATTAGCTTCGCTTACTGGAGTACATTATCAGCAGCATGTTTTATCCAAACTTATTATTAATGCTTTGCATAACAGGCAAATAAAAATTGTCGGCGGCAAACAAAATTTTTCGTTTATGAATTTTTATGATGCAATTAATGCTATCAATTTGTTATTTAATTTGAATTTGCGGCCTGAATATAATATATATAACATTGGGAATGGTAAACAGTATAATATTTGTGATATTGCAAATGTTATAAAAAATATTCTTTCCGGATATGGCAAAGAAGTAGAAATTCTTTTAGAAGAAAAAGATATTAACCTGAATACTCAAATGAGTCCTGTAAGATTTATAAAGGAATTTAATTGGAAACCTTTTTTTAGCTTAGAAGATACTATAAAACAGATAATAGAGCAAAATAATTTTTGACGAAATGTAATATAAAAAACTATCAGGTAAAGCTAAATCAAGCTACTAGAAGTATCATACAAAATTAGCCAGTGTTACCGAAAATACACCTGAGCACTTACATTTTGAGCAGGCAAATAAATTTGTCCGCTTAAATCTATTAACTTCCATTAATTAAAATCACAAGTTAAAGGTTTTATGCTAAAATATATTTATGTACGAGGAGAAGGTAAAGGTAAGATATTCTGAGATGGATTTCGGGCTTGCGCTTAAGCCATCGGCTGTGTTGAATTTCTTTCAGGATATGGCCAGCGAAAATGCCGAAAATCTCGGGTTCGGGTATTCTTATATCTCTAAAAAAAATCTCGCCTGGTTTCTCCTTAAATACAGAATTGAGTTTCTTAAATATCCGGTCGGTTTGTATAACCTTACTCTCAAAACTCAACCGAGAGGATACAATAAGATTTTTGCTTTCCGTGATTTTGAGATTTGGAATGACTCGGAGTGCCTTGCAAGAGCCGCAAGTTCGTGGTCGCTTGTGGATACTCTTTCCGGCAAACCCGTCAGTGTTGCAGATGCGCTCGAAGGCAATCCTTTTATGCCGCTTTATCAAAAGCAGCCTGAGGACTTATGTTTTTCGAAAATCAAGACGCCGGATAAAATAGATATTGAAAAAACTTTTGAAATAAGATATGATGATATAGACGTTAACCATCACGCCAACAATTGCAATTATATAATCTGGGCTTTTGAACCGTTTAGTTTGGATTTTAGAAGTTCTCGTTGTATAAAAAATCTTGATATAGTTTTTAAGAAAGAGATTAAATTCGGTAATAAGGTCTTGTCACAAATTGAAATTGCAGATGACAAACATACGAAACATGTTTTGAAGAATGCACGTACCGGTGATGATTTGTGTTTTATAAATGTTGAATGGAATCAGAGGCAAATATGACAGATATAATAAAAGTTGAAAAGGCAGATATAAAAGAGCTTGCAGCACTTGCAAAAGATATTTGGTTTGAGTACTGGCATTCATTAATGACTTTAGGACAAATATACTACATGGTTAATAAGTTCCAGTCTGAGATTGCGCTGGCAGAACAGATAGAATATGAAAATTACGAATATTATTTTGTTGTAGAAGATGGCAAAAAAGCAGGTTATTTTGGAATTGCACCGGGAAAAGACTATTTGTTTTTGTCAAAGTTTTATATGGCTAAGGACTACAGATATATAGGAATAGGCCGTCTTGTTTTTGAAATGATAAAAAAAATGGCATTGGAAAAGAATTTCAAAAAAATTCAACTGACGGTTAGTAAACAAAATATTAAATCTGTAGAAATATATGAAGAATGGGGCTTTAAACTGCTTCATCTGCAGGTAACGCGAATTGGCAACGGGTATGAGATGGATGATTATGTTATGGAATACGAAATAAAATCAGAGGAGCAGGCATGAAAGTTGTCGCAATAAACGGAAGCCCCCGCAAGGGCGGTAACACGGAAATAATGCTGAATGCAGTTTTGGAACCGATTAAAGCAGCCGGAATTGAAACAAAAATTATTCAGGTTGGCGGGCAAAATATTCACGGATGCAGGGGCTGCTGGGCCTGTCAGAAGCTTTTGAACAGAAAATGCGTATTCAATGACGATATTTTGAATGATATTTTGGAAGATTTGTTCAGCGCAGATGCAATAATTTTCGGCACACCGTCGTATTTTGCCAATATGACTCCGGAATTGAAGGCTTTAATTGACAGAGCAGGTGTAATTGCACTTGCTAACGGAAAACTTTTTAAGCATAAGGTCGGTGCTGCGGTTATTGCCGAAAGAAGAGGCGGCGGAAGCTTTATTCAGGCAAGTATTCATGAGATGATGCTAAT
The DNA here is from genome assembly GCA_944325605.1 of Candidatus Gastranaerophilales bacterium. Lineage (GTDB taxonomy): Bacteria > Cyanobacteriota > Vampirovibrionia > Gastranaerophilales > Gastranaerophilaceae > Scatenecus. The sequence goes on from CALVAX010000001.1 coordinate 241,691, forward strand.
GTCTGAAATGATTATTCCGGGTTCTACCTATTGGAATTTCGGCTTTGGCCGTGATAAAGGTGAAATTAGCGCAGATGCCGAGGCTATGGCTAATATGAAAAATCTTGGCGAAAATATTTTGATGCTTATTCAAAAATTGAATGCCTGATTGAAAATACGGTCATTTTAAAAATTCTAAAATATCAGAAGGTTTACGGGCAATTATTTTTGCGCCTTGGCTAATCAAATATTTTTCGTCTTTGTATCCCCAGGTGACACTGATACATTTCAGACCGCTGTTATCGGCAGTTTGGATGTCAACTTCGGAATCTCCTATATAAAAAGTTTTGTCAATATCGCAGTCCAGAAGCTTCATAGCACGCAAAACGCTGTCAGGATAAGGTTTTTTTCTTATTCCTTCCGCTTCCGCTTCTCCTATTGCGAGTTCAATCTTTCCATTAAAATATTTTTTACAGAGTTCTTTGACTGCAGCATCAAACTTGTTTGAAACAACAGCAATACGGTAATTTCTGGATTTTAGAATGTCGAGCATATCTTCTATCCCATCGAAAGGCTTTGTTTTGTTGTACATATTTTTTGCGTAATGTTCTTTAAAACAGTTCAGGCACCTGTCGAAGTCGGGGTTTTGAATTCCATCAGGCAAAGCCCGCTCCATCAATAGTTTTACTCCGTTACCGACAAATACTCTGATTTCATCAAGAGTCCGCACCGGATAATTAAATTTATCAAGTGCAAAATTTACGCTGTCTTTTAAGTCTTCCAGCGTATATAAGAGAGTTCCGTCTAAGTCAAATATCGCACCTTTAGCCATAACATAATTATAACTAAAAAAAGTGAAGAGTGAAGTGTGAGGCGTGAAGAGAGTTGAACGGGTGAATGGTTGAAAAGTTTAAGGGTTTGTTACGAAAAAAGATACTAAGGCGCTGGGAGATTTTGTAAAATAAATCCCCTCTCCCTTGAGGGGAGAGGGAAGAAATTGTTAGTGAGCAGTAGCGAACTTACAATTTCGGGTGTGGGTGATTTGTAAGTCAGGTTCTAACAAAGTGACGCGTGAAGGGTGAAGAGGGTTGAACAGTAGAAAAGTTGAAGGGTTGAAAGGTTAGTTTTGGCATAAAGGCGATAAGGAGCGCCCCATTTTGTCCGTCATGTCATTCTGAGGAAGTGAAACGACCGAAGAATCTTCTTGCGTTTCCAGAAGATCCTTCGGCTTTCGCACTCGCGGTAAACGGGTACGGCTAACGTCTTTTACCCTCTGCTCGTGCGCCTCAGGATGACATGAATACTTTTTATCACGCCTCACGCGTCACTTTCCTGTCCCCCCCCCTTACCCTAGCCCTCAGCCATACGGCATACAGTCTCACTCGGCTCATTCTTCGCCGGTTCGAACTAGCATCCCACGAGGGGAGAGGGGATTGTTTTGTAGCAATCCGTTCAACCTTTCAACTCTTCAACTTTTTACCTGTCTTCGCCCTTCCCGCTTTTAAAATACCTTTCATACAAGTGATAACACAAAAGGTATAAAAACATAGGAATACTTGTTGCACAAACAACCCCTGCCGCTTCAAAGAAATCTCTGGAATCGGATTTAAATTTTTTTAGAGTAAAAGTATTGCCTTTAAAATTAGTTTTGTAGTCAGGTTTCACAGGGTAAATTTTCATTATTGCCTCCGGAAAAAATTTTAATTTGTTTTGTAAAACTTGCCATTGCGCAGGTGTGTAATTGTGGAAGATTTTGTTGAAAAATTTGACAATTTATTAATAAATAATTAAAATTATTTGTGATGAAAAAGTTATTGGTTATTGGTTTTATATTAGTATGCTTCGCAGGCATGTCATATGCAGATGAGGTTTTGACGGGTGGAGTTAAATATACGACAGACATTGCAAGAGAAGAACTTCTGCAGAAAACACCTCTTAAGCCGGATGGATTGAGCGTTTTAACAAATATTGCGGATGAGAATTACAAAGAAAATAAAACTCTTCTTTTGAAAGGGCACGCCGAAATTAAAGACAGAGTTCTTGCGCAGTTTTCCGACAGTTCATATGCCGTAATGTATTATGACAATCCGTTGTATGTCTGGTATTATTCTCCGGAAGGGGTTTTGACTCATATTGAAGTAAAAGACGGCACGAATTATCCTTATAAATCTTACAAATATGATACTGAAGGCAACCTTGTGAATATGGGGTTGAGGGTTTCAAAGGAGGAAACATTTATTTTTGATAAATCCGGCAAGCTTATTGCACACTGGCTCAAAGATAAGGGTTATGATGAAACCGGAAAAGTTATAATGAAAAGACATTATAAACAATAACAAAATTTAATAATCGCTTGAAAAAATTTTTCTTTTTGTTCAAAATGTATCTGGAAAAAAATAAAAGGACTGAAAATATGCATTTAACCCGTATTCAGGCACAATTTCGTTATGGACGAATGAGTCTGAGGAAATTTGCGCCCCAAAAAGTAATTAAAAATAAAATTAAAGAAACCTCTTTGAAAAAAGTAGTGCCTGCAACAATGCTTGTGGCAGAATCAATGGCATCACTTTCCGGACATGCTCAGGCGTTGAATAAGGTCGCTCAGGATACTATTGACTTTGAACGTTTTGCAATACCGAGATTTATGCCGAAAGTTCCGAAATTCGAAGAAAAGACACTTCCGTTTCCTTTGAATACAGGAAGATTAAGCGCTTATCCCCGAAATAATTTTAATAAGAGTTCCAAATTTTTGAGAGAAAAATACAAAGGAACAGCAGAAGAACTAAATTATTTTATTGAAAAAATGATTCCGAGCCGCAACGGCAGCAAAACATATAATCCGTTTTACGGCAAAGGAAAAGCCTTTATCGAGATTGGCCAAAAATATAATGTGAATCCTACTTTTCTGGTTGCAATCGGTATGCAGGAATCAGGCAGAGGCACATCTTCTGCAGCTTTAAAGAAGAATAACATTGGCGGTATTACTGTCAAAAGCGGTTTGCAGAAGTTTGCCAGAGTAGAAGACTGCATTCAATCTATGGCGCAAATAATTGATAAACGAATCCGTGAAAATCTTACAACCGTGGAAGCTATCGGTAAATCCGGTAAATATTGCGACAAATCCGTTGGCGATTTATGGGCTAAAAACGTTATTTATTATGTTAATATGATGTAATTATTTTACAAGAAGGCTGTTCAGTTTGTCGTAACGCTTTTTTATATCATCATCATTTTCAAAATATTTTTTGAATTTCGGATTGTCGTTATCTCCTGAAACTCCTTTTACTATATCTTTAACGAGGTCAAATTTGTCTTCAAGTGTCATTTTCGGGTATTCTGTTGCAAGTTTGTCACGCAATTGAAGCTTTTGTTTAATTTCTTTTGCTCCGGAGGATAATATGTTATGATATGCTTTCATCTGGGTTACGTTGCTGTAGTTGCCGAATTCTGACAATCTGATTGCATAATACAAAGTGTTATAGTAATTTTTGTTTATTATAAGCTTTTTGCCATCCCTTGCTGATTCTAAAAAGTATGCAAAATTTTTGGCATATTCCTTTGAAATTCCATTATAAGGCAAAACTCTTGTCAGGGATATATTAAATATGCCGCCTTTTATCGGGTCAAGCTCATACATTTTTAAGTTTTTCATATATTCCTTGACCCCGTCTGTAAATGCGAATTTGTTTGTTGCATCATCAAGTTTGTCAAGAGTGGCATGTATTTGGCTCATGGTATAAACTTCAGGAAAAGTATCCTGTTTGTTCAAACTCAGAATTCTCTGGTCTGTGTTGAACCAGAGGTGGCCTTTGAACTGGTTTACGGCTTCTGTATCAGACATTCCTGTGGCATTTCTGAGAACAACAAAAGCTTTGTCCAGATCACTCCCCGGAAAAGCTTTCCCAAGTGCAACAGAGCATGTCGGGTCATACCCTGCGGCGATAATTTTCAAGCCGGGTGAAACTTTTGAAATGGAAGAATATACCTGATTAATAAATTCGTTTTCTATTCTGTTTGAAACAGCCTTAAGATCAGGAAATCCCGTAAATTTTTCAAATGCATCAAGAAATTCTTTTTTCATATCTGAAGTCAGATTATCAAGAAATGAAAAGTTCCTGGCGCGAATGATTTTATTTTGCGGATAAATTTTATCATCCAGAGCCTCATAATAAGGAGCAAACCTCATTTTTTCCCACTGGGAAATTACATCTTTTGCGGATTTTATAGGGATTTGCTCAAGAGGGCGGGTTATTCCGGTAAATGAAAACTTTGGTTTTAAGACCGGTGACTGTGCCGGACTTTTTTGGAATATGTCTGTATTTATTGATTTTAAGTTATTTATGTATAATTTATTGTTATTATTATTTTTTAAATGTTCATAGCGGTTATATTTGTTAATGTAAATGTCATTGTTGAGAGTAATATTCATTCTTCCACCTTGTTAATTGTATTCAAATAATTTTCTATTATGATTGTCCTGCCCGCCGAGGTTTAGTAGTCCGAGTTTTTCTGTTTCTTTTTGAAGATTTTCAATATCTTCCGGCCTTATTCTGCTCTGATAGGCCTGATGAAAGGATTCGCTGGCTTTGATGAGTCCGTTCGAATGTTCCATAAAATATTTCAGACCTTCTGCCGGATTGTCCACCCGTTCTGCGTAATAATACGGATGGGCAAATGCCATAAAAATACCTTTCTCATCTTTAAAAGCATTGATAACTTCTTCAAAAGTATTTTCGCTTGATGCGATAATTTTCCCGTTTTCAACGTGCGGTTCATATTTGTGCATTATATCTTTGAAAGCTTCGGATTCCTGAATATCTGCCGGTAATTTACCATCGTCATGCAGCTTGCCTATTGAGGCGCCTTTAGAATTTTCCATAATTTTAGCATAAAGCAATTCGGGATTCTGGTTCATTCTTGAGGCATGCTGGGTTACGGCATGCTTTGTCTGCGCATAGTGGTAAACACGCCAGTGAATATTCATCAAATTTCCGTATTTTTCAAATTCATAATATTTAGAAAACTCGTCAAAAGAAAATTTTGTTAGCGGACAGGCTTTTGATGCCTCTTTTATGAAGTTATGTATCATATCCGTTCTTTTCTGGCGGATATTGTCTAAAAATTTGTTTACTTTTGGTGAATACGGATTAATTCCATAAACCAGAAGTTCTGCTATTTCACACGGATTTCCTGTTTTTTCGGCCTTGTGTGCAAAACTGACTTCTATTGCAGGAACAAAATTCAGATTATTGTATCTTTCAGGATTGCCTGCCATAATGGTCATTGCTTCTTTCAGACCTTCTACTGTGTCATGGTCGCTGAGAGCATAAATAAATTTTTGTCTGGTTTTATTAAAAAGGACATCTGCGTAGTCAGTTGCATCATCTAGAAGGTTTTTGACAAGTCCTGTGCCGTCAGAATAATTAGAATGGCTGTGAAGATCTGCTTTTAAAATACATTTTTGTATATTTTCTGGTGTTGCTTCATAGTTTGTTTTTGTAAGATGCGGGAGTTTTGTCAATAATTCATCCCCGCTCATAATAGATGCCAGACGTTTTGGGGCAACGGGCTCTGCTGAAATTTTGCTCATTGAATGTGCTATTGATTTTGCCAGTGTTGAGATGTGTTTTGTGTTTAAAAGATATATTACACCGACACCGGCTGCGAGTATTCCTGATGAATAGGTTGTGGCCTTATGATCGTTGTAAAATATTCTGGCCTTGCTCGGCGGAGGTGTAAATGTCCGCCTTTGCTGCATTGCAATGTTTGTACTGCTTGAATTTATCGATGAGACCTTCATAAATATACCCCAATGTTTATATCATTTATTTAATATTATTTGTCTGATAAATTTTTTGCTATTCTTCAATAAGTTACTTTTGATAAGTAACCATATTTCCTATAAAAAGACACACTAGATATAAATTAATAATATTATAAAAATTTTAAAAATCAAACATCTTAATAAAAGTTTATATTTATAAAAGCGAAATTTTAATATTACTTTTTAACGGGATTTTATTTTTTTATTTTTAACTTTGCAGAAAAGTGAAATTTAGAACAAAATTTTAAAAATTTTTTTGATAAAAAATTGGAAATATAAAACTCTAAAATACAAGTGTGATAATACAATTCAGGGTTTAGGAATATACAAAAATATTAACTTTTTTTAAAAAGTTTTCTTTTTAAAAACTAAGTGATAAATTAACAAATAAGAAATTCCAAAACTTTTACAAATTTGAAATAAAAAATAAAAAAACATTTATATAGAGGATGTCTGAAAAAAGAAACTAAATTATATTTTAAATTACTTACTTAACAAGGAGGTTAACAATGAAAAAAAATTATGAAGAAATTCTCAGCAACTATAACGGCGGTGATTTAGACTTGTCTGGTTGCACAATCAAGCACTTGGAACTCGGAAACATTGAAGGAAATTTGAACCTTTCAAAATGTGTTATTGACAAATTGACAATCGGCTGGGTTAGCCAGGAAATCAACATGGCAGGTGCTGAAATTAAAAACTTTGCTACACCTATTGATGCTGACCGTGTAAATATGGCAGGAACAAAAGTTAAAAAACTTCCTGAACACATCTACACAGGATGGTTGAACATGGAAAAATCAAATGTTGAAAAATTGAATACAGATATCAGAACAAATGTTTTCAACATTTCCGGAACAAAAATTGAACAGCTTCCGAAAAATTTCCACGTAAACACTCTTATTGTTGATTCAAAAGTTGCTAAAAATCTTTCATTAACAACTTTGGCTCAGTGCAATGAACTTGTAATCGACGGCCACAGATACTATGAACAAAACGGTGCTGATTACAATTTCTGCAGTGTAAGTTCTGAAACTAAAGAATTTGCCTGTGTATAGGATTTAATTACACATTGATATTTATAAATTTAACGGCTTTGCGATTAGTGCAAGGCCGTTTTTATATTGTAATATTTATAAAATATAAGTTTGATAAAAATTATTTGTTAATTAACGATATATTTTTCAAGAATAAGTTTTTTTAAAGCTTTTGCATAAATGGCATCGGGTTCAATTTCCAGAAGTTTTTCGAGATATTCAAGAGCGGTATGATACCGGCCGAGTTTTTTGTATGCAGCAGCCATTGCAAAAAGTGCATCAATAAATTTTTCATCAAGTTCAAGCGCCTTTTTTAAATCTTCTATAGCATTTTCTATTTTAGGATTTTCGATATCTTTGCGGCTGAGGATTATGTTGGCGCGGTTGTAATATGCGTCTGCCATTTTGCTGTTAATCTGAAGGGCTTTTGTGTAATCAAGCATGGCCTCATCATATTTTTTCAGCGCCTGATTTGCGACTGCTCTGTAAAAATATGAAATTTCCCAATCATTTTTAAGTTCAATAGATTTGTCTATTTTTTCTATGGCCTGTGAATAGCTGCCGTTATTAATATCCGAGATTCCCTCATCAAGATAAGTTTTGTAATCTGTCATAATTCCATATCTCCTTTTTAGTATGGCCGCATTGATGTCAAAATCAAAAATCCTATAATTGTCAAAGAAATTGTGAATGCAACAAGCATTATTAGCCAGAATAGAGAAATCTTGCGGGTTTTAGCCGATGTGCGGTTTACTTTTAATGTTTTTGATTTTTCCCGGGCTGAAGATTTTTTATCCTTTTTTGTTACAGGATTTGAAAGTTTTTGGTTCTTTCCGGTTGTATTGAGTTGTTTTTTCTTTTCGGTATATCTTTCGCTGAGAGATTTGTTCTTTTTGCCTGTTACAAGAAGTTCCGTATCATATTGTATTCTCAGGAGTTTTTCACTCGGGCCGTTTTTGTAAACCGAATAACTTATTGCGACTTCAAAGGCTCTTTGCAGGCATTCTAAAGCTGTAATCCCGTCTTTTTTGACTGAAGATGAGTGGGTGGACTGGTTGCCTTTGCGTTTTAAAAAGTACAAATCATCCAGAAATTCTTTTTCCTGCGGATTGCCTTCGGCTTTGTCTTTTAGGGTTGCAAGCATGTCATCGAAAGTTTCTTCTGTTGTCCGTCTGCTGCCGAGAACATCTTTGCATATATTTTCAGCAAAACGTCTAGTCTGGGTCATGCACTGTTCAAAGTATTCATCTCTGTAAAGCTTTTCGGCTTCCGTGATAATGTCGAACAAGTTTTTATCGGTACTTTTCAGAAAATCAAAATTTGTGGCCATCCTCATTCTCCGCAAATAATTATCACGTAAAAATATTTTCACGGCAAGTCTTGATTTTGAAACGTTTTTTTGCGTCAAAATAATCTCAGGTACAGGTAAAAGTAAGGTGGTATTTATGGAATTTAGTATTAACGAAAAATGTATCCATTGCGGAAAATGTATAAAGGATTGTATGGGAAAAGCACTGAAATTTGATGAGAACAAAGTTCCTGTGCTTGATGAAACAAAATGTATAAAATGCCAGCACTGTATGGCTGTTTGTCCTGCCGGTGCACTGTCAATAGCGGGTAAAAATCCTGACGAATCAGAGCTGCCGGACAATTTGCCTTCTGACGGCGAAATGTTGAATTTAATAAAAAACAGGCGCAGTATAAGACATTACAAACATGAAAACATAGACAGGGAAAAACTTGAAAAACTGAAAAATATGCTTAACTGGGTTCCGACCGGAGTCAACAATCACAGTCTGCACTTTGCATTCATTGATGATGTTGAGGTGATGGATGAGTTCAGGGATTATACAAACGGGAAAATGCTCAGGGTTTTGACCTGTTGCGACAAGAGAAATAAAATTCTGACCGGTATTACTGAACCTGTCGTGAAGTTTTTGACTAAAAAATTTGCCAGATATAAGGAATCTTTTTTGAAAGGAGAGGATATAATTTTCAGAGGTGCGCCTCACATGGTTGTTGTTTCGACACCGGTCAATGCGCCTTGCGCCGATATTGACCCGACGATTGCGCTTTCGTATTTTGAACTTTACGCAAAGAGCCTTGGTATCGGAACCTGCTGGTGCGGGCTGGCTTATGCTATGATTAAGACGTTTCCTGAACTGTGCGAACATCTTGAAATCCCCGAAAATTATAAGCTCGGATACGTGATGCTGTTTGGCAATCCGGATACATCTTACCCGAGAGCCACCCAGCCGGAGCAGTGCAAAATAGTTTCAGTTAAAAAAGGGATTAAAAACTCTACAATTCAGGAAAAAGCCAAAAGGTTCTTCTGGAATTTTGTCAGATAATTTTTTACGGATGAAGGAATGCTCTTACCGGAGTTTTTTCCCTGCTTTGATTAAGGAATATTTTCTTCCTGCGTCAACAATTGTTATGTCAGCGGATTTTTCGATTGCAGGAAGGTCGTTGTTTCTAACGATTATGCGCAAGTTGTCATTTTCAAGAATTTCATCCATCATATCGTAATCGTCCTCTGTAAAGAATTCTACCTGTCCGTCGTAGTAATAATATACAGAATATCTTTTGCCGAATCCGACGGTCATAAGGTCATATCCTTCTGACTTTGCAAATTTTGCCATTCTCATAAGGTCATTTTGACCGAATTTGTAGTCCATATCAAAAAATTTCTTATATCCCCAGCCTGAAAGAATTGCCATAAAAATTACATAAGTCAAAAATAGTCCGGTTTTGTTTTTTTTGTGTAAAAACAGAAAACTTGCGCTTCCTGTGACCAGCACAAGAATTATGCAAAACCATTTTACGGTCAAAAAGTCGCTGTAGATTTGTGCAGGAAGGACAAACTTTGAAAACATTGTCAAAAATCCAGCAAGAATAAAAGCTCCGCCGAACAATTTGAATGAAAAATTTATTTCTTGTTCGTACGTTCCTTTTTCAATGTAATCTTTCCATACAAAACCAAGAATTACGGCGGAATAAGGGTATACCGGCAAAATGTATGTAATCAGTTTTGTGCTTGAGAGTGAGAAAAATAACATTATAAAAACAAACGCAATCCAGTTAAACAGCAAAAATTTTCTGCTGTTTGAAAGTTCATTGTAATTGAAATTTTTAAAAGGATTTAGTTTTGCAATTTTTTCAATAAAATTGTCAACTTCGTCTTTTTTAAATTTGACAGCGCTGAATTTCTCTCTGAACCAGCCGCAGACGGCTGCCGCGGCTGAGAACGTCCACGGCAGAATTCCCCACAAATAGGTCAAAAACATAAATATAAACGGCTGTTTTCTTCCTAAATCTTCAGAATTCAAAAACCTTTGCAGGTGGTGTTTGACAATATATTCGTCGAAAAATCTCGGGTCGTGTGTATTGAGCATAATTACGTGCCAAGGAAGAGTTACGAGAAAAAACATCAGGAAGCCGACAACAAAATATTGCGGTTTGAATATTTCTTTAAACTTGCCGCTAACGATTGAAACAAAGAACATTACACCAAACGGAATGACAAATCCCGGAATTCCTTTTGCCATAACAGCAAGCCCTGAAAATATGTAAAACAACCACCAGAAATATTTTTTGTTTTCTTCTTTACAAAAATGTGTTATAAACCCGAAAAATACTGAAAATGTTGTACAGGCGGCAAGAACAATGTCAAGAATTGCAAATTTGGAAAGGATTACAAATTCCATACTTGTTGCAAGCAGAAGTGCGGAAATTATTCCGAAGGTTCTTGACACAATTTTTTTGCCCGTAAAATACAATAAAAAGCTTGTCAGCATTCCGTACAATGCAACAGGAAATCTTGCCGTAAATTCATTGATTTTTCCGCCCCAGAAAGCGAAAGACATGCATTCTCCCCAGAAATAAAGCGGAGGTTTTTCAAAGAAAAAATCTCCGTTCAAAAACAATGACAGAAAATCTCTGCTTCTGAACATTTCTCTTGAAATTCCGACATATCTGGTTTCGTCAACGTCCATCAGGGGATAGTTTCCGATATTATGGAAAAATATAAAATAAAACAAAATCAGCAACCCCGTAATAGTAGAGATTTCGGGATGTTGTTTTATATAATTTACAATTTTATTCATATTAATGCTCTCTTTTTCCTAATCACTCGAAAAAGTATAGCATAAATATAAAACTAAATTCTTAGACCCGTAATATCAATATCTGAGAGGAATTTTAGACCTGTTTATAGCTTTTTTGTCATACCCGAAGTTTGATAACATACGGCAGGTGCTTGTGTAAAAAATATTCTCGTCCAGTGTTGGCCCTATGTTTATAGAGCTTACGGTCTTTTTCAGGAACTTGTATTCAATATAAGGAATAAAAAGTCCGTTCTTTTCAAATATTTTTGTCTGCCTGTAAGAATTTGCGCTGTAATGGCTTATAAAAATAATTCTGTACTCTTTTTCATCTTTAAAATACGGATTTTTGAAAAATAAACTCACAATACTTAATATATCAATAAGTTCAAAAAGTATATCCTGCTGTTTTTCGATAGTTTTTTGTGTTTTTTTGGCAGGCGCAAGTTTTTCAAACTGTTTATTCCATCTTTCAAAAATAAGTTTCAGGATAGTAGTTTGTGTTTCTTTTGAGTAGATGATATTGCCGTAGACGGAATGAAAGCCCTGTTTTTCCATATCAGCAATGAGGTCTTTTTTGCAGAACCCGATGTTGTAGCCGGTATAGGTCTGGCCTTTTGAATAGTTGTTCCATAGAGTCAGGTTGTCGCTGTCCGTAGAAAAAGATATTGTGTAATATTCAAACTTGTTGTTAAAATTGTCCTCGCCGTCTACGATGTTTTTATATTTTTTGTAGAAATGCTCTTTAACTTTTAAAAACAATTTTTCGTTAAGCTCCGGCATTTCGTCGATTAAATTCACGATAAGTTTGTATGAATACGTGACTTCTTCCTTGTCGTTGAGGTATAGCGCATTAGAAAACCTTATGGTGCCGGATTCAAGGATACTAAGCAATTTTTCGGGTTTTGTGTAGTGGTAAAGATTGCTGTTAGACCCGTCATCAAGCAGTTTTTTAACCTTTGGAATTTTTTTGAGCAAACCGTCATAATCAAGCATTTTTTGAAAACTCCCAGCCAAATTTACATATATATTATAACATATTTTCAGACGAAAAACCAAAATAAAAACACTGCCCTGGAATAAATTACAAAGCAGTGTTTTCAAACTCAAATTAAAAAGTTGTTTATCTGGAAACTCTTCCCGGAACAACAACTCCGCCTTTCAAATTCTTTTTGTAGAATTCGACGTGCGGCTGAAGAACGCTGTCAAGAACTTCAGGGAAAGCAATTCCTTTAACTGTTTTTTCAACGATTTCCTGATAAACTGTAGCGTAAGCTCTTAACTGTGTCATTGCGCCGGCAGCTTCAGGAGTCAAGCCCATACCGCAGGTGTCGATATGTTCGCAGAAGAATGCACCCGTAACTTCGTAAGATTTGCAAAGCGCGCCGATGTAGCTTTCGGCATTTTCTCTGCAGACTCCGTTGTCATTCGGAACAGTCAGAGCGAAAACAAGTTTGTTTGCAGGGTTAAAATGAGCTTCTGCAGAATGGTGCATTGCATCAGGAACTTTCGCAACCTGTTTAAGAGTGTCTTTTACTGATTCGTTCTGCATCTGGGCATGCCAGTAAACTGTGTTTTCAAAAATCGAACCCATGTACTGATGTACGGAAGCTTCAATACCGTTTAACTTGGCATCTGCCCAGAAAATCCCTTCTTTCAAGGCTATGTTTTTGTCGAAATCTGCTGACAGAGAAATTGAAGAAACTTCTTGAGCAGCTTCAAGCATTTTTACCATATCTTCTTTTTTCATGCCTGCGTATGCAAGTGCAAAAAGTGCGTGATCATCAAAAGCAGAAAATCTTCCGCCGACATCGTCATGGATATACAAGTCGCCGAGCCAGCCGTTTTCGTTGGAAGTTCTTCTCAATTCGCTTTTTTCTTTGTTTGCGTCAGTAACAGCGATAAAGTGTTTTGCGGCAAGTTTTTCTGCTTCGGCTTGGGAATTGCCCTGAGATTTGTATTCATCAATTAACATCTGCTGAATTCTCAAAAATCCGTCCTTTGTTTCGAAAGTTGAACCTGATTTTGAGGCAATCATATAGTTTGATGAAGCGACTTTATTTCCCATTCTGTATAAAAATCTCTCAAAACTTGCAGAGTCAACATCAGAATAGAATGCAATTTTGTCGCCGCAAATATTCAGGCCGTTGATGCTTAACATATGTTCGACAGTATGTTTTGAACCGCCGATACCCATTACGCTGAGTCTTTCGCAGCCTGTCTGCGCTTTCAATTTTTCTGCCAGAGTATAAATTTCGTCTACTCTTTTAATCTGTTCCTGCGGAAGATTTACCCAGTTTAAGAACTGACCTTTTTGGTTTGCTCTTTTTGAAAATTCCGATGTGAATTTAGATACGTTTCCTTCGTATTTTGAAAAATCAAACCCGAAGAAATCACAGGTTAAACCTGATTTACAAATACATGCCTGAGTCATTTTGTACTCTCCTTATATTTTTTAAACTTTTCCACTAATACTCTAGCATGGAAAAAGATGTTTTTAAATTCAAAAATAGAGGGACTTATATAACAAATTTCACTGATACAATAAAAGCCCGTCATTCTGGGCACTAAAGTCCGAAGAATCTATAAATTCAGGATGACTATTTTTAAAATACGTCTGTTTTAATCGGGTTTTTAAATTTGGTAATATTACCCTGAAACAGCAGTTTAACCGTTCCGACAGGGCCGTTTCTGTGTTTTGCGATAATAATTTCCGACTCACCCTTATTCGCTGCCTTGATGGATTCATCCTCTTCACCGTCGGCTTTTCTGTAGTATTCATCACGGTAAATAAACATAACAATATCAGCGTCCTGCTCGATTGCGCCGGATTCACGAAGGTCTGAAAGCATCGGACGCTTGTCTGTTCTGGATTCTACTGCACGTGAAAGCTGTGAAAGCGCAATTACCGGAACATCAAGCTCTCTTGCAAGAGTTTTCAATCCTCTGGAAATCGCCGAAATCTGCTGCATACGGTCTTCTCTGCCTGAACTTTCCATCAATTGAAGATAGTCAATTACAACAAGTCCGAGGTTTTTCTCTTCCATTTTCAAACGCCTGCACTTCGCTCTTACATCCGTCAAAGTACAACCTGATGTGTCATCAATATAAATAGGCGCCTGCGCAAACGAGTTCATAGCATCTGCAAGCTTTTCCCAGTCTTTGCTCTGCATATGCCCTGTCTTAAGCCTTTGCGTGTCAACTTCTGCCTCTGAACACAACATACGCTGAACAAGCTGTTCCTTTGACATTTCAAGAGAAAATATTGCAACAGGGGTTTTTGCTTTGATTGCGACATTCTGCGCAATATTCAGGGCAAAAGCCGTTTTTCCCATTGAAGGTCGCGCTGCAAGAATTATTAAATCCGATTTTTGAAGCCCGCTTGTCATTGTATCCAGTTCGTAAAAATTAGTCGGAACACCGATTAATTCATCCTTGTGCTCGTAGCGGTATTCAATCTTTTCATACGTGTTTAGGACTAAATCTTTGACATGGACAAGGTCGGTTGTAGCCTTTTTTGAAGCGATATCAAAAATCAGTTTTTCTGCCTGATCCAGCGACTGGTCAATGGGATTCACGTCGTATCCAAAAGATACTATTTCACTGCCGGCATTTATCAGGGCTCTTTTGATTGCTTTTTCTTGAATAATCTTGGCATAATATTCAATATTTGCCGTGCTTATTGCATTCAGAGCCAAATCGTTGATGAAAGGGCGCCCGCCTACTGTTTCCAGTTTGGAATTGTAATCCAGAACGTTTGAAACCGATACAATATCAATTCTTTCATTTGAATTAAACAGCTGAAGCATGGCCTCATAAACATATCTGTGCGCAGGCTTGTAGAAACTTTCCGGCTTCAAACCCTCTACAACCTTTGTTATTACAACCGGATTCACCAGAATTGCCCCTAAAACCGCTTCTTCGGCCTCCGTATTCTGTGGGATAAGGTGTAAATCTTTATTATTTGTACTTTGTGAGCTTTTTTCTCTTGTAACAGGCATGCTTTTTCCTCCCGCTTTTCCTCATGATATTACAGGCAGATGCAAAATTTAAACACCTTGTAAAAAAAATTAATACAAAAAGATACTATGGCACTAAGAGGTTACGGATAAAAGACGTTAGGACGTTAGGACGTTAAGGCGATAAGTTCAAAACAAAGTGAATAGGTGAATAAGTGCGTTACGTAAAAAAGGCGATAGGGCGATAATGCGATAAGATCTTTACATAAATATTTTCCCTCTCCCAAAGGGATGCTAGTTCGAGCCTGCAATATAATTTTCCCTCGCCCTGCGGGAGAGGGTGACACGAAGTGTCGGGTGAGGGGGCGACAAAAAGTGAAGAGTGAGGTGTGATAAAAGTATTCATGTCATCCTGAGGTGCACGAGCAGAGGGTAAAAGGCGTTAGCCGTACCCGTTTACCGCGAGTGCGAAAGCCGAAGGATCTCCTTTAAATACGTTCGGGGATTCTTCGGTCGTTTCACTTCCTCAGAATGACATGACAGACAAAATGGGGCGCTCCTTATCGCCTTTATGCCAAAACTAACCTTTCAACCCTTCAACTTTTCTACTGTTCAACCCTCTTCACCCTTCACGCGTCACTTTGTTAGAACCTGACTTACAAATCACCCACACCCGAAATTGTAAGTTCGCTACTGCTCACTAACAATTTCTTCCCTCTCCCCTCAAGGGAGAGGGGATTTATTTTACAAAATCTCCCAGCGCCTTAGTATCTTTTTTCGTAACAAACCCTTAAACTTTTCAACCATTCACCATTTCAACCCTTCTCACTCTTCACTTAATAATTGACTTTTTCCGCTCTAAGTTATAAATTAAGTTTGAAATGTTTGACGGAGATTTAAAAAAACTTGCTAAACTTTTAAAAGAAAGGCATCTTACAATTTCAACAGCCGAAAGCTGTACAGGCGGACTTGTCGCTTCAATGCTCACTGATATCTCCGGAAGCTCGGAATATCTTCTTGAAAGCCACGTCGTTTATGCAAATTCGGCAAAACATAAGTATTTGAATGTCAGTAATGAAATTCTTGATACCTTAGGCGCCGTAAGCCCAGAATGCGCTCAGGCAATGGCAGAAGGACTTCAAAAACTTGCAAATTGTGATGTTGCCCTCTGCACAACCGGCATAGCAGGCCCAACAGGCGGCACAAAAGATAAACCCGTCGGATTGGTATATATTTCGGCCAGATTTAACGGCAAAACAACAGTTAGAAAATATACTTTTAACTCTCGCATTCCAAGAAAAACCATGAAAATAACTTTTGCTAAAGCTGCCATCCGTACCGCTCTTGAAGCATTGGAAGGCTAAAAGCTGCCTCTGAATAGAGTATCCGGACTATGTAATGTTAAATACGCTTATCCGGCAATGATTTCAGCCAGAACATCAGGGAATCTGTTAATCAAAGTATACGCAAAATCTTTTGCATCAAGTTGTGTGATTACCATAGAAAGCAGGTCATTTGGCAGTTCTTCAAGCATTTTAATCTTTTCTTCCGGTTCAATAACGTCCATGGCCTTAACCATTTCAGGCTTTTGTTTGTGTGCATGAATCATATTTGTGTAAGCTTCCGGACTGAAAACCTGATAAAGTTCAGGATGCTGATTTGCCAGAGCAAGCGTCAATTGCTGCTTCTGGGTCGGCTGCATCGAAAACAATGCATCTTTATACTCAAGCGGATTAAACCTGTCAATCTGGTTTACCATATCAAAACTGCTTTTATCCTTGCATTCTTCGCCCGTAACCCCTTCAATCATCTGCGCAAGATACTCGGGAGGAATTGATTGAAGATGTCTTAAAACATTGCTCTTATCAACTTCTGTACTTGTCAGAAAGTTGTCAAGTTCTCTATTTGGCATCAATCTTATAACTTCTTCCTCTGAAAACATCTCCATAACAGTGTTTACAAGCTGTTCCGGCGGAAGTTCCTTAAGCATTGCAAGGAGTTTATCCTCTGTGAAAAAGTACAAACCTTGAGTTAAATCATTTTCTTCCATAAGCGGAAGAAATTTCTGGAGTTTGTCTGAACTCATTGTGCTTAGAATAAGGTATTTATTCTTTGGATCTGCAAGGTTGAAAATCTCAACAAGCTGGTCAACATTAGTGAATAATTCAGCCGCATATTCAACAGCTGCCTGATTACCTTGTGCAGCCTCAGCTTCCACAATCTCCTCTACGGACATCATGGAATACATTTCAACCATTTTGGTCTGTGAAATATTTAATTTGCTTAAAAGTGTCGTTAAATCAGTATCTAATACAATCATCAGAACATCCTTGCAGAATTAATATCCGAATATATAAACGGCAGATTGTATAAAAAAATTCAATAATTTTAAGATTTGTAACAGTTGTTAACATTTTGACCTTCCAGCAGCCAGCTGCAAGCAAAACAGCTTTTTATAGCAGACTCTGATGAACCGGCAATTAATAAGTTTTACAAATGCCGGTAAAACAAGATGATTGAAACCTGAAAAAGATTGTATATCTTATAAATTTGGGCTGAAAACTTATGAACCGATATCCTGACTCTGCGACAAAGGCTGAAACTTAAAGTATAACCTGATTTCAGTCTGATAGGATTCGTCTGTCCGGTGTAAAATAAAAGTCCGTAACCCGGCGATTAAAGCAGGGTTCAAATCCGCTTAAATTCATATACTGAGAGAGTTTCAGCTTAGTTTAGTGAAATTTGCTATATAAGTCACGAAGAAAAAAGCTTGATTTTAAAAAATGTTTATAGTAGATTTAATTTTGCGGACAGATTAAGAACTGTCAGCATGGGAGATTAGAACACTCTGCAAATACGGACAATTAAGTATTATAGAGTCGCCCTGATAAAAATCAAAAGTTCTAAATTCAAAAGGTTTGAAAACTCAGGTGGTTAGAGCACTCTGCCGGGAAAAACGATACTCAATCGTTTTTCGAGAGGCCTGATAAGGGTCAAATGTTCTAAAATTTTGAAAACAGCATAAAAATTTGCGGGCTGCTAGCTCAGGTGGTTAGAGCGCACCCCTGATAAGGGTGAGGTCGGTGGTTCGAGTCCACTGCGGCCCATATTTTACAAAAAGAGCCGAAAAGGCTCTTTTTTAGTGTCTTTTCAAGTTCTAATCTGCGTTTCCGGCGATTGAAAATTTTTAATCAAATTTTTAAAAATCGCTAAAAGTCTTTTGTACTAACTATTTTCAGAGTTCGAGTAATAGGTTTCTGGGACATTGAGACGGAGAAAATTTAATAAAAAATCAAATAGACAGCCGATTTGAGGCTGTTTTTTAGTATTGAGATGTACCGGTCTTTTTTTGCACTCAAGTACTCATTTTTTGCACTCTTTTGCACTAATTTTCTGTCACCCTGAATTTATTTCAGGGTCTATCCTGCTCACAAAGCCTGTTTTAGCCCAGTGCAAGAAAGTGCAAAAAAGTGCAATTTTATTTTTACTTACAAATTGAGATATCCAAAATTATCTAAGAGATAAAGATAAAGTAAGTTTTTGAAATAATATTTTTGATTTACAATCGGTGTAATGGAGGTATTTATGCTTGAAGCTATTGATATTAATTTTGATTTTACAACTGATACTCCCCATTATTGGGAAGATTTCAAATCTGGCAAAAGTTGTAAAGACCCTGATATATGGAGCCCGACTTTGAGAAAATACCAGCAACTTTTATATAGTAAAAATTTGCCAAATGGAGAAATGTTTAAGCTAGAGATAGGAAGTACTCCAAATAATTATTTATATTGGAAAGATTTTAGTTTTGGTAGTGATTCCATAATAAATATGTACATACATCATAAAACATTGAGTTGCCTTATTAATGATGTAAAGAAACAAATAAATAATTTTGATAAATTTTATGAGGATTATTTAAGAAAAAGTTACACTATTGGCGGAGAAATTATATTTCCTAAATATCCTATATCTATAAATGTTGAAAGAGGTCGATATAATGGAAAAATTAAAGATAGATTTGATTTAACATTAGAATGCATAAGACTTTTTTATAATGAAGAACCAAGTCCATTATATAAAGCTCTAAAAGAAAATCATAATTTCTTTGAATTATTTGTTGATTTTAAAGGTTATGTTGATTTCTTTTATCTCAATGATTTGGTTACGGAGGATTATAATTCTATTAATTTTTACTTAGATTTTGATAATTTTGAAAGAAATCCAAGACCTCAAACTGTTGAGGAATGGTTTACTCTTTATAATAAACAAATGGAATTCTTAAATGCGAGAAATGCCAGAATACATCAAAGTATAAATAACGTGTTGAAATATCTCTAAGACGGTATTTCAGGACTTGACTTCTGTCTCAAAACGAGTGATGAATGTGTTGCACAAAGCATTACAAGGATTTTGAGACAATGGAAAACCAAGTTGAGACAATCAAATACACCCCTGAGAAGGCAAAACAAAATGCTCTTGCAAAACTTGATTTAATCCGCAAATGGCAAGAATTTCGCCGTAAAGCAGTAAACAAACTTCAGGCAGACTATGATTTTGTCAAACTGCATAATAGTTCAAATTCCTACCTTTTCAGTATTTTAGGTAAAATCTCACGAGGAAGCCTACATCGTTGGAAAACCAGTTTAGACGGGACAGAAGATTATACAAGGTTAATCCCCAATTACAAATATGTTTCTGTAAACGAATACAGAACCTGCCTGACAGATGAAGAAATCAAAATATTTATGGGCTTGCTTTTGCACCCAAATAGAATTTGTATCGGCAAAGCAATCGCACTTACAAAATACAAGCTCAAAGAACAAGGTCAAAGTTTCATACCTGCAGATATTACATTTAGACGCTATGCAAAATGGTTTAAGGACAACAATTATGACAAATGGGTGCTAGCTCGAGACGGTGAAAAGGCTCTTTCTGACAAAGTCGAACCTTATATTAAAAGGGACGCGAGCCTGCTTGATGTCGGGGATATTTTAGTTGCAGACGGGCACAAACTGGCGTTTCAAGTGATTAACCCGTTTACTGGCAAGCCTTGTCGAGCAACTTTAGTCGGATTTTTGGACTGGAAATCAACAGCACTGGTCGGGTATGAAATTATGCTTGAAGAAAACACCCAATGTATTGCAAGTGCCCTAAGAAACGCAATAATAAACCTCGATATGATACCGAAAATTGTCTATCAAGATAACGGCAGAGCATTTAGAGCAAAATACTTTACAGATGATAAAGGGTTCGGAGAATTAGGCTTTTACGGACTTTATGCAAAACTCGGGATTGAAACGGTATTTGCAAGACCATATAACGCAAGGTCAAAAGTTATTGAGAGGTTCTTCAAAGAATTTCAAGAAGGATTTGAAAAACTAATGCCAAGTTATGTTGGTTCATCAATTATCAACAAACCTGCATACTTGAAACGAAACGAAAAATTCCACTCCAACCTGCATAATGCCCTCTTGGTTGGCGGCGTTAAACGGGCATGCAGCGGAGCTGACTCCAGCCCTCTGCCGCCAATCCGCTACATCCCCACAATAGAAGAAACAATCAAAATGATTGATATGTGGCTTAAGTTCAAGAACTCTCAGCCCTGTACAAATGCACCGAATATGACAATCGCAGAGGTTTTAGAGAATCGAAAGAAACAAAATATTGATACAAGCTTGCTTGACGATTTGATGCTGGCAACTGAAGTCAAAACAATTCAGCGAAACGGTGTAAGGTTCCTAAACTGCGATTATTTTGACGAAAGACTATACGGGCTGAGAGGAAGAGTTTTAGTAAAATACAACCTGTTTGATCTAACAAGTGTAAAAGTTTTTACCCCGAAAGGAGAATACTTATGCACAGCAGAGCGAGTAACCGAAACCCATCCAATGGCAAAGATTTTAGGAACGGTTGAGGATTTAGAGGATTACAAACAAAAAATTCAAAAACAACAAAAACTGAAAAGAAAAACTATAAATTCAGTTAAAAAATTATTGACTAACGATGAAATAAAACTGATTGAAGCAAGGTCTAACCAAGAAGAGATTGAGAATTCTAACAATTTTCAAAAGGAGTTCAAAGCTCGTTCAAATAGTGTTCAAAAAATAAACAACGGAGAAAAATCACTCCCGATTTTCAAAAACAATTCAGAAAAATACGAATATTTGATAAAACATAACCCAAGCGACATTTGGGTTGCAGAATTTAAAGAAACAAAGGAGTATAAACTGTTATATGAATAGCGGATTACAAGTAGTGGGTCTAAGGCGAAGCAGTACCCGTTTATTGCGAGCAACCAAGAAAGGATAAAATGAAAAAAATCTTTATAAAAACTCGAAATGTAAGGAATTTTATAGGTTTAGTTGAAGCCCTAAAAAGCAAACCAAAAAACATTCCTAAAATGGGGCTTATATATGGCGAGCCGGGGCTTGGAAAATCACAAACGGCACTTTGGCTAGCCTGCAAATATGACGGGATTTATATTCGAGCCTCAAACCTTATGACAAGCAGGTGGCTTGTTGAAGAAATTGTTAGAGAAATGGACGAACTCCCTCGGTATTTAACCTCGGACAACTTTAATGTCGTGATTAGCAAACTTATTCAAAAGCCAAAAATTATTTTTGTAGATGAAATCGACTACTTGATGAACAATTACAAAAGTGTCGAAACTCTAAGAGATATCCACGATAAAACCGATTGTCCGATAGTCTTTGTCGGAATGGGCTTGGCTCTTAGGAAACTTGAAAGATACAAGCACCTGTATGACAGATTTAGTGAAATTGTAAAGTTTGAAACCTTTGAAATAGAAGATTTGAGTCAAATTTTTAGCCAACTCTCTGAAATACCTTTTACCCCTGATTCAATAGAATATATCCACAAAAAATACAATAGGTTCAGACAAATTGTACAGCTTATAAGCAAACTTGAAAGTTTTGCAAAAGAAAATAATTTAGAAGAAATTACAAAAGAAGTTATGGAGCAAATTATATGAACATTGAAAAATTAGCTAAAAGATTAAAAGAATTTACCCTTGATGATATTGAATTGATAGCAGAATGCGATTGTAAAACAAAACTTGAACAGCTTTTGAACAGCAATAAAATACTTTTTGAAAACGGGATTTATAAATACAATGAGGAAACAAAAACTGGTGAAAATTATGAAATATTCAGCCCGCTAAAGAATAAACACCTAAAAATTAGTATAGAAGATGCAAAAGAATATTTTATGAAAAATTATGTCGAAAAATACTGCAAATTCGAGACTTATAGAAACTATAACGCAATTTTTAACTTCAATATTATACCTTTTATAAACTGCTATTACCTGCATGAAATTGATATTGAATCTATAAAAGAACTTTTTAAAGTCTGCGAATTAAGACGCCTGAAGCCCCGCAGAATTAAAAACACAATGGCACTTCTAAACCAACTGATAAAATATTTCCAACACCTTGGAGTAATTGATAGAAGTTGCGTCTATCAGGTTAAAAAAGTGCAAGATAAAAACCATTTTGGAATAGAAAACTTAATTTTTGAGGGATTTTAATGAGCAAAATGAAATTATTTAAACAAGCAGAGCAAATGTTTTTAAAAGGTTTGACCATTAGTGAAATCTCTTTAGATCTTGGAATTGCAAAAAGGACTTTGTTTTACTGGAAAAAGCAATATGATTGGCATAAAAAGCGAAAAGAATCAATGTATGATAAATTCCAGTTCAAAGACGATTTGCAAAAGTTTGCCCAAAAGCTTATGGATAAAATCGCAAATAGTAATAAAACTAACAGCCAGATAAGCCAAGCAGAATACTATTCCCTAGTGAACATTTTAAACTTTCTCCCTGAATTAAAGGAAAACAATACTCAAAACGAAACACCCCAAATAAAAACCGAACTTTCGCCGGACTTCATCCGCCAAATCGAGCGTGAAATTTTAGGTATAGAATAAATCCTGCAAATTTTTGTGCTATCCTTGTAGAAAAAGGAGGTATATTGAATAAAATTTCAAAAGAAATTATAAATGAACTCTTGAAGTTAAAAACAGATAATACATTATATCATAGAGAAAACTCTACTCTAGAATTTAAAGAACAATTTAATTTTGCGGGATTAGCAGATTATTTAAAAGATTTTGCAGCATTCGCAAATAATAATGGTGGATACCTAATTTTTGGGGTAAAAGATAGACCAAGAACTCTAATTGGTATGTCTCACAAATCTATTGAGCAGTTTGAAAAAATTGATCCTCAAGAAATTACAGGTGGTATTTTAGAATATTTTTCTTCTGAAATAAAATATGAATATGGTTCATTTGATATCGATGGGAAAATATATGGTGTATTTTATGTTGAAGAAATGAAAAATAAACCAGTTATTGCAAAAAAAAATGCAGGGGATGTTTTTAGAAATGGTGAAATTTATTACCGTTACGGAGGAAGAACTGATAAAATCAGACATGCGGAACTTGAAGCTATAATAAATGGAAGAATTGAACAAACTAATAAAGAGTGGCGTAATTTTTTAAAATCAACGTCAAATGTTGAACCTTCTAAAACTCATCTTTTAACATCTCAAACATCTACAATCGGTAAAGATAATAATATTTTATACATTGATGCAAAGACTGCTGAAAAAATAAATTTTTTAAAAGAGGGTGAATTTAAAGAAACTGCGGGAGAAAAAGCTATTATGTTAATTGGTAGAGCAAAAATGTTAGAAGCTCAAACAATTGAGAAAGAGGTTGAAAAAAGTCTAGTTGAACTATACCCATATACATATAAAGAACTTGTTGAATATATAAAAAAAGAAAATCCAGAAATAAAACAAGGAGATATAAATAACATTATAAAAGAAGATAATTTAAAGAAGAAAAAAGAGTATTCTGCTTATAATTTCAGGAGTAAAGAACAAAAAGTCAAATATGAAACAGAAGGAATATTACCCAAAAATCCAACAAGTATATATAATAAAAATGCAATAGAATATATATTGGAAGCTTTTTCTAGTCCTGCATAAAAGCTCTAAATTTTCTCAATATACCAATTAGAATTTCCAAAGTGATTGAAGTTCCATTGTAATTGGAAGTAGAAATTGTATTCCACTGAGTTATCATCTTTAAAATTGTAAGAATATTTATTTAGCTGTGTTCTGCGATAACTTTCAAAAGCTATCCTGATTTCTCTTGCAAACTTTTTTCTAAATTCAGAATATGTTATTTCTAAGTTTTCTCTTGTTAGTTTATTTTTCAAAATCATCTTCGAAACCTCTTATATTATCAAGCTCTATATTGTACCTTTTGCCTTGTTTATCAACACAAGTTGCATAATTTATCTCTGCATCAGCAAACTTATTTTTCCAAATACAAATTAGCAAGCCGATTTCTTGTGTTTTTAAGTTTAAAACCTTTGTTCCGTATAAGTGATAATCTTTTTCTGTCATTATTCTTTCCTTTCAAGTATCAAATCTGAATAGATATCATCAGGCTTTTGTGGGTCTATTAAAAACTCTTTCATAAATACAAATCTTTCACCGCAAGCGTTTTCACAAATTACAGTGTCGATATTGTAGAAGCCAATTACTTTGTAATACTCATTATCAGAGTTTTCAAAACCTCTAATCTTTTTTAGTTTGTATTTCTTGCCTAATTCAATCATTGTTACCTCTTATCAGCAATGACATTCATCACTCTTAATGAGTAAAATATCAAGCAAACTCTTTCAAAATGTATCATTCAGACACAATCCATTTTTTGAACACTTTTTGAACGCTATTTAAACAGGAGTTAAATACCATTTAAAAATTCTTGTTGTCAGGATAATTTATAAAAAATGCGTTGACGGTATCAGTATCTCGTCTTAAATTTTCGACGACTGGAGTAAGATTATATAGCTCTTCAATCTCTTGTTGCGTCCTGCAAAAATAATCCATTACAACAACTGTGTTGTAAATCCGCTCTGCTAGTTTTTCTAACTTCCTAAAATCTTTTTGCTTAATCTTGTATTTCTTACTTTTACTCATACGACCTCCTTTTTAGGTGTCGTATTCATCACTCTTGATATGTAATATTTCAACATTTTGTTACAATTCTTAATATTCTAAATTTTTATTCCATTTCCATAAAAGGCTCTAATATAAACCTTTTACGACAAAATCAAAAGAGAAGAAAACTGTGAGTATATGCACTTACTACAAAATAAATGTTGTAAAAAATAGAAAATGCGGTATAATATAATTGTGAGTATTATTACTTACTACAAAATAAATAAATAAAGGTGTAACATGAAATATACATTAAACAGTATTTCAAATATTATAACAGGTCATGTATTTAGAAGCAAGATAGAATATTCTCCTCAAGGTGATGTTAATCTCCTAAATATGGACGCAATATCTACAACAGGATTAGTTTATCTTTGCAAAGATGACTGCAAAAAAGTTATAGCAAAAGATATGAAAAATAATGAAATTATCAAACCTAATGATATCCTATTTAAAGCAAAAGGTCTAACTAACAACGCAGTTGTTGTTGGTAGTATTCCAGAGAATACAACAGTTACATCATCCTGTCATATTATTCGAATTAATGATAACAGATATCTACCAGAATACATATGCACTTGGCTTAATAGTATTGCAGCAAAAAAATATTTTTCTATGAATTCTGGTCAAATAACCGGTACAACTATCGCAAATGTTAGTAAAGCTACGCTAGAAGCTTTAAAAGTCCCGTTAATTCCTCATAAACAACAAAAATTAATTGTTGAGATAGAAGAATGTACAAAACAAATTAAAGAATTACACTTAATAATTGCTGAAAAACGGTCTATATTATCTCAGGCGATTATAAAACAAGAGTTACAAAAATATTAGGAGAATCAAATGACTACAATAAACCAAGATGAAATCAATAACATTGTATGGAAAGCATGTGACACTTTTAGAGGTGTCGTAGATCCATCTGAATACAAAAACTATATATTAGTCTTTTTGTTCATAAAATATATTAGTGATGTATGGAAAGATAAATATGAGGAATTGAAAAAAGAGTTTGGTGATAATAAAGAAAGGATTCAACGTCGTTTAGAAAGAGAACGTTTTAAATTAGATGAAACTTGTACTTATGATTATTTATATGCTCATAGAAATGATAATCAAATAGGACAACTTATAAATCAGGCATTAGAAAAAATTGAAGAAGACAATAAAGTTAAACTAGAAGGAGTTTTTAGAAATATTGACTTTAATTCAGACATGCAACTTGGTGAAACAAAGGAAAGAAATGTCCGACTCAAAAATTTAATAGAAGATTTTGCGAATCCAATATTAGATTTAAGGCCCTCTGAAGTTGGTAATGCTGATATTATTGGAAATGTATATGAATATTTAATTGCTAAATTCGCAGCAAATGCAGGGAAAAAAGGTGGAGAATTTTATACGCCGCCAGAAGTTTCTATACTTCTATCCAAACTAGTAGAACCCAAGGCCGGTGATAGAATTTGCGACCCTGCTTGTGGTTCAGGATCTTTGTTAATTAAAGCAGCAAATGAAGTCGGTTCTGATAATTACTCATTATATGGTCAAGAAAGTAACGGTAGTACTTGGGCATTATGTAAAATGAATATGTTCTTGCACAGTAAAGACAATGCAAGAATTGAATGGGGTGACACTCTAAACAACCCCAAGCTAATAGAGGTAGATACAACAATGAAATTTGATATTGTAGTTGCAAACCCTCCATTTTCATTAGATAAATGGGGAGCAGAAGCCGCATCCTCAGATAAATACAATCGTTTTTGGCGAGGTGTACCACCTAAAAATAGAGGCGACTATGCTTTCATCTCTCACATGATTGAAACAGCTGTTGCAGATGGCGGAAAGGTTGGGGTTGTAGTCCCTCATGGAGTCTTATTTAGAGAAGGCTCTGAAGGCAAAATAAGACGACATTTTATTGAACAAGACAATTGCCTAGATGCAGTAATTGGGCTTCCTCAAAATTTGTTTTTCGGTACCGGAATCCCTGCTGCAATATTGATATTCAAAAAAAATAGAACATCACAAGATATTCTGTTTATAGATGCCAGCAGGGAATTTGAATCAGGCAAAAATCAAAATATTTTAAGGGATTGCGACATCAAAAAAATTGTTGATACCTATAAAAAACGTGTAACAATTGATAAATATTCTTATGTAGCTACTTTAGATGAAATTAAGGAAAATGAATATAATCTAAATATTCCTCGCTATGTTGATACCTTTGAGGAAGAGGAGGAAATTGATATTCAAGCTACACAAAAAGAAATTGATGAACTTGAAAAGCAACTTGCAGATGTTCAAAAGAAGATGCAAGGATATCTAAAGGAGCTCGGACTAAATGGATAAAAATAACGAAAAAAATTTACCAGAAGAAGTAGAAACAAATCTTACCAATACAGAAAATTCATTAGGTGAGTTCTTAATATATACAACTCCTGATGGTAAAAAACAGATTCAAGTAAGATTAATAGATGAAACAGTATGGCTTTCGCAAAAATTAATGGCTGAATTATTTCAAAAGGATGTAAGAACTATTAATGAACATATTCTTAATGTTTTTGCTGAAAACGAGTTACCACAGGACAATTCAGTTATCCGGAAATTCCGGATAACTGCAAGTGATGGAAAAAACTATGATACAAACTTTTATAGTTTAGATATGATTATCTCCGTCGGCTACAGAGTAA
Organism: Candidatus Gastranaerophilales bacterium; assembly: GCA_944325605.1. Classification (GTDB taxonomy): domain Bacteria; phylum Cyanobacteriota; class Vampirovibrionia; order Gastranaerophilales; family Gastranaerophilaceae; genus Scatenecus. Next base: position 269,313 of record CALVAX010000001.1, read on the forward strand.
AATCATTAAGAGGTACGCAATTTAGACAATGGGCAACTCAAAGACTTAAAGAATATTTAATCAAAGGTTATGCAATTAACAAGGAATACTTGAAAAATCCTGAAGGTAAAGATTATTTTGAAAAATTATTAAAAGAAATCCGTGAAATTCGTGCAAGTGAAAAACGTTTTTATGCAAAAATTCGGGATATTTACTCAACAAGTGTTGACTATGATAAGACTGCCGATGTTACCAGAGAATTTTTTGCAATGGTTCAAAATAAAATGCTTTGGGCTGTAACAGGACAGACTGCAGCAGAAATAATCCATTCTCGAGCAGATGCACAGAAAGTTAATATGGGATTGACCGCTTGGAATGGACAAAAAATCCTTGCACCTGATGTAGTAATTGCTAAAAACTACCTCTCAAAAGAAGAAATGGATAAATTGGATAGACTAACAGTTATGTATCTTGATTATGCAGAACTCCAAGCACAACGACGAATTCCAATGAAAATGGTAGATTGGGCAAAAAAACTTGATGCATTGTTGAATCTTAATGAAATGGAAATTTTGACTCACAAAGGTAAAATTTCAAAGGAATTAGCAGAGAAAAAAGCAAAAAATGAATATCATAAATATGATGAAAAACGCAGACTGCAAGAAATCATAGACTCTGATATTGAGTTTGCAAAAGATATTGAAGAAATAAAAAGAATTACAAGAAAGGACAATTAGTAAACATGAAAAAATCAACAACAATAAATTTTAGCAACACAAAAACCATTATCACTTATGATTTATCACCATGTGAAATATCAGCACAAGATATTTGTAATGAAGACAAGCGATTACATAATACTATATCAGTCAAAGACGAAGGTAGTTTTTATTTACCCAATACTACCTTAAGGACAACATTAAGCAAAAAAGATGCGGAAGACGCTTTTAGAGCTGCTGTATCTGCTGCGAGTAAAGATGAAAAAATAACAAGATTATTTATTGTCGAAGTTGATGAAAAAACCGGATTTATTGAAAATAATGAATAATATTTTAAATATCACAATGATAATAATCAAATTTTTACAACAGAATGCAGAATGGATGTGTGCAATAGCGGTTGCAGCTTTTGCCGGAGTTCAATGCTGGCTAAGTCATCAACAGAACCTGCAAAATATACGTCTAAAACGCTTGGAGTTAGCTAATCGTCTTGATGAAGTTGCTGCAAAATTTTTAGGTGAGATAGAAGAAGCTAAAGTTATAAGACAGTGGTTGTTCGCTAATTCCAGTAACTTTGCCTTTCTTTTAAATAATAAAGATTTAGAAAAATATAAAAAAATGTGTGGTTTTATTTTAAATTATATCGAGAATCCTGCACAAACAAGAGAAGGGAAATTATCTGCCATAAAGGAGTTATTGAATATTTTATCAGAATTAGATGCCGTTTTGGGTAATGCAAATTATGGAATAGTAAAAAACAATGCAGAATTTGCTCCTGTAAAAAAGGAGGTGCAATAGTATGCCAATGTATATTGATATAAAGAAAGATTTCTCTTTGTATAACAGATTTTATGAAGCAGTAAAAATTCTTGCAACAGAAACAGGCAGTCTTAATGATAGATTATTTAAGGCATACTGGCATTTTTTGTTTGCAATTGGCAGTAGTAATTTTCAAGAAAAAGAATTACAAGAAAAATTAAAATATGTAGAAAGTATCATTCACAATGAACAAAAATGCTACTACTACAAAAAAATTAGTGGAGGGAATCTTCATTGCCATTGGAAAGAAAGCAAAAAAATGGCAGAATATATTTTTCAAATTTATGACTATATAATTGAAGCAAGGTATAAAAATGACAGATAAAAACGCAAATAAAATCGGATATAAAAAAACAAAACTAGGCTGGATTCCTGAAGATTGGGAAGTTGTTAGGTTAAAAGATATTGTTGTTTATAGTCAAAGTGGTTTATCTAGAAAATTATCTAATAACGATATAGGATTACCAGTTATTCGTTCGAATAATATAAAAAATAACACTATTGATTTTTCTGAAATTAAATATTGGTACAGAAATGATCCACAAGGCGCAAATACACAGAATTATGTGTTACAAAATAATGATATTTTATTGAATTTTATTAATAGTTTAGCTCAAATTGGAAAATGTGCAATATTTATAAATTCATTAAATCGAGATACTATTTTTACAACAAATATTATGCGTTTAAAATTAAATCCTACCAAAATTACACCTTATTTTTACATTTTACAAACATTAAATGAAAGGTATTTATATTACATTGGTTCGATTGCAAAACCAGCAGTAAATCAAGCTAGTTTTACATCAAATGATTATAAAATGTATAAAATAAGCCTTCCACCTATTACAGAGCAAGAAAAGATAGCGGAAGTATTATCTTGTTGGGATGATGGGATAGAAGTTTTAGAAAAACTGTTAGAAAAAAAACAGCTGCACAAAAAAGCCTTGATGCAACGGTTATATTCCCGTAAAAAAACAAAATTTGATAAAAAAATATATAAGTTAGGTCAACTTTTTACTAACAGAAAAGAAACAAATTGTACAAATTTAGAACTTTTATCAGTTTGTGATGGGGTGGGAATTATTCCTCGTTCTCAGTTGAATGCAAAAGATAATTCTAATGAAGACAAATCTAAATATCTTAAAGTCTGTATTGGAGATATTGCTTATAACACTATGCGAATGTGGCAAGGACGTTGTGGTGTATCAAATTATATAGGCATTGTAAGTCCAGCATATACAGTTTGTATTCCTACTGAAAAAATCAATGTAAATTACATGTATTATATGTTTAAAACTCCTCATATGATACATGATTTTTGGAGATTTTCTCAGGGAATTGTAGAAGATACTTTGAATTTAAAATTTAATAATTTTTCTATAATAAAAGTAGAAATACCGACAAAAGAGGTGCAACAAAAAATAGAAGAAATATTAAACAATTGTGATGAGGAAATAAGATTATTAGGTAAAAAACTTGAAATGCTGAAACAGCAGAAAAAAGGTCTAATGCAAAAACTCCTCACCGGCGAAATTAGAGTAAAGATATAGAAAGGATTTTAATGACAGAAAAAAACAAGACACATGGATTTAGTATCAGGTTACTTAAGGAAGATTCAAATAATATTAGTATAAAAAGCCTTTTAAAAATTGGCAATGTTGAAATTGTAGATAGTTCAACCTTACCAACTAAAGAAAAAATCAAATATATTGAAGATTATAATAAAATATATCATTATAAAATAGCAGATAAATATGATGCATATTTGAAAAAGACTTTTAGTCCAAATACTTGGTGGTCAAACTTCCTTAATTTAGATACCAAACTTGATTCTCCTTGTTACTATTTTATTATGCTTATACCTGTGTTTCAAAATGGAAAAGAAAGAAAACTTGTTTATACCTTTGGATATGGGCATACTATATTAAATGAAGAGCATATTGAATATAATTTTGGACTAAAAGTTGCTTTAAATTCTATAGATCCAGAAAAATTAAAATCCGCAGATAAATTTGCTCCATCAAATCAAACTAAACAGACAAGAACTCAATTAAGTATAGGTTCGAGTTTGTATGGTTTGGGATTTAATGAATTTGAAGAAATTATAAAAAAATTATCTGGATTATGTAAAAATGAATATAAAGATATTTTTACTAGTATAACGGGATCTGATAGTTTAAAAATTAATAGCAAATTTAAACTTGAGCAAATAGAAGAGTTTTCTAAAAAAATTATTGAATTGTATTTGTCAAATGAATATACAAAACACCCGCAACTTTCAAATGTTGATAAAATTTCCAAAGTAAAAGATCCAATAAAAATTAATCAATTGGATAAAAAATTGGTCGATAACTTTAATCAAAAAGACTCTAATATCTTTTTGACAAATTATGAAATGATAGATTATGAAGATTATGAATATTATGGATTTTCTGGTTTTGCATCCAAAAACATCTTTAATGATTTAGATATTGATCAATTATATAATGAATTAGCACAAAAAAATATATCAATAGAAAATTTAAAAGAATATCAGGTGAAGATATATAAAAATGAAGATGATACAAATCCAAAACACTGGAAATTATATAATTGTATAGTAACAGATGCCATCCTTGATAAAAGACACTATATTTTATCATTAGGGACTTGGTATGAAGTTGACAAAACTTTTATAGAACATGTAGAAACAACTATCAATAGTTTAGAAATCAAATCAAACAATTTATTTAATGACTATGATGCATCAATATATAATAAATTAGACGAAAGTGATAGCAATAAATCAAATGGTGAAATAATAGATCCAAAACTAAAAGGGGAAAAAAGATATAATAAAGCAATGGCTGAAAAAAATAAATTTATAATGCTAGATCAGAAAATGATACATATAAATGGAGCTCCATATGAGGCTTGTGATATTTTTGATAAAAATACAAATACTTTTTATCATGTAAAACGTAAACACTCTGGTTCTTCAGAATTGAGTCATTTATTTAACCAGGGCATTAATTCTGAAAAAATGGCTAGTGTTAACATTAATAATCAGTATTCTACTCAATTTAAAAAATACACAAATTGTGATTTGCAAGAAGATAGAAAAGTTAGATATGTAATTATCACTCCACCAAACTCAAAAAATGAACTTACTATGCCAATATTCTCAAAAATATCATTATACAACACTATTAACGAGCTTCGAGCAATGAAATGCTTTGATGTACAGTATATGTTTGTTAAAGAAATTAATATTAAGAAAAAAGTGAAAAAACGAAATAAAAAAATAATAAAAAAAATTGAGGAAAATTAATGCAAACACCGTCATTCATAGAAGATCATATATCTCAGATACCAGCTTTGCAGCTGTTACAAAATTTGGGATATACATATTTAACACCTGACGAGGTTTTAAAAGAGCGTCAAGGAAAATTAAGTAATGTTATTCTGGAAGATATTTTAGAACGACAGCTTATGAAATTTAATGAGATAAATTTTAAAGGTAAAGTTTATCCGTTTTCTCCTGCAAATATTCGGGGGGCAATTGATGCTTTAAAAAATATCACTATGTTTGATGGCTTGATTACGACAAATTCCAAAATTTATGATTTGCTTACTTTAGGTAAAAGTTTTGAAGAAGCAATCGGCAATGACCGTAAAAGTTTTACAATAAATTATATAGATTGGGAAAATCCTGAAAATAATGTATATCATGTTGCAGAAGAATTTGAAGTAAGTAGGACTGCAAGTGATAAGAAATATCGTCCAGATATTGTGTTATTTGTAAATGGGATTCCTCTTTGTGTTATTGAATGTAAAAGACCCGACATGAAAGAACCTATAGAACAGGCCATTTCACAACATATAAGGAATCAGCAAGAGGATGGTATTCCGCATTTATATAAATATTCTCAAATTCTTTTGGCTTTGGCTACTAATAAGGCTCAATATGCAACCACCGGCACTCCTAAAAAATTCTGGGCAACTTGGAAAGAACAAAAGCTAAAAGAAGCAGATTTACAAAAGCTCATTAATACGCCATTATCAGAAGATAAAAAAGACCGACTTTTTGCTGATAGGTTCAAATATGTTAGAAAATATTTTGATAATTTCGAAACTGAAGGCAGACTTATAACAGAGCAAGATAAATTATTATATGCTTTGTGTTCTAAAGATAGATTATTAGATTTAGTTTATAAATATATTGTATTTGATTCCGGCATAAAAAAAATTGCCCGATATCAGCAATATTTTGCAATACAGGATACATTAGAAAGAATAAAAGTTATAATAGAAGACCGCAGGCAAGGGGGAGTTATCTGGCACACTCAAGGTAGTGGCAAATCGTTAACGATGGTTATGCTTGCAAAAGCTATTTCTCTTGAACCGCAAATTATTGATCCAAAAGTAATTATTGTTACAGATAGAATAGATTTAGACAAACAAATTTTTGATACCTTTCATTCATGTGGTAAAAATGTTAAAAAAGCTACAAGTGGGGAGGATTTAGCTAATTTGATTACAGAAAACAAAGAAACTGTAATTACTACTGTTATTAATAAGTTTCAAGCAGCAATAAACAAGAAAAAAGTTATTGACAATTCTCAAAATATTTTTGTCCTTGTTGATGAAAGTCATCGAAGCCAATATGGAAGTGCAAATGCTCTTATGCAAAAAGTATTTCCGCATGCTTGTTACATTGGTTTTACAGGAACACCATTAATGAAAAAAGAAAAAAGTACAGCTGTAAAATTTGGTGGTATTATTGGTACTCCATATACGATTACACAGGCTGTTGAAGATAAAGCAGTTTTACCTTTATATTATGAAAGCAGACTGGCAGTCCAAAATGTTACACAATCAAGTCTTGATAAATATTTTGATATTATTTCAAGAGATTTAACAGACAAGCAAAAAGCTGATTTAAAGAAAAAATTTAGTACAAGAAAAATCTTAAATGAAGCAGAACAAAAAATTGCTAATGTCGCTTTAGATATTAGTCAATATTTTGAGAATAAATATAAAGGCACAGGTTTTAAAGGACAACTTACAGCACCTTCGAAAGCTGTTGCATTAAAATACAAAAAATATTTAGATGAATTGGGTATGGTATCTTCAGAAGTAATTATTTCTGCTCCGGATTCCAGAGAAGGCAATGAGGATATTCATGAAGAAAATACAAGCGAAGTGAATATTTTCTGGAAGAGAATGATGGAAAGATTTGGTAGTGAAACAGAATATAATACCCAAATAATTAATCAATTTAAAAATGCACCTGATCCTGAAATTTTAATTGTTGTAGATAAATTATTAACTGGATTTGATGCTCCAAAAAATTCCGTATTGTATATTGCACGTTCTTTAAAAGAACATGGACTTTTACAAGCTATTGCAAGAGTAAATAGACTTGAAGAAGGAAAAGATTATGGTGAAATTATTGACTATTATGGTTTACTTACAGAATTGGATGAAGCATTGTTAAAATATAGTAATATTGGAGATTTTGATGAAAAAGATATCCAAGATGCTTTAATATCTGCTCAAGATGAAATTAAAACATTACCTCAAAAACATTCAGATTTGTGGGAACTTTTTAATGGGATAAACAAATATGATATTGAAGCATATGAGCAGCATTTAAAATTTGAAGATGATAGAGATAAATTTTACGATCGTTTAAATGTTTTTGCAAAAACTTTGCAGTTAGCTCTTGGTAATTTTAAGTTTTTAGAAGAAACTTCTGAAAGTAAAATTGCAACTTACAAGCAAGATTTAAAATTTTTCTTAAATTTAAGAGTTTCGCTAAAATCCAGATATGCTGAAACAATCGACCGAAAAGAATATGAAACAAAAATTCAAAAATTAATTGATACTTATGTAACGTCAGATGAAATAATTCAAGTTGTAGAACCTGTTGATATTTTTGATGTCGAAAAATTTAAGGCAGAAGTTGATAAAAAAAGCAATCCTCGTTCAAAAGCCGATACAATAGCTTATCGAATAACTCGAACAATTTCTGAAAAATGGGAAGATGATCCTATTTTTTATAAAAAATTATCAGAACTCTTAAAAGAAACCATAGAAAAATATTCAAAACAAATAATAGATCAAGGAGAAAGATTAAAAAATGATAATGAATATTTAAATAGGGTAACAGAAATTCTTTCAATGGCAAGAACAAGATCCGGTGATGATGTTCCTGCAATAATCTCAAACAATGAAGTTACAAAGGCATTTTTTGGAGTTATTTACGAAAAAATTAAAACATATAATTGCACTAAAGATGTAGCAGCAGATATTGCCATAAAAATTAATAATGCAATCTTAAATAATAAATATGTAGATTGGATAAAAAATAATGATCTACAAAATAAAATTATAAATGATATAGAAGATATATTATTTGAATTTAAAGATTTAGCTAATATTGACTTAACTTTTGATGATATTGATTATATTATTGATGAATCTATGAAAATAGCAAAAAGAAGGTATGCATCATGATTTGTTCGCAAGAAGAAATTGAATATGGAAAACAAACCATAAAATTTGATTTAGTTAGAGAATCTCGTAAAACATTTAGTATAAATGTATTACCATCACTAGACGTTCAAGTAAAAGCACCTATTGAACAACCTCTTGAAAAAATATTTGCAAAAATAAAAACGAGAGCAAAATGGATTTCAAAACAACAACAATTTTTTAATGAAAAATTTCATTTTAATTATTTTCCAAAATTTATAAGTGGAGAAACTCACTTATATTTAGGTAAACAATATCGTTTAAAAAATGTTATTGATAAAAAAACAAAGACAGTTAAATTAAAAAATGGTTATTTTATAATTTCCTGTAGTAATAATTTGGAAATAGAAAATTTATTAAAAAATTGGTATAAAGAAAAAGCCGCACAAGTCTTTGAACAACAGTTAGATTTTTGTTTTAAAGATTTTAGAAAATATGGCATAAAAAAACCTCTTTTGAAAATTAGAAAATTCAAAAAACGTTGGGGAAGCTATAACAAAAGTAAAAATATTATAACTCTTAATATAGACCTTATAAAAACAAATAAAATCTGTATTAATTATGTTTTGTATCACGAATTAAGTCATTGTTTATATTATAACCATAATACACAGTTTTATGAATTATTAGAGAAACATTGCAATAACTGGAAATCCATAAAAAATAAACTTGAGGGCTATAATATATAAATATTTTATTTCTTGTCATTTATAAATGAGGTTAATAATGAAAAAAATCTTAGTTTTATTGTTAATGTTATTTTTTGCAAATGTTGCATTTGCTGTTAATTCTTATGACCGTTACGGACAAAAGACAGGCTCTTACAAGCAAACAACTTCAGGCTACAATTCTTATGACAAGTATGGCTCTAAAACTGGCTCTTATAAGGAAACATCGTCTGGCTATAACAAGTATAACAAATATGGACAAAAGACTGGAAGTTATAAAAAGACCTCTTCTGGATATAATTCCTACGATAAATATGGTCAGAAAACTGGTAGTTACAAGACAAATTCTAATGGTGTAACTACCAAATATGATAAATACGGACAAAAAGTTGGTTCATTCAAAAAAGACTCATCAGGAAAAATTACCGAATATGACAAATACGGCAGAAAAGTCGGAAGTTATAAATAATTACTTTTAAGCCTATTAGCATAATGAAATTTCTACAAATAAAAATTCATGTAGCTTGCATCGATTGTGTCTTGTTCGATGCCGATGTAGCGAAGTGTTACTGATGGAGAGGAGTGGTTAAAGATTTTTTGCAGGAGTATTATATCATTATATTTTTTATAGTGATGATATCCAAAAGTCTTCCTTAGCGTATGTGTCCCGATTCTTTCCTTTACCCCAACAGCTTGTGCTGCCTTATTCAAAATTCTATACGCCTGTGCTCTATCAAGCCTGCAATGTTTTTGAGTATAAAAAAGCGGTTGCTCACTCGGTAATACTTCTACAAATAAATCAATCTCCTCCTTCAAAAACATATTAAGCGGGAATTTCTTATACTTATTCGTCTTTTTCTCTCTAATTTCAATATAATCTCGGTCCTTTACATCCCCAACATCAAGCGATAATATATCAGATATTCTGAGTCCCGTATTTATCCCAAAACTAAAAAGCAGTGCATCTCTTGGCTTTTTTGCCAAATATTTTTTAATCTTTTGAATATCTTCTATCTTTTTTATAGGTTGTACTACATTCATTTTCAAACTCGCTTAATCACAGACAATGATTGCTTCTTTCCTATAAAAAGTAAAGCCAACTGACACAAAATTTAAACACCTTTTAAACAGTGTTTAAATATCGTTTAAATAGCATTCAAAAACTACCACCTGCAAAAATCCATTCACCCCTACCCATATATATTTACCCTCAAAATACAACACAACTTCATTTTGCTGTATTTTGGCAAACTAAAATTCTTCTAACAATTTAGTACAATTTTTTTGCACAACAGATAAAATATCTTTTCCTATTTTATTATCAAAGCTGTTTATCACATCCTCAACAATAATTGGAAGATTTTCACATTGATTTTTTATAACTTTTTTTAACTGAGTAAAACTGATATCATTTTCATTTGCTAATTTTTCAAAATGCCTCAATAAAATCTCATCATGTTTATAATGTCCGCCGATTTTCATTGCCATTTTATTTGACAATTCAGGATAAACTTGAGAACACAGAATATCGTATGCAGGTGCAAATTTTATTTCTCCATTTTCATAATGCAGTATAGAAAAATTCTTACCATGGGCATCATTATTTCCTATCAAGTAATTAAAAATCATCAATTGAATAAATTGGTTAATTGCGACTGCGGGCTGCGATGCGGCTCTTAAGATTTCGAAACATCTTTTAAAATCAACACCGCCTTCAGATTGGTATTTGTATGCGCTTGGAATGTTGGAGGCCTGACAAAAATCTTCTTGATGAATTCTTTTTATTTTGTTATTAATTATTTCTCTATCATATCTTTGAATTAAAAAGTATTTTGTCTTATTTGCATAAGCGATTTTGGCTTCGGGAACATTTATGCCCAAAACTTTCGCGGTTTTTATGCATATAAATTCATTTTCAATAGTTTCATTAAATCCGTTTATTGCCGGTTTCAAAATATGGCTTGTTGGCACATTACTTTTTGGAATTCCTATTTGTCCGTCAACAACTATTACAGAGGTTTTATCCTGTGCTCCGGCTAAAGATAACCGCATATCTTCAACCCCTGTTGCTAATGGTTTTTGAGGAAGTTCATTTATGAATTTTTCAAGTGCATCTTCTGACAATGGTGTATAGTCAATTTCATAGGTTTCTTGCAAGTATTTTGAAGGTGTTTGTTTATCAGAACTGTCAAAAAATGAAACAGCACCCGCACAGTCATAACCTATTGCCCGCAATATAGAAAAGTCGTTTTTGGGATTAATCCCGTATTTTTTCCCGATAGCAATTCTTGTATGTTCGCTTTCCGGCAGCAACCCGTTAAAAAATCCTCTGCATTGTTTATTATCAAATGTGGCCTTTTGAATTGGCAAACTCAAAGATAAGATTCTATCAGCATTATTTGAATATTGAAAAATTATGCCGCCATTACCGTCTTTTTCTAATATTCCGATATGTTTATCATTCAGAAATACATTCAAAGAATTACCCAACATTTACCTCTTAAATTTTTTCATAAGGAGATTTTACATCTATTGTAATCCCCAATGCACGACAAACATTTAGGACTTTCCCAATTTGTGCGGTTTCTTTCCCGTTTTCCAGGTCAACAAGAAACCTTACCCCGACATTAGCAGCAATCGCCAAATCTGCTTGTGTAAGGTGTTGTTCCTTACGGGCATTTTTAATATATGTTCCCAGTTTTTTAGTATCTTTTATGTTCATTTTTTACCTATCGGTAAAATTTTACTATATTTTTATTAAAAAATCAATATTTTTTACCGAGCGGTAAAAAATGCATACTTAGAAACAATTTTTACATCGAAATTTACCGTACGGTAAATTTTAACTTTTTAAATCTATCTCTGCTTCTTGTATTTTAAATCTTATAATGATAGCTTATTTATATTTGCACTAATTTTTTGTCATCCTGAATTTATTTCAGGGTCTATCCTACTCATAAAGCCTATTCTAGCCCAGTGCAAAAAAGTGCAATTTTATTTTTACTTGCATTTTGTTGTATTTTTTCTGTATATAATATTAGATAATATATTATCTAAATATTGACATTTTACTAAAATTAGTATAATATATTATCTATGAACGATTTTTTATTTAATCCTAAGACTCCTAATGATATAGCAAAAGAATTGGTTGAAAAAATTAAGCAACATAGAAAAAAGCTTAAAATTTCTCAAACTCAACTTGCTGCAAAATCAGGTGTTAGCCTTGGTTCTATCAAAAGGTTTGAATCAAAGTATGAAATTTCTTTGAATTCTTTTATAAAAATCCTAATTGCTCTTAATTTAGAGCAGGATTTAGGCAATTTATTTACGCAAAAAACCTACAACTCCATTGATGAGGTTATAAATGGATAATTATAAATATTTAAAAGTTTTTTATAATGATATTTTAGTGGGCACTCTTGCAAAAACACCTGATAGAGTTGTCGCTTTTGAATATGATTCAGATTGGTTGAATAATGGGTTTAGTATTTCACCTTTTAGTTTGCCGCTTATCAAGAAAGTTTTTATTCCAAAATATGACCCATTTTGCGGGTTATTTGGAGTTTTTAACGACAGTTTGCCTGACGGCTGGGGGCGGCTGCTTGTTGATAGATTATTTTTGAAAAATAAAATTAATCCTGCTGAAATAGATAATCTCAATCGGCTTGCTGTTGTGCAGGAAAGCGGTATGGGGGCTTTGACTTATAAGCCGGAACATCGATTTGAAGCAGAAAATAGCATTAGTGATTACGATATTCTTGCACAAGAGTGTTCAAAAATATTAGAATCGAAAAATTCGGATAATTTGGATGAACTTTTTCAGCTAGGCGGCTCATCAGGTGGTGCAAGACCAAAGATTTTAACATCAATTGACAACGAGGATTGGATTATTAAGTTTCCTTCCTCATCTGATCCTAAAAATATTGGGGAAAAAGAATATCAATATTCCTTATGTGCAAAAAATTGCGGAATAAATATGACAGAAACAAGACTTTTCCCATCAAAAATTTGTTCTGGGTATTTTGGAATAAAAAGGTTTGACCGTAAAAATGGTAAAAAAGTTCATATGGTATCCGCAAGCGGGCTGTTAGAGACAAGTCACAGGCTTCCTAACCTTGATTACAATACATTGATGAAACTAACACTTGAATTAACAAGAAATTATCAGGATATTGAACAATTATTCAGGTTAATGTGCTTTAATGTGTTTGCACACAACAGAGATGACCATTCAAAGAATTTTTCTTTTCTTTTTGATGATACAAAAAAAGAATGGCACTTATCTCCTGCGTATGATTTAACTTACAGTTTTTCATTTAACGGAGAACACGCAACAACAATTAATGGAGAAGGGAAAAATCCGACTTTAGATGATATTCTAGCCGTGGCAAAAAATATAGGACTCAAGGAAAAATTTGCAAAAGATATTGCATTAGATATTCAAAAAAAATGTTCTAAATTATTTGGCTAATTTTATCTTTATGTGTATTTAATCAGTTTTGTTTGAAGTGATGAAATCACCGAAAACAAAATGCGGAATTGCGTTAAAACGTAATTCATCCGAGTTTTAAATGCTTGTCGAAAGCGACGGGGCAATCGTGATGAATTGTCTGACTAAATCGCTGTCCCATTGGGTTCCGGCACCCATTTTAAGGATTTCGCAGGCTTTTTCAACCCCGAGACCTTTACGGTAAGGTCTGTCTGAAATAAGTGCGTGGAAAGCGTCCGCAACAGATACGATACGGGCTGAGAGCGGGATTTCTTCGCCTTTAAGCTTTTCGGGATATCCTGTTCCGTCATAATGTTCGTGGTGGTATTTAACCATCGGTATCAAATCTCTGAGGGCTTCGTTCGGCGCAAGCACTTTTTCTGCCCCGATTACAGGGTGTTGTTTCATTATTTCCCACTCGTCATCTGAAAGATGCGACGGTTTTTTTAGAACATTTTCCGGAATTCCTATTTTGCCCACGTCATGAAGCAATGCGCCCAGTTTAATTCTCTGAACTTCTTCTTCCGGCAGGTTAATTGCACGGGCAAGAGCTTCGGAGTATCTGGAAACTGATGTTGAATGGCCTTTTGTATAAGGGTCTTTTGCGTCGATTGCGCCTGCAAGTGACGTAACCATTTCCATCAGGTGGTTTTGTGAACTTATTTGTTCATTGTTGAATTTGTGAACAAGTTCTTCTTCAAAGTTTATACCCATCTGTGAATGTCTTTTAGCAAGAACTTCCGCAAACGAATTCAGACTATCATCGCTCCAGAAATTATAATCACTGCTGCTGATAATTGCGGACATACCTTCTTTGTAGCCTTTTGCCTGTGAGATATACATTGCCTGTTCTGCAAGTACAAGGAGTTTTTCCTGATTTTCGGTGCAGTCAGGGTATGTTGATATTCCGACTGAAACCTTGACAGGCCCCACATCGTCTACAAAACAGCACGAAAGCGTATAAGTTATGTATTCTGCAAGATACTTGGCGTCTGCAGTGTTTGTGTCCGGAAGGATTATTGCTATTTCATCTCCGCCGTATCTGCCTGCTTTGTCGTTGCTTCTTATGTTTTGTTTGATTTTGTCCGCAAGAAGCCGTATAACTTCGTCGCCTTTAGCGTGTCCGAGTTCACGGTTAATCTTTGAGATATTATTGACATCCATCATTATTATTGAAAGATGGGTTTTGTTGTCTTTTGCCCGCTGAAGCTCTTTTGACAGAACTTCCTGAAATCCTCTGTGGTTATACAGAGAAGTCAAATTGTCCGTGTTGTCATATTTGCTTGCTTTTTCACGGAGGTTTAGGTTGTCGATAAACATCGCAGCATAATTTGCTATAAATGACATTATATTAGACTCTGATTCCGTAACGTCCATACCTGCAATAAATACCCCGAGGCACTTATCAATTGACATTAGCGGAATTATATAGGAAGGCGATTCCTGAAGGTATGGAATATTCAAGAAGTTGTCGTCCTCTCTGGAAATCATTGATGCATTTTTAAAACTGTCTACAACCGGATTAGTTTCGTCTGACATAAATATTTTAGATGAATATGTGCTTCCGAACTTGTTTTGAAGTTTAAGATTTATGCAGTTTGATTTTTCATGAAAAAGTCCGTAAGCTGTAAACAGACAGTTGAATTTGTCAGTAAAAATATCATGGATTGCGCCGAACAAATCTGTAGAAGTGTGTTTGTCTTTTACGGCAGAATTAAGTTCATTGATTAGTTCTGCAAGGTTTGCGGATTTTTTAGAAATAGTATTATTAACATAACTGCTGTAAAGTTTGTTATTTGATTGTTGTGCGTTGATGTTGTTAATCCGCGCAATAATATTATTTTCAGCAGAAATCGGGTTAGAAACCCTGCTTTTCAGAGGGTTGGTAACTTCAGTTTTTACCTTATCCGTAGTTTTTTTATTATTAACCTGCTTACTTTTTTCCATGACCTTCTACAATCTGTTGTCTTTTTTAAAACCTGTAATTACAAATTATTGCTTATTCGTGATATTAAATTAACATTCCTTAAGATTATTTTACTTTATATGATTTTAAAAACAATACCCCATTTAGATGGCAGCGGGAAATATTCCCGTCTTGTTAAATATAACTATCCAAATCTAAAGGTAATAATGAAAATCCTTTCTACCAACACCAACAAAATATTTTATACTACATAAGTAGTATAACTCACCTGTTACATTTTGTCAATTGTCTTGCTGCCAAGTCTTGCATTTTTTTTAATAGTATGATAGTATTCATATACCTTCTGCAGAAAAGTTTGTTTTGTAAAGTGCAGAAGTTCAGGTTTCTTTAAGTATGCATCCGAAAAAATTATCCGTAAATTTTAAATAATTTTCACTTAATATCTTCATTATTAATATACATTTACTTGATGTTAATATATAACTATCAGCGGTTTTAATAACCGCTTTTTATTATGGATTTAGGACTTGAGAAAATTAAAAAGCCGGAGGTTGAAACGTCCGGCTTTCAGGATTTTATAACAGTTCTTTCAAATAATTCGGAAGCGCGAAGCGTGCAAGGTGATAATCTTTGTTGTAGATTTTGCAGGTTTGGGTAATTTCAGCGCATCTGTCTTCCGCAAGGTATGAAAGAGGTTTAACGGTTTCGGAGCAGAATGCCCATGCCCAGTAGCCGCCGGGGTATGTCGGAATGTTTGAGGTATAGGTTGAGCATACCGGAAAGACTTTTTTCAACAAGTCGTACATTTTTTTGATTTCCTGTTTGTTTACAAAAGGACTTTCCGATTGTGCTGCGACAATTCCGCCTTCTTTAAGCGAGTTTTTAACATTTGTGTAGAATTCTTCCGTGAACAAGCCTTCTCCGGGGCCCATCGGGTCGGTCGAGTCAATAAGAACAATATCGTATTCATTCTTTTTGTCTTTAATAAATTCAATTGCATCTTCGACTTTTATTTCAACTCTGGGGTCTGACAGCCCGCAGGAAATCGTCGGAAGAAATTCTTTGCAGGCATCAATAACCATAGCGTCAATTTCGCATAATACAACTTTTTTGACGGTTTTGTGTTTCAGAACTTCTCTGACAGTACCGCCGTCGCCGCCGCCGATAACAAGGACAGACTCAGGGTTTTTGTGGTGCATCATAGGAACATGTGCTATCATTTCGTGGTAATGATATTCGTCCCCTTCCGTTGTCATCATCAAATCGTCAAGGGTCAAAACACGCCCGAGCGCAGAGTCTGTTTCAAAAACTTCAACTTTTTGAAAGTCAGATTGTTTTGAAAACAAAACTTTTCCGGCCTTGATTGCTATCCCGAAGCCTGACGGGGTAATTTCATGATAATATCCGTTTTCTATTCCGTTTTTCATTGAATTTCTCCTTAATCTTCTATTTTATTCCGCCTAAAATGTGTATGTGAAGGTGAAAAACCTCCTGACCTGCTTCTTTGCCTGTATTAATAAGAGTTTTATAGGATTTAAGCCCGATTTTTTTAGTAGTTTCTTTAACAGCACAAAGAAGTTCTGACATAAGATTTTTGTCCTCAAGTTCGTTCAGAGATTCTACGTGCACCCTCGGAACTACAAGAAGATGCACAGGGGCTTTCGGGTTGATGTCCTTAAAAACAACAACATGTTCGTTTTCATAAACAAATTCCGTGTTGAAATCTCCGTTAATGATTTTACAAAAAATACAATTATTATCCATATTTCACCTCATATATCAGTTAAGTTTACAATATGAATTTGAAAAAATCAATGTTATAAAATAGTGATTTATATTTTATATTACAACTTGTACGAAAGGTTCACGACTAAATTATAAATATTAATAATATTGACTTTTTTATGGTGAAATTTTACAATAAAAAACGGGTAAGCCCTTGAAATCATTAACTTGCCTCTGTGGCGCAAACTGCAAATTTGTTTAACCGACAGAGGAAAGGAGGTGATAAAATGGTTGTGAATACGGAAGAACTAGCAATAATTCTTTTAATACTGCTAGTTCTAACAACCAAATAGAGGGCTTTTAATGGGGCAAGCTGGAACTTGTCCCGCCCTTTTCTTTATTATAAGACATGTTTTTACAAATTTCAAGCCCTGTTTCTACTATATAAATCCCACAAAATAATATGGCAATGGACTTTTTAAGATAAAAAATGTAAAAGATTTGCCAATGAAAAAAAATATGGTTACAATGTTGTATTATACATAGCGGGAGGATTAAATGCCGGAATTAGCCAGAGAAAGGAATTATCAGGAATATTACGAAAGAGAGCGTCTTGGTATGAGGCGGGTTTCCGTGCAGGAATCCCCGCGGCATTATAAAGTTGTAAGACCTGCCAGACCCCGTTATACAAAAGAAACAAATAAAAAATATCAGCATAATCATTTTATTCACAGTCTTGTGTCTGTAATATTGCTGAGTGTTATTATGGCTTTTGTGTATCCTACTGTTTACAACAGAGTGATTAAGTCATTTTTCTTTAAATCGCCTTATCCGGCAATCAAGGCGGATTATTACAAGATTTTGAACCCGACAATAGATTATCTTCATAACAATTTGTTTTTAGGAAGATATTTTCTGTCAGGGCCGGAGATGAAAAAGCCTCAAATGCTAGAGCTTAATCTTAATGAAAGGATGACAGGGCTTGAAAATGAGCTTAAATATTTGTCATCACTTTATCCGTCAATTGAACCTTCTGTCTTTGTCTGGGATTACGAAACAGGTAATTATGCAGGGATAAATTCAGACCGGCATTATTCTGCAGCAAGTATTATTAAAATTCCCGTGTTAATCCAGCTTTTCCGCTCAATTGAGGCGGGGCAGCTTACTATATTTGACACAATGGTATTAAAAGACTATTACAGAGCCGAAGGCTCGGGAAGTTTACAGTTCAAGGCGGAAAATTCAGTCTGGACAATAGATGACCTTGCAAGGCTTATGATAACAGAATCCGACAATTCTGCAACAAATATGATTATGGCAAAATTAGGGTCTATGGAAGATGTCAATTCCGGAATCCGCCAGTGGGGGCTGGGGCATACAAGAGTAAACACATGGCTTCCGGATATGGGCGGAACAAATTATACAACCGCGGAAGACCTTGCAAGAATGCTTTACAACCTTGATAACCCGAACTTTTTGAGCGTAAGTTCAAGAGAAAAAATATTTGATTATATGGGGCATGTGCATAATGACAGACTTCTTCCGGCAGGGCTCGGGGCCGGCGCAAGCATTCTCCACAAAACCGGAGATATCGGTAAAATGCTTGGAGATGCCGGAATTGTCTACGCACCGAACGGCAAAAAATATATAGTCGCAATTATGGCAAACAGACCGTACAATTCAGTTTTAGGTAAAGATTATATTGTCAAAGCCTCAAGCATAATTTACAATTATCTGGTAAAATAAGTTTATGCTGAAAAGTCTTCTGGAATCGAAAAAATGTTTTAAACTCGTTTGCGGCGCAGGCAATCAGGATTTGGCGGAAGTGGAAAAGCTAACAGCCCTGTATGCAAAGGCCGGCTGCCGGTTGTTTGACCTTAATGCCTCATCTGAAGTTATTGATGCGGCAAGAAAGGGTTTGAAGTATGCAGGGGTTGAAGATGCCTGTATTTGTGTAAGTGTCGGGATTAAGGGCGATCCGCATGTGAATAAAGCCGTTATAGATTACGAAAAATGTATCGGCTGCGGTCAGTGTGATGAAATTTGCCCTCAAAAAGCAATAAAATACCATAAAGTTAAACGAATCCGCTGTATCGGCTGCGGAAAGTGCGCCAAAATCTGCCCGAAAGATGCAATCAGCTTTGTTTCGGAAGCGGAAGACTTATCAAATATCTTGCCTCCCTTGATTGAAAAAGGAATTGATTGTCTGGAACTTCATGCAATCGGCCGCGACATGGCAGAAATCCGGAAAAATTGGGATTATATAAAAAATAATTATGACGGAATGCTGAGTATCTGTACAAGCAGGGGCGAGATGAGCGATATTGCACTTGTTGAATTTATTAAAGAAATGATAACTGATTTACCTCCGTACAGAGTGATAGTTCAGGCGGACGGGTTTCCGATGAGCGGGGGGCTGGACGATTATAAGACAACATTGCAGGCTGTGGCAACCGCTGAAATTGTTCAAAATGCAAATCTGCCGGTGTATATTATGCTTTCCGGCGGAACAAATTCCAGAACCGCAGAGCTTGCAAGAATGTGCGGCATAGATTATAACGGAATTGCTGTCGGGTCTTATGCCAGAAAAATTGTTTCAAATTACGTTTCATCTGATGATTTTCTTCAAAATGAATTAAAATTTAATCAGGCGCTCGAAATTTCCAAAAAACTCGTTGCAACTGTTACTGAACAATAAAAAAGAGCGAAGGGTTTCGCTCTAAACACTTTGTGTCCTCTTTGACACTTCACACAAATCCTAAATCAACAGCTATTGTTCCACAATAGTGTCCTCTGCTCTCTTAATCTTTTTCACCAAATCTCTGTATTGATCTTTTAAATATAAAATGAACAATGCAATTTCATCTTTAAAATTATACACACCCGGCCACATTGTATATCTGTACATAAGTAATTCTCCTTAAAACTGTCTAACCTTCACATGCTGGTTATCGGTTTTTGGAGTCAAAACTTTAGAAAATCAAAATAAATATTACAAAAATTTTACATTGTTTTTAAAACAGGTTTCTACGGCTGCTGTCGTGGCTTCAGACATTTTCAAAGAGTTTTTTGTAGTTTTCCCTAAGCTGGCACATTGGTTTTGGCAGATATTCGACATTGTATTTTTCTGCAATATGTTTGATATTAGGAGCAGCGGAAATTATTATAATACGAGTGTTTTCATATTCCGGAAATGTTTGTATCTGTTTTATGAACCATTCTCCGGCATAAAGCGGCAGAAAATCACTCTCCATCTGCATATCTGTAAAGATTACCTCATAAGGCGAGTCAATGTTGAGCGTAATTTTGTCAAGACCTTCTTTTGCGCTTTTTGCCGTATCAATCTCTGTGTCCGGCGGAAGAATATTTTTTAAGGCATTCAGGTGGTATTCCAGCCAGCCGTTAGAATCGTCTGTTACAAGTATTTTCATAAAACAAATTTTAGCATAAAAAAACCGGATTTTTGTCCGGTTTTTATGTTTTTAATCATCTATAGGAATAATTATTATATATCTGTCGCCTTCTTTAAACTTGCTCATTTCGCTGAGTTTAGCATCATCAGGGAAAATAAAACTTTGCGTGAAACGGATTATCGCGCTTTTGTTGTGCTTTTTTGTTTCGCCTGCTGCTGTTACAGTTAATTTGTTGCCTTCCGGAGTAACCTCAACATTTTTTTCGTCGTTGTCAAATGGTTTTAGGTTGATGATGATTTTGTAAGCATCGTCGGTTTTTTCAGTGTGAACTATTTGTCCTGCTTTGTTTTCCAGAAGGTCAGCACGGGCAAAATCTCTTCTTGCGGCTTTTTCTGCCATGCGGGCTTCTTTCATCATCATTCTGTCCATTTTTCTCATCTGAACCATAGGATCAAGCATTCTTTTGTAATGCCAGTCAGTTACTACATAGAATGCTGCAAATGCACCTAAAAATGTTAATATCCCGATCAGAATGTGCCGGAGAACCGGATGTCCGCACAAAAAACAGTTTTCAGATTTGTATTCATGTCTGTTTTCGTAATTGTTTTCGTCCATTTTTTAAACTCCTTTCTTATCTTAACAACGTAATAATATTGCAAATGGTTTTTGAATGTCTATAGTTTAACCGGGTTAATACTTCTTAGCAATCTTGTCAAAATTTTTAAAATATGTTACAATTATAGTATGGAGGGTTAGTGGAAAATGGCAAAAATTTTAGTGACAATGCCTGATGAATTTTTGAATAGAGTTGACGGAGTTGCAAACAGCGAGCAGCGGACACGGAGTGAACTTATCCGTGAAGCGTTGAGAAGTTATATGAGAAGAACTTCCCAGCAGCAAATACAAAAGGCTCAGGATAATGCACAAATTTTAGAACACATGCTGGATTAGTTTGTTTTCGGATTTTGTATAAAATTCCTGTCGAGTTCGACTGTGTGACGTATTATTGAATGCGCCGCAAGCAATAGATACGGGCTAATTTCATTAGTATGCGACATGTTTATTTTGGCATTCGTAACTTCGGGTTTCGGGGCATTATTTGCAGGTTTTTTGGTTTCAAAAGCGATTACTGATTCCATTGAATAATGTTTCTGTTCGCTTTGCAGCCTTAAAAGAAGTTCATCTTTCGGGAAGTTTTCTTCACATTCGATATTTATATGAACAGAATTTGAAGTTTCGAGAATAAGTACAGCTTTTACTGTTCCGTAGTTTACAGTTGTAATTGTGATTATAAGCAGACTTTCGTCATCGCTTCCGTCTTCGCTTGCAGTTTCAATCTCGAGATCAAAACCTGCGCCTTCATGAAGAGGAAGCCACGGAAGATACAGAAGCATAAGAGTTTTCAGGGTTTGTGCGGGATTGTCTGTTGAGGCGAGCGCAATACTTGCATTGATAAGCTTTGCCGTGTCTTTCAACTGGCTCAAATCGTTTACTCCGTTTTTTGAGGCGGCAGTCATTGCAAGAATAAGTTTTGTAATAGCATCTTTTCCGTTTGCCTGAATAAGAGAGGCAATATCTGCGATATTTATCAATTGATTTGGCGAAATTTGAAGGTTTTTTATTGTATTTGCAAGCTGGCTGTTCATCTGGTTTTTGAGCATAGACTGAATTTCGGTAGTCGAAAGCCCCTGAAGCTGCGCCAGAATTTGTGCCTGCGTCTGGGAAAGAAGGTTTTTCCTTGCTGCAAGCTGTTGTTCAAAAAGTCTGTTGAATTGAACCTGATTAATATTTTTCTGGAGCATAAACATCAATTCATTCAGGTTTTTTGGAAGTTTCATTAAGTCCTTAATATAAACAGACCGGTCGCCTCCTGACAGTGCACCCATTTGTACATCCGCGGAAGCCGAGGATGTGAATGATGTTTGGGAAGCGCCGGAAGATGTTTGAGCTGATGCGGAAGTATTTGAAGGCGAAACCCCGCCTCCGGAAACGGGTTTTACCGTTTTGTAGCTTATGATAAATTTTGAAATCATACTTCCAAGGTTAAAATTTTCCATATATAAATTTTAACGGATTTTTCGAAAAAAGTCTATTTTCTGACAGGAAGGTATGATTGAGGGTAATTGTAATCTTCTTTAAAACCGAGGTGTCTGTACATTTTAAGCGCCTGAAAGTTATTTGTTTCGGTGCATGTGTTGACTTCTGTAACCGGTTTTTCTCCGCTGTCAGCCCATTTAAGAAGCTGTTCAACTGAAGCTTTCAGCATATGTTTGGACAATCCTCTTCCCTGATGTTCTTTTTTGATTGCGACAATCGGAATATTTGCAATTTGTCCGCCGGTTAAATTCATAAAACAAAATCCGACAGGAGTACCGCTGCACATAAGAACACTGGTTGCTTCGGGCAGAAATTCCGCATAAACGTTGTTAACAATTTTATCAATAATATCACGGGTGCCGTTCAGTGTTGTAAATCTCGGGTCAAAGAGAGCGTCTGCGCTTGTTGTGAAGGCTTCGTGAACAATTTCAACAGCGTTATTGAAGAAATCATCAGACCAGCTTACAACCCTGTAACAGGAATTCAAATCGGTCAGCTCTGTAAGTTTCAGAATATCACGTGAGTTTGTACCGCTCATCATAAATCTTAATACGGCAATACCGACAAATTTAAAGCCAAATCTTGCAATTTCGCCGATTAAGGTTTTTTGCGAACCGAGCATAGGATAGCAGACGATTTTGTCGCGTCTTGCGTTTCTGGTTTCGCTCAGGAATTCTTCAATAAGAGCTTTGCTTCTCGGGAGCATACTTTCCATATTCAGAGAATGTATAATATTCAATTCTATAGCTTCCGAAATGGCCGTTGTATATACCAGAAAAGCTTTTGGTATATCATCTTCAAACAAAACGATACAATTAATGAGTTCTTTTTCTATAGCATCAATAAAGCCTTCATAATCAAGCGGTTCCAGTTCAAATTTGTATTCAATGACTGCCCTGTTTCTAAAATCATTGTATACATCCGCAAAAGCTTTATAATCCTGTTCTTCTAAAGGTCTGGTTTCATAAACTATATTGTTTGTCATAAATTGTCCTTTTTGTTTAACCCCGCATATTTTATCTTAAAACATATGATGCATTTTTTCTTTTTTTGTATCCATATATTTTTTATTGTATTGATTGATTTCAGGAGTTAATTTTACTATATCATGTATAGTTAATCCATAGCCCTTAAGGGCTATTATTTTTTTAGGATTATTGGTAATAAGGTTAAAATTGTTAAATCCGAGATCGGAAATTATCTGTGCACCCATACCGTAATCTCTCAAATCAGCCTTAAATCCGAGAGAAAGATTAGCTTCAACAGTATCCTGTCCGCATTCCTGAAGTTTGTAAGCTTTAATTTTGTTGACGATACCGATACCTCTGCCTTCGTGGCCTTTCATATAGATTAAAGCGCCTTTGCCGTAGTCGTTGATGAGCTTGAGCGCACTGTGAAGCTGATAGTTGCAGTCGCATTTGAGGCTGTGGAAAATGTCGCCGGTCATACATTCGCTGTGAACCCTCACAAGCGGGATTTTGTCACTTCCGTCATCTTTTACAAGAGCAACACTTTCCTGACCTGTAAGGTGGTTTACATAACCGTAGATTTCAAATTCTCCAAATTGAGTTGGCAGATGGGCTTCAGCCTCACGGGTCACGATTTTTTCGGTTTTGAGCCTGTATGCGATGAGTTCTGCGACAGTAATAAATTTAATGCCGTGTTTTTGTGCAAATTCAAAAAGTTCATCACGTTTAGCCATGTGCCCGTCTGCGCCCATAATTTCGCACATCGGGCCGGCCGGAATGTGTCCTGCAAGTTTTGCAAGATCAACAACGGCTTCGGTGTGTCCTGTTCTTTGCAGAACCCCGCCTTTTCGTGCAACGCAGGGGAAAAGATGCCCGGGGCGTCTTAAATCAGACGGCACAGCATCCGGAGCAAGGGCAACCTCAATTGTTTTTGCCCTGTCAAATGCCGAAATCCCTGTTGTGACACCATATTTTTCAGCAGCGTCAATGCTTACCGTAAAGGCTGTTTTCATCCCTTCTGTGTTTTGTTCCACCATTTGCGGAAGGTCGAGTTTTTCAGCCAGTTCGGGAGAAATTGCAAGACAAATAAGCCCTTTAGCATTTTCAGCCATAAATTTAATTATCTCGGGGGTCACCATCTGGCCTGAACATATCAAATCACCTTCGTTTTCACGATCTTCGTCGTCAGCGACAATTATCATTTTCCCGTTTTTGAAATCTTCAATAGCTTCTTCAATTGTGTTAAATTTTACTTCACTCATCACATAAACCCGTTTTCTTTCAAAAAGTCTTCCGTAATATTATTATTTTGCGAATATAAAAATTTTTCAACATACCTGCCGAGGATATCAGTTTCAATGTTTACAAAATCGCCGGATTTGAGGTATTTAAGGTTTGTATTTTCAAGCGTGTGTGGAATTACGGCGACGGAGAATGTGCTGCCAGTATTTTTTGCAACCGTCAGACTGACGCCATTTACAGAGATTGAACCCTTGTAAACTATGTATTTGTCAAGATTTTCCGGCACTTTAAAGGTCATATTTCCGAGATATTCGGCAGTTCCGTCAACGTGTCCCTGTACAAAATGCCCGCCGATTCTTGTTGAAGGAGTTAAAGCGCGTTCAAGATTTACAATTTGTCCGGTTTTAAAGTTTTTGAAAGTAGTAATTGAAAAAGTTTCTGAACTCACATCTGCGGTAAAAGAATTTGAAGTTATATTAACAACAGTCTGACAGCAGCCGTCAATTGCGATACTGTCGCCGATTTGAGTGTTTTCCAGAACTTTCCGGCATTCAATAACCAGTTTTCTTCCGTCAAAACTCTTTACTTTCCCTGTTTCTTCAACAATTCCTGTAAACATATCAAAATACTATCATAAATATGGTAAAGTGCTACCCCCCCTCTTGCGGGGTGATAAAAAATAGTATATAATAGAAGAGTAACGAAAAAAAGCGAGCAAAGGAGCAAAGAGGTATGAAA
>CALVAX010000002.1 GCA_944325605.1 Candidatus Gastranaerophilales bacterium
AGATTTCTGTCAGTCACTCGCTTATTGAAGTTTGCTATATGCCAGTTTTTGACTCCAAACGCTCGTTCCCGTTTTTTTATCCTTTCCATCAATTACCGTTAAACTTTTAGATTTCTGTCAGTCACTCGCTTATTGAAGTTTGCTATATGCCAGTTTTTGACTCCAAACGCTCGTTCCCGTTTTTTATCCTTTCCATCAATTACCGTTAAACTTTTAGATTTCTGTCAGTCACTCGCTTTTGGAGTTTGCTATATGCCGTTTTTGATTCCAAACGCTCGTTCCCGTTTTTTATCCTTTCCATCAATTACCGTTAAACTTTTAGATTTCTGTCAGTCACTCGCTTTTGGAGTTTGCTATATGCCGTTTTTGATTCCAAACGCTCGTTCATTGTTGATTTGTAAGGGTTACATATACTGGATGTTTACTTTTTTAAAATATTTGTCCTGTAATATGTTTGCCATTTTTTTGATAATGTTCTTGCGGATTTCTATCTCTATCGGAAGCGCCGGGTCATAATGCGCCTGATTTAATTTCGCCCCGACCATGAAATTTATGCAGTCACTATCTAACAAAAATTTTACCAACTTACCTGCCGCATTGTCAATATCTGTTGTGTTTGACTCCAGATATTCTAATGTCTTGGTCAATGTCAAAATCCCTTCTGTCACAAGGTCAACGCCTTCCATATAAGAGCACGCCGGAAGTTTGCCGATACTTATTGTCGAATCCATCTCTATCGGACGTTTCAACTCTCTGGAAATAAGGTTTGCGGTTGTGCCGCCGCAGATTGCTTTTTTGCCTTTGAAATTGTCAAACAGTTTGGCATATTCGGCATCTTTCTGCTGATGATACGGCGGGCCTGTAAATATCAGCGACTCCCGCGGTTCCCTGAAATACAGGACGCATGCTGATATATCATCTTTCGGTTTTCTGTCTGTTTCGATGTTGCGGGCTTGATTTACTATGTATTGCGCAAGTTCCGAACTTGAAATGTCCGGATGTTCTTTCAATTTGTCTTCCAGAAGAATTATCAGACCTTCTCTTCTCAAGCCGAGTTTAAGCCTTCCGCCGCCAAGCCCTGCCTGCGTAACCCCGTCAGAACAAAATATAAGTCTGTCGCCTAGCCGCAGTTGAATTTTATATAGCCTCATCATTCTGTTTTTGAAAGTTTTTGACGGGACTGTTTCATATTCAGGTTTCATAACCTCATTGTTGCGGATCCAGATGAATTCAGGGTTGCCTTCTTCGACTATTTTGGCATTCCCGTAGTCGTCGCAGTTTATCGCGGAAAACGTTGAATAACTTATTTTTCTTACCTTGCACACAGGAAGAGAGTTCATAATTATTTCTGCGGCTTTTCTTATCGGAATTTGTCCGTTTTCTATAAATCTTAAAAGCATTGTTGCAGTCATACAGGACAAAATATTTGCCTTAATCCCGCTTCCCAGACCGTCAGACAAAACCGCAATCAATTTTGCCTCGTCAGGGTATCTTTTTGAGATAAAATAATCCCCGTAAGCATTCTGGTTGTATTTCTTCATCTGGCTGCAATCTATATCTATAAACATAAGTCGAATGGTTGAAGGTTGAATAGTTTATTCAACAAATCAGACCTTACCTCCTTCTTTGTCATTTGCGTCGTCTTTATCGTCAAAGTCGTTTGCGATTGAACTTAACAGAGTTTCGGTTTCTACCATGTGTTCGCCCAATAAACATGCTATTTCCTGAACTATTGAAATGTTTTTAGAAATTACTTCATGAGCTTTCTGGGAAATTTTTTCTCTGTTTGCTTCGCTCTGGGTTACATCTGTTATGACCGCACCCACAATTTCATTTTCTTCAATCGTAAATGCGCTGATATCGTAAAGCCTGTTCTGGCTCGGATAACGTTCTTTATGAAGGTCTTTGCCAGTGTCAAGAATTGTTTTGAAAATGTCTGCAAAATCTACAATCCTGTCTATTGCGGCACCCGCAACCCCGTCAGGTCTGGTTTTGAAAACGTCGTACATGTCGCCGGTAAACATACGCATAAATGCGTCGTTTGCTTCAATAATATTCATATTGCTGTCAACCATAACGGTTGCGGAAGGCATACATCTGAGCATTGCATTGGCCTTTCTCATTGCGATTTTTCTCATATAAGAAACGCACATTGATGTTTCCGCATCCCCGTCAAGAAGCGCTTTTGCAAGGTCGCGGCAGGTCGCATAACCGCAGCCGCCGCAGTTAAGTTCGTCATCAACTGTATGCTTGCCAAGTTTTTTCAGCGTTTTTAAAATATCTTCTATCGGATATTCGCTTGTTACAACTTTTTTGGGTACAATTGCCATATCAACGACGATTTCAGGAATTTTAGGTATAATTTCGCGGGTTTTGACACCGGACAAAACATCCGATACGATGCTTATACCGGCTTTTTCCGTTGAAATACACGGGCCTGCAACACAGCCGCCTTCGCAGGAGAGGGCTTCTACAAAAATTATTTTGTCCAGTTTGTCGGGATTAAGCTGGTTTAAAGCCTTTTCAAAAGGTAAAAGCCCGCTTATATCCATCAATTGAACTTCTTTTTTTATCCCGATTTTCCGGATTGTTTCGTTCATTCCGCCGTCTATCGGGTATAATGAACCCTCATAAGCTGCTTTCGGCACAAATTTGTTTTCCGGATCCGCCGGAATTGAGGATATATCTATTGCTTCATCATTCAGCCACAATTTTAGTTCTTCAAATGTCAAAGCTACATCGAAAAGTTTAAATTCATCGGCTTCATTTTTTTTGCCGATGCAGGGGCCTATAAATACAATAGAAATATTTTCTCCGTATTTGTCTTTAAGCATTTTTGCATGGGTCATCGCCGGCGAACCCACAGGGGTTACACAGGCGGCAAATTCAGGGCGGTATTTTCTTATGAAATTCACAATAACAGGGCAGGCGCTTGATATAAAAAGACCTTTTTCAGCATTGTTAAGCATTTCTGCTGTTTTTATTGAAACCTCCTGCGCGCCGAGTGCAGTTTCTGAAACACCGGTGAAGCCGAGTCTTTTCAGGATGGAAACCATCTTTTCTTCACTCACATCAAAAACTCCGCTCCAGCTTGGTGCAAGTGATACATATACATCTTTCTGGGCACGTATAAGGTTTTTAGCTTTATCAATATCAGTGCGTACTCTTTTGGCATTGGAAGGACATGCCTTAACACAGTTGCCGCAGGCGATACAGCGTTCCCCTATAACAGATGCGTGTCCGTTTTCTATTTTAATTGCTTTGACCGGACACTCCCGGATGCATTTATAACAGTCGTGACACTCGTTTGAAAGCGTGTAAACCGGATTTGTACTATTCATCTTAACCCCTGTAATTTACTATTGTAAGGATGTTTTCAAAAACAAATTTATTTCACTTTAACAAGTTCATCTAAAGTTTGTTTAAGCTTTTTTTCATCAACTTCAGTGTATTCAATTCCGTTGATAATAACGTTCGGGCCTGTTACGCATTTCCCTTCACAGCGGGAGCCTGCAAGATCTATATCTGCTTCCAGTCCGTTTTCTTTGATGTAATTTTCGATAAACTCAAGATTGGATGCATTTCCGCGTGCAAAACATGAACTTCCCATACATACGGTTATATTTAATTTTGACATCTGACCCTCTTTTAAGTTTATTTATTTTACATCATTATTTTACTTCAACTAAAGTTTTTAAGCAAGTTATATATTTTTGGACTTATATAGCAAATTCCATAGATACTATAAAAGCCCGTCATTCTGAGGACTTTAGTCAGAAGAATCTTTTTTATCGAGATACTTCGGCCTCTCACAAAACGATACTTAATCGTTTTGTTCGGCAGAGTGCTCAGTATGACGCTGTTTTGAGAATTTTTGGCGGAATTTGCTATATACATCCCTATTTTTTCTTGCGGTGCTGAGCTTGGTATTTTCATCCTGTTCTTTCTATACATTATGCCCCTCACTCGAAATTGCGAGTTCGCTGCCGCTTTTTCATTTCCGGTAAGGATTTGTTGATTTTTCATTGCTGTCCCCCACCTCGAAATCAGAGATTTCGGTCCTCCCTCCAGGGGAGGACAATAAATTTTAAAAGCGCCTTAGTCCTAATTCAGTTCCTGAGTGTAAGAGTGCACTTCGTGGAAAAACAGCGCGCAATTCAAGAAAACCGTTCCGAAACGTTGCCCTTTCCCAGCGCTTTTGCTTAATTGTGTACTTTAGTTCCTAATCCAAACCAAAGCGCCTTAGTCCTAATTCAGTTCCTGAGTGTAAGAGTGCACTTCGTGGAAAAACAGCGCGCAATTCAAGAAAACCGTTCCGAAACGTTGCCCTTTCCCAGCGCTTTTGCTTAATTGTGTACTTTAGTTCCTAATCCAAACCAAAGCGCCTTAGTCCTAATTCCGTTCCTGAGTGTAAGAGTGCACTTCGTGCACAAAAATAAGCCCTTAAAAATTTAAGGGCTTCTATTTGCACTAACCTGCTCTTCACTTCCGTTCTAATTTTCTGCGGTTTGAGGAATTACCAAATCGACAGGTTTTAAGTATCACTGCAAAAATCATTACAGAAAAATCATTCTTTTGCGGCTGATTGATTTCTGTAAGATTTTTGGACAAATTAATCATATAAACCTCTTCCTTGTTTTTGCATATTTTCCCCTAAAAGACTGTGTATTACATGTTATGCGTTTTGTGATTTATTAAGCTCCAGTCGTTTCAAAACTTCTTTTACGTCGACCGGTGCGTTTGCATTGACTACTTTGTTATTGTATGTAAATTTAACCGAAATTACTTTCCCGTTATTGTTTTCTCTTAGAACTTCTGCTTGAATATCTTTTGCTATATCAGGAATCGCATTGTTAAATTGCTGGCTCATAATTTTTAAATATTCATCAGGATATTTTTCGGCAAATTCAACAGGAGTCATCTGCTTGCCGTCTTTGTCACGATAAACAACACGTTCTCCGTTTGCCCAAACTCTTGCTGAGTATCCGTCTTTCAGTTTCATTTCTGTGCCGAGAGCGTATTGAGCATTCAGTTCTACACCGTCGTATGAAGAATAATATTTGCCGTCTTTTATAATTGTGCCGTTCGGGCCGGCTTCTCCTTCAATTTTTGTGCCGTCTGTTTTTACAACTGACTGTGGTTTAATTTCAGTTTTTGGTTGTTCCGGTTTTTCTTCTTTTTCCGGTGTTTCAGTTTTTTCAGAATCTTCTGTGCCGGAAAGTTCTTCTTTTATTGTTTCAATAACATTTGCGGCTTTGTCGTGAAGAGCTTTTATATCTTCCTGAATTTGTTTGAAATCTTCTCTGAGAGCATCTTTGTCTGCATTTGGTTTCTGCATTGCTTTTTTGTAGTCGGAAAGTTTTTTCTGTAAAGCTTTTGCTTCATCTATAATTTTTTGAATTTCAGCTTTTTGCTCGTCATTCAGATTTTTGTCTTTTAAAAGAGCTTCAAATTGTCCTTTAATTGTACCAATATTTTTTGAAGCATCATTGAAGTTTATGCCGTCCATAATTTCGGCCATTCTGTTTTTGCCCCAGTCGTATGCCTGCTGAAGCCCTTGCTGGGTTAAGCCCGGATTTGTCACATTACTCTGTATGGGAAATGCAAACATAGGATTCCACTGGCTTATGTGGTTCGGGTTAAGAATACCGTGAAATAGTCTTGCTTCCTGCGGGGTTGCGTATTCCGGCAAAACGTTCAGCTGCATCTCAAATCCGTAATTTGAAGACCATGCATAAGGGCCCATCCCCATCCAGATGTATGGATTTGTGTAATCTGTAAGTCCAGACATAACTTTTAATCTCCTTAATTAATTCCCGTACTTATATAAAGTATTTTTTTCCGGAGATATTGCGTATTTTATATCTTTGGTCTTAATAATTCTTAATAATTTGAAAATAAGTCTATTAGATTATCAATAGTCAAGTCCGGTGCAATTTCTTTAATAGATGTAACTTCTGTATTTTCAATATTTTCGTGAAAAATGTTTTCCAGTAAGGTTTTATCATAATCCATCAGAATAGAGCCGTGTTGTAAAATATAACCGTTTTTACGGCATTGTGCGGAGCCGATAAGTTTTTTGCCGTTGTAACAAAGGTCGGCGCCTGTAGAAAGAAGCATGCAGTATTCAAAATTTGTTTTGAGGGGCTTCCGTGTGCCAAAATCAAGGTTTATGCCTATTCGGGAAAATTTATCTATTAGAAATCCGGAGATTTCAATGTATGAATCTTTGATGTTTTCACCGTGTTTGAGGTATTCAACCGGACATATAAAGCTATAAGTTAATTCCTTATCGTGTAAAAGAGCGCGACCGCCTGTTAAACGTCTTACGATATCTATGTTTTGGGATTTCAGAAAATTTTTGTCAAGAAAATCGTCTTTCTGGTTTCTTCCAAGGCTAACGCAGGCCGGCGACCAGCCGTATAGGCGAAAAATTGCATCTTTAAAATTTGTCTCAACAGCCTCATTCAGCAAATCACTGTCAATTTGCATATTTTCAGGGCCTGTTTTAATTTCAAAAGGAATAAATTTCATTATTCTTCTTTTTTATCTCTTTCATTCAAAATTTTTTCAAATTCGACAAAAGTTTCGTTACCGACAAACTGTTCAAGCGCTGCGCGTTTTGCCATATAATCCGATCTTGCTTTTGCCTGCTGATCAATGGCCGAGCGATAGTAAGCATCTGTTATCATAATTACATCACGGGATTCTTCCTGCGCATTGTCGTAATTCTTTTTGCGCTGAAGAACCACTTTGTCAATCAACCCGAGCATTTTGCGGGATGTCATGTAGTTGTAATAAAGGTTAACCGTTGTCTGCTGAAGCTCTTCAATCTTTCTGACAAGAATAATCATATCAGCATCTGTCACACGGGTGTATTTGTAATTCATTGCTTTTGTGTCCTGTGACATTATGCCTAAGATATTTCCGCCGATAAGCGAGCCGGTTGCAAGTATCGGGTTGCCGACACCGGCGCCGACAAGGGTCGACATGCTGGCGATTGTGGTCAGAATATTCTTGACGGATTTTTCGTCCGGTTTATTTTCGTCAGGATTTGAAAGTTTATACAGTGCAAATGCTATGGTGTCGCTTTTTGAAGCCGCCCCGCGCCATAAAAGCGACAAGTCTTCCATCATTGTCTTTTCTTCATACCCCAGTTCCTGTGCAATTTCTTTTGAAATTTTTTTTATGCTCAAATCCGCATAGGTCAGGTCGGTTGAATCGTAATCGGTTTCTTCTTTTTGAACGTATTCTTTTTCAAGAGGAGCAACTTCTTCAATGTATTTTTTCTCAGGAAGTTCAGACAAGCCTGTTCTGTATGCGGGCGGTTTAGGCTCCGTAATATCATCAAGACTAACTGCAGATACCGGCAGAGAAAGCGAAATGAGCAGTAATAAAATAAAAGTTTTTTTCATTATTTTTCTGCTCCTTTCACAAGTGTTGAATCAAAGTTATACTGGTATAAATTCAGGTTGTCGACAATTTTTTTGCCGGCAAGACGCTGAAGTTCCAGATGGTATTTTTTTGCGTTCTGCATATAGTAAAATTCTTCCAGCGCCATATTGTCATACAGTGATGAGGAAATAGTGATTTCCAGAAGGTCATCATTTTCAAGTGCTTTTGAATAGTTTTTGTTGTATAAAATAAGCCGTTCCCGTGTTTCCTTAAGCTGAGCAAGAGAGCTTTTGTAGTTGTAATAAGCATCTATAATTTTATCCTGAAGATTTTCAATCAGCCCTGCAAGTTCAATTAATTCCGTATCTGTGAGCGGAATTTCCTGCGGAATATTTTTGCGGTTAATGAGATTTTGCGCCAGTCGTCCGGCTGCAAATGCCGACGATTGGACAAGATAGTCTGAACCCATCATCATCGGTGCAAAGGAAGCTCCTGCTATTACGGCATTAAGGGTCTTTGCCATAAGAGAAGAGTGAATTCGGCGCTGGCTTTCAGGTGTGGCAAGTTTTTTGAGGGCAAATCCGATTACCTGATTGTTTTCCACCGTCCCTTTCCAGAGGTTTTCGATATCTTCAAGGTCTTTTTCCCTCTGGCGTTTTATTAGTTCCTGCATGACCTGTTCGTCGCTTATGACAAGTGAACTTTTCATCTTCACGTTTGTTTTGGGAAGTTCAATCTGTTGTTTTTCAACATTTCCGAGAGTTATCTCGCTGCTTTCAGCAAAGACAGGCATACCCGCTAACATAATCAACAAAATAAACAGCTTTTTCATACCAACACTTATAACACAATCAAATAAATAAATCCAATGATTGAGAAAGCTCTACACCAAACGGTGGTTAAACACAATTGCCCTGAAAAGTATAATTAATAAAGTAAAAAGAGAGGCCGGAGTGGGTAACGATAATTTTAACAAATCGAAATATATGACGACTAATGCCGACAAAAAAGAATTTGATTTTTTTGAGCGTGCGGATGATTTTTTGCGTAAAAAATCGTATAAAGAAGCCGCGGCAAATTATCTGAATGCGATTTTGATATCAAGAGATGATGCAAAATCTTATTTCGGGCTTGGAATGTGTTTCAAAAATACTAAAAATTATGCAAAGGCCATAAAATATCTTGATAAAGCCGTTCAGATTGATGAGAATTATTTTGAAGCATATTACGAACTTGGAGTTTGCCACTTATTAGAAGGAATTCCGTGCGGTGCAATCAAGAATTTTGTCCGCGCTGTGCAGGTTAATCCTGAAAATCCGGATGCAATTTTACAGCTCGGGCTTGCGCATGAAATGTGTGAAGAATATGATATGGCTTTGATGATTTATCAGAAACTTATCGAAAATTCTCCGGAGTATAAAAAGGCTTATGAAAACAAATCTGCATTGTTGATGAAGATGAACCGTTACAAAGAGGCTTCTATTGTGCTTAATGACCTTATTAAGCGCAGGCCTGCAGACACTGATGCATTTGCGGGTATCGGGGTATGTTTTGACAAACTCGGCAGACGTCTTGAGGCTCAAAGATATTACAGAAAATTTTTGCAGAAAAATCCGCTTTCCTCGCAGGCACAGTTCATTAAATCCAGACTTGAAAAGCTGAAATCTCTGTCTGTTGAAAAAGCTCAAAAATTCAGTGTTGTGTAAATCTGCAAGTACAAGATACCGGTTTCAGGGATTAAGTTTACACTAAAAAATTTTGACCGGTCTTTCCTGAACTTTTTTCAGTGGCTAATTGCTTTATTGTTGCTGAAACACGTTTAGCATGACAATACTTAGTTTATCCGGTTTAAATTTGTATTAAATTTCCAGTTTACAGAGATAGGGTTTTGCCATATATCGAATTGCCTGATTATTTTTCGGGATTAAGATCTCTTAAAACTCTGTCAAGGCAGGTATTTGAAGAATATTGCCATTCACGGAAAGTTATACGGTTTACTTTGAACCCGCAGCGTTCTAAGATTGCCTGTTTTTTCATTGAAGGCATTGCGGTTGAGAATTTATCTTCCATACCGTCAACTTCAATAACGATTTTGTCGTCTACAAGAAGGTCTGCGCTCAAACCTGCAATTTCTGCTCCTGCCTGAACTTTATGGCCGCGCTCGCGTATTTGTGCGGCGATTTCCTGTTCAAGTTCGTTTTTGTATGTGTTTTCGGCGATATCACCGGAGAGCATTGCCTGACGCATATTTTGATAATGTTTCAAAAAGTTTATGTAATTTCTGAAGTGGCCTTCCGGAAGTTCTGTCGGGTCTTTTGATATGAAATTGATTACTTTATTTCTGGCACGTGTGACAGCGACGTTAAAGAGGTTCGGCTTTTGAAGGAAGATAAGGCTTTGCGGGAAACTGTTGTTTGCAATCGCCCAGCTTATCAGCATAATATCTCTTTCGTCACCCTGAAACGTGTGCGCTGTACCGATTTCAATCTGATGTTTTTTAATCATGTGATCCGAAAGAACTTTAGAGAGAGAAACCTTCAACTGTTCAACCTGCGCGCGGAATGGGGAAATAATTCCGATAGAAACAGGATTGTCAGGGTTTTTGCGCTCATCTTCAATGACGATTTCGTGAACACGTTTGACAACCGCCTCTATTTCCGGAAGGTTTCGGGTTGCGTCTGCGTCGACCTTGCCGTCTTTGACTTCCTCAAGTTCTAATACAAGGTCATCGGATTTGTCTTTTCTCATAACTCTGATTCTGTCGTTGTAGAATTCGTGGTTTGAGAAGTTGATAACCGGCGGAAGGCTTCTGAAATGTTCGTCAAGCATAACTGAATTAATCGAATAATAGTCGGCAAGATCGAACATGGAATTTGTCCTGAAACGCCAGATTAACTGATATTTGTCCGGAATTCCGTACTGGCTTAAGAAAGACTGTTCTTTTGCTTTTTCGAGGAATGAAAGGTGCGGAAGCTGTTTGTCGTCGCCAACGATTACCGCGCGTTTGGCTCGGAAAAGTATCGGGAAACAGCTTGCGATGTCGCACTGGGAAGCTTCGTCAATAATTGCGACATCAAACATTCCTGGTTTCAGCGGAAGCGAGTCTGAAACGGCGTAAGTCGTTACGCACCAGCAGGGAAAGGCTTCAAGAAGCGGTTTAAAATCTTCTTCTTCAAGAATGTTTGTCTGCTGGCGTTTGCGGTTTGAGATAAGTGATTTTGCGTGGATTTTCAGCCTGCGGCATTTGTTTTCGTCACGCAGTAAGGCTCTTAAAGCTTCACGGCGTTTGTTTTTCAGAATATTCACCGCAAGTTTTGGCTGTTTCTTTTTCATCTGGCGGATTTGTTCTGACATTATATGAAGGTTGCCCAGTGTCTGAATTTGTTCTTCGACACTGTTCATATCCGCAATTCTGGCGGCCATTTGAAGTTCTTCCGCAAGTTTGGAAAGGTTCTGCGGTGTTGCGTCAAAATCTTTCACTTCAAGAATTTTTTTCAGCTGCGACAGCGTTGTAAAGTTGGTGAATTTGCTGAAAATTCCTGTTTTTTGAATGTTTTCGCGGAGTGTTTTAATTGTATTTCTGATTGTTTCGACTTCGCTCTTTTTGAGATTTTTTCTGATGAAAAACGGCGCCGGATGAAGCGGGCGTTCTTCTTCAACGTCAACGGCTTTGTCGTGCCAGAGTTTTTCAAGTTTTATAATCTGTTCGCACTTGTTTTCCGTGTCACGGAGGATATTGAGATGGTTTTTCATATCGTCCGTATCTGCAAATAAAGCATCTTCAAAATCGTTGTCAAGGGATGAGTGTTCCGCAATCAGGGCGTTAAGTTCGTTGCTTAATGACCGCTGGTAATTGAGCCTTCCGGCGCGGAGCGCCATGTGGCTTGCGCCGAGAGCATTCAATCTTTCAGCCACAACATCGACCGCCTTGTCCATTCTGGAGGCGACAAGAACTGTCTTACCGTTTGCGACAAGGTGTGCGACAAGGTTTACTATTGTCTGGGATTTTCCTGTCCCAGGAGGCCCTTGAACAGCTACAAATTTTGTGTTGTCTATGTTTTTGATTACCTGCTGCTGGGTGTCTGAAAGCGACAAAGGGGTTATCGGATAAAATTCTTTTATTGCATTAATATCTTTTATTGGAACGGATTTTTCCTTGCTCTGTGCAAATTCTTCGTTAATTATACTGAGTGCTGTTTCTCTGTAAATTCCGCTCGGCTGTTCTGCTATTCGGGTCAATTCGTGCAAAACTCCCGCTGTCATTGAGGGTCGTTTTGTCAAAATGATGGCGCTTTGATATGTAACAGAAATTTTTTCAAGTTTAACCCTTTGTTTTTGCTGCTGTTCTTCGTGTTCAATTACATCTTCTATATTTTCACCGTCGATTTTTTCTTTGTAAAAATCTTTTTCTTCGGTTTTTGTAATGTTGTCCTCTGTTTCATAATCCGATTTGTTGTATGAGATTTCAACCTCAGGAACAAGAGATTTTAATGTGGTTAAAAAGATATTTAGTTTTTCCTCGGTTATCGGAAGTTCGGGCACAACGTCAAGAAGCCCTTCAAGCATAATATCGGTTTCATCTTCGTCGTCGGATTTTTTCATCAAAGCCGCAAGAGCACCGGTATTCAAAGATAAAACTTCATCAAGCGGAAGACAGTTGATGTTTACGCCGTTTCTCTCAAGTTTGCACGGCATATAAAGAAGCGGGGTCAAAAATTCATTCTGGCGTTTTGATTTGCTGCTTTTTCCGACAAGAAAAAGATATCCGTAAATCAAATATTTGTCTTTTGAGCCGAGTTCACTCTGAAGCATAAGTTCCGTGAGTTTGCTGTCTTTGCCGTCAAGTGAAATGTAATCTTTATTCTGTGTAAAAAGTTCTTCTTCGCCTTTTAGAAAAATCCATTTGTTATCTTTGTCGCCTTTGAGGTTGCGGAAAGTTGAACTTTTAACTTCTTCCCTCACACAGTCGTGAAGATACTGGCTTAATTTTTTTATAAAACTGTTGTTAAACGCTGAATTTAGTGCTTTTGTTGCTTCCTGTAACATTATGACTCCTCTTTTATCCCCTTTTTGAGAAAATTT
Organism: Candidatus Gastranaerophilales bacterium; assembly: GCA_944325605.1. Classification (GTDB taxonomy): domain Bacteria; phylum Cyanobacteriota; class Vampirovibrionia; order Gastranaerophilales; family Gastranaerophilaceae; genus Scatenecus. The sequence continues at coordinate 12,478 of CALVAX010000002.1, forward strand.
TGCCGTTTTGTTTTTAACATGCCGCAAGGGGTTAAAATCTTCCATTTTTTCTTATTTTACGATAAAATCAGTGTTATGGACATCATCAGTTTAAACGATACTTCAAATCTGTACCTTGTCGGCGGGGTTGTGCGTGATGAACTTCTCGGGATTAAATCCCTTGATGTTGATATGGTTTACGAAGGAAATGCGATTGAGGATTGTGCGGATTTAGGCGAACTCATACAGGTAAATCCTGATTTTGGTACAATCCGCTTGAAATTAAACACTCATCGGAATTCCAGTCATTTTCCGGATGAAAACGGCGAAATTCTGCCATCTCCCACAGTGAGAGAGGTTACTGCTGTTGACATAGCCTCAACCCGCACGGAAAATTACCCGCACAAAGGGCATTTGCCGGTTGTTGATAAAATTGGAGTTCCTTTAAAAGAAGATGTTATGCGCCGTGATTTTACGATAAATTCTCTCTACAAATCCGTTAAGAATGGCGAAATTCTTGACTTTACGGGCGGGCTTGAGGATTTGAAAAACAAGAAAATCCGTATCCTTCACGACAAAAGTTTCATTGACGACCCGACAAGAATAATCCGCGCGCTCAAATTTTCTCATCGTTTCGGGTTTGAATTGGAAGCTGAAACCCGGAAATTGTGCGATGAGTATTTGAAAAATATAAATTATGACATGTGTTATAAGCGTGTAAAAAAAGAACTCATTGAAACCCTCGGGCTGAACAGTGACAAACTTTTTGCAGAATTTATAAAAAGCGGAATTTACAAACTCGTGACAGAAACAGATGTTGAATTGCCTGATGTGCCGGTTGAACCTTTGATAAAAAAATATGCGCCAAAATCCGAAAATATCTGGTTGATTTATACAGGTGTTCTGCGTGACCTTGGACGCCTTGAACTTACACGGAAAGAACAGAAAATCCTTGACGATTTCAAAGAACTGGAAGCGTTAGAATTAAAAAATGATTTTGAAATTTACAGGGCTTTTGAGGGAAAAGAAATTGAAAGCGTGATTCTTTATGCGGTTTTGAAAGACAAAAAAACAGCCCTGCATTATCTGGATGATTTAAAAAAAATAAAAATTCAGACAACGGGCAAAGATTTAGAAGCGGCAGGATTTACCCCCTCGCCAAAGTACAGGGAAATTTTTGACTTCCTCCTGCAAAAAAAACTTGAAAATCCTGAAATGACTTTAGAAGATGAAATATGCGAAATAAGAAGAAAATATAATAATTAAGGAAGGAATATAAAATGAATAATTTAATACAAAATATAAAAGTTTACGGTTTGAGCGGGCTGCTTGCATGCAGTACAGCATCCTGCGAAACAGGTTTGCACGGGAAAAAAGCATTGGATGAAAGTAAAAAAGATGCTCTGGAAACCGTCGATTATAAAAATCTTCCGGTGAATGAGTATGATAGGTTATTAACCGGCGAAAAGCAGGTAAGTAAAAGTATTTGGGCGTGGGATAACAACGTAAAAGCAATCAGATACTGGGACAGTATAAAAACTGATGCGCTTGTGAAAAAAGCATATCAGGAAGGCGCGCAGATGGTTCGCGACAGTATCGCAAAAGCAAATCTTCAAAAAATTGCAGCAGATTCTTTGAAACATGTAAAATAGTATAGTTGCAAGAGTAATATTTTGAAAATTTATTTTTCCCCCTTGAAAAAATAAAAAATACGTTTATAATGATAGAACGGGATGCAAGCTGCAAAGTTTAAACCTGCGGTCATGTACATTAATAATTGAATACATGGGGACGTTTGCCTTCTTTTCTTAATGAGAGCGAAGCTCGAATTAAAGAAAATGGCGTCACGGCTTCAGGAATACTGTCGCAATAGTAAAAAACAAACAGACAGTGACAGGATTTGCACCGTACGCAGTACGGTCACGCACATTAAAAATTGAATACATGGGGACGTTTGCCTTCTTTTCTTAATGAGAGCGAAGCTCGAATTAAAGAAAATGGCGTCACGGCTTCAGGAATACTGTCGCAATAGTAGAATACAAGCAAACAGTGACAGGATTTGCACCGTACGCAGTACGGTCACGCACATTAAAAATTGAATACATGGGGACGTTTTGGATTTGACAGGATGTTTCGGTTGGAACAGGCTGCGGGTTCGTGCGCTGTTCACGGTTATCAACGAGCAAAACAAATTAAATGCTAACGTAGTTGAAGCAGACTTCAGCAAAGCAGCATATGCAAAAGCTGCCTAGTTTGCGATTATAGCTCCTTGTAACGCCCAGCTTGCCGGTGTTATGAGGCCATCATGCAAGACGCAGTGCAGTGATTGGCGGTAACTGCATCAAGACTTCCGTCAGGGGTTTAGAGTTTCCCTAAAATAAAACCACAGGCTGATTTATAAGGTTGTGATTTTCCCCTGAATCAGCCGGAAAATGAAAATCTACACTCGTAGACGTCGGTTACAATCCATTTTGGACGCGGGTTCGACTCCCGCCGTCTCCACCATTAAAATTCAGAGGCTTGTGATAGCCTCTTTTTTAATACCAAATTCACCGCACTGTGCAGGCCTTCGCCGATTTAAGAGAATTTACTCGGTTCGATTTTTAGCGAATTTTACCAAGCTTGCATCAAAATTCTCTTTGGGCAAATAAAAAAGTCCTTTCAGAAATATAGATACAGAGCTGTTTTTAGTAAGTTTGGACAAAAGCTCGACTTTTACCATCCTGAGATAAATAAAAATTATAAACTAATGTCTATCGACAAAAATTATTGTTGTATAATTTTAACTATGAAAAAAATATTTTTAGTCATTTTTTTATTAATCATAACAAACCTTCCAGTATTTGCTGAATACAAGCCTATTCCAGAAACTTTAAGCAAACAATATAAAAAGGAAATGGAACAGATTATTAATAGTGAGTATAAAAAAACAATTAATAATATTGATAATCACGTGAAAGATGCAAAAAGAATAAGAGATAAAATTTTAAAAAATGGGTTTAATATAGATGATTATATAACTTTATCTCTTATTCCTGATACTTGTATTCCTTCCGCTGATTTAGATTTGTACGGAAAAATGTTAAAAGTTACGCAAGAAAAATATTTGGGTATGGAATATAAACCTATCAGTACTGATAGTGTAAACCCTATTGATGACATTCTATCACCATATTTCAGGGATAACAATGTTAATAGGAGTAAGCTAAACAAAATTTTACTTTATGAAAATAAAAAAATTAAGATTGTAGAAGAGTATATTAAACAAGTTGAAAAACTACGTCCGACTAGTAATCAAAATATTTATTAGGATTTACCGGAGTTCCTTTATAAACTCCTTCTCTTATTGTAATGTGTAAATGAGGGCCTTGTGAATGACCTGTATTTCCTGATTTTGCAATTATTTGTCCCTGTTTGATTTGTTCCCCTGCATGTACATTCCAAGATGATAAATGCCCGTATTCACTGGTTACAATTTTTCCATTTATTTTATGGGTAATTATAACATATTGCCCATATCCTTTAGGATCATTTGCACCTGCATAGTAAACAGTTCCATCGGCAACAGCTTTTATTGGGGTACCGACAGGTACTGCAATATCAATTCCATTATGGACGTGTGTACTTCGTTGTTCTCCATATTGTCCAACAATTGGCCCATTGCAAGGCTTTATCCATCTTTGTGATTGAGGCAGCGTTGGGGTTTTAGGTGCAGGATTCAGTTGTGGTGCTTTAGATGTTGGCTGAGGTGTCGAAGTTTGAGGATTCTGATTTTCAGATGAGATTCTATTAGTATTAGAATTTTCTTCTTTTGCTCTTTCAAAATCTCCGTTTGAACTTGTATCTTCCACAATTTCAACAGTACATTTGCAATTCGGGTGAGGACGTTCGGGAACTTCTTCATAAAAATCAAATTCTTTGCCATCTAAAGATTTGCATACATCACATGTATTCTCGCTATTTTCAGAGTGCCAGATATATTTGTTATAACTAATACCGCCCTTCAAAAGAATAGTTTCAATATTTTCTTTTTCTTCCTGAGCATCCTGATTATAATTATTTTCATTCAGTTTTTTATATCTATGCAAGGATTTGCCAATACTTTGCAAATCACTAAATTTTTTCAAAATTTTATTTTTGTCTTTTTGGTTAATAACAGGATTTGAATGATTTTTCAGTAAATTCTCCTGCGATTTGGAGATATCATCCAAAGTAGTTTCTAATTCCACATCACTTTTAAATGCTTGCTGAATTTTTTCTTTTAATTTTGCCATTTTATATTCCTCCTTATTTCTACAATATATTTGCTGTATCCGGTGTAAATCTTAAAAAACATTCATACTATAACGATTATTCAAATTACCCGCCAGTCCGTAATTTTACGTAACTCTTTAGAGTAATTGACATGGAAACCCGTACTTTGACATGCTTTAAGCCTGATTTGACCGACAAAAATAATAAAATTTACAAAATTTTTGTAAAAATTTTGTTTAACATATGATGTGTCAAATTGATACAAAAATCACCAGAAATACTTGATATTACTACAACATAGAGTAATATTGTAAATAGGATAAAATACATAATGGGAAAATCTTGGACATTATTTCGACTTCTTATACAAATATCTTGACAATCAGATAAGAATAATATACTATTAGGTCATATTAGGTCTAATCAGGTATTGTTATGCTTGGAAATTTTGATATCAAAATAAACAACCAAATGCTCACTATCATCTCTGAAATAGATGAATTTAAAGGAAGTTGGAAATTACTGGGACAAATGGCACCTGAAAAATTACAGGCTTTGAAAAAAGTTGCAACGATTGAAAGCGTTGGTTCTTCGAACAGAATTGAAGGTAACAAACTTTCAGATAAACAAGTTGAAGAACTTTTATCAAGAATTAATAAACAATCTTTTGCTAACCGTGACGAGGAAGAAGTTGCCGGATACGCAAAACTTGCGGATACAATTTTTGAAGATTGGGAAGTAATTCCACTGTCCGAAAATTATATAAAGCAGCTGCATAAAATTTTATTGGAGTATTCTTCAAAAGATGAAAAACACAAAGGAGAATACAAGAAAATTTCGAACGCTGTTGCTGCCTATGATAGCAATGGTAAAGAGCTTGGAGTTGTTTTTGAAACGACAACGCCTTTTGAAACACCTTTAAAAATGCAAGAACTTATTGAATGGACTAATAAAAATTTGGCTGATAGATTTTCTCATCCGTTAATTGTTATTGGAATTTTTGTTGTTAACTTTCTTGCAATCCATCCGTTTCAGGATGGAAATGGCAGACTTTCAAGAGCGTTAACCAATCTATTATTGCTCAAATCCGGTTACGCTTATGTTCCTTATAGTTCTACTGAGTCAATAATTGAAGATAATAAAGAGGGATATTATAGAGCTTTAAGGCAAACACAAACTACTTTAAATTCTGAGCCAAATTACGAACCATGGTTAATGTTTTTCTTGAAAACTTTGCAAAAGCAAAAAATTAGATTAGAGTATAAATTAGAACATACTGAAATTAAAAAACTTTCAAATCTTGATTTACCTGAAGTTTCTGCAAAAATTATGGAGGTTTTTGAAAAAAAAGATCGTGCAACAATTTCAGAACTATCTGAAATGACAGGTACAAATATTAATACAATCAAAAAACACCTCGCGAACCTTGTTGAAAACAATTATCTGATAAAACATGGTAAAACAAGAGGCGCTTGGTATACAAAAAATTAAATTATATCCAATTGATAAGTTTATCTTGAAAATACTTGATATTACTATAATATAGAGTAATACTATAAATAGGATAAAATACATAATGGGAAAATTTTGGACATTATTTCGACTTCCTGTCCGCTCCAGTTTATGACATTTTCTTAAATTTAAGCCTCCATTGTGTAGCCATAATCGGATAAACTTTTCTTAGAAATTTTTTTTCTTAATTTTTCTAATTCATCCAAATCTTGTTTTGTTATTATTTCTTTAATTTCAGGGCCGCCAAATTTTTTATATTTAGAAGTTATTTCCGGAGAAAATTTGAAACCTCTCGCTGCCAGATGGAAATAATCTGCAACAAATTCTAATTCATTCGATAGCATATTGGGCATATAATACTCAACCGGATTTTTTCGAAAATCTTTGTATAATTTATTTAATTCACGTTTTAATTTTGTTTTTTCAGCTTCTGTTTTACAAACTGACAATCTTTCTTCTATGCTTGCTTTAGCCGGATTATGTGTAAAGAAACCCTCATCCCAGGCTCGTTGTAAATCTTTTGCTAAAATTTCCTGTTCATTTTTGTTTAAGTGGTTAAATGTTTTGTTTTTAAAAAGTCCTAATTTATGAAGAAAATTTCCCAATGATTGCTGGTAATCATTTTTATAAAGTGTTAATATACCGCCTTTTTTGTGCATTAAATGTCCTGTTTCGTGTATGGGGACTCTAAAATCAATATTTTTTATACTGCGCGGATTATAAATCATAGAATTATTAAAGGCCTCTCCTAGCAGACCGGAGCCGCTGGGCAGCCTATATTCCATAAATACTAGCTCTGCAGGTTTTTCATAACCTTTTGAAATAAGCAATTTATGAAATTTTTCCATGAATTCTACATTTTGTAAAGTTTCTAAGGTCTCACGATGAAAACCATGTGCTGCTGCTGTTTCTTCGTATGTTTTAGCAATATCTATTTTCGTACAGGAAGTCTTATTAATTTCTTTTTGGAAATGTGTCATAATCCTTCTGTAATCTTTGTAAGCTTGAGGTTTTGGATTTAAGCCGACAAGTCTTTTCAGCATTGATCTTCCGCCAATACCAAATAGTTCAACAGATAGTTGATGTACTATCCCCATAATCATTTCTCCTATAATTATTCCCTTTAATAATATAAAGTATTTATATATTCTATAATTGCTTTTTGTATCAGTAGTGGATAGTACAAACGGCCGGAACAACGGTATATCAATAAAGTCTACTCTTAATAAATTTTAATAAAATGATAAATTTACAACTATATAGTTAGATTGTGTTATCTGCAACAGCTTTTATCGGAGTTCAAACAGGTACAGCAATATCAATTTTATTTTAAAAATCAACTTTACTTTTTCCCTTAAAAGTGCCATAATTCCTTTATGCGAAGTGTTACGGAAAAGAAATCAGCGGCTGCGCTGTCAATAATTTCAAATGCTGTAATTATAATTCTGAAGCTTATTGCAGGAACCATTTCAGGAAGTATAAGTATTATATCCGAGGCAATTCATTCATTAAGTGATTTTTTAGCATCGGTGTTGACTTTTTTTGCGGTTATGAAATCATCTGAACCGGCTGACAGCGGACATCCTTTCGGGCATGGAAGATATGAAGATATGTCAGGATTTATTGAAGGCGGCCTTATTATTTTTGCAGCGTTTTATATTGTTTTTGAAGCTTCAAAAAAAATTATTTCCGGCGCCTCAATGGAATCTGAAACAACTCTCGGCATAATAGTTATGACCATTGCCGTTGTAGCCAATTTTCTTGTAAGTTCTTATCTTTTTTATGTCGGTAAAAAAACAAATTCAATTTCGCTTCTGGCTGACGGCGAACATCTTAGAACGGATATCTGGTCGTCATTGGGAGTTCTTGCAGGATTAGTTTTAATTAAATTTACAGGTCTTGAAATCCTCGACCCGCTGATTGCAATTCTGGTTGCTTTATTTATTCTGAAAACAGGTTTTTCAATATCAAAAACAACGCTCAATAATCTTCTTGACGGAGCTTTGCCTCAGGCAGATCTGGACAAAATAGAAACCGTAATTAAAGAAATGAAAATCGAAGGGGTAATGAGTTATAAGGATTTGAAATCCAGATGCGCAGGGCCTGAAAAAATGGTTGAGATGACGCTTATTTTCCCAAAAGATATGACAATAGAACATTGTCATGATATCTGTGACGCAATTGAGGATAAAATTAAAGAGCAGCTTGGCGGAATTTGCAGCATCTCTATTCATGCAGAACCTGAATGCGAAAGATGTGCTCATTCAATTAACAAATAAAACATAAAGTTAAACTTTATCCGGCTGATTTCTGTATCTCATATAGAAAAAGAACAAAATTAAAAATCCGGTAAATGCAAACAGAATTCCGGGCAGAGCAGTAAATTGATATCCTAGCCCGAAGGTTACAGGCAGCCCCCCAATGTAAGCACCAATCGCATTCCCAAGATTAAACGAAATTTGAGAACAAGAGGCTCCAAGCATTTCGCCGCCCTTTGCATTTTTTATCAAAAGCACCTGCTGCGGAGCCGAAACCGCAAACAGACAGGCAGTACAAACACACATCAAAATTACGCAAATAACCGGATTTGAAGCAAGAAAGAAGATTCCTGCAAGCGCCGCTGCCGCAAGTAATTGAGTAAATCCTGCAACTTTTGATGGCGAAAATTTATCCGAAAGTTTCCCGCTGATAAGGTTTCCTATACACATACCGGCTCCTGCAAGAATCATTAAAAGAGAAACGTATTTAGGCTCAATATGCGATACTTTTACAAGCAGAGGATTTATATAGCTGTACAGGCAGAATATTCCGCCGTTGCCGAGAATTACCGCAAAAATCAAAAGCCATGGTGCAAGTGATTTAAAGATTTTGAATTGTCCTCTGAATCCTGTATCAGGCAGAGGCTTGATTGAAGGAATAAGTTTCAAAACAGAATAAAGCACGGCAAACCCGAATAATCCGATAAGAAGAAAGGTTATTCTCCAGGAAAAATTGTGGCTTAAGAATGTTCCGAAAGGTATTCCTCCCAGATTGGCGACGGTCATTCCGGAAACCATTGTTGCAACTGCCTGATTGCCTTTATCTTTGTCTGAAAGTTTATCGGCAACAATTGCGCCGACTCCGAAGAAAGCCCCGTGCGGAAGACCTGCAATAAACCTTAATGTACAAAAAATATAGTAATTCCCTGCTAAGGCCGACAGCAAATTCGCAGCCGTAAAAATCGACACAAGGACAATAAGAATTTTTTTCAGCGGTTGTTTCCTGCCGAATATCACAAGTAAAATTGAACCAAATACAACTCCCAGTGCATAAAAAGATATGAAATTTCCTGCAGACGGAATTGAAACATTCATCGTTTTTGCAACATCCGGAAGCACTCCCATCATAACAAATTCCGCGAGTCCAAGGCCGAAAGTGCCCATCGCAAGGGGTAAAAGACATTTTGATTTGCGCATTGATATTTATCCTCCGCTATTTTCCGGAAAATATTATATAATAAACTTTTTTTTGAACAAAGTCTTTTGACAATTATTTTTAAGGGACATATATAGCAAATTCCGCCAAAAATTTCCAAAGCTACGTCATACTGAGCGTTAGCGAAGTATCTCAAAGATTCTTCGGGCTAAAGCCCTCAGAATGACGGGCTTTTATAGCATCAGTGGAATTTGCTATATATGTACCATTTTTAAATACTTTATGTTTTATCAAAAATCGGGTATTATATAGTTAGAAGAGATATTTTTTGAAAAGGAATTTACATATGAAATCAGTTAAAGAAGTTTCAATAGAATCTAAAATATTAAGACGGCTTGAAAAAAGTCCTGTATGTCTTGAACTTGTAAATTACCTGTTTGCAGATGAAGAATTGCAGGAAATGCAGGATTATGCAAACACAGTATCAATAAAGCGTTTAGGCTACAATGATCATGGCCCTGTTCATATGAGGCAGGTTGTGGGTAATGCAATAAAAATGCTGAATATCCTTCATGACAGCGGGATTAAAACTTCGCTTGAAACAGAAGAAACCGGCACATTTGAAGACAGTATGTGCGCCGTAATTCTTGCAGGCCTGATGCATGATTTAGGGATGATGATTGGCCGACAGGGGCATGAAGATATGTCTGCAATGCTTGCGCAGCCGCTGATTGAACGTGCTTTGAAGCATATTTTTCCTGACAATCTTCACAAACGGGTTGTTATTAAATCACTTGCAACCGAGGCAATTGTCGGGCATATGTCCACTAAAAAAATTCACTCAATAGAAGCCGGCATAATTCTTATTGCTGACGGATGCGATATGACAAAAGGCCGGGCGCGTATTCCGATGTCTATTAATAAAACCCCGCGTGTCGGAGATATTCACAAATATTCGGCAAACGCAATTAATCGTATCGGAATTCACCACGGAGAAAGAAAGCCAATAAAAATTGACGTTGAAATGTCCGGAGATGTAGGCTTCTTTCAGGTGGAAGAAGTTCTGCTTACAAAAATTGACTCAAGCCCCGCTAAACAATACGTTGAACTTTATGCAGGAGTTGAAGGGCAGGAGCGTAAGTGCTATTTGTAAACCTAAATTCAAAAATGCTGATTTGCATTGCATAAGCTTTCAGACAGTAAGTTCCGCTGTTTGAAACCGGATTACTTTTGAGAGATTTTCAAGGCTCAATTCTACCTGATAGCCGATTTTGCCGGCACTGAAAATTATTGTCTGGAAATTTTCGGCTGATTTGTCAATCGTTGTTGTGAAAAATTTTTTCATCCCGATTGGTGAACAGCCGCCGTGGATGTAGCCTGTGAGAGGCAAAAGTTCTTTTGATTTCAGCATATCAATTGCTTTTTCGCCGACGGCGCAGGCTGCTTTTTTTAAGTCCAGCTCTTCGGCAACCGGAATCATAAAAACATAATATTTTTTCGATTTGGAAACTGTTACAAGGGTTTTAAAAACCTGTGCAGGATTTTGATTTAGAGCGTTGGCGACTTCCACTCCGCTTATCGCATCAGTGTCTGCGTAAGTGTAGTGTTTGTAGTTTATTTTCAATTTGTCCAGCATTCGCATTACGTTTGTTTTATATTCCATAAAACCTCTCCGGTTTATCTATCCTTTTTCAACCTGTCTTCTCAGCCATTCCATTATAATCCCGACAAGATATTCCTGCTGATTTTGATTTAGAGGGACATCTTTTGGAAATTTGTGCCATTTGTTGATGCACCCTCTGCAGCAGCAAGCGGTTGCATGCTGCGCCGTAAAAACCGGATGACCTTTTGTAGGTGTCTGTTTGCCGTCATTTTGAGGCTGTGCAGGTGCAATTCTCTTTGATATAAAATCCCGTGCGTGGCTTTCTATTGTTTCAAAACCTTTGCTTAAAAGATATTCTCTGTCTTTATCTTTAAGCTTAAATCTGCTTCGAAACTCAGATTTTTTAAGTCTTTCAAAAATTTCTTCATACATACCATCAGGTTAGCACAAAATTTGTAAATTTTTTGTAATTTCTTAATTCTTTTTGCGCAAAAAATTTTCTTCAGGAACTTAATTAGAGATACATAACAAAAAGGAAGAATATGGAACCAGCATTTACCGGAATTAAAAATATAGGATATATAAAAACCACATTAAATCATGCAGCAATGAGCATTATAAAAGACGATAATAACGGATATAGAAGGATTCCGCTTGCACCGAATTCCAGAGTGGAGGAAGGTTATCTTTTGAATATACAGCTTACGGATGACTACAACGGCAAGCATTACACAGAGCTTACAGACGCATTGAAAAAAGCCCGTCTGCCCTTTTCAGAATTCAAAAATCCGGTAAATAAAAACTTTTTAAACTTTTTTATTTCCCGTGAGTTTTATAACGAAAACGGCCGTCTGTTTAAGGATACTGAATTTATACTAAACGGAAAAGAACTCAAGCTTGAGGACAAAAATCTTTCTTTTTTCTCATATATTGCAAAACTTGTCAGAGAAATTGCGCACAAACCTTTCAAAAGAATTCATTGTGAACAATGACTATCTGGACAGTGAAGGCTTAAGCCAGGGTTTATGTTTCGGCGATGATTTGTATGCTATATTCGGAAAAGATTATTACGACAAAGTCAGAGAAATTCATAACCCGCAAAATGTTAAAGAAGGCTTAAAAGAAATTGACAACGTTATAGATGCTGAAATGATAGAGTATTTTAACAGATAAAAATTACAAAAGGCGCAGAACTAAAAGTTCTGCGCCATAAATTTCTATTCGGTTGTGAAATCTGAATTAAACCTCCTTTTGTCAGACTCCTATTTCTCTCAGCCGTTTACCCTCCATAAGATTTCTTTCAATATTTTCTAACGATATACCCTTCGTTTCCGGAATAAGCATAATCGTTAATACAATGAACAAAACGTTCAATCCCGTATAAATCCAGAAGGTTGCGGCAATGCCGAAAGTGTTGATTAATGTCAGGAAAGTAGCTCCGATAATCATATTTACAATCCAGTTTGTAGTTGTCGAGCAAGCTACACCAAAATCACGGCTTTTAAGCGGTTGAATTTCGGAACATAAAATCCAGACTACAGGACCTGCGCTCATAGCAAAACTTGCAATAGTAAATAACGTCATCAAAATGGCGAAAATCGAAATCCATAAGGCGTCAAATCCCGCATTAATCATATATAAACAAACCCCTAACAGGAATGTTCCGAGCGCAATCCCTGCAAAACCTATCTTCAAAACAGGTTTTCTTCCCTGTTTGTCTACTGTTTTCATTGCAATCAGGGTCGCCAGAACATTTGTCGCACCGCAAATTACGGTCGCAATCATCTGCTGTTCGGTGTTCGCAAAACCGGCATGCTTGAATATCTGCGGAGCATAATATAATATCACGTTCATACCCGTGAACTGCTGCATTGCCTGCAATAGCATTCCCAGATATACCGCACGCCGTACGTTTTTATTTTCTTTGAATAAGCCCCAGCCTTCCTGTTTGACTTTAAGGCTTTCATGTATTTCATTTAATTCGCTGTCAGCTTTGGCATCAGTTGTGTTCAGCATTCTTAAAATTTCTTTTGCTTTTTCAAACTTGCCCTTGGAAGCAAGCCATCTCGGGCTGTCAGGAAGTCCGAAAACAGCAATCATAAGCAGCACAGCCGGAACACTTATAACTCCGAGCATCATTCTCCAGTGACCGCCATAACTGAATATAGTATCAGAAATAAAAGCCGTCAAAATACCGATTGTAACCAACATCTGATACATTGAAATAAGTTTGCCTCTGTTTTCTTTTTCAGACATTTCGGACAAATACAGCGGTGCAACATACGATGCTATCCCGACCGCAAACCCGAGTAAAACTCTTGAAAGTATCAGTATTGCAACGTTTGGAGCAAGTGAACACCCTAATGCGCCAATTACAAATAAGGCTGCACCCGTCATTAAGCTTGTTTTTCTGCCTAATCTAAAGGATATCCATCCTGTTGAAACAGCACCAAGAGCAGCCCCTAGCATCATTGCAGAAACTACCCATTCCTGAAGTCTGCTTGTAAGTTCAAAATGCGTCGTAATAAACGGCAATGCGCCTGAGATTACTCCGATATCCAATCCGAAAAGCAATCCTGCCATGCCTGCGGCGAAAGTTATAAAGGTCTTCATTCGTTTTGCCCTTACAGCTCTGATTAAATCGTCTTGTGCCGGCAAAGCGTCTGCCATAAAAATCTCCTTCTAAAACTATATTTTTATTATGCCCGTTGTTTTAAAAAATTATCACTCTCCTAAAATTTTTTTGTAATTATCTCTTGGCATACAGAACAGTTTCTTTGTTGGGCTGAAAGCCCAACCTACATTACTCTCGCAATGACGTGTATCGCAAGGGATAATTACGTTTTTTTCACACAAAAAGACCGCTTGTTTAAGGCGGTCTTTTTTATATAAATTCAGACAGATTTCGTTAAAATTTGAAGATATATTTGTTCGGGTTTTCTTTAACAAGTCTTTGTGCTTCTTCTTGAGCCTTCTGTTCGCTCGGAAGCTGGTCAATAAGGACATTTTGATCACAATCCTGAACTTTGTAAGTCGGAGCTTTGCCAAAATTAACCGGCTTGAAGAAGTTCATTTTGCCTTTATTTGCAACTGTACCGAGGATGACATTACCATCTGTGTAAACATAATCCACTCCGTTTACGTTTTTGGTATCAGGAAGCTGAATTTTGCCCTGTTTCAAACCTTTGTTTGCACCGAAGATATCATTTCTTAAAGCCATAATATCTTTGTGAGTCATTGGTTTGCCGTCCGCACGTTTGTATTTGCCCATTACAATGTTGTACGGGTTGTCACCTTTGATAATTGTATTACCATCTTTGTCTTTTTCTTTAATGCCTGCACGTACATAGTAATCGTGAGCGTTTACACCGTCATTTTTACCTATACTCAACTGACAAAGTGCTGGTGCCGGCTGAACAACTACTTGTTCATCATCATCGTCGTCGTCATCATCTCCTGAAGGTACCGGTGCTGGAGTTACAACAACAGTCGTATCATCATCGTCATCATCATCATCTCCGGCAGGTGAAACTGTTCCAGGAAGTTTGTCATAATCTTTTGCAAGAATTTCAGGATGTTCGTTGCAGTATTTTGCAATTTCGTATGCTGCAACAAGTTCTCTGTCATTTACTTTCTTGCCGGTTAATTCACCGTATGCAAGTTTGAGAATAAATGCCTTATCTTCATCTGAAAGGTTTTCCATTCTGAGAATTCCCCTCATCATATTCTGGTTTGCTTCGCCTTTAATTCTGGATTCAATATTCTTTTCAGCTTTTGCTACAATTTCTTCGGCGGTGTTGCCTTTGAAGATGTCTTTGCCGCCGTCGTCTTTTACAACTGCAGCAAGCGCAAGCGACGGGATAATACCGCCGATAAGGCCTCTTAAAGCACCGACACTTCTTGCATTAGAAGTGTGAATTGTATCAAGAAGCTCTGTTGAACCATCATTATGAATACCATGCACATTACTTGTAAAGTTTGCGCCGACAAGTGAACCTACACCTGCTGATGCACCTAAAACGCCAAGTGCTGCAAGGCCTTTGTACAACCAAGTTAAATCTTTTTCTCTTTCGTAACCTGCGCGCTTCATTGCACGTCTGATTGTTCTGTTACCTACGCCATAATCTGATGCGGCTGTTTTAACTTCATCAAGGTTTGCCTTGTTGTCAAAACCTGTGAATCCGCCGAGTCTTCTTTTGTATTGATCGCTTGAAAATTCACCGTCTACATAAAAATCTTCCGGATTTTCTGCGATAATTTTTCTTACTTTTGCGTCAAATTTTTTGTCCGGATCAAGATAAACATGTTCTCTGTCCGGCATAGCGGCTTGAGCTGCCTGCATTTTGTCTTTGTCGATGTAAACCATTCTGTCATCAACTACTGCAGCAGCCCTTTCGTTTTGCATTGTCTTTTTCCCGAAAGAAGTTGCTTGTTTCTGGGTAAGTTCCGGAATTTCACGTTTGTATTCCGCAGCTTTTTCTTTTGCAAAAACGTTTCTTGCTTCTTTGCTTGTTTTCAATTCCCGTGCTTTTAGTCTGTCCAGTCGTGAACGTCTGTACTGTCCGTCCTCATACTTAACAGGCTGCGCAGTTACTCCTTTTACTGCATCTGTCATAATTTTCCCCTTTCCTTTTCATAAAATAGTGTGTGCTATTTTACCCCTATGCCTTTATAAACAATTTTTAGCTTTAAAAATTGCATGGAATTTTGTCTGTTTTGTATATAAAGTTCTGAAAACACTTGTCATACAAGCGAAAACACAGAATGTTTACTGGTTTACATTTCGTAACAATTAATCGTCCGGCTGTTTAGTTAATTGAGTTATATTATTTTTGTTTTATAGTGTATAATTTATTTTATGAAGGTGTTAGAAGTAAATAACTTAAGCCTTGGATTCAAAACGGAACAAGGATTTTGCAGGGCTTTGCACGGGGTAAATTTTTCGCTTGAAGAAGGCAAAATGCTTGCGTTGGTCGGGGAAAGCGGATGCGGAAAAACAGTCAGTGCAATGAGTATTTTGAAGCTTTTGCCGAAAAACGCTCAAATTATTGAGGGTCAAATTTTATTTAAAAAACAGGATTTACTGGCATTAAGCGAAAAGGAAATGCACAAAATCAGAGGAGCACGTATTGCGCTTATTCCGCAGGATCCGATGACTTCTTTAAATCCTCTTTATACAATCGGAAATCAGCTTTTAGAGGTTATAAAAATTCATCAGAACTTGAAAGGCAATGAGGCAAAACAAAAGGCGCTTGAGGCATTGGAAATGGTTCAAATCCCGTGCGCTAAGGAAAGATTACGCGCTTATCCTCATGAATTTTCGGGCGGAATGAAACAGAGGGCAATTATTGCAATGGCGCTTGCCTGCAAGGCGGAAATTCTTATTGCGGATGAGCCTACAACGGCGCTTGATGTCACAATTCAGGCGCAGATTATGAAGCTTCTGGCTGAAATAAAACGTGATTTGGGAACATCAATTTTACTTATAACTCATGATTTGGCATTAGTCGGCGAAAACGCGGATGATATTGCGGTTATGTACGCGGGGCATGTGGTTGAAAGCGCGCCGGCAAGTGAATTTTTCACAAATACAAATCATCCGTATTCGCTTGCATTGTTGAATTCAATTCCGTCAAGGCGCGGTGCTGTTCTTGAAACAATTCAGGGACAACCGCCTTCTATCAGAGAAAACATTACAGGCTGCAGATTTCATCCGAGGTGCAAAAAATGTTTTGACCCTTGCAGTATGACTGTTCCGCCGGATTTTGTAATCGGGGATAACCATATCAGTGCCTGTTTCTTGAATGCAACAAATTAATTCGTATATAAATAAAAGGCGCAACAGTGTTACCCGTCACGCCTCTTTTAGCGGCTGCAAATTTAAGGCAAGTTCGTGGGGGCTTACCCGCAGCCGTCCGTATCCCGCCGCTTATTTTAGCATATTTGCGCAGTCAGAATACTTAACTTTCTGCCGCTTCGCAAAGCTATGCACCACGCCCGCATAATCGCAGGAGAACCCGGCTTTCGGATACGAAATTTAACGTAATTTTATATGTGTTAATTATTTGTTTTTGTACATTATCAGAATAAACTTTTTTTGTTCTTGTTTCATTGGACGAAAGTGCTAAAATAAAAAATTTTATCTGCCTGTTTGTTTAATTGTTTTCTCTATTTTATTCCGGAATAATTTATAGAAAGGAGAAATTATGACTGTAGAAATGGTTTTATTTGACTTCAGAGAAGAAGAGCAGGCATTTTTTGAGAATAACAAGTTTCCTGACTTTAATTTTACTTTCTTTGAATGGAGTTTAACTCCGGAAAGTGTTAGAAAGCTTCCTGAGGACATAAAAAACAAAACGTCAATAATCAGTGTTTTTACGGATTCTGACGTAAGCGCGGATGTCATAAATGAGTTTAAAAATCTCCGCATAATTTCAACCCGCTCCACATTCTATGATCATATCAGTCAGGGTGCAGCTACAAAAAGAAATATTGCTGTTATTAATGTTGCAAACTACGGAGAAAAATCTGTTGCGCAGTTTACGTTTGCATTGATTCTTGCGCTTGTGAGAAAATTGCTGCCGGCTTCTGTCGGAAAATTTTTAAGCCGGCAGGAGCTTATCGGGCGTGATATTACAGAGCTTTCCATCGGAATTGCAGGCACCGGTGCAATAGGTGCTTCTGTTTGTAAAATTGCCCGATTTTTCAACATGAAAATTTACGGATATGATATTAAACAAAAACAAGAACTCGTTGACAAATACAATATAGAATATCTTTCACTTAAAGATTTACTTGCAAAATCCGACATCATAACTCTTCACCTGCCTTATACCGGTGAAAATTTCCACATGTTTTCGGATTCACAATTCGAGATTATAAAGCAGGGCGCTTATTTTATAAATACTTCATCATCAAAGCTTGTTAATTTAAAAAGTTTATATAACGCCGTTGAATCCGGAAAAATTGCAGGTGCAGCGCTGGATTTTACGGTCTGTGCCGCCGGAAGTCCTGATTGTTATATGCTCAAAAACCCGTCTGAGATTTGCAGGGAAGAAAATAAATACCTGACTCTGTTAAAAAATCAGGATAATGTTATTATCACTCCTCATGTTGCCTACGATACAAAAGAAGCCGTTAATTATATTCTTAAAACAACAATAAACAAAATAAAACATGCTATGCAATGCGGAGATGTTTACGGGGTTTATTGAAAACTTCCGGTATCTTCAGATTTTCTCCATAATTTGGGCAGAAATGGCGCCTAATACAAAATCTTTGCGTGTTTTTAATTTAAACCCGCACTTTTCAAAATCCTTGATAAGTTCATCCGGCGAAGGAAATATTTCTTTAGATTTGACAAGATATTTGTAAGGTTCGGTATATTTTGTAAAAATTGACGCCAAAACAGGGGCTTCAAAATCAAAAATTCTGCTAAATATATTTTTTTTTCCGAAATCAAGATGGAGAAATTCCCCGCCCGGTTTTAAAATTCTGTGGAGTTCACAGAGAGCTTTTTCGGCATTCTGAATGTTTCTCAGTCCGAATGCCATTGTAACAATGTCAAAACTTTCAGACGGAAACTCTGTTGCCGTAATATCTCCGGAAATAAAATTTACGGTATTTATCCTTTTTTTTGCAATTGAGAGCATGCTTTCGGAAAAATCAATCCCAGTAACCTCTGCAAAAGGTTCCTTAGTTTTTATTAATTCTGCAATATCTCCGGTTCCGCAGCATGCATCCAGAATTCTTGAGTGCGGTTTTATATCCAGCAGCTCTGCTGCACGTGATTTCACAGCTCTGTGAAGCCCGAAAGAAATAAGATTATTCATAAAATCATATCCGGCCGCAATCTGATTAAATAAATTTTGTATATTCTCAGGAGTTTTTGAAATTGTCATAAATCGTTACCTGTTTTGCAATATAAAGATAATAACATATAATAAGCTTATGAACATAGGATTTATTCCGATAGACAACAGACCTGTTTGTTATACTCTCCCTGAAATGACAGCGGAAATTGATGAAAATTTAAAACTATTTCTTCCGCCAAGAGAACTTTTGGGCGATTTAACAAAATATGCTGATACAGAGCGGATTTTTGAATGGCTTAAAACCCTTCCGCCTCTTGATGCATTTGTAGTTTCGCTTGATACTATCGCATACGGCGGGTTGATATCTTCAAGAAGGTGTCCTGAGTCTTTTGAGGATATCAAAAACAGGATTCTTAAATTCAAAGAACTTCTTCTTCAAAAAGGAGCCAGAGCCTATGCATTTTCAAGTATTATGCGGATTTCCAACAACAACATAAACGAAGAAGAAAAAGAATACTGGTCAGATTGGGGTAAAAAAATTTTTGAATATTCTTACTTCACGCACAAAGCAGGAGAAGAAAGCCCGCTGAAATCAGAAATTCCGCCGGAAATTCTTAATGATTATCTGAATACAAGAAAAAGAAATTTTGAGATAAATAAAATATATCTTTCCTGGCAAAAGGAAGGGTTATTCGACACACTTGTTTTCTCAAAAGATGATTGTGCAGAATTTGGCCTTAATGTAGCTGAAGCGCTGGAACTGGAAAAAGAAGGCGGATTTGTGAAGACAGGCGCGGATGAAATCCCTCTTAGCCTTCTTGCGCGGGCAATTGCAGGTAAAATAAAAATCGCACCGGTATTTTTAGAACCTGAATTTAAAGACTTAATCTCAAATTATGAAGATGTTTCCATTGAAAAATCGGTCAAAGGCCAGATTGAACTTGCAGGATGTGAAATTTCAACAGAAAAAGATGCTGATATTCTGCTGTATGTGAATAATTTTAAAATCCGTCAGGGCGAAATTGTTATGAAAATTGAGACAGAACCGTTTTCAGGGCGGTGGAAAAAGCCCGCAAAGCCTTATATGATTGCTGATGTAAGATTTGCGAACGGTGCTGATAATGCTTTTGTGGAACAATTGTTGAAAAATCAGGCGGACATGAATTTTTACGGATATTCAGCGTGGAATACGTCGGCAAACTCTCTCGGCAGTTTGATTTGTGCAGCAAAGACTAAATTTCTGGCTGAAAAATATAATAAGGATTCCTTTTTGAAACTGCAAATGATAAGGCTCGCTGATGACTGGGGTTATCAGGCAAATTGCAGGCAAATTTTGTCATCTCCCGCTCCTGATACTCTCAAAAATTTGATGGAGCCGTATGAAAAGCGTATTCAAAAATTTTTGAATGCAAGCTATAATATGAATTACAAATTCCCGTGGAACAGATTATTCGAGGTGGAAATTGAGTACAATTGAGATAATTTTTCTTGCAATCGCTCTTGGTATTGATTGCTGTGTTGCATCCTTTTCGCAGGGGCTGCTTGTGCAAGAAGAAAAAGAGAAAACTTCAATGCTTCTGGCGGCAACAATGGGCGGATTTCAAAGTCTTATGGCTGCAATCGGGTATTTGTTTGCTTTTGTTGTAAGCGGGCTTGTGCAGGATATTACGCACCTGCTTGTCTTTGTAATTTTTCTGATACTTGGAATAAATATTATAACAGAGGCTTTCATCGAAAAGCCTGAAGAACAGGAAAAATGTCTTGATTTGAAATGTCTGCTAATGCTCGGGATTGCAACAAGTATTGATGCTCTTGGCGCCGGAGCAAGCTTGCGGTTTAGTGAAACCAGTTTCTGGTCACCTGTTCTTGTAATCGGAGCCATGTCATTTGTAACGTCTTTATCCGGATTTTGGTTCGGACATTTCTTTAAAATTTTTCCGTCAAAATTTTTGGAAATTTCAGGCGGCGTAATCCTTATTATTCTTGCAGTTAAGGCATTATTTTAGTCAAAAAAAGCATGCCCTGAATAAAAAAACAGCGTAATCTTTTACAATTCTTAATAAAAAGTCAAATCATGGAAATGCATGTCCGGTGCATGATTTCATGATTTAAAACACGAAAACCATGTTAGAGATTAGTTTTTGAGGAGATTGACCTGCCAAAACGCCCTCAATACAGTGCCGGCAGAACTTTGTTACAAATGTTAATAATCTCATGTTGTGCCCTTGAAAAAATCCCCTTATTTCCTATAATGTAATTAAGAGGTGGTCAAAAGACCGCAAGGGGTGGAGAAAACAGCCTTCATAACCGGCTGAAAACTTCGCTATTGTTGTAGATTGAAGTTTGGAGATAGTATAAATTGTTTAGAAGTAGAGATATGGGTAGGGCAGTTGCTGTCAGAAGATGGACGCCGACTGCATTAGAGTGTTACAAGCGCGGCTGTAATTGTGAAGGCTGCTTTTATAAAGATTTTTTCAGCGGTTCATCGCAGAAATGCCAGATGAAGGCATCTGTTCTTGAATTAGTGCGGGTTATCGGCACTCCGAATGTTGAGTTGCAGCAGTTTATTCTTGAAGATTAAGCTTTCAGCATAAATTTGTTAAATATACATTACCGAAATGCTAATTTACCCTTTAAAAAAATACAATCTTATGTTATACTGTATAAGCAGTATAAATAGGAGGGTCAGATGCACATACACGTTAATGGAAGAAACATTGAGATTACTGAGGCAATTAAGGCTTATGTGAAAGAGAAAATAGGCAAGGTTGCGGCTCATTACGACCAGATTCAAGGTATTGAAGCAGTCTTATCGGTAATCAAAAATCCGGCAGCATCAGATAAGCATGTTGCGGAAGTTTTGTGCAAAACCAACAATGGCACAATCAAAGTTGAAGAAGCTGCTGAATCAATGTATGCAAGTATTGATCTGCTTGCTGACAAACTTGCCAGACAGATTAAAAAATTGAAAGAAAAAAATTCAGGTTTCGACAACTCTTCAATCAGAACAGATGTTATTGAAGCAAGTGCTGAGCCTGTTGAAGAATAAAATTTTCGAAAAATCAAATTTAAAGGCAAAATCTCCGGCAAGTGCCGGAGATTTTTTGTACAGTCTTTATTGTTTTTATAACGATTAGTGCAGACTTTCCGGCACTGCCATCGGGATTGGAACCGGTGCGGTCTGAACCTGCTGGATAGGTTGCTGGGAAGGAGTCTGTTGTGCGGCAGGCGGAACCGGAGCCTGTTCCTGTTGTTGTTTTGCTTTTTCCTCCTGATTTTGTTTAAAGTTTTTGATTATATCAGCCGGAGTTTTGGCGGGTTTTGATTCTTTTTCTTTGTCATTTTCCTGCGGCTGGGTTTCCGGAGGAGTTTCTGTTTGTTCCTGAACTTCTTCTTCCTCAGGTTTTGGAGCAGCTTTGGGCTTCACGTCAAGAAGCTGGACTTCAGGATAATCAAAGTCTGCATTTTTATAAGGGGCGGTTGCAACTTTCATAATGTCACGCCAGATAAGAGCCGGAACCGTGCCGCCCTGAACGGATTTTGTATTAATTGTGTTGTCATCATTCCCGACCCAGACACCTGTTACAACATTCGGTGTGTAGCCTATAAAGCTTGCATCTTTGTAATCGTCAGTAGTTCCTGTTTTGCCTGCGGCAGGTTTTCCGATGTTTGCAGCAGCGCCTGTGCCGCCTTTGATAACATTTTTAAGCATTGCTGTCATTACGGCAGCTGTGTTGTAGCTTAACTGATGTGACTTACGCACCTGAGGAGCGCGGTAAACAACTTTGCCGCGGGAAGTTTCGACACTTTCGATTGCATAAGGTTCAACAATATATCCTCCGTTTGCAAAAGCACCGTAAGCCCTTGTAATTTCGTATAATTTTGTACCGTTTGACCCGAGTGCAATTGTATAGTCGTATTCAAGCGGGGTAGTTATGCCTAAAACCCTGACTATCTGTATGACAGAGCGAATTCCTACTTCCTTAATCAAGCGGGCGGCACAAACATTTGAAGACACCATTAAAGCTTTATGAAGCGGAATTTTGCCTCTGTATTTGTTTCCGTAGTTATGCGGCGACCATCCGCCAAGAGTTACAGGAGCATCTTCTATTAAATCATTCGGATTTATGCCTTTTTCAATTGCTGCAGCATAAACGAACGGCTTAAATGCCGAACCTGCAGGTCTGATAGCCTGAACACGGTCATACTGGCTCTGGGTATAATCTTTTCCGCCTGCATAGGCAAGAATTCTGCCGTCAACAGGACTGAATGAAAATACTGCGGCCTGCTGATTTTTACCTTTGAGGCCATAAGCATTCATGTTTTTAATTATTGCTTCATTTGCGGCTTTTTGTGCATTGTAATCAAGTGTTGTTACAACTTTGTAACCGCCCTGCGAAATGTCTGTTTCGTCAAAACCGAGTTTTTCCAATTCAGCAAGCACAAGGTCGCAGAAATAAGGAGCTTTATTGGTTGTGTAATACCTTGGCATTGTGCTTAATTTTACTTTTGCTTCTTTAGCTTTTTCGTATTGTTCTTTTGTAATGAATTTCATTTTATACATTCTCAAAAGAACCTGATTACGTCTTTGGATTGCCAGATCGAGGTTGTTGAACGGAGAATATACGGACGGCGCCTGCGGAAGCCCTGCAATCAGCGCAAGTTCAGGAAGAGTAAGCTGTTTAAGTCTTTTATTAAAATAAATTTCGGCAGCTCCTTCAACTCCGTATGCGCCGGAGCCGAGATAAACGTTATTCATATACATTTCCAAAATCTGGTCTTTGGAAATTGTTTTTTCAATTCTTGCGGCAATTACGAGTTCTTTTAACTTTCTGTCGAATGTTTTTTCGTTTGAGAGGAACAGAATTCTTGCAAGCTGCTGGGTAATTGTGCTTGCACCCTGAACAAGCTTGCGGGCAAGAAGGTTTTGTACGGTAGACCTTGCAAGTCCGTAAATGTCATATCCGTGGTGTTTGTAGAAGTTTTTGTCTTCTGTTGCGATAAGTGCATTGATAAAATCCTGCGGAACATCTTTCATTTCAACACGGGAGTAGGTGTAGGCAGTAAATGTTTTGATGATTTCGCCGTCGTGGGCATGAAATTTTGTAACAATATTCGGTTTAAATCCGTTCAAATTTTCAATCGGCGGAAGCGATGACAGATAAAGATTAAATGACACACAGCCTGCCAGCACAAATGCCACTGAGAGAATACATGTTATTTTTACTGCTTTAAAAAATTTGTTTTCTTTTTTTATCATATTTTTTCTGGCGGCAGCTTTGGCCGATGTTTCCGAATCCGTCCTTTTTATTTTTACCATTTTTATCCCGTTAAATAGCCCTTTTGTGTATATTTCTTATTATTCTTCCATTACTAAACAATTTTAGTATAAAATATATATAAGGGCAAGTTTTCAACAATTCGGGATATAATATTAGTATGCTTGATTTTATATTTTCGATAATAAATGAAATACGGTCATATTTTGTGCCGGAAAAAGTTGAATATGAGATTACGGGAGAGTGCAAAAAGTGCGGCAAATGCTGTAATTACATGTACAGCGTGGACACTTATACGGAAAAAGAATTCAAGATTATGCAGTTTTTGTTTCCAAAATACAGAAGGTTTTATATTAAGGGCAAGGACGAATACGGGAACTTTATTTTTGCCTGCAAACTTGTGACGCCGGAAGGTTTATGTTCTGATTACAAAAGGCGTCCTGCGATGTGCAGAAATTATCCGGTGAAAAAGATTTACTTTCCGGCAAAACTCCATGAAGGATGCGGCTACAAGATAAGTACAAAAAGTTTTGAAGATTACCTGAACAAAGATAAATCTTAACAATTTGCAAGGACTCTTTTTTTATATAAAAATAAAGTTATGGAAAACAAGTTTAATTTACCGGAAAATATCATACCTGCTGCAAAGGTCGAATTGGAGAAGCTTTTAGCGGGCAACAGAAATTTTGTAAACGGCACCCCGACGACTAAAAATATTTCACTTGAAACCTTGAAAAAATACGCATTTCATCAGGAACCTTATGCTTGTGTTCTGACGTGTTCGGATTCAAGAGTTGTGCCGGAGATAATTTTTGACTGCGGAATAGGGGAGATTTTTGTAGTAAGGGTTGCCGGCATGACAACAGGGCCTAATGTTGTGGAAAGCGTTGAATATGCTGTGAAAAAACTTGGCGTGCCGCTTCTGATTTTATTAGGGCATGACGACTGCGGGGTTATGAAGTATGCAAAAGAGCATTATCCCGAGCCGATGAAGGAGTTTTCGTCTATTTTAAAGTGTGTTTATCCTGTTCTTGACAAAAAAGAGGACATAACCTGCCACAACTTTTTTGCGCAGGAGCACACAAGATGGGTTGAAGATTACTTGATGAAACATTCTGTAATCGTTAATCAGGCGGTCAAAGAAAAACGTTTGTATATCGCAAAATGTCATTTTGACCATTCGACAGGGTTAGTAGATTTAATTTAAAATTTTTAATTAATAAAGAGGCGGCAGAATTTTTCTAAAATTCTGCCGCCGAAATTTTATCAGAATTTACAGTTTCCCGTTTGTGGAGGGTTTAAAATTGTTTGCGCCGTGAAGGGTTTTGTGTTTATACTCCTCCTCGCAGCCGCAGTCGTTTTCGGAAATCATGCACAGACGGCTTTCAAAAATATCGTCTTTGTTGAATTTTTTTAAGTCCTGTTCTTTTTTGAAGTTTTCTATGAATTTGTCTAAAGTGCCGTTTTTCTTCATGATTAGTCCGGCGATTGATGCGGCGGCAATCCCGAGAAGCAGACCTCCGCCGGCAAATTTGATTATTTTGTTCATAAAGTTGTCCTTTCAGAGTTAAAATTCTACCATATCAGCGGTTTCCATATCCCTGTAGTCGTCGGCTGAAACAGTATCAGGCGCCTGTGCTTTTTCTTCAAGCCCGCGCTCAATCAGTTCCGCCTGTTTTTTGATGAGTTTCGGTGCTCCGAAAACTATGTCGCGGCCGGTTGCTGTTGTAATGAGCTGTATTGTTTTTTCGGTCGGAGCGCCATCTTCGCCGACTTTTTCCTGAACATCATAGCTTGCCCAGTTGTCAGGAAGATCTTCAATGATTGTGTAGCCTTTTTCTTCTTCCCCGTCAAGGCGTTTGTCTATTTCGTTAATCAAAATATCTGCAACGTATTCTTTCTGGCTTTCAAAGTGGCAGGGTTCCACAACCTTGTCGCCGATAATTTCTTCCGGATCGCGCTTTTCGTATTTTTTGATTAAGTCGGATGCTATTTTCAAATGTTCGATTTCAAAGGCAAGAAATTCTTCCCAGATTAATTTTAATTGTTCGTCCTGCTCGTCTTTGTAGCAGTTGTAGTAGGTGCATACTTCCGTAAATTCATGAAGAAGAAGTTTTTCATACATAGTTTCGTTCGGGTCAATCAGGGATTCGTACATTGTGACGTGTTCTTCTTCCACGTCGCAGATTTCGCCGAAAGTTCTTCTCAAATCGTCGTTTCCATACATCATCCCGTGTTCGGCGTAGAAATTATGTGTCTGCTGCTCGCCTGATACAAGAGTCAGGATGTTGACTTTTGTCTGCGGGTCGGCGGTTTCTCTGTCGTAATGGTTTCTAAGCCTGATTTTGTTGTCGTTGTGATGGTTTTGTGTCGGGCGGCTGACAAGGACATCTGTCCGGTTTTGCAAAATGTCATTAGGATCAATTCCGTGAATCATATATGCCCACTGGCTGTAGCGGTAAAGATGGTCAAAATCTTCAAGAAGCCCGAAATTGAAGGTTTCTCTGACATAATCGTCCGGTTCGTTCTGCGCAAGCCAAGCCGTTAAATCCACCGCAACCTGTTCATACCCGAGAGTCGTTTCAAGAACGGACTGTTCTGCAGGTGTCATCCAGTTTACGGTTGTCTGCTGCATATCTTCTATACGTCTGGTTTCTGCAAGAATTTTGCAAACATCGTCATCAGGACAGAATCTTGCAAATGCATGTTTAAAATTCCACGCTTCAACCTCAATCCCGTTCATCAAAATCTGGCGGGTTCTGGTGTAGCAGTCGACTTTGTGTTTGTCAAACGGTCTTTTAACAATTTTGTGCCAGCTTCTAAGCTGGTTTTCAATTGATATTCCCTTTTCTTTTAACGGATTAAATGTCATTTTAGTTTTTCCTTTCTTTTGTCTGCAATTATTGTTCACTTCGCTATCGAAGCATTTTTATATTTGATTTTTAGTGTTTTTCCTTTCTTTTTTAATTTGCCCTTGCGGGTGCAGGGAGTTGTTTCAATAAATTTATCAGTCTTAGCGCCCTGTTGCATTAGGTTTTTCTATTATTCTGTGGGCAGAAGCCAGAAGAATCTCTTTTTTGTCCTCCGGACGGGGGCACTTTTGGTGGCAAAAGTGCCGCAAAACCAGCCGGCACGCTTCGTTCACTAATAATTTGCAAGACTCGGCATTTAGGCGGGTAAACTCGCTGCGCTCGAACAATACCCGCCTTTGATGTTTGCCTTGTCTGCAATTATTGTTCACTTCGCTATCGCGGCATTTTTATATTTAATTTTGAATGTTTTTCCTTTCTTTTTTAATTTGCCCTTGCGGGCGCGTTGAGTTGTTTCACTTAATTTATTAGTCTTATCGCCTTTTTAAACGTAACGCACTTAACGCCTTATCGCCTTGCAGTCTTAACACCTATTTATCAATCGCATACGCAAATAATTCTCCTGTCTTTTTGTTGTATTCAATGCCGTCATCGTGGGTAAAAAGATTGTACCAGTGGCTTTCGGGGGTTCCGTCAGTGGAGTAGGAAGGGTTTGTCATCATCAAAAGATGTGTGTTCGCGTCATATCTGAGCGGAAACAAATCCTCCATCTGCATAAAGCTCGGAAGCTTGTCGCTTGCAAGTTCAAATCCGAAAAGAGAGTTTTTTATTCTTTCAAGCCTTATTTCATAAGGTGTTCCGCCGGTGTCGTTGTCGTTGGAAACTTCAACCCCCGGAGCATAATCGCGGGCATATTTGAGTTTTTCCGACCAGTCTTTGACGGTTTCGTAGTTATCGGGGTTAATGAAGGCTGTTCCTGCCGTAAGTCCGAGGTTTTTGTAACGGTCAAAATCACCGGAACTTTTTTCTCCGACAAAACTTAATGTTGTCATACCCGAGCGGGCGCGGATTTCGTTTAGGATATACTGCATCTGCGGGTATTCCGGTAAATCTCCGACACCTGTGTAATTTTCGCAGTCGTAGCCGCCAATGTGTTTTGCGGAATCTATGAAAATCGCCTCAAACCCGAGTTTGCAAAGTTTTACGCACTCGTTAATCCATAGTTCCTGATGTTCCGCATTGCACCAGTCAAAACCTTCATCGTCGCCGTCAGGATGTGCGATTTTCATCTGGTCGGCGGAAATTACTACCCTGTAACCGGTTTTAAGCCCTCTAAAATGCGCAAGGTCATTAAACGCCCTGAATTGCTCTTCGGGGCTTACTTTATCTGCAATCGAAAAGTCGATAATATTTCGGCTGTAGCCTGCATTCAGCCTGACTCCGTAGATAGAATTTTCTTCTAATCCTTTGTTATATCCGTCACCGAAGATGTTCGGCCAGATTTGCGAAAGTATTACGCAGTTTGCCCAGCTGAACGCAGACGGCGGAATTGCCGGAAGAAGCTTAATCGTACTTATAATTCCGCAGCAGCAGTGTTCAAAAGTCATGTTTGCAATTGCACGGTTGTTTATTTCAATGTAATTTGCAAGCCGTCCCCACCTGTCGCCGTAGTCAGGGGTTTTAATATTTTTGGGAAATTCTCTGTAAAATTCTCCGCTTTCGCTCAGCGTTACAATAGAATCGACCGCGCGTTTGAAAGTTCTTGTCAGTAAAGTTGATGGATGAATTCCCGCAAGCCATTTTTTGTTTGAAGCCCGTCCGACCCCGCGGAACGCGCGGCTTTCCGTCCACGTGTCATAATGAAGGGTTGAACTTCCGCTTAAAACACTTAATAATTTTTCTGT
Organism: Candidatus Gastranaerophilales bacterium; assembly: GCA_944325605.1. Taxonomy (GTDB): domain Bacteria; phylum Cyanobacteriota; class Vampirovibrionia; order Gastranaerophilales; family Gastranaerophilaceae; genus Scatenecus. The sequence goes on from CALVAX010000002.1 coordinate 41,047, forward strand.
CGGGCGAAGATTTCCGTTGTTGAAATTTTTTGTCATAACAATTTTTTTATAAAAAATCCGCGTAATTTTTACATTCACCTTGAGGGTTAAGATAATTTAATTAAAATTTAATATTTATTTACTCATTTCAGTGTTAGAATAAAAATTGACAGAGTAGTTTTTAATAAGAAGGAGTGAAAAATGATTTCTGAAAAATTAGAAAAAGCTTTTAATGATCAAATTAACAAAGAATTTTATTCTGAATACCTTTATCTTTCAATGCAGGCATATTTTGAAAGATTAAACCTTAAAGGATTTGTAAACTGGATGACAGTACAGGTTCAGGAAGAACACGCTCATGCTATGGGAATGTTTAATTATGTTCACGAAAGAGGCGGAAAGGTTGAACTTGAGGCTATTGCAAAACCACAGGTTGATTGGACGTCTCCTCTGCATGTTTTTGAAGAAGTTCTGAAACACGAAGAATACGTAACTTCCCGCATTAATGCATTGATGGATGTCGCAGAAGAAGTTAAAGATCGTGCTGCACTTTCTTTCCTTGACTGGTACGTAAAAGAACAGGTTGAAGAAGAATCAAATGTCGGCGGAGTGCTTGCGACATTGAAACTTATTAAAGACGATGCAAAAGCTCTCTTGATGCTTGACAAAGAACTTGCGGCAAGAACTTTTGTTGCTCCGGTAATCGGCTAAAATTTACTATAAACGTATGACATCAAAAAACTCCTTTCAAAGTACAATATTTCTTTGAAAGGAGTTTTTATGCCTGAATTTATGAATATTACAAACATCTTTTTGGCCGTCGGAGTGTTTGCAACAGTGTTTTACATTATAAAAATGTGCCTGTTTTTGTTCACCGGCGGAGATGTGGAAGTGCATGCGGATTTTACATCCCTTTGTGATACGGATGTGTCATTTGATTTTATTTCAATACAGTCCATTTTGGCCTTTATGATGGGTTTTGGCTGGGTCGGACTTGCGGCTGTAAGTCAGTTTAAAATGAGCATTCTGTTGTCAGTAATATCTGCTGTTGTATTTGGCTTGATTTTTATGTTTTTGTCTGCATATCTGATGTTCTTAATCAAAAAACTTGATAAAAGAGAAAAAATTGACCTTCAGGATTTTGTGGGAACCGTCGGCCGGGCATACACAGCATTTAAACCGCAGGGAGAAGGTCAGATTGAAATAACAATTAATGACCAGCTTTCAGTAATCGGTGCGATAAACATGACAGATGAAGAAATTCACGCATTTATGCCTGTAAAGATTGAAAAAATTGAAGATAATAAAATTTATATAGTACGAGTTTAAAAAAAAGGAGAAAGAAATGTTGGGTCCAAGTTTTATGGCTTTTGTAGTGGTTCCTGCACTTATATTAATTGCGGCACTCATATTTATAGCCAACCAGTACAAAAGATGTCCGTCAAACAAAGTTATTGTAGTTTACGGTAAAACCGGCGGAACGTCAACCGCAAAATGCGTTCACGGCGGCGGAACTTTTATCATCCCGCTTATTCAGGATTACGGGGTTCTGTCACTTGAGCCGATGACAACTGATATTGATTTGAAAGGCGCGCTTTCAAAAGGGAATATCCGTGTAGCAGTTCCGTCAACCTTCACATTCGGAATTTCTACAAAAGAAAATATAATGATTAATGCTGCAGAACGTCTTCTTGGATTGACGAAACCTGATATTATTGTACAGGCAAGCGATATTATCTTAGGGCAATTACGTCTTGCGATTGCAACTCTTTCAATTGAAGAAATCAATCAGGACAGAGAGAAATTTCTTGAACAGATTAACGCAAACGTAAACACTGAACTTAATAAAATCGGCCTTGAAATAATCAACGTAAACATCAAAGATATCACCGATGAATCCGGTTACATTGATGCAATCGGAAGAAAAGCCGCAGCAGAAGCAATTAACAAGGCAAAAGTAGAAGTTGCACAACAGGAAAAACTCGGTGCAATCGGTGAGGCTGAAGCAAACAAAGAAAAAGAAGTTCAGGTAGCGGAACAAACAGCACAGACAGAAATCGGTAAAACAAACGCCGAAAAAGAACAGCGTATTAAAACCGCAAGCCTTGAAGCGGAAGCCGTAGACGGTGAAAACATTGCAAAAGCAAACATTGCCGATTCAAATGCAAACCTTGCCGTTAAACAGGCTGATGCTTTAAAACTCGGTGAGGTTGCAAAAGCAAACGCTGAACGTGACGTCCTGATGGCACAGAAAGAACGTGAAGAAGCAAGATTGAAGAAAGAAGAACTTGCAGCTCAGGAAGTTGAAAAACTCAAAATTCAGGTAGAAGCAGATGCCGAAGCAGAACGCCTCAGACGTATTGCAAACGGTGAAGCCGACGCAATCAAGGCAAAATACTTTGCAGAAGCCGAAGGTGTCCGTGCCGTTCTTGAAGCTAAAGCAAAAGGTTATGACCAGCTTGTTAAGATTTCAAACAACAAGCCAGAAATTGCAACAAGCTTCCTGATGATTGAAAAAATTGAAGATATTGTTGCTAAACAGGTTGAAGCAATTAAAAACATCAAATTTGACAAAATTACTGTCTGGGACGGCGGCGCAGGCTCTAAAGGCGGCAGCACAACCGCAAACTTTATGCGTGATTTAATCAAATCACTTCCTGCAATGCATGATCTTGCAGCGCAGGCAGGGGTTGAACTTCCGCAAATCCTCGGCAAAGTTGCATCTCAGGAAGATATTGAAGCCGAACCCGTAACCGTTCAGGCTCCACCTGTTCCTGCTGCTCCGAAAAAAGCAGAAAAGAAAGACGAAGAAAAATAGATAAATTTTCTACTGTAAAAGTAATCGACGGTTGAATTTTTCAACCGTCTTTTTTTGTACTTATATAGCAAAGTTTCACAGATACAATAAAAGCCCGTCATTCTGAGGACATTAGTCAGAAGAATCTTTTTTATCGAGATACTTCGGCCTCTCACAAAACAATACTTAATCGTTTTGTTCGGCAGAGTGCTCAGTATGACGCTGTTTTGAAAATTTTTGGCGAAATTTGCTATATACATCCCATTTTTTACGTTTTGTAATATGCAGGTCTATTTGTTTTTGTTTTTGCTAAGATTAAAGTTGCAAATCAAACACTGGGGGAAATCAAATGAGAAAACCGAATATCGCAATTTTAGGCGCAACAGGTGTTGTGGGAAGAGAAATCACTAAAATAGTTGATGAAATGAAAATTCCTTACAATGAGATTAAATTCTTATCAAGCGCGAAAAGCGCCGGAACAAAACTTGAATTTCAGGGAAAAACCTACACCGTGGAAGAAGCAAAACCAGAAAGCTTTGACGGCATAAATATCGTACTTGCTTCTGCCGGCGGCTCGACATCTCAAAAATTTGCACCTGAAATTGTGAAAAGAGGCGGAGTTTTGATAGACAATTCTTCAGCCTTCAGAATGGAACAAGATGTTCCGCTCGTGATTGCAAACGTTAATGATGAAGATTTGAGGAAACATAAAGGCATTATCTCAAACCCGAACTGTTCAACTTCTCAATTGATGCTTGTCTTAAAGCCTCTTCATGAAAAAGCAGTGATAAAAAGGTTATTAGTATCAACTTATCAGGCAGTGTCAGGAGCAGGGCTTGCCGCAATGAATGAACTTACGGCAGACACAAAAGCAAATCTTGCCGGCGAAATTTTTGAAAATAAATGTTTCAAAAAACCGATTTCCTTCAACGTAATCCCGCAGATAGATGTATTCTGTGAAAACGGTTATACAAAAGAAGAAATGAAAGTCGTGAATGAAACTAAAAAAATTCTTCATCTTCCTTCAGACCTTCCGATATCCTGCACGGCAGTCAGAGTTCCGGTCTACACAGGACACAGCGAAGCGGTAGACATAGAATTTGAAAAAGAAATTACCCCTGATGAAGTCAGAGAAATTCTCAAAAATTCATTCGGAGTAAAAGTTATTGACAACCCTGACAACTATGAATATCCGACAACAAGAGATGCAGCAGGAGTTGACCCTGTTTTTGCCGGCAGAATAAGAAAAAATCTCGCTTTTAAAAACGGAATTTCCCTCTGGTGTGTGGCAGATAACCTGCGCATAGGAGCTGCCTTGAACACCGTCAGAATTTGTGAAAAAATAATAGAAATGGATTTATTTTAATTTTTGTATTAGATTAAACTTGTCAAACAGGTTTAAGCAAAAATTCCGATGACAAACGTAAGAAAATAAATAAAAATAAAATTGCAAAGAGCAAAAAATAAAATTAAGGCATTTTATAATAATGTCAGTGGAGAAAACAATGAAAACCCAGACTTTAATTATGGAAAAAGAAGAAATCAAAAACGAAAAAAAAGAACTAAAAGACGAACAGAAATTTAATTACCCGCGCTCAACAGTAGAAATGCTTGAGCAGACACTGCAAATTGCTTAATAAAAATTAAACAAAAGCGGAAATCATGCAATTTTTTAGACCGGCCTTACTTATATATAATGAAAGGAAGGCTGGTTTGTGTATGTATAATTCAATAAAAAAAGCGGCTTCGGGGTTCAGTTACGGATTGCCGACAAGATTTGACGATATAATGAAGGAAATAAGTGCAGAAAAGGCAAATATTAAGGCATATAAGAAACTAAACGAACCCGCTAAAGATATCAAGTATTACAAATTGGGCGACAAACTCGGCGACGTATTGAATAAAATAATTTAGAGAAATATATTACTTTTTGTTAATATAGTAGGCTTTTTATTCCTTGTTTCTGGTATGATGATTAAATAAGGAGTAATATGGGACAGGTATTGAGAAGAGAAAAGGTTGCAGAATTTGTTTCAAACCTTCATAAAAGCGGAAAGACAGTTGTTGCAACAAACGGCTGTTTTGATATTCTGCATGTAGGACATATCAGGTATCTGGAAAAGACAAAGACCTTTGCTGATTATATGATTGTCCTTCTGAATTCAGACAAATCAGTCCGCTCAATCAAAGGCGAAGGTCGTCCGATAAATAACGAAAATGACAGGGCGGAAATTTTATGTGCGCTCAGATGCGTTGATTATGTTGTGCTTTTTGATGAGGACAGTCCGCGTAATCTTCTGGATGAGATAAAGCCCGATGTTTATACAAAAGGCGCAGATTACACAATGGAAACCCTTCCAGAAGCTGATATAATGAAAAAAAACGGAACAAGAGTTGAATTTATCGACTTTGTAGAAGGAAAGTCAACAACAAAAACCATCGAAAAAATATCCGGAAATTCTGATATAAGAAATTAGAATAACAGGAATATTCAAGGAAAACCTTATAAATTAAGTTTTTCTGAATAAGACAAAAGTTTAAAAAACGAGAATAACAATTAAGGAGATAAGCTTATGAAAACTTTTACGGTTGAAGAAATTTCACAGATTGTCGGCGGAATGCTTACGAAAGCCCAAGATGTAAAAATTTCGCAGATTGCACCGCCTCTTTTGTCGGATGAAAATACTCTTGCATTAGCACTGGGCGAAGACGAGATTGCAAATCTTGCAAAATCAAAGGCAAAGGCAGCGCTTGTACCTTTGGGAGTACAGATTGACGGATTAACAACCATAGAAGTTGAGCGTCCGCGCCTTGCAATGATGAAACTTCTGAACCTGTTTTATACTGCGCCTGTCGTAAATAAAGGGGTTCACCCGTCCGCAGTAGTTGACCCGACGGCAAAACTCGGCGAAAACGTTCAAATAGGGCCGAATGTAGTTATTTCGCACGATGCCGTAATCGGTGACAATACCAAAATCCTTGCAAACTCCTACATCGGCGGCGGGGCAAAAATCGGCAAAAACTGTTTCTTTCACGCAGGTGTAAACGTTGGCGACAGAGTGGAAGTCGGAAATGATGTAATTCTTCATCACGGGGTTTCGTTAGGTGCCGACGGTTTCAGTTTTGTAACCGAAAATCCTGACAACATCGAACAGGCAAGAAAAGACGGTGAAATTAAAGATGCAAATCAGAAACATGTAATCTTCAAAATACCGTCAATCGGTTCTGTTAAAATCGGAAACAACGTTGAAATAGGTGCAAACAGCACAATTGACCGCGGCACAATTGAAAACACCACAATCGGCGACAACACAAAAATTGATGACCTTGTAATGATAGGCCATAACTGTAAAATTGGTCAAGGCTGCCTGATTGTTTCCCAGGTCGGGATTGCCGGAAGCTGCGTAATCGGTGACAGAGTCGTAATCGCAGGTCAGGCTGGTCTTGCAGACCATATTGAAATCGGTTCTGACACAATCATTACAGCAAAAGCCGGCGTTACAAAATCTTTCCCTGAAAAATCAATTATTGTAGGTATTCCGGCTGTTCCGAGAAAAGAATTTATAAAACAGCTCAAGACAATGAAAGATGCTCAGGAAATTTTTGCAAAATTCAGAAAATATGAACCGCTTTTGAAAGAATTTGAGGAAAATATCAATAATGACCACAATTCTTAATGAAATAACAATTCAGGGACACGGTTTGATGAAAAACAAACCGTGTTCTGTAAAATTTTTCCCGTCAAAAGAAGGAAAAATCAGATATTACATTTGCAAAGACGCCGGCCCGAATTTGACAAAAGAAGATTTGTCAACTCTCTGCGCTGAAGGTAAAATCGAACCTTTTGAAGCGATAGCAGATAATGTTTTGTCAACTGACCATTGTGTTGTTATCGGAAATAAAAAGCACAGAGCAATGCTGACCGAACACCTGACAGCAGCACTGGCCTTTTGCGGGATAGACAGCATAGATATTCTTATGACGGAAGAAGAAGTTCCGGCGCTCGACGGAAGTTCAAAACAGTGGGTTGAACTTTTTGAAAAAGCGGGGATTGAAAAACATCTTTTTGAGAAGAAAAAATTTTATACGGTTAAAGAGCCTGTGTATTATCTTAATGGCAAAACAAGTCTTGTCGTTTTGCCATCGGATGAACTTTACATATCATATGCCGTAAACTATGACCATCCGGATTTAACAAGACGCTGGGTCGCATACAATCCGAAACAAAAAGACGAAATTATAGAAGCAAGAACTTTCGGGTTTTATAAAGATCTGAAAAAATTTCAGATGCTCGGATTTGCAAGAGGAGTGAACATCGAAAACACCCTCGGGCTTCAGGATGAAGGCTACACATCGCCATTAAGAAGCGACTTAGAACCTGTTAAACATAAAATTCTTGATTTAATCGGAGATTTTTATTTAACCGGTGTAAATCCCCTGAATATGAAATGCCAGATTTTAGTCAAAGAAGCAGGGCATGCCGTTCATATTAAAACAGCAAAAATGTTAAAAGATAAATTGATAGAATGTAAATAATTAAAAGTAAATATAATAGGAGAGAATGATTATGACAGAACAAGCGGAAGAAAAAATACTGCAGTTTGATACAATGCAAATAATGGAAATGATTCCTCACAGATATCCGTTTTTACTTGTAGACAGAATTACGGAATGCGTTCCGGGCAAATACGCAAAAGGGTACAAAAACTTGACAATGAACGAACAGTTTTTCCAGGGCCATTTCCCGGGAAATCCGATAATGCCCGGGGTTTTGCAGCTTGAAGCTATGGCGCAGTGCTCTGCTCCGATATTGATGACAATGCCGGAATTTGAAGGAAAATTAACCCTTTACGCAGGTGTTGACGGTGTAAGATTTAAAAATATTGTCCGCCCAGGAGATAAATTTGAGATGGAAGTTGAATTGACTAAAGTTAAAGGCCCTGTTTGCAAGGCTCACGGTATCGGAAAAGTGGACGGCAAAATCTGTGTAGAAGCAGATATGACTTTTGCATTAAAATAATAGACAATTTATATAGTTCTGCGTATAATAGAAAGTATGAGAAATCCGTTTCCCATACTTTCTAATTTATTTTCGAAGAAGGACAGTCTGGAAATATCACCTAAGAGCGCTGATGAATTGGAGAATTCTATCCTTCTTGCACTTTTGTATATATCAAAAAACATCCGTCCGAACGGAAGATTTGTTTACAGAAATAATTTGAACCCGAAGAAAAAATATTCCGACAAATATTACAGTTCGCTACGACACGCAGGCACCCTGTATTCAATGTATCTTTGCGAAAGACTGCTCGGGAAAGAGGCACTCTATAATAAACGGCTCTTATCTTCAGAATATCTTGTAAAAAATTATATAAAAAAAGTTGGCAAGGATATGTACGGACTTTTATCAAAACCGGAAGAAGAAGCCCCTGCACTACTTGCAACATCAGGCGGAACTGGACTTGCCTTAATAGCACTTTCAAATCTTCTGAAAGACAACAAAATTTCAAAACATATTCTTGAAAAAATGGGGAATTTTTTGATATTTATGCAAACCCCTCAGGGAGATTTTTGTCCGAGTTTTGAACTTGTAAAAAAAGAAAAATCAAATCTTCATTCTGCAAGGTATTATCCCGGAGAATCGTGTCTTGGATTATTGTATTTGTATGAATTTGACAAACAGGAAAAGTGGCTTGAAACAGCTAAAAAAGGTCTGCTAAGACTTGCCGAAAAGGCTGCAGATAAAGGTGTGGCTAACTTGTCATTTGATCACTGGGGAATGCTTGCAACCCAAAAATTATTTGCCACTCCGGATAATGCACTTAATTCACCGCAGCGAGCACTTTTAACGGCATTTGCCGAAAGAAATGTAAAAGCAATTATTGCAAAACAGAATTTGAATACAAGAGATGAAAACTTCGGCTCGTTTACCATAAACCGTTCACTTTGCGGAAACGCTACAAATATGGAAGGTTTGATTGCGGCTTATCAATGTTTGGATAATAAAGTTTTAAGACAGAAGCTCGCATATTCACTAAAGGCCGGAGTTGAATTTTTAATGAAAAAGCAGGTAAAAACAGGTGTTTGCGAAGGCGGAATTCCGGCAAGCCCTGACTGGGATAAACCGGATGCCAAAAATGCAGATAAAGAAATAAGAATTGACTATGTTCAGCACACGATGTCAGCATGGATTGCATATAAAAGTTTGCTGGATTAGAAAATTAGTGCGCAAAAAAAATAATTCACGTATTTTATATTTTCAGACAAGGAGATACCCCGCATGCAAATTCATTACATTACCCCTGCGATTTTATCAAGAAATACCGCTTATTTGAAACAGAATAAAAAAGACTTAACTTTGCAGCCTGCAGCTGTAAATACAAGTCGGCCTGATTTAACCAAACTTCCTTCGACGAGGGATTATTTAAGCTTTACGGGCGGATACAGTTTAAACCTTGCAGACACAATTGCAAATCTTGATAAACTGGCACAAAAAAATTCTTCAGTTTATCCAAAACATATTCGCGAATGGGCAGGCATGATTTTAGAGGGCGGAAATAAAGCGAAGCAAACTCTGATTGACATTCACAAAAAATATTATGAATCTTTGAAAAGCTGCACTTCTCTTGACGAAGTAAAACAAAAATTTTCTGAATTTGCAGACGTCCTTTCAGACAGCGAAGTTTCTTTCTCAAAAAACTCTTTTGGCGAAGCTGTAAAAGCAGGCGAAATGGAATGTTTTGATAAGAATGAAGATTTGTCGCTGCAGATTTTAAAACTGTATTACGGCGAAGGGTTTTCTCTGAATGACCTGAAAAAATACACGGACGGAAAAGATATTTACTGGACAATGAAAAAATTGAACATTCCGCGCCAGAATCAAACTTACGGACAAATTTTGAAGCTTTCTGATCCTGATTACAATGCAAGATTAACGGCCGAGATGACATACAAGCGCAGACTTGCGCTTGATAAAAAAGCACAGGAAGCAGGTGAGCCTGTTTACATTCCGCGCGGGCCGCTTTCAAAAGAACACAGAGAACATATTTCGGAAGGCTTGAAAAAATACTATCAGGAAAATCCGGCAAGAATTTATGAAATGTCTGCAAAAATGAAAGAATTTTACAGACAAAATCCTGAAAAATCCGAAGAAATGACAAGAGTTTTGCAAAAAGCCTGGAATGCTTACGGTGCAGACAGAATAAAGTCAGCCCTTTCAGGATTTATGAAAAATAAAGGTTTTAAAAACTTCAACCCGGAAGCAAATCCTGTTGAGATATCAAAAGAACAGTCAAATGCCTTAAAGCAGTTCTGGGGTATGAACGAGTGGGCAAGAAAGACTTTTTCAAGAAATATGGAATATGCCTGGAAAAAAGTAAAGGAAGAAAATGAAGCATTTTTTACAATAAGAACTGTTCCTTTAAGATTAAGCAAATTCGTTGAAGAAAAAGCGGGACTTACTCAAGGAACTTTAGATGTTGATACAACTTACAATCCTTATCTTAAAACCAGCAGTATTGATGAAATTTCAAACGCAATTTTTACAAAATATACCGATATTAAAGGCCTACAAAACGTTATGGCTGATACATATCAGATTTCAATTTTGCATGTATTAAACAGTTTGAAAGATATGAATTTAAAGAGAAAACCGAAAGACTTTCAGGTTGTTCTGGACTATGCTGCAGGTATTGTAAGAGGAAATCTTCAAAAAGACGGCAGCAAACCTTACAAAATTCAATCAACCGATGAGGCCCAGAGTGATTACATGGAACTTGCGATGATTGCGGCACAATCAAAAAATCAGGAACTTGTCGATATCATAAATAATGCTCTTGAAGAAGGGTTTGAAATGGCAATGGATTTTCATAAAGATTTCATATTAAAATAATATAAAATTATTGTTGTGCGCCTCAATTTGTACTATAATTGACACATAATAAGCAAAGAGAGGTAATTTATGATAGACAAAACAGCAATAATTCATCCGTCAGCCGAGATTGCGGAAGATGCGATTATCGGGCCTTATGTAGTAATCGGCGAAAACGTAAAAATCGGAAGCGGTACAAGAGTAATTTCAAATGCACATATAGAATTTGCGGAAATCGGTGAAAATTGTACGATTTCCCCGTTTGCGACAATCGGTTCGGAGCCTCAGGATTTAGGCTACAAAGGCGAGCCGACAAAAGTTGTAATCGGCGACGGCACAATTATTAAAGAAAACGTAACCGTTCACAGAGGTGCAGCCTGCGGAGATTTTACAACCAGAATCGGCAAAAAATGTCTTTTGATGGTCGGGTCACATGTTGCGCACAACTGTGTTCTGGCAGATGAAGTCATTCTTGCAAACCTTGTCACATTAGGCGGGCATGTTCACGTCGGATTCGGCGCATTTGTCGGTGGAATGAGCGTGTTCCATCAGAATATAAGAATCGGTGATATGGCGATTATAAGCGGATTTTCGGCCTCCCGTCAGGATATCCTGCCGTACTCAAAAGGCGAAGGCAGACCGCCTGTTCCGCGCGGACTTAATATTGTTGCGATGAAGCGCAGAGGAGTTCCGCTGGAAGTCAGAACTCATACTAACGAAGCTTTCAAACTTTTGATTTCCGAAGAATACAACACAACTCAGGCAATCGAAAAGATTAAGGCTGAAATCCCGATGAACCCGTATATTGAAAAGATGATTGAATTTATCAAGACATCAAAACGCGGAGTTCTTCTTAAATCACACAAATCCGGCCACGAATCGCTCGAAAGCGAAGAATAAGAGTTCATTGTCCGGCAAAAACTGTCATCCTGAGCTGCACGGGCAGAGGGTGAAATCCGCAAGTCGTACCTGTGAAGGATCCATGTAAAAGGCAATGAGATTTTTCGGACTAGCGTCCTCAGAATGACGTGAAGAAATGTATGTCATCTTGAGCGTAACGAAAGAGCAGCTAAAAATAGGACGTCATCCTGAGGCTTTAGCCGAAGGATCTCCTAAAAATGTCATGAGAGTCTCCGGTTGCGGCGCTTCCTCAGAATGACATATAAAGCAGCCCGACGGGATTTTTTTCAGGCGTTGTCTCCGGAATGACGGCACGAAATTATTACGATTCCATTGCCGGACAATAAATTAACCAATACAAAGAATTAAAATAAAATGATATTATTATAAATATAGCACGGGGGAAATTTATGGAAAATCCAATCTGGGAAAAATATGCAAAAGTTCTTGTCGATTATTCGACAAACGTTCAAAAAGGCGATTTAGTCCAAATCAGAGGCACAAGCGTCTATACAAAAGAGCTTGTAAAAGCTGTTTATAAAAGAGTTCTTGAGCGCGGCGGGCACCCGATTGTAAGAACTTCAATTGAAGATTTGTCCGATACTTTCATAAAATACGCAACAGATGAACAGCTTGACTATATCGACCCGATTACAAAACTTGAATATGAAACAGTCGACAAATTCATATCAATCGGCGGGCCAATGAATACTAAAAATATGGCGCGTGCTGATATGAAAAAACTTGCAAGGCGTTCTGCGGCAACAAAACCGCTCTCGGAAAAACTTCTGACCCGTTCTGCTAACGGTGAGGCAAGCTGGGTTATTGCTGATGTTCCGACGCATGCTCTTGCGCAGGAAGCAAAAATGGCCTTTGATGAATATTCTGATTTCCTTTTTAAAGCCTGCTACCTTGACCTCGATGATCCGGTTGCAAAACTCAAAGAAATGGACGAAAAACAAACCAAATGGGCAAATTATCTGAATAATGTTAAAAAAGTCCGCATAACAGGTGACAGGACAGATATAACTTTCGGAGTCGAAGGCAGAAAATGGATTAGCTGTTCGGGCTTAAATAACTATCCTGACGGTGAAGTGTTTACATCCCCTGTAGAAAATGATATTAACGGCGAAATCTATTTTGATTTTCCTCAGCTATACCGCGGCAACGAAGCACACGGGGTTCATCTGTGGATTGAAAACGGAAAAATCACAAAAGCAAAAGCTGATAAAGGCGAAGATTTTCTAAACGCCATGCTTGATACGGATGAAGGCTCCCGTGGTATCGGCGAAATCGCAATAGGAACAAATGATTGCATAAAAGATCTCACAGGCAATATTCTATTTGACGAAAAAATAGGAGGTTCAATACATATGGCAGCCGGCGCCTCATATCCTGAAACCGGCGGAAAAAACGTATCAGGCCTTCACTGGGACATGATTAAAGGAATGCAAAACGGCGGAAAAATTTTCGCAGATGATATTCTAATCTACGAAAACGGAAAGTTTTTAATTTAAACATCTAAAACATTTTAAAATTTCGCACAAAACAAAAAGTCCGGCAAAGAGTTTTCACCGGACTCTTTGTTTTATTCAATAAACACTATACAAGACCTAAAACTTTTTTGTACCAGGAGAATGTCTCCAATTCTAATCCGTTAAACGTTGTTTTTAAGCACTGAGCCTTAAGATACTTTTCAAATTCATCATTAAATTTTGAGCGAACTTTCCCTGTTCTCATACCCTTTTTAGTTGCAGTTTTCATGTAATCCTTCTCCTTTTATTAATGCCATATTACCCCTAATATATTGTAATATTATAACGTATTAACCGTGGTTTTTCTACACTCTTAAGAATTACTTCTAAAGAATTGAAGGATTATCGTGGAAGATTAGAAATAGAACAGCCGGCCATTCAGGCCGGCTGTTCTGTAATATATTGATTAACTACAGTTAGAAGTTTATGCATTAACCAGTGTTTTGCTTCTTTCAAGCTGAAGAGTGCAAGTTGTAATATCGCATACGCATGAAGGGCCAAAGTACTGGATTGCACCGGGGAACAAGTATCTGTCATTCATTGCCCAATCTTCTCTGTTTTCTTCCAGTTGTTTGAATACAGGGCCGTCAAGTTCAACAAGAGCTTTCTGAATTACAGGTTTCATTTCACCGTGACGTTTTTCCATATTCATCATCATTGTCAAAGGTACACCGCCTGCTACCCACTCGTCTGCAGGTTGTGTAAGGTTTCTTACTGATGAAAGGTATCCTGTCAAGCCGAAGTTGATTAATGCAAAAGCGTTGAAGCCTAATGAATAGCAGTAATCAGCATCAAAGTTTGACGGGAATGCACATCTGCCTTCATATCCGAAGAAGTGTGATTGTGCGGAGAATTTGCCGATATATTCGCCCTGTGATTTTAATTCGTCAAGTCTTGTTTCAATCATTTCGATTAACAATTTTTCAGTTTCGATTTTAGAAACCTGAACGTTGCCGTGAGGATCGCGGTCTGCAAGAAGCTGGCCTTTAATCAAAACTGGCAGTGAATTATAAACTTTTGCATTTTCAGGGTTCAATCTGTTTTCAACAATGTCAAATTTTTCTCTGATTGTAGTTGCGTTTACAAAATCAGGATCATTTTCAAGTGTTGCCATAATATCGTTCAGGTTAGCAATCATTGATTTCATTTCAGGAATAAATTCAATCAAACCTTCCGGAACAATTGCAATACCGAAGTTTTTACCTTTGTCGGCACGTCTTACAATAATATCACACATATAATTTACAATTTGTTCAAGCGACATTTTCTTTGCTTCAACTTCTTCAGAAATCATTGTGATATTTGGCTGGGTTTGAAGAGCGGCTTCAAGAGCTACGTGAGATGCGCTTCTGCCCATAATTTTTATGAAGTGCCAGTATTTTTTAGCTGAATTTGCATCTCTCTGGATATTTCCGATTAATTCAGCGTAAGTTTTTGTGGCTGTGTCAAATCCGAAAGAAATTTCAATCTGATCATTTTTCAAGTCGCCGTCGATAGTTTTCGGGCAGCCGATAACCTGAATGCCTGTGTTATTTTTTACAAACCATTCAGCCAGAAGTGCGGCGTTAGTGTTTGAGTCGTCGCCGCCGATAATTACAACTGCTTTGATGTTCAGCTTTTTGCAAACTTCCAGCGATTTTTGAAATTGTTCTTCTGTTTCAAGTTTAGTTCTGCCTGAACCGATAATATCAAATCCGCCTGTATTTCTGTAACTGTCAATGAATTCATCGGTAAATTCAATATATTTTCCGTCAATAATACCTGACGGGCCGCCTAAAAATCCGTAAAGCTTATTAGATGAATTTGCCTGTTTCAAAGCATCGTACAAGCCTGCGATTACGTTATGACCGCCGGGAGCCTGTCCGCCGGAAAGAATTACACCGACATTTTTTTGTTCTGATACTGACATAGAAATAGAATTTTTGAAAGTTACGACAGGTTTGCCGTAGGTGTTTTTGAATAAATTTTTAATCTGTTCCTGATCTCTTACTGATTGAGTCGGTTCTCCTTCAACAAGCTCAAGGCTGTTAATCCCGAGAGCCAGTGTTGCCGGAAGCTTCGGTTGATACTTCAATCTTTCGATCTGCAAAGGTGAAAGTTTGTTCATATTCTCTTCCTTCTGTTTAAAAATGTACTTTAACAATGATATTTTACAACAAAAATACGTACGGGCAAATTTTTTCGGAATTATCAACTGACGCGCTGAAGGGTTAAGAGATTTTTCGCCTTTTTCCGTCATTCGAAACTTATGAAAATTCTTCGCTTCGCTCAGAATGACATTTTTATAAAAAAATTACAATTATTCCTTGACATACATACAAATAACAATAAGCCATTTTGTCATGCTGAACTTGTTTCAGCATCTCAAGGGGATTCTGAAATAAATTCAGAATGACCGTCTAAGACAAAATGGCTTGTATAAAAAATCCGGATTCATTAGGGCTTCATCCTTTCTGACTAATAGCGCTGTATGTCAAGGGATAATTGCGATACAATTAAAGCTTGTTCATTTTTTTTGCAATTTCGGAGTGAATTCTGTTGGCACGGTAAAGGTAGGCCGTAAGTTTTTCATAGTTTGCCTTTGTTTCCCCGTAAGGAACTTTCATTGCAATCAGTTCGTCCACGTTTTCGTTAATACTTTCCAGAGTGTCGAGTGATTCTCCGATATCCGCAATTGATTTGAATTTTTTTGAAATTTTTGCAAAAATCTTGCGTGTGACAAAACGCTGGATTCTTCTTAACAACGGTATTTTTTTCTTTGATTTTTTTGTCTGGGTTTTCAATCGTATCTTGAAGTTATTTTTTGCAAACTCTTCTTTAAGTTCTGTTATTTCATTTTCCAGCTGTTTTGCCTTAATTTTTAATTCCATTACATCAAGAAGTTTGCCGAGAACTTCTCTTCCTTTAATCTTGGAATTTACATTTTCAAGCTCTTCTTCTTTTTCCTGTATCAAAAGCTCAAGACGGAGCGACTCATCATCCACTTCTTTCAAACTCTTGTCATTAAGGATGTTTAAGTCGTAGTCGTTTAATCTTTTGTTGTTTCCATGGAAAAAATTTTCGTTCATATTTAATTATCCTAAAAACCGGAAAAAATATTTTTTGCGCATTTATTCAATTGTGTAAACTTTTTTATAATAAAGCAGCGCTCCGACAATTGTCAATACGATATTCGGCATCCAGGCAGCAAAGAATGCCGGCAGGGTTCCGGCTTCCCCGAATGAAATTGACAGCGCACGTATCAGATAATATGCAAAGATTATCAGAATACTGAACAGAAAACCTCTGTTATATCTGACTCTTGGCGGAGTAATCGCAAGCGGAACACCGATAAGAACAAGAGCAATTGTTGTCAGCGGAAGCGCAAGTTTGTCATAAAGCTCAATTACAAGAATATTTTTCTGTTTTGCCTCAAGATGTCCGCCGTGCTCGCCGATATATTTGACAAGTTTCGGAAAATTCATTTCCTTTGCAACGTCTTTGTTCATCTGTTTGCTCAAATCCATACCGAATTTAAAAACAGAATCTTCAAACAATGCAGTGTTTAAAATTTTTCCGTCGTCGCCGACAGTGTAAACTGCACCTTTTTGGAAATTCCACCCTTCAGGGCTTGTTTTGCCCTCTTCAGCCTGAAGAATTTGGATAGTTCCTTCTTTTGATGAATCCAGAACCGTTATGTCGTGAAGAATTTTATCCTCGCAGTATCCGACATAAAAAAGCCGTTTCAAAACGCCGTTGTCGCTGAGTTCTTTGAACACAAAATTCTGTTTGCCGTTAGGGATATTTTTCTGTCCCAGTGCCCACAGAGCCAAATCTTTTGATTGTTTGGTCATTACGGGTACAATCGTTTCGTTTATAAAAAAGCTGAAAATTGACATTACGACTGCAAAAATAAAAATCGGTTTTGCAATTCTGTTCAATCCAATCCCGCAGGCTCTCATAACGGTAATTTCCGATTTCAGACTCAGTCCGTTCAGGGTCATAACCGTCGCAAGAAGAACGCCCATCGGAATAGTCATAACTATTACCTGCGGAAGGTTCAGAATAATCATCATAAACGCAACCTTAAACGGAATTCCGTACATTGAAATCTGTTTGATAAGGGTTATGAATGTATCCGAGGCAAATATGATTGACGTAAAGACGCAGACGCCCATTAAAAACATCTCTATTATCTGTCTTAAGATATAGGTGTCGAGCAATTTTACCTGAATTTTATTTTCGGATTCAGCCATGATTTTATTCTATCCCAAAATTGATTAAAATTCCAACAAAACCTTCAAAGTTTCTTTTTCTTTGTTTTTTTCAAAAGCAGCAATTGCATCGTTGGCTTTGTATCGTGCTGAAATGAGCGGTGTAAAGTCGATTTTGCCGGATTTCAGAAGCCTGAGAGCCGGCCCGAATTGTCCGCAGCGGGAGCCGAGAACAGTAATTTCATCAATTACAATCGGCGCAAGGTTGAATTCTTTAGACGCAGCGACCGTACTTTTCAGAACAAGGGTTCCGCGGGGCTTTGTGAGTGCAAGCGCTGTTTCAAATCCCGAAATAGAACCCGTTGCCTCAACGACAACATCATAAATCTTTTCAATTTTCAAATCATTCAAAAGTTTTGTTTCAACCCCTTGAGCTTTTGCAATATCAAGTTTGTTCTGATGTTTGCCGATTAAAATTACGTCGATATTCTGCGCATTGAGGGTTAAAGCTGTAATAAGCCCCAATTTCCCGTCTCCCAGTACAATTACTTTTTCAAAAGGTTTTATGTGGAGTTGTTCTGTGATTTCGCAGGCTGCGGCAAGAGGTTCGACAAAAACTGCCTGTTCGTCCGGAACATTGTCGGGAACTTCAAAAAGAACTTCAACAGGCATTGTAAAATACTGGGCAAAACATCCGTCTTTTCGCCAGATGCCGAGAGTGTGACGATTCGGACAGTGGCGGTAAAGCTTTTCGGCACAATAAGGGCAATCGGGTTCTTTGCAGCCGTAGCTGATTTCGGAAACGACACGTTTGCCGATTAAAGATTTATCTTCACCGTTCACGTCAACCACAACCCCGACGGCTTCGTGCCCCAAAATTCCTTTGTAGCCCATATAGCCTTTTGTGATTTCATAATCCGTGTTGCAAATTCCGGCGAGCGTCACTTTTATCAAAGCTTCGCCTTTTTTCGGCACCGGTTTTTCGTAATCGTTTACTAACTTTAATCCTTCATCAAATACTACAGCTTTCATCCTCTAATCTCTCCTATACTCAAGAATTTTATCATAAAAATTTGTTACATAATGTAAATATGTATTTTGGGGTTTAGCAAATTAATTTGTGATTTTGTTTTATTATAATTGTGTGTAAAAGTTAAAGAAGTTCTTTGATGGTAGATTCAGTAGGTATAAAATATTCAAATTATTATAGACCGCATTTTAAAGGTGAAGTTGAAAATTCTAATAATTCTAAGAAAAATTCTGAAACTGAAAAAGAGGGTATGCAGAAATATTTAACAGGCAAAAATGTAATGTTAGGCTTGAGTGCAATCGGACTTGCGACTTTGGGTATAATCGGGCACAAAAACGGTTGGTTCAGCAAAGCTGCAAAGACTCTTGCAAAAAATTCATCAGATGATGCTCAGGTGAATCCGCAAAATTTGAGGGTTATAGTAGAGACTCAGTTAGATGGTACTAAATTTATCCTAGAAACTGATTCTAAAACTGGTAAGATGGTAAAAAGAACTGCTTATCAAAATGACAGTAATACGATAAAATGTATTGAGGAATTTGACCCACAAACAGGAAAACTAAGCAAATATACATATTATCAGAAAGATGGTAAAACTATCGAATCAATTCTCGATTTTGACCCGAATACAGGAAACAAGTGCAAAGAAACATTTTATCAGAAAGATGGTAAAACTATCGAAAAAATTACCGATTATGACCTGAAGACAGGAAAAATAAGCAAAATTACCGATTATGACCCGAAGACTGGAAACAGATGCAAAATAACATATTATCAGCAAGATGGCAAAACTATCGCTTCAATTATCGATTATGATCCGAAGACTGGAAAATGTATCAAATATACATCTTATCAGCAAGATGGCAAAACTATCGCTTCAATTATCGATTATGATCCGAATACAGGAACCAAGTGCAAATATACATCTTATCAGAAAGATGGTAAAACTATCAAAGCAATTACCGATTATGACCCGAATACAGGAAACAGGATCAAATATACATCTTATCAGGAAGATGGAAAAACTATCGAAAAAATTAGAGATTTTGACCCTAAAACAGGGAAAGAAATTAAAAAATAATACAGTGAGGCAGCCCAAAAAGGTCTGCCTCTAAAACTATGATTTTGCAACAACTTCTGCGACAAGTTCACCGTAACTGTTGAAGTGTCCGTCTGTTTCTTCAACAATGTAATTAAGCTCCGGATGTCCTTCAATCGCTTTTTCTGCGGCGTCCATTGCTTCGTCGTAATCTTTGAAATCTCCGATTAATGTTTTGGTTAATTCCGAACGATTTTTTTCTGTGTAAACGTGATACATAATTGCACCCCTTTCTTTTTATATTCGTTTGTATGTTTTATATTTTTCTTTTGATTCTTTGCCTTTTTCCGTCATTCTGAGCGAAGCGAAGAATCTTCATAAAATTCGGCTCTGAATGACAGTATATTTTTTATCCTGTCACACTGTGCGTTCTTAAAAAATTTCAACTTAATTTTTCTATTTTTTCCCTTAATTCAAGAACCTCATACTTAAGCCTGTTAAGTTCACACTTGACCGGATCCGGAATTCTGTTGTGCATTAAAACGCCGTTCTTATCTCTGGTTTTTCTTCTCACAACCCTGCCCGGAACCCCGACGACAGTTGAGTATTCAGGAACATCTTCCACCACAACCGAGCCGGCTCCGACTCTTACGTAATCGCCGAGAGTAATATTTCCTAAAACTTTCGCGCCCGCACCGACAATTACGTTGTTTCCTAAAGTCGGGTGGCGTTTGCCCTGCTCTTTTCCTGTTCCGCCGAGTGTAACCTGCTGGTAAATCAAAACGTCATCCCCGATTACTGTTGTGGCACCGATTACAACACCTTCGCCATGGTCAATGAAAAATCTTCTGCCGATTTTTGCCGCAGGGTGAATTTCAATCCCTGTGATTATTCTTGTAATATACGAAATTACTCTCGGGATAAGCGGAATATGCCACTTATAAAGCCTGTGCGCAAACCGGTATGCTACAAGTGCGTGAAGCCCCGGATAACATAAAATTACCTCTAACAAATTATTTGCGGCAGGGTCTTTGTCGTAAATAACTTTTATATCTTCTTTTACTTTTGTGATTCCGCGTTTTAGTATCTTGAGCATAGTTTTTATTCCCGCATTTGTTTTATAAAAAGTGAAGAGTGAAGTGTGAAGCGTGAAGGGATTATTTGTTTTTTAAATATTTGATTAATCCTAATATTAAACTACGGATTTTTATTAATCTGCAAGTTGTATCTTCAATATTTTGTATATAATTTAAATTCTTTGCAATTAATAACTCAGTTTCAAGTTCGGCTAAAGATCCAACAGCAATATATAGAAATTGCAAGGTTTCTTTATCTGATTGACGTGCACAGCCTTCTGAAATATTTGCAGGTATAGAAATAGCACTTCGTCTGATTTGGCTTGAAAGACCGTATTGTTCGCTTTGTGGAAAATTTTGTGTTAATTTATATATTTCGGTAACGAAATCAACGGCTTCTTTCCAGGCTTCCAAATCTTTATGATTCATAAAATCACCTCACACTTCACACTTCACACTTCACTTTACAAGCTTCGCGTACTTTCTTTTTCCTGCCTGCAATATTACACTGTCTGTGAAGTTTAGAGTATAAGCCATATCGGCAATTTTTTCGCCGTCAATTTTAACTCCGCCGCCCTGTATCAGACGCTTTGCTTCGCCCTTGCTCTGGACAAACTTTAATTCCACCAGAAGGTCAAGAATGTTTTTGCCCTGCTCAACTTTAACTTCTTCAATGTCTGAGGGAAGTCCCTTGTTTGATACAACATTGATAAATTCCGCCTGCGCACGGTCTGCTCCGTCTTTTCCGTGGTATTCTTCCGTTATTGTGTATGCCAGTTTGAGCTTCAAATCCCGCGGGTTTACGGAAGGATCTTTCAGTGAATTTTCGATTTGTTTTAATTCCTCCTCCGGAATATCCGTCAGAAGCGTAAAGTATTTGACAATCAAAGTGTCCGGAATACTCATCAATTTGCCGAACATATCGTTTGCGCTGTCGGTGAGTGAAATGCAGTGTTCTGGGTAAGTTTTGGACATTTTGACAACCCCGTCCGTGCCTTCAATCAGCGGAAGCAGCATAACCATCTGCGGATATTTTTTGCCGTAAGCCTCCTGAATTTGACGACCCAGAAGCGTGTTAAATCTCTGATCCGTTCCGCCAAGTTCAATATCCGCATCAATTACAACAGAATCATACGCCTGCATTAACGGATAGAAAAATTCGTGAACGGAAATGGGCTTGCCTTCTGCATATCTCTTTGCAAAATCGTCGCGCGTCATCATCTGCGCAACCGTCATTTGCGAAGCAAGTTTCAGCAAATCAACAAAACTCATCTTGTGAAGCCAGTCAGCATTGTTGGTAACTTCCGCCTTTTCAACATCCACAACCTTTGACATCTGTTCAAAATAAGACTTAGCATTTTCTTCAACCTGTTCTTTTGTCAGGGAAGGACGGGTTTCGGATTTTCCCGAAGGATCGCCGACCATTGCGGTCGCCCCGCCGACTATCAAAACAACTTTATGCCCGAGTTTTTGAAACTCTCTGAGTTTTCTCATTACAACCGTGTGCCCGAGGTGTAAATCCGGACGCGTCGGATCCATTCCGAGTTTTACCCTCAAAGGAGTGTTTGTATCCTTTGCGTGCTGTAATTTCACTGCCAGCTCCTCAATTCCGCCCGGTAAAACTTCTGCGCCTCTTGAAAGCTTCTTCGCCTGTTCTATGAATTCTTCTCTTATATCAACCATTTTTCTCTCCTTGTTGACTTAATTGTATCAAAAACAAAAATCAAAGAGCATTTGAAGTTAAGATATTTAAACAAAAAAGCGCCGGCATTGCCGGCGCATAAATATAAACTTACTTTTTAATAAGCCTTATTTTTAAAACCTTATCCACACTTGACAAACAGGAGAAAATCGTAAATAATATTCATATAGGGGGAAGCCCTAAGAAAATGTGACTTCCTTAGAGCTTCACTTCGTACCCTATAACCAATAAATAATAATTTGTAAAACCGTTATAATTACCGTTATAACGGTTTTTATTATCTCGTTGGTCATTTTCATCACCTCCTTTTTCAGACCGCTTTCTTCGTAAATTGCGTGTGTCCGTGGAAGTGATAGGCACTTACCCTAAAGTTATATTACAAAAAATCTCTTTGTCTGTCTATTTCAATGTGCAAATGTGAGTGAATAAGTGTTGAAGGTTGAATTGTCGATTTATCAAACAGTTCAACTGTTATTGCCCTTCACTCATAAATTGCCCGCACTTGACAAACAGGAGAAAATCGTAAATAATATAATTACAGGGTGGCAGTTTCCTAAGCTGCCGACAACTCTGTAGAAGGCACGGTTCTTATCTGTTCAGGTAAGAGCCGTTTTTTAATATGTACAAAATCAAAAAGATTAGTAATAAACTAATATTGAAGTTATCCATATCGACCCCCTTTCTAGTCGGGAACCAACCCGAAGGCTACATAATCATTGTAGGTAGTTCCGTTTCAAAAAAGAGCTGTCTTTTACCCTGTGGGATTATATTATTACCATAATCCCGCCTGTCTGTCTATTTCAATGTACTATTGAAGGGTTGAAGAGTTGAAAGGTTGAATGGTTTAGATAAATAAACTGTTCAACCTTTCACACTTTCAACCCCTAAATCAATTTCGTATAATCATTAGTCTTAAAAAATTCAAGCATTTGCTCATCCGTCAGCCCGAGAAGCTGTCCGACCTGTTTCACGTACGGGTTGCCGTAGTAGAAATTGTTGGCCTTGAGTTCAATCTTAAGCGCTTTAATGTCAATAGGAGTTGAAGGGTTGATTGGTTGAGAGGTTGAAGGGTTATTTTCGTCCAGCCCTTCAACTGTTAAACTATTAAACTCTTTAACCATTTTAATTATGTCATCAAAGTCAATTCCTTTTGCTTTGTAGATGCCGCGCTCTACGTCGGCGGCGGTCAGGTTAAGCATTGCATTTCTTTCAGCAATTTCTTCTTCTGTCGGCTCCGGATTTTTGGTTATCTGATAGCGGACATTGCCTTCTGCGTCAGGGTCGATTTCTTCGATGCGATACTCTCCGCTTTCGTTGCACCAGATAGCGGCCTGCGGCGGGTATTCGCCCGTGAAAATTTCCCCTTCCGTGAACTCGTGTTCATCCCATTCGCTCCAGTCGACGGGAACTATAACTTCCCCTTCGTCGGGCTCAAAAGAGGTGTCGATGTCCGGAATTTCTATTGTGTCCGGCTGCGTGTCGTCCGGTTCCTGAATATCCTGTGTTGTTTCTTCAACTATTGTTTCGTTTATTTCGTTTAAAATTTCGTCCATAAGTTTTCTCCTTTAAATTTTAATTGCCTGCACTTGACAAACAGGAGAAAATCGTAAATAATATAGCTACAGGGTGGCAGCTAGCCAAGCTTGCCGGATGCCCTTGAGAGTTCTAAGTGGTGCTTACCTTTTTAGGTGGGTGCCACTTTTAAATATGATTAAAATCAATAAGATTAAAAATAAAGTCAAATTGAAATCATTCATATCGACCCCCTTTCTAGTCGGGAACCAACCCGAGTTCTAAGATATTTTGTAGGCGGTTCCGTTTTGAAAAAGGCATCTTTTACCCTGCGGGATTACATTACCATAATCCTGCCTGCTTGTCTATTTCAATGTGCAGATGTGAGTGAATAAGCGAGAGGAAGCATACTATTTCCACTCTCCTCATCTCTCACTTGTTAGTATCCAATCGCAAGCCAACATCCTTTCACAAGGTAAAGATAAGCCTTTGCCCATATTACAAACCCTGTCTTAGTTGTAGAATTCGGCATATTTTCCTTGTCAAAGGATGCGGTACCCCTGGTGGAAATTCGGCTGAATGACAATGAATAATTATTGTCCGAAAATGCAATAGGATATGTTATTGTGATATTTTTATTTTCATTAGCTGTATTTGGAACATAACTTCCCCATTGTATTATCAGCCCGTCGGAAAATTTAATTGCTCCGGTTGTTCCGGAACGATAATTTTGTATTACTACTCCCGGACGGGCTTTTGAAGCTGTGCTTGACGTTGTTGGTTTTGACGTTGTCCAGCGGTTTGCAAGATAGGCAGTTGTCACAATTTTTGTTGATGAGTCCGCATAGTTTGTGTAAGTCGGACAGTATGCGTAAACACTTCCGTTTGTGTTTCTTATACCTATTGCTTGTATATCACCGCTTTCATTTGCCGCAGTTATTGAAACATCATTGTAACCGCTTCCGTTTACAAATCTCACGGAACCACAGCGCTTGTTTGTGTCACTGTTTATTGCAATAACAGCATCTGTTGTTCCTCCGTTTGCAAGGTTTTTTATAGTAAGATTCCCCTGCGAAACAGAAAACACGCCGCTTGAAGTTATCGGCTTTGTAAAGATCATTTCCCCGCTGATAGTCGCATTACTGTTATAATGCATTGCTGTAGCATTATTTTCATCAATTTTGTCGGCAAGTGCTACAAAATTAGCATTTACTTCCTGAGCTTTTGCTTTTGTACCAGGAGTAAATGAATAAGGTATCATAGAATTTGTCATATTTTCCTTTCTGACAAATTTGATGAACCTCTACTGTAAATTAATTTATAATTTTTATAAGACGCAACAACCAAATATACCACGTAACTTTAAAAACTGTCAAGAGGCTGTTTATTTTTCGTATGAACCAAAAAATCTCATAAAAGTCGTTTTTTCTTTAATTTCTTTTAAAGTGTTTAAAATTTTAGGCTCTTTTACATGTCCGTCAAAATTTACTATAAAATTATAATCGCCAAATTTTATCTTGGAAGGTCGTGAAACTATATATGAAAGATTAATATTATTTTGATAAAAAACATGCAAAATTTCTAACAAAGCCCCGGGTTTGTTTTCTGTTGCAAAAATAAGAGAAGTTTTATCATGTCCCGTCACTTCCGTTTCAAAATCTCCGATAAGTGCAAATCTTGTTTGATTGGATTTGTCGTCATTTATATTTTCTTTCAATATATTCAAATTATAAAGTTCTGCTGTTTTTTCACTGCCGATTGCAGCATACGTAAGGTTGTAATTTGCAAGACTTCTGGCCGCCTCAGCCGTACTCGATGCTTCAATCAGATTCAGGTTCCTCGGCATTTCATCGTGGATAAAGTTCTGGCACTGGGCAAGTGCCTGAGGGTGTGATATAACTCCGGTTATGCTGTAAAATTCCGTATTGCGTGACAAAAGACAGTGTCTTATCGGCATTACGGTCTGAGAAAGGATTTTGACATTCGGATTTATTGTCATCATCAAATGGTCAAGGGATTCTCTCACAGAACCTTCTATTGAATTTTCAAGCGGAATTACGCCTAGAACATTTGTATTTTCATCTACGTATTCTATAACCTGCCGGATTGTGTTCACAGGCTCCGGATATGGATGAATGTTGTATTTTCCGCAGAATACATCCGCCGCCATTTCCGAAAAAGATCCTCTTGGGCCCAAATATGCAATTCTTTCGACAGATGAAAAATCCATTATTTACTTAGCTCCGTATTTTTTTTATAATTATATCAGACACAAAATAAAAGGGCAATGAATTATGGACGGGATAAAATTCGGAACGGACGGCTGGAGAGCTATAGTCAGCAAAGATTTTAATAAAGAAAATGTTGCAAGAGTCTGCAATGCAATCGGGAAATATGTTTATAAAAACTTCGGGGATTCTAAAAAAATAATCATCGGTTATGATCCGAGAAATATGGCAGATGAATTTTCTTATTTTGCTGCCGAAATATTATCTCAAATCGGTTTTGATGTTTTGTACAGTGATAAAGTTGTTCCGACGCCTGTGCTTGCTTATAATGCGAGACATCTTAATGCTTGTGCGTTGATGTTTACAGCTTCGCACAACCCGCCCGAATATTTGGGAATAAAATTTATTCCGGATTATGCTGGCCCTGCAACTTCTGAAATCACGGATGAAATTGTTTCTTATCTTGACACTGATATGAAAAAATTCGCTGACGGAAAAATCGAAAAATATGATTTTAGCAAAGATTATTTCAGGCATATCGAAAGCCTGATTGAATTTGAAAAAATTAAAACTCTTAAGACAAACATAATTTTTGACGGACTTTATTCTGCAAGTATCGGCTATTTCGACAAACTCCTTGCGCTTCACGGAATAAAGTTTGAAAGCCTGCACCTCTGGCATGACAAGAATTTTGGAGGCGGAATGCCGGAGCCGAAACCAAAATATTTAAAAGAACTGATTGAAAAAGTTAAGGCAGAAAATAACTCAATCGGGTTTGCAAACGACGGTGATGCTGACCGGTTCGGAGTGATTAACGAGAAGGGTGAATACGTTACTCCGAATGAAATAATTGCAATTTTGCTTATCCACCTGAAAACACACAAAAAACTGTCGGGTTCGCTTGTAAAGACTGTCGGGGCAAGCCTTATGCTGGACAAAACAGCCGAAAAACTAAATGTTGAGGTGATTGAAACCGCTGTCGGCTTCAAACATGTCGGTGAAGCTATGCGGAAATTTAATCCGATAATCGGCGGAGAAGAAAGCGGCGGTTTAAGTATTCAGGGTCATATTCCGGAAAAAGACGGAATTCTTGCCAATCTTCTGGTGCTTGAGGCTATGGCTTATTCAAACAAACCCTTAACAGAATTGCAAAAAGAGCTTGAGAATTTTGCCGGATGTAAATTTTTTAATGACAGAATTGATAAAAAAGTTTCCAATTCGGATGAAGTTAAAAAAGTTCTTGAAACTTTCAAAAATCTTGAACAAATCGGTGATTACAAAATATCAAAAAAAGATTTCAAAGACGGTGTAAAACTCTATCTTTCTGACAATTCAAGCTGGGTTCTTGTGCGCCCGAGCGGAACAGAGCCTTTATTGAGAATTTATTTTGAAAGCGATTCAATTTCAAAAATTGAGGAATTTAAAAAGATTTTGGCAGAATAACTTTTCCATACTGAATTTTTACGATTACAAAAACGGCAGTCCAAAAATTGAACCGCCGTTTTGGCTAAATATGAATCTGCAAGTCATATAAAAACTTAGCTTTCAATCAAAAGGCTTGAACCGATAACACCTGCCGTATTTCCAAGCTGTGCCGGAACAATTTCCACAGCAGAGCCTGCAATTTTCATAGCGCGTTTTTTGAGAGCCTCTGCCATCGGAGCAAGAAGAATTTCGCCAGCGTCTGCAACTCCGCCGCCAACGATTATTCTCTCAGGATTTAAGAGGTTTACAACGCTTGCAAGACCGATTCCGATGTATTCACCAGTAATAGTGAAAATTCTCTGTGCAACAGGATCGCCTGCTTTTGCAGCTTCGCAGACAAGATACGGTGTAATCTGTCCGCCGTTTGCCATTTCACGGAATTTTGTAGATTTTCCGCCTCTGATATAATCTTCAGCCATTGCCACAATTGAAGGGCCTGAAGCAAAAGCTTCCAGACATCCTGTATCTCCGCATCCGCATATCGGGCCGTCATGCATTTGAAGTTTAATATGGCCGATTTCACCTGCTGCGTTTGAAGCACCTCTTACGAGTTTTCCGTTCAAGATTAAGCCTGAGCCGATGCCGGTGCCGACGGTAATACAAATAAGATTTTCACAGCCTTTTCCTGCGCCGTATTTCAATTCGCCCAATGCTGCGCATCTTACGTCGTTATCTACACGGGTCGGAATTTTAAATTCATCTTCAATAAGTTTTGCAATCGGAACTTCCACCCAGCCAGGAATATTCGGAGCGTTTCTTACAATTCCGGCCTTGTAGTCAACCTGTCCCGGAAATCCAAATCCGATTCCTTCAATGTCTTTTGTCGTTAATTTGGTTTCTTTGAGCAGGTCATAAATCGCCTGTTTAATATTGTTTACGGTGTATTCATAACCCATTTCCGCACGTGTCGGAACAGAGTTTGAATAAACAATCTTGCCCTTTGTATCAACAAGCGCAATCTTTACATTCGTACCGCCAACATCAATTCCAATTCTGTTTTTAGCCATTTCTTATCTCCCCTTAAATTCGTTGTACTTTTAAAATTTTTCTTCAGGCGGCCGGTTTGTTATATTGAATTTTACCACTCTCCGCCTGAAATTCTGAAACAAGTTCAGGATAATCGTAACGGATAACTCGTCCGCCTATTACATTTTTAATTCCATCTCAATGAATGAGCCTTTTTTTATTCTATGACAAACATAAAAATATTAAAACAAAATTTATCTTGATTATGTATTGACAAAATCAAAAATAGAGTTATCATGGATTTATAAGGAGGACGAAAAATGAACGAACATTGCAATCACGAACACGGAAACT
The DNA here is from genome assembly GCA_944325605.1 of Candidatus Gastranaerophilales bacterium. GTDB lineage: Bacteria > Cyanobacteriota > Vampirovibrionia > Gastranaerophilales > Gastranaerophilaceae > Scatenecus. The sequence continues at coordinate 69,713 of CALVAX010000002.1, forward strand.
GTCATCATGGCGGAGGCTGCCGGGGAGAAGGTCACTCTTGCGAAAACCACAACGGAGAACACCGGTGCGGCAACGGCGAAGGGCATTGCCACGGCGAAGGTAAAGGCTGCGGCTGGGGCGGCAAACGCGACGGTGCAGGCAGAAAATGTGAAAATAAAAAAATCCCGTTTAACAGAAGATTAAGCGAAGCTGCAATTCAAAAAATCAAAGATTATGCAGCCGAACATAACGTCAGCGAAACCGAAGCTCTTGAAATTGCCGTAAAAAATCTTATAACAGAGGCAAGAAAAGACTATTAAAAGTCAAGCGGCTAATCGCTTTATTACTGTATGAAACCTGTAGAAGAAACAGCAATTATTTAATTGCTGTTTCTATATTTTTTTCATTGTAAAAATTAAATGCATCACGCATTATATCTCTTAGTCGGTTCATTACACCGTTTTCGTACGTTTCGCCATAAACGTCACGCAGATTTTTGAACATTGCGTCATAGTAAAATGTTGCGTCGGAAAATTCTTTCAGAATGACTTTTTCTTCATCTGTAAAATTAGGATTGTTATAAGTTTTACTTTCGTATATTTTGTTAATGGAGTCTTTCAGTTCATTAATTTTTTTCACATCACCGTTCATAGCTTCATCCAAAATTTTTGAACTTTCATCAATGTTTCCTGCAGCTTTGCAAATTTTTCTCAGGCTGATAAAAGCAGCCACTCTGTCATCATCCATTTTTCCGGAATTGATTATATCCATAACCAGATTCCGTGCGGATCCTACATCTCCAAGAGCAAGTTTAACTTCGGATATGTTAAGTTTTAACTCGTTTAAACTTCCTAAATTATCAAGTTCTTTTCCGAATTTCTCAATTGATTTTTCATAAACAAAATCGAAAAATTCTGCGTTTTCTTTATTTAGTTCAATATTATCAATATCTATATCAAGTCCGACAATATAATTTTTTAAACTTTCGCTAAAGCTTTCAATATCATCATGATTTCCGGCTATTGAGTTTATGTCATCTTTAAATTTGGCTAAACTCTGCTCGTGCGGCAAAGTTTGCAATTCGGCAGCTGTCAATTTGTAAGGAATTTCTTCTACAATCTCTGCATCTTCAGCATCAATACGGTTAATAATATCTTTTTTGGGGTTAGTTTCTTCAGTGTCAATTTTGGCTGGAGAAATTTCTGCAGTTTCGTCTGCTAATTTAGTTTCATTAGTGTCAATTTTGGTTTGGGAAATTTCTTCAGTTTTGTTTGCTAATTTAGTTTCCTGAGACTTTACGGATGAGTTTTTGGAGTTTACTTCTGTACCGAGATTTTCAGCAGCTTTAGATGTTTCTTTTTTTGCTCCGCCCAGTAGTTTCTGGATTTTTGCGCCTAATTTCCCCCTGTAACCGGCATAGACAAGCCCTGCAAGAACTACAAGACCTGCTCCGACTCCTATTGCGGTCTGAGTATCTTTGCTAAGTCCTTTACTTTTGTTTTCAACGGATGCAGGTTGTGTTGTAACTGTTTGCTGGTTGTTATTTCTGAATGAAAATCTGTTTATATAATTTGGCTGAATTGATGATATTTTCATAGTCACTCCTTTTGTTTCATACATTTTTATATAATCACGAAAATATATTTTTTTGTTATTAAAAATTTTAATTCTTACAAAACTTCATAAAAAAAGGAAGGCGGGAATTTGCCTTCCTTTTAATTTTTTATTTGTCGTTTTCAATTAACGAACATTTCGCCCGTGTCGAAAGATATCGGCGCGGCTAACCGGTCAGGTTACTTATTCAAAGCCCCTGCAACGGCAACAGCAACAGCAACGGTTGCGCCAACCATCGGGTTGTTGCCCATACCGATAATACCCATCATTTCTACGTGAGCCGGAACTGAAGATGATCCTGCAAACTGAGCATCTCCGTGCATTCTGCCCATAGTATCAGTCATACCGTATGAAGCAGGGCCTGCTGCAACGTTGTCAGGGTGAAGAGTTCTTCCTGTACCGCCGCCTGATGCTACTGAGAAGTATTTTCTTCCGTTTTCCCAGCACCATTTTTTGTAAGTACCTGCTACAGGGTGCTGGAATCTTGTCGGATTGGTTGAGTTTCCGGTGATAGAAACATCTACGCCTTCGTGAATCATGATTGCAACACCTTCAGATACGTCATCAGCGCCGTAGCATTTAACTTTTGCTCTTTCGCCGTCTGAGAAAGGCTGTTCTTTAACGATTTTCAATTCGCCTGTTTTGTAATCGTATTTTGTTTCAACAGATGTGAAACCGTTGATTCTTGAGATGATGTAAGCGGCATCTTTGCCAAGACCGTTCAAGATTACTCTTAAAGGTTCTTTTCTGACTTTGTTAGCGTTTCTTGCAATACCGATAGCACCTTCTGCTGCAGCGAAAGATTCGTGGCCTGCAAGGAAGCAGAAGCATTTAGTTTCTTCTCTTAACAGCATAGCAGCCAGATTTCCGTGGCCTAAACCTACTTTTCTTGTGTCGCCGACTGATCCGGGTACACAGAAAGCCTGAAGACCTTCACCGATTAAGCTTGCTGCATCTGCTGCTGTTTTTGCTTCTTTTTTCAAAGCGATAGCAGCGCCTAAAGTGTATGCCCATACTGCGTTTTCAAATGCGATAGGCTGAATTCCTTTAACAATTTTGTCAACGTCAATGCCTTTGGACAAACAAAGTTCGCGGGCGTCTTCAAGTGATTTGAAGCCGTATTCCGGTAAAATTTTGTTCAGTTTTGCCTGACGTCTGTCCTGTCCTTCAAATTTTACTGTCATTTTTTATTTCCTCTTAATTTTTAAATACTTTTTAAATATTAATCCGCCTGTGCAATCAAAGATTGCTTCGCTCCATCCGCTCACGCTCCTGTCGCAACGGCGGTATTATAATGTTCGCGCCTGCCCGTCTTGCTTAACCGCAAGCCGGCTCTGCGCTCACACCGGCTAACGCTTACTCTACTCTCGGGTCGATTTTCTTAACGGCTTCGTCAAATCTTCCGTAAGTGCTTGTGAATTTTTCAAGAGCTTCTTTCGGGTCAACGCCTTTTTTAACGGCATCCATGAATTTGCCCAGATGTACGAACTTATATCCGATAATTTCATCGTTCTTGTCCAAACCTAATTCAAGAACATAGCCTTCAGCAACTTCAAGGTATCTCGGCCCTTTTTGTTTTGTTGAGAAGATTGTACCGACCTGAGATCTGAGGCCTTTTCCTAAATCTTCAAGACCTGCGCCAACAGGCAATCCGCCTTCTGAGAAAGCAGTTTGAGTACGGCCGTAAACGATTTGGAGGAACAATTCTCTCATTGCAACGTTGATTGCGTCGCAAACAAGGTCAGTGTTCAATGCTTCAAGGATAGTTTTACCCGGAAGAATTTCAGCAGCCATAGCAGCTGAGTGAGTCATACCGGAGCAGCCGAGAGTTTCGACCAGAGCTTCCTGAATAATACCGTCTTTAACATTAAGAGTCAATTTGCAGGTACCCTGCTGGGGTGCGCAGCATCCGCAGCCGTGAGTTAAGCCTGAAATTTCTTCGATTTTTTTAACCTTTGTCCATTCGCCTTCCTGAGGGATAGGAGCAGGTTCACCTTTAACGCCGCGTTTTACGCAGCACATTTCTTCTACTTCGTGTGTAAGTTGTATACGATCCAACATTTTCTATACTCCCTTCGGTTATATACAAGTATATTGTACGTGCTGAATAGGCTTAGTCAAGAATTTGTGATTTTGTTATTTTTATATAATGTTCATTCTTTTCTTTTGTTGCAACATGGTACTTTCTTGCCGGTACAAGAAAGTACCGCAAAGAAGCTCCCGACCGAAGAATCTTACCAAACGACCTCATGTTATTCTGAGGACGTTAGTCCGAAGAATCTCATGGAGATTATTATTTTGTCCTGCGCGGACAGCGGTCGCTTTGGTGGCAAAGCGACGCAAACCAGCCGCACGCTTCGTTCACTAATAATTTGCACGACTCGGCTCTTTCGGCGGGTAAACTCGCTTACGCTCAAACAATACCCGCCTTTGACATTTGCCTCGTCGGCAATTATTGTTCTCTTCGCTATCGCGGCATTTTGCTTTTTATTATTCATGTTATTCGGAGGGAGCGAAGCGACCGAAGAATCCCATCGGTTTTTGAGGAGATTCTTCGCTATCGCTCAGAATGACGTGTTTTTTATTTGTCGGATTGGTAAATTCTACCTACTCGCTGGGCAGGCTCGTTTAGTTCTTTTAACCAATAGGAAGTTCTACAATTTTACCCTTTTTAAAACTATCAGAAAGTAATTGATACGTAATTTTTTGCGGATCAAAATATTTGTATGTAGATTCATCTATTTTTCCGTCAGCTTTCTGCAGAACAACCATTAAACCATTATCGGACATTTTCATAGCTTTGTAAAGTTTGCTCCATTTTGCATCTTTAGCAGCAAATTCATCCATAAGAGTTTTGCCCATTAAAATTATTTTATCACCGGCTGCAAGTTTTCCGTCATTGTCCCACTCCGCTGCAATTGATTTGAGAGTATCTTTTGTAAATTCTTCCGGTTTTTGCAGAAGTTCGGAGGCTCGTTTTGCAAGTTTTTCGGCGGCTTTAACGTCAAGACGTCTTTTAACTAAAATTCCTCCGATTGTAAGTGCCGCAAGGGCACCAAGCCCTATCATAGTCTTTTCGCAAGTCGTCAGGCTATTTTCTTCGGGGGGGGGGGGTAACTTTTCCTTGTGTAGAGTGGGTTTCGCCGGATTTGAAATAAATGTTGCCGTTTACACGATCTACTGATAACGTCATAAAATTACCTTCTATTTTAACTACCTGTATTTATAAAAACATGAAATCCAAAATTTTTGCGGAATTTGCTGCTTTCAGGTTTACAAAAATTAAAAAATATTTTATGATTATAATATAAATTTAAAGTCATCATATAGCTAATAATAAAATATATATGTCATTCTGAGCCGATTTTATTTAGATTCTCCGCTATCGCTCAGAATGACGCAAAGGCGAAGAATCTCCTTTATATAAAGTGACGGTTCTGTAATAATTTAAAAGAGGTTGTTATGAAAAAATCAGAGTTGAATTTGAATGTTTTGAAAAAAAGTCTTGCAACTTTGAAAGTTTGTTATAAAGATTTAACAGAACAAAAAGACGAAAAAATCAAAACTTACATTAAAGATTCATGCGTTCAGAGATTTGAATATACTTACGAAACCGCAAAAAAAATCATGAATAAATTCTTAAAAAAAGAATATGACAAACAGGAAAAAGATTTAACTATAAATAATATTTTCCGTGAAATGTTTGCACTTGGTCTGATTAAAAATTTTGAACACTGGGCAGGATATAGAGAAAAAAGAAACCTGACTTCACACGAATACAATATTGAACTAACATATCCGATTATTGACATAGTTCCGGAGTTTATTGAGGATGTTGATTTTTTAACAGAAAGTTTGGAAAAAGTTTTGACAGATGATTAAGGGAATAACAGAAAAAGAAGAAAGTATAATCCAAAAAATTCTTGCGAAATATCCGTATGAATTTTATTATTACGGCTCAAGGGTCAAGGGTGATTTTACAAAATCTTCGGATCTGGATATTTTGATAGAGTCAGCCACGGAGATTAAACAATCCGACATTGAAAACCTTGAAAAAGAATTCAACGAAAGCCTGATTCCGTACAGGGTAAATTTCAGCCGGCGTGACCGGATGGAAGATTATTTCTATGAACTGATTAAAGATAATCTCGTAAAGGTTTAAGGCTCCTGTAAAATCCGTAATAATTTAATCAATCTCCAATTTAATCGCACCCTGACGGAATATTTTTATTTCATCGCCAAAAATTCCGGCAACGGTCGATTCCAGCCCTTTGGCAAAACATCCGTAATCAGGAATTACAATATCGGCTAAATCTTTCATATTTTCATAAGCCTGTTCATAAGTTTTGGCAGACGGCTGGTGCGAAAGGTTTGCGCTCGTTGTTGCAAGAACGTGGCCCGGGGTAATTTCACAAATTTCTTTGAAAACTTCATTGTCCGGAACCCTTATGCCCACAGTGTTCATGCCGGATGTCACAAAGTCAGGCGTCTTTTCGCTTTTTTCAAGCACAAGAGTCAGAGCGCCCGGAAAGTATTTTTTAATAAGCTTTGATGCTGTTTTGGAAAGCGGCTGTTTTACGTATTCAAGAAGATTATATGCCTCATTTGACATCAAAATCAAAGGTTTTTGCGCCTCGCGGTGTTTGATTTCGTAAATTTTTTTGACAGCATTTTCGTTCTCCGGCAGGCACCCCAAACCCCAGACAGTATCGGTTACATAAGCGATTACGCCGCCGCCTTCAAGGATTTTTTTTATTTCTTCTTTGTTTTCCAGCATGGTTTTTCCTCTTTTATAAATATAATCGGCTTTGTCATGCTGAATTTATTTCAGCATCTCAACGGGATTCTGAAACAAGTTCAGAATGACATGTAAAGACAAAGCCGATTATATTATATCATAATACAAATCTTTAAACTCCGGATTTTTTTCTTTAATTTTATTTATTTTCCATTCCCTATGCCAATTTTTTATCTGTTTTTCTCTTTTGATTGCGGCTTCAATATCATTAAATATTTCATAATACACAAGTTTATTTAAATTGTATCTTTGGGAAAAACCATCTACAGCTTTTGATTTATGTTCAAATACTCTTTTTACTAAATCTGATGTAACACCTGTATAAAAAACCTTATTATTTTTATTTGTTAAAAGATATACAAAATACAATTTTTCATCCATAGTTTCTACCTTCCGAGCCGGCTTTTAATCCTTCCGGCAAGTTCGGAGGCATAATCCATTTTCATCATCAGGTTGAGCGGAATATAAACCGCCATACATACAATGAATATGAATGAAATTTTGATTAATTCAAACAGGACAGGCGGTAATTGAATATACCCGTCAAATCCGCACGCTGCAAGCATACAGACTACAAAAGCGACGCCGCCTGCCGCAATCATTTTGAAAAGATTTAAAAAGAGAGATTTGTAATCCATTTTCATTTTTTTACTCATCAAAAATCCGAGAACACAGGCGTTGAAAAGTGTGACAAGCGACGTCGACAATGTAATTCCGCCGATACCCATCTGCCACTTTGTGATGAATAAAATATTCAGGAAAAATTTCAGAACAATTGATGAAAACGCAATGACAAACGGGGTTGCGCTGTCGTTAAAAGAATAATAAACTCTCGTGATTGAATCTCTAAAAACGTATGGCAAAATTGACGCTGACAAAAACCACAGGGCTTCTGTCACCATAAAAGTCGCTTCTTTATCAAATGCGCCGCGCTCAAAAACAAGTCTTACCCCGTCAAGCCCGACAACAAGAATTCCGATGATTATCGGGATAGCCGCAAAAAACAGGACTCCGACGCCTTTGTTAAAGTATTTTCTAATCCCGTCATAATCTTTGTCTGCCACAAGCCTTGCAAAAATAGGAAACAACGGAACAAGAAACGCTGTTGTCAAAATTCCGACAGGAAACTGGAAAACCCTGTTTGCATAACCGATTGCCGTCCACGCGCCCTCTGAAATCGAAGATGTGAAAAACATATCAACGTAAATATGAATTTGTCCGACTGTCGAACTTAAAACAGCAGGAAAAAGAAGTTCACAAATTTCTTTAAAGTGCGGGTTGTTTGTAAATTCAAAATTCGGGCGGAGTTTAAAACCGAGTTTGCGGATATTTGGATACTGGATTACAAGCTGCAAAATCGCACCGATAGTCGTCGCCCACGCTAGCGCAAGCCCTTTTTTGTCATCCGGTGCCGCAATGGCAGACATTGCGATTATCGCAACACTCATAATTATCGGCGACAAATTCGGAAGCATAAACTGTTTATAAATAATCAAAATTCCGTAATAAATCCCGACAATTCCGCCGATGATTAGCAGCGGCGTCATAATTTTTAAGTGAAGCGCCGAAAGATTAATCATCTCCGCTGACCCGTTTGAGATTATCAATCCCATAATTTCTTTAGGGAAAATAAAAATCAAAACCGACAAAACAAGAAAAAACAAAATCGTTGCCGTCATAAACGTTGAATAAAGTTTGTTCACTTTTTCAGACGGTTTTTCGTTCAGTGACGGAATAAGCTTTGAAAAAATTGCAACGGTCGCACTGTGAAAAGGCCCGCCGACTCCGCCGAGCAAAATTAACGAAAGCGACGGAATTTGATATGCGTAATAGTATGCATCAGATACCATTGTTGCCCCGTAATAATTTGCAATAACAACGTCCCGCACAAATCCGATTAATTTGCTCACTATCGTCACGACCGCAATCAGCCACGCGGCTTTTAATACGCTTGTTGTTTTTGAATCTTTATTTAATTCTGTCTGATTTTCCATAATTTTTATTTGTTTTGTCCTGCGCCGGCTGCTTCCGCAGCCGGCGCCTTAGTCGCAAATTCCCTACCATTTGTAAATTGAATTATCCTGTTTTACAAGTTCAACAAACAATCTTAAAGCCTTGTTTTTTGCCTCATTTTCAGGATATGAAAAAGTTATCGTATTAATCCCTTTTTTCAAATATTTTGAGATATCAATCCGGCAAATTCTGGTTGACGGGAGAAAACCTTTGCAAAGTTCGAAAGTATATTCTTTGCCGTTGATTTCAGCATTAAGAATTGATACAAGATATTTGTTATCAACAATAATTTCGGCATGTTTTTCAGGTGCGTAGAAGTTTTGTGTAATTGTCCTCTGGGTTTCGTCTGCGGAAATGATGACGGGTTTTGTGCCGAGCGTAATCCCGCTGTAATAATGCTGAAGAATTTTATAAAACGGAAGCTTCATTTCGCTTCCCATAAACCCTGCCCCGAACTGGCTCATTCCGACCCCGTGCCCGTAGCCGCCGCCGAAAGCTTTAATTGAGAGAAGTTTTCCGTCATTATCAAACTGCGGTTCAAAAACTACATTTGCACTCGGAAGCGCCTTGCCGTCTTTAGTAAACAGCCGGCGGATTACAAGTTCTTTGTAAACTTTGTAAGTGCCTGAAGTCGTAATTATTTCCAATTCTACAATTTTTCCGGATTTTCCGCGTTTTTTGACTTCGATTGATAAGATTTCGCCTAACTTTTCGCCTTTTTTAAAAACAGGTTTTACAAAACCTGTTGCAGATTGGGCAGGAAGCGTTCCTTCAAGTGCCGTCCTTAGTTCTTCCGGCTCCCACTCACGTGTCCATCTGAAATAAGGTGATCTGATATCATAAGCATCCGGAGTTGATTTATAAAATTCAGCGGCAGCCTCTTCCGTGTCAAGCGGAGTCTGGCTTGCCATATCAGGCTTTGCAATTAAATAAGGTTTTTCATCAGACGGAAACTCTTTTGTTTTCGGGTCTGAAAAAGCGTATGCATAACTTTCCGTGTATCCGCCGGCGGTTGATGAATACTGCGCAAGAATTAAATCCCAGCCGTAAAGCGCTACAATACCGGTTGTTTCTTCTACTGCCTTGTCGGAAATTTCTGTTTCGGTGTTTGCACCATAATAAACCTGACTTGCAACAGAATCCACAACATCATAATTCGGCGAAGACTTTGTTCTCGGGGTTAGAACGTAATTTCTTGCAGCAACACTCTGGGCTTTCAAGGCCTCCAGCCCGAATCTGACAGGCATTTCATTAGGTACAACGCCTTTCAGATATTCTTCAACCTCAACAAGGTTTACCAGATTAAATTTGTTATTGTCTTTTTTTACAAGCTGCAAAGCGCCGTGATAAAGCGCCTGTTTGCCCGCTCTTTTCAGGCCCGTAACACCAAGAAGCCCGCCGTCGCAGGTGAAAGTCACAGGCCCTGTCATTTCTGCTGTGACATTTCCGTCAGAATCATAAACGGTAAACATTCCGTTTTCGTATTTAACCTTAATATCACTGTTTTCCGGGAAAATAGCAGTTGACATTCCGTTATTATATACCTGTATTCCGTCTGTTCCGAATATTGAAATTTCTTTGTAATCATAGCTTGCAAAGCCTGATGTTCCTATACCTACCCGCACAACCTCTGACGCAGGTTTTAATTGAGAAGCTCTGACTTCTGCTTCATGCGCTATTTTCAAAGTTTCTGCAGGAATAAACGGCTGAAACGACGCTGCCTGAACAGAAAGCGTACCTGATAAAAAAATCAGTGAACATAAAAACAATCTAAATCTCTTCATAAATTTATTATATGACAAAAATTATTCTTCACCTACAGAAAAATTTTCAGGCAGTTCTTTTTCTAATTCTGTCATAAATTCAGATATTGAAAACCCGAAAGCTTCTGATAATTTAAACAATGTTGTAAGCTGGGGATCTTTGACAGCCCGCTCTAAATCACTCAAAACAGAAGAGGGAATATCATATTCAGCGCCGAGCATAAACTGACTTTTACTTCCGCGCAAGCGTTTTACTGTTTTTGCAATCGCGTTGAATATAATTTTCTTTTTAACATCTTGCATGTTTTTAATTTTGAATATAATATATTTAGTATCCTATCGCGAACGCGATAGAAGAAAGAAGGAGGATATGTGAAAGATAAACATTTAGCCTTTACTATGGCGGAAGTGCTTATTACGCTTGGAATTATAGGAATAATCGCCGCAATCACCATTCCAAATCTTATGGGTACATATAGAAAAAAAGTAGTTGAAACTGAACTGCAAAGAGCTTTTTCTATAATTTCGCAGACTATTCGGATGTCAGAAGTCAAAAACGAAAATGCTGCCTACTGGGCTTATCCTTCTGAAGGTGCAGGCACAAGTGCCCCGGGTTCTGCACAAGCCGAACAATTTATTAATATTTATATAAAACCATACATAAAATATCTTAAAGTTGAAAAAGAAGACCTTGATGTTAAATATGCAGACGGAACTCCATCTTATCTTGCAAATTATATTAACAAGGCACCCCAGTTTATTCTTGCGGACGGCTTGTTTTTGCAATTTATGCCAAGGGAAAATTCTGTTGAGGCTGATACTCACGGGTATATAATGAATGTATATGTAGGAACTACAAATATGCGCAAAAAAGAGGAGTTTGTTGAAGGCAAAAATCTTTTTGCTTTTACAATGAACATTGATGAATCTTCAGGCAAGGTAGGTCTAGAACCTCAACATTATCTCAACTGGTCATGTCAAAAACTTCAAACAAATCGTCAAAATTTTATTGACAATTGCTATAAAAATCAGCGTGAAACCAGCGGAGTAAGCTCATCTATATATTGCACATATATGATTTACTGCAACAACTGGACAGTTCCGAAAGATTACCCGATAAAATTATAATGTAACTTTGAACCGTCTTTATTTCAATTCCCAGGTTGTGCCCTCTTTTGTGTCTTTCAGAACTATTCCTTCTTCATCAAATGCAATGCGGATTTTGTCGGCTATTGCCCAGTTCTTGTCCTCACGCGCTTTTTTGCGGTATGAAAGAATTTCGTCCATTGATTTAAAATCTTCGCCGAGTTTTTCCGAAACCCTTGTCACAACACCTTTTATTTCATCGTCAGACAGTGTTGCCTTTTCAAAAGTGAAACCGAGTGCCGATGCAAGCTTGTAAAGTGTTGTGAAAGCTCCTTTTTCATCTTTGTTTGCCTTGTTTGCAAGGTCAAAAAGCACGGCAAGAGCACGTGATGTGTTCAAATCGTCGTCCATCGCTTCAATGAATTCTTTGTATTCATCTGTTTTTGTAATATCAAAGCTTTCATCGACAGGAGTACGTTTTGCATTAAGCATTCTTTTTACCCCCGCTGCGGCTGAAGAAAGTGCTTCGTCACTGAACTCAACAGGCATTCTGTAGTGGTTTGTCAATATAAAGAACCTGATTGTGTTTGCGTCGTATTTCTTTAGCAAATCGTCAATCGTCAGGAAATTTCCGAGAGATTTTGACATTTTTTCTTTGTTTATTGTCACAAATCCGTTATGAAGCCAGTAGTTTACAAACTTGCAGCCGTTTGCGCATTCTGACTGCGCAATTTCGTTTTCGTGGTGCGGAAAAATTAAATCCGCTCCGCCTGCGTGGATGTCTATTGTTTTGCCAAGATATTTGCGGCTCATTGCGGAACATTCAATGTGCCAGCCCGGACGCCCGATTCCCCACGGGCTTTTGTAGCCGAATTTTTCGTCTTTTTTCCACAGCGCAAAGTCAAGCGGATCTTCTTTCTTTTCTCCAACTTCAATTCTTGCGCCGCTTTCAAGCTTGTCTATAGGCTGTTTTGACAGATAGCCGTAGGCAGGAAATTTTTTAACCCTGAAATAAACATCTCCGTCAACTTCGTAGGCATAACCTTTATTAATCAAATCTTTGACCATTCCTATCATTTCGCCCAGTGTCTTTGTCGCAAAAGGTTCAATGTCAGGTTTTAAGGTATTCAGAGCCTTCATGGAATTTTCAAACTGCTTATACCAGTATTGAGAAACTTCCTCCGGTGTTTTGTTTTCTTTTTCGGCTTTTTTCAAAATCTTGTCGTCAACATCCGTAACGTTGCGGCAATACGTAACATCATACCCTTTAAACTTTAAATATCTGTACAAAACATCCCACGTTATGTAGCATCTTGCATGGCCCAAATGTGCATAATCATACACCGTCGGCCCGCAGACATACATCTTAATCTTATTATCTTCTATTGGTTTGAATTCCTCAATTTGATTTGTATAAGAATTGTGTAATTTCATCTGAAAATCCTCGTTTATCTTTTGATAAAATTTTACAACAAACAATTTTAAATGTTAATTATTGTAAATAAATTGTGAATAAAGGCAATTTTTTTGGGAACAAAGTATTTATTAAATATATACAGAGGATTAACACAAAAAAGCGAGGTACAATTATGGGTATTGATGAAGTGAAAGGTGCAGGCCTGCAGCAGAATTACACAAGCGTAAAGGTAAAAGATAAAGATTCCGGCAAATCTTTTGTTATTAACTTTACCAATTCTAAAGTTAAAGGAAACAAGGCCGAATGGACAATTAAAGACGGTAAAGTCTATGATAAAGACGGCAAAACACTTAAAGAAAACGAAATTGAAGTTACAAAATATCAGGCTGCACTGATTAAGGCCGCAGCTGAAGGTGACGGCAACGGCAGATATCTTGACAGCAACGACCTTATCGGAGCAAGTTATGCGGAAAATGCAGAGAAGGAATTACAAAACGTAAAATCCGAATATCATATTGCTGAAGATAATTACAATAATCCGGCTCCGCCGTTCGGCGATGCTGACGCTCTTGAACACGGTATTATTTATGCCAATGTTGAAAATTCAAAAGGTGAACGCGGACATCTGGAAATTAAGTTCCTGAACGGTAATCAATAGTACAAATACGTCAGGCAAATTCTAACAAGTGTTAGATTAAGAACAATAAGATCTTTTGATGAAAATTTATCCGTCAGAATCTTTTTGTTATTCAAGCATATCAAAAATTCTATGAACGGGCGAAATCAGTTCTTCGACAGGGCAGGTTTCGTCCAATTCCAGTGTAATTGTCGGGATTTTCTTTTCTATGCCTGCGTAAGTTCCGAAACTTCCGGGGGTCGGGTAGCCTATGCTTTCTTCAACCGGATAATTTATTATTTTTGAAATTTTCTCTGAAATTTCTTTTGCACCACCATCAAAGTTGACGACTTTGAAAGGAGCGTGAAGTGTCAAAATCATTTTAGGCTGGAGTTCTTCCATAATATCAATCAAAAAACGTGTTTCAATTTCACTTGCCGGTTTTTCTCCTCCGAAAAACTCGTCTTTTGCCGTGAATTCCCAGTTTTCTGTCGGAAAATTTCTGTTTAAATCTACACCTGATGAGTTGGTGCGTTTTTTCGCAGCCATTCCGTCGGGGTTCAGGCAGGGAATAAAATAAAGTCTGCTTTCGGGGTTTTTATCTATGTAATCTCTAATTAAAAAATCTCCCTGTGGTTCATCTCCATGAAATACGCCGATTACAAGAGTGTTACATCTTTCCCCGTTGCCAAACAGCGCAACCTCTCTTCCTTCTTGAGTTTTACAGGTTTTGATTTTTTGCATGACTATCTCCAAAACTATTCGGCGAATAAAGCGTCTATAAATTCTTCGCGTTCAAAAGTTTTTAAATCTTCCATTTTTTCGCCGACTCCGATTAATTTTACCGGAAGTTTAAGGTCTTTTGCGACAGCCAGAACTATTGCACCTTTCGCAGAGCCGTCAAGTTTTGTGAGGGCAACAGATGTAAGATTTACGGCATCCTGAAAAACTTTTGCCTGTTGAAGCCCGTTTTGGCCGGTATTTGCGTCCAGAACAAGCATTGTTTCTCTTAAGTTTTCCGGTGCATTTTTATCAATTACCGACTTGATTTTAGAAAGTTCTTCCATCAGGTTGAATTTATTCTGAAGTCGTCCTGCAGTATCAACAAGAATTACGTCGTAGTTTTCATTTTTAGCCTTTTGGATTGCCTCATAAACAACAGAAGCAGGATCTGCTTTATCGCGCCTTACAATATCCGCTCCTGCGCGTTTTGACCAAATGTCAAGCTGTTCTTCGGCTGCGGCTCTGAAGGTGTCGCCGGCAGCTATCAAAACCCGTTTCCCTTCCTGTTTAAATTTGTAGGCAAGCTTGCCTATCAAGGTAGTTTTGCCAACACCGTTAACTCCTGTTATAAAATAAATGTTCAGTTCATTTTCTTTATACTGAAGTTTGTTGTCGCCAGCTTCCTCAAGTGTTTTCATAAATTCGTTTTTGAGATAATTTTTTACGGCAGACGGTTTAATTTTTTCCTGATTGCGAAGCTTATCGACAAGTTCTGAGGCATAATTAACACCCAGATCAGCACTTATCAAAAGTTCTTCCATATCATCAAGAACAAATTCCGAGAACTCTTCTTCTCCGCTTACAGTATTAACCACGTTTCCGACTAAAGCCTTAGCGGTATTGGAAACCGTCTGTTTCAGGTTATTAAATTTATCAGAAAAGAAATTAAACATTTATTTAAGTCCGTTTTCAACGATTACCTTTGCAAGAATACCGTTAATAAATGATGCGCTGTCGTCTGTTGAATATTTTTTTGCAAGTTCAAGAGCTTCATCGACAACAACTTTCATCGGCGCATCTTTTATGTATAGCAATTCAACAATCGCAATACGCAGGATGTCTTTATCCATCTTGACCAATCTTTGAAGATCCCAGTTTTTCGCGTGTTTTTGGATAATATCATCCACTTCTTTGTGATTTTTCTGGAAGTATTCGGCAATTTGAATTGCGTAATCCTTCACTTCGTTCTGCGAATCAAGTGTTGTAAATTCCGCAATTTCTAATGCTAACAAAGCTTTATCCGCAATGTCAATCATTTCGTTTACTCTTGCTGACATATCAGCTGTCATCACAAGCGGAACCGAAACGTTTGCAACACCAATCGGTCTGTTTAAGTTTGTTTCATGTTCGGCTTCGTAGTTCTCAATCTGATCTCTGAAAGCAATAAGTGAACCTACTGCTGTTTTAAGTTCGTCAGTTGCACTGCTTGTTAATATCCTGACTGATTTCAGGATTATATCTTCCATTTCTTCTTTTGAATATTTTGTTAATTTTTTATCAAACTGTGAAAATAATATAAATGCTAATTCTCTGGCTGCTCTGCGGGCTTGCATATATACCTCTTTAAATTTAATTGTATCTACACGAGGAAATGCTATCATGAAAAAATTTTCACGACAAGAGAATAAAAAATTTTATCCACTTGAAATTTTTAAAAAACAGGTTATAATAAAATAAAGGGCGAGGATGCGCTAACATCCTCTTGAAAGCCCCTTAATGGATTAGTTTAAGCACTAAAAGTATTAGCAATAATATTATTAGTGCTTTTTCGCTTGTCGCGAAAATCATCCTTATCACCTCCCTTCTCAGGTTTAACAAATTTTCAGTCTGAGCCTTGAAGTAAGATGAACCAGGGGCTATGCCCTATAATTTTAAATAGTACAAAATATTACTTAAATAAAAATCCTGTAAATTACGGATTTAATATTAATTATTTTACACTGCACTTGAAATATTAAAAAAGAATGTTATAATAAAATAAAGGGTGAGGATGCGCTAACATCCTCTTTCAAAGCCCCTTAATGATGTTTAAGGACTAGCAGTATCAATAAGATTATTGCTAGTTCTTCTGTATTTACAATCATCTTACCACCTCCTTTCTTTAAACTTTCGCGATTTACAGTCGTCTTTAAAGAAGGATAAGGCGAGGGGCTGTACCCTTTATATTTTTATATTACAGGGAATTTATTCAAATAAAATCCTTCGGAATATGGATTTAACATTAATTATTAGACCAGTTCCGCAGCACGGTAAGAGCTTCTGACCAGAGGGCCTATCTGGCGGTGGGTAAATCCGATTTTCAGGGCAAGTTTGTCAAGGTTGTCAAATTCTTCAGGGGTATAATATTTAGCAACTTCAAGATGCGCTTTTGACGGCTGAATATACTGACCGATAGTCACAATGTCAACTCCTGCGGACTTCAAATCAAGCAAAGTTTCTTCTATTTGTTCAAAGGTCTCGCCAAGTCCTACCATGAGGCCTGATTTTGTAATAATCTTGCTGTTGTTTTTAATGTATTGCAAAACCTCAAGCGACAGACTGTAATTTCCTTGCGGGCGGGCGGTTCTAAAAAGAGATTTTACGGTTTCAATGTTGTGGTTGAAAACTTCCGGAGCTGCCTTGATAATCCTGTCAAGAGCAGCCTTATTTCCTTTAAAGTCAGGTGTCAGAATTTCAATTTTTGTATCCGGTGAAAGTTTGCGGATTTCATAAATGCAATTTGCAAAGTGTTCTGCACCTCCGTCTTTTAAATCATCTCTTGTGACAGAAGTTATGACAGCATATTTTAACCCGAGTTCTTTAACGGCATTTGCAATATGTAACGGTTCATTAAGATTTAATTTTTGAGGTTTCTCGCATCCGATATTACAGTATCTGCAATTTCTGGTACAGACATTCCCCATAATTAAAAAAGTGGCTGTATTACAGGTATAGCACTCATTTTTGTTCGGACATCTTGCATTTTCACAGACAGTATTCAGGTAATTTTCTCTCAAAATCTGCCTTACTTTTTTGGTTTTTTCTGTGTCAATAATCGGCCTTTTTAAATAATCCGGCAACCTTTTTTGCATGTACCACTTACCTTTTTTTGAATTATATTATATAATAAAAATAACAAGGAGGTAAAAATGAAAAAGGTACTTTTAATATTATGCTTGATTGCTTTTACCGGAACAGCATATGCTGAAGCTGATTACACAAGACAAACCAGCCCGCTTTCAGTAGGCAAGACAGATAAATATTTCAGAGATTTGAATTCCTGGGATTCAAGTAATTTGTATGTTCCTGGACAGCCGTACAGTTATGATCCGCAGGTATTCGGAACATCAGGCCCTTACAAAAATACCCAGCCGATGGAAGGACACTATTTATACACTGAAACCTCAACTCAGGGCGGCACTCCAGCTGCAAATCAAACACGTTATTACAATCAGGGTATAAATATCAATTCACCTGAATACAAAGAAGCTCAGGCAAGAGGCGAACAGGTGGCTCCGACAGCCAATTCCGCAGCAATTCAGGAACAGGCGCCTAAAAGGCGATGGAATAAAAACGCCAGTGAAAATCATTACAACTTTGGCGGAACAGGTTTCAAAAGCAAAGGTTTCAGCCAGGGATATTAATCTTTGAGTTTTTAACATTCAAAACAAAAGACGGCGCAAATCATGCGCCGTTTTTTGTATGAAAAATTTTTATGAAATAGAGACATTCATATTTTTGTAAATTAGGTTTCTACAAGTTGCACAGGCATTCAAACACCCCTTCAGAGTAAGTCGGATGGGCAAAGCAGGTTTCTGTCAATTTTCCGGCCGGAATTTTATTCTGCATTGCAATAATAAGTTGTTCAATAAGAGCCGAAGCCTCTTTCGACACAATATGAGCCCCGATAATCAATCCCTGACGGCTTAAAATTTTAACAAATCCGTCAGTGCAGTTGTCACAATGGGATTTTCCGAGAGCCGAGATAAGGAAAACCGATTTTTGGTAGCTTCCTTCCTCTAAATCCTGTTCTCTTAATCCGGCCCAGGCAATCTCAGGGCAACCATAGATTACGGACGGAATTAGTTTTTCATCATAAAAAACTTTTCCGACCTCATTAAGAGCCTGCCTGATAGCATAATGTGCAAGCTGAATTGAGCCTGAAACATCTCCGATATAACTTACCCCGTCAATTTTCGGACAATTTGCGGGCTTTCTGCCTGTAGCAAGCAGAATACAATCACTTTCCAATATTTCGCCGTTCGAAAGAGAAACTTTCACTCCTGAATTATCAACAATTTCCACTCTTTCAACCGCTGTTGAAGTATAATACTTAATTTTTCCTGCTTTGAAAATTCTCTCAAGCCTTTTTGAAACTTCCACATCAGCATTCGGCAAAAGACGAGGCGCAAACTCAACGACCGTCACATTGCTCTCGAAAGAAGAAAATATTCTTGCCCATTCTGTTCCGATAGCGCCTGATCCAGCGATAACAATATTTTTGGGAAGTTCTTTTAAATTCAAAATATCATCCGAACTCAGAATAAACTTTCCGTCAAATTTTACGGACGGCAAATCCGCAGGCACCGAGCCTATTGCGCAGATAATTTTTTCACAATGATAAATTTCTCCGCCTGCATTAATTGTATGAGAATCCAAAATTTCAGCGAATTCTTTTTTCACAATTGTACCGGAATTTTTAAGGGAAAGTGCCAGATTTTTGCGAAGTTTTTCGACAACTTTATCCTTATGCGCCATTACTTTTGAAAAATCAACTCTTAAGTTATCTGCTTCAATGCCAAATTCAGAAGAATTTTTCATTTCTTCAAATAGTTCTGCCGAATGAAGAATTGTTTTTGTCGGAATGCATCCGCGGTTCAGGCATACCCCGCCCAATTCGTCTTTTTCAAACAGAACGACTAACAAGCCCTTTTTTCTTGCTTGAAAAGCTGCAGTATATCCGGCAGGGCCTCCGCCGACAATTCCTAAATCAAAATTCTCCATTAATCTCTCCCGTTTTTCAGGCAATCATCTTGTATAAACCCTCGGCAGTCTGACTTTCAGACGGCAGGTAAGCTCATAATTAATTGTTCCGAGGATTTTTGCCCACTCATCAATAGAATTGTTTTCATCAAGAAGCGTAATTACATCTCCGGGTTTAGCATCAATTCCGGTGATGTCAAACATCATCTGATCCATTGTGATATTACCTATTTGCGGAACTCTTTTCCCGTTAAGGATTCCGTAAATTTTGTTTGAAAGCCCCCTCGGGATTCCGTCTGCATACCCTAAAGGAACAGTTGCGATTTTTCGTGTTCCATGAGCGATATAGGTGTGGCCGTAACTTACACCTTCATGGTCTTTTGCCTCGTGTATGTGGACAATTCTGCCTTTGAGGGAAAGTATTTGTTTTAATTCCGGAATATGCTTTTCCCCGTCAGGCGGAAAGTCCGGATATAATCCGTAAAGAGCAATTCCGGCTCTTTGCATGTTTGAATTCGGCACTTTATAGCACATTTGTCCGGCTGTGTTCAGAATGTGCAAAAGAAGTCCTTCTGTATCAATTTTTGAAATTACACTGTTCCATTTTTCGATTTGAAGATTGGTTTTTTCGCGGTCTTCCGCATTTGCAAGGTGGGTGAACACTCCTTTAAAGTCAATAAAATCAGAATTTCTGACCTGGTTTATAAATTCAACCGCATCCTCAACCGCAACGCCGATACGGTTCATTCCGGTATCTATTTTCACGTGAACTTTCGGTTTAATCCCTGTTCTGTCAAATGCCTGACGGCAGGCAAGAATGTGTTCTTTTGAAAAAATTGAAATTGCAAGATCAAGTTTGACAGCGCTTTCTACCGCCCAGACAGGAACTGCCCCTAAAACAAGGATATCAGCTGTTATTTTGGCATTTCTTAAATCTGCGCCTTCGTCAATTGAGGCAACACCCAGCATATCAGCTCCGCTTGCAAGAAGTGTCGGAGCAAGCATCACGGCCCCATGTCCGTAAGCGTCTGCCTTCACAACCGCCAGAAGTTTCGTATTTCCCGGTGTAAATTCCTTGATTGCTTTAATATTCTGCGCCAGATAATCAAGGTTAATCTCAACCCAGCTGTCACGGTGAATATTTATATTTGATTGTTTTACGTTTTTCATAACTTTTATTATAGGATGAAATTTTTTAAGAGCAATTTATTACAAGTTTTGTTAAATTAGCATTTAACTTTTGTCCGGAAATATTGCCCGACTGTGCAATTGCTATTTGCCGATTTATAAAGATAATCGTGGAATGAACGAACTTATAAATAATATATGTAATGAAAAATTCATTTTCGTTGAAAACTTAAAGGATTTAGAAAATATAAACGGGCTGTCTAAAAAGAAACTATGTATCGCAAAAACTGATTTTAAAGATTTATATCTTGTAAAACGGCTTAGCAAAAAATATCCTAATCTTGAAATATGGCTTACATCAAGCGAAATATCCAGAAAAAACATTCTTCTTGCAAACGCCAACGGTGTTAAAAATGTTATTCCGTATCCTGTTGACACAAAACTTGTCCAAAATTTCTTCACCAGACAGAAAGATTCGAAGATAACAGCTCCTGAAATCGGCAGTTATTCTTCATTAAAGGGTCTGAAAGTTATGATTGTGGATGATAACCAGATGAACATAGAACTTCTTGTGGAGACTCTTTCTGTGTTTGATTTGAATATCAAAACATTTATCAAGCCTCTTGAGGCATCTAAAGTAATTTCGGATGAAAAATTCGACTTATTTTTGCTGGATATTATGATGCCGGAAATGTCCGGTTTTGAGCTTGCAAATGCTATTAAGCGTTCAAAAATTAATTCTGACACTCCGATTGTATTTATTTCGGCGCTTTCAGATGCGGAAAATAAAATTATGGGGTATAACATCGGCTCAAGTGCATATATTGAAAAACCTTTTGATGTTGGAGTTGTTCGTTCTCAAATTTACAATATGCTGAAAACCAAACGGCTTCATGATGCGCTCAACGACAAAAAAGAAACTTTTCTGGCTATGGTTACGCATGACCTGAAAACTCCTATTTATGCAGAAATTTGCGCTCTGGAACTTTTAAACAAAAATCATGAAAAACTAAATGATTTGCAAAAGGAAATTATTACGGACATTCTCGGTGCCGCGAAGTATATGAAAAATCTTGTTGAAAATATTACGCAGAAATATAAGGCTGAAAATGAAAAACTTATTTTGCAAAAGACAAAATGTTCGCTTAAAAATATAATTATAGCCTGTATTGAAGATACCAAATATCTTTTTGAAGAAAAGAAGATGAAGTATATTCTCAACTGCAGTTCAAAAGACAATTATGCACTTGTAGACGAGCTTGAAATCAAAAGAGTAGTGCACAATTTAATCATAAATACAATTGAACACGGAATTCCAAAATCTAAAGTAATAATGGATATAAAAGAAAGTGCACAAAATCTTATTTTTTCAATAACTAACTTTGGAGTAGGTCTTGAGATTAAAAATCCCGACGATATTTTTCAGAAATATGTGAGTTATGCAGACAAACATAAAAAACTTGCGTCAGGTCTCGGGCTTTATATTGCCAAAAAGATTATAGATGCGCACGGCGGCTCAATAAAAGTCGAGAGTGAGCCGAACAAATATGTAAGATTTATCTTCTCAATTCCTAAACAATAAACTCTACAGTATCTTCCGGAGATATTTCAACTCTGTCAAAAGCACCCTTCAAGTCATTAAAATTTTTGACATTACTTCCGGAGTTGCATATGTCACGCATTGTATTAAGGTAATAAGTATCGTTCTTTACATCATAGATATAATTGGAAACAGTGTTTGCGTTTGAGTGTCCCTGAAAAATTGTAGGATTGAATCTTTTAAAAATATCTTCAATCATCTCAAAAAGTTTT
Source organism: Candidatus Gastranaerophilales bacterium (assembly GCA_944325605.1). Taxonomy (GTDB): domain Bacteria; phylum Cyanobacteriota; class Vampirovibrionia; order Gastranaerophilales; family Gastranaerophilaceae; genus Scatenecus. The sequence continues at coordinate 91,684 of CALVAX010000002.1, forward strand.
GAACTTTCTTTGTCGTACATTTGAATATTTTTTTTGTTTTTCAGCCATTCAATATTAAACCCGGGAGTGTCCGGTGATTTTGAACCTATCATCAAAACTGATTTAAACTTGAAATTTTCCGGCAGTCTTGTGAACGGATAAAAATATTTATAAAAATTGACAAAATTTTCTTTTGTTGTTGCAAGGTGGAGCATCATTGCCTGAGCCTGATGATTAACAGATGATTTTGCAAGATTTAAGGAGGTGCAGGTATTAATTGCAGATGTGCCCAGCCAATTTTTAGAAAATTTTGTCTGGGCAAATCCCCATGGTTCATCAACAATGTAATCCGGCCTCATTTTTGATTTCCAGATTTTGTGAAAATCATTTGCCGGCAAAAAATATATTTTTGAGGTAAATGAGATGTTTTTTGTGTTGTTCATACCGGAATAAAGTCAATAAAGAAAATTTTTTGATATAAGCTGGCGGATTTTGTTACAAATATTGAAAAATTTTTCGAAAAAGAGTAAATTTTAATGTAATGAATTTACAAATTTTATCACAGTATCTGGATTACCTTGAAATAGAAAAGGGGCTTTCTATGAATACAATAGAAGCCTACAGGCGTGACCTTGCGGAATTTTTAGATTTTTGCACCTCAAAAGGTGCGGAAGATCTTCCTTCTGTCACCAGAACTCACATCAACGGGTATATTCTGATGCTTCATGATAAAAAACTGACCCCGACAAGTGTGATGAGAAAGACTGCATCATTAAGAGGATTTTTCAAATGGCTCTGCGCAAACGAAATTTGCCGCACAAATCCTGCCCTTACCCTTGAACAGCCAAAAGTTCCGAAAAAATTACCTAAAGTTATGACCGTTGAAGAGATAAATACCCTTCTTTCCGAAAATTTGAACAGGATTGAAAAAGTAGTTCTCGAACTGCTTTACGGATGCGGACTCAGGGTTTCGGAACTGGTAAACCTGAAAATCAACGATATTGATTTGTCAGGCAAATATCTTCAATGTACAGGAAAAGGTTCAAAAGAAAGAATTGTCCCGATAGGTTCCAAAGCGTTGAAAGCTCTAAAAAATTATGAAAAAGAACGTGACTTTATTCTGCAAAAGTACAGACTAACATCTAAAAATCTTCTTTTTACAGAAGACGGCAAACCAATTACCCGTCAGGAGGTTTACACCTTTATCCATAAGCTCGGCGAAAAAATTCATAAATCAATCTCTCCGCATACATTAAGGCACACATTTGCAACCCATCTTCTGGAAAACGGAGCGGATTTAAGAGTTGTGCAGGAACTTCTCGGCCACAGTGACGTTTCGACCACCCAGCTTTACACGCACATAAGTAAAAAACGACTTAAAGAAGTTTACTTTGCAATCAACGGCTGACCATGCTAGGATTTAGCTATGCTAGACGTATTTGTCACAGGTTCTGAAAACAGTTACGGAAAAGCACTTGTCACAGCCGGAATTGCTGCCACAATGCAAAGCCTCGGCTATTCAACAGGTGTGTACAAGCCTGTTCATGCCGGAAGCTTCCAGAGAAACGGCAAACTTGCTGTGCCTGACCTTTTATATGTCAAACACGTAGATAACAATGTTAAAACCTACTACAGCTATCTGTTTAAAAACAAAGATCTTCCGATGGTTGCCGCAGCAAAAGAGGGAGTGACCATAAGCTTTGACAAAATTTTTGAAGATTACACAAGTGTTAGAGAAAAATTTGACTGTTTCTTTGTCTGCGGAACCGACGGCATTGCAACACCTATTAACGGCAATCTTCTGGAAATAGATCTTGCAAGACTTTTAAACCTTCCGCTCTTATTTGTTATATCGCCTTTTATCTCAAATCTTAATGACATATTGATTATGATTAACCACGCCTCGGTCAGAAGTGTAAAAATAAGCGGAGTAATACTTTTTGACTGTCCGTACAGAACAAACGATGAAAATATCAAAAATCTGCCCAAACTTATTGAACGTTATACAGACACAAGGGTTGTCGGAGCCTTTCCGCAGATAAAAAGTCTTGCAAACCTTAACCCTAACGATTTAATTTCTTATGTTCTTTCAGGAGTAAACCTTGAAAATCTGTTTAATGCAAAGATTGCAAAACTCAGTGCATAAAACAAATTATCGTCCGCTTATGCCTGCCGCACAGCGATTTTTAAGGTATAATCATCCGGATATTTTCACAGAAGACATTGGTTGTTGCGTTCGTGTCATTCTGAGCGCAGCGAAGAATCTAGCTTATTGTAATCACAGTTTTGTAAACTTAATATGAAAATATTGTCATTAATTGATGTTTTATTTATAATTTCAGCAGGATAGATTGTGAGGTGATTAGGATATGAACATAGAACACATTAAAAAGACCGACCCTGTTGTAGCGGAACAGATTGAAAAAGAACTTGAAAGACAGCAAAACACTATTGAACTTATAGCAAGTGAAAACTGTACATCCTTAGCGGTTATGGAAGCTTCGGGAAGTGTTCTGACAAACAAATATGCCGAAGGCAAGCCTCACAAAAGATTTTATAACGGATGCGAACATATTGATGTTATAGAAGAAATTGCACAAAAAAGAGCATGTGAACTTTTCGGGATGGATCATGCAAACGTACAGCCCCATAGCGGCGCTCAGGCAAATATGGCCGTATTTATGTATGCACTAAAACCCGGTGATCATGTGCTTGGTATGGATTTGTCAAACGGCGGACACCTTTCACACGGTTCTCCTGTCAATTTTTCTGGGCTTTATTTCAATGTAAAAAGCTACGGAGTAGATGAAAACGGCAATATAGATTATGAAAATGTCCGCGAGGTGGCTCTTGAACATAAACCGAAACTTATTATCTGCGGGGCCTCAAATTATTCGAAAATTATTGACTTTAAAAAGTTTAGAGAAATTGCAGATGAAGTCGGCGCCTATTTGCTGGCAGATATTGCACACATTGCGGGTCTGGTTGTTGCAGGGCTTCATCCGTCGCCTGCGCCTTATGCGGATTTTGTCACAACCACAACACATAAATCTTTAAGAGGCCCCAGAGGCGGTATTACAATGTGCAAAGCCGAACATGCTCAAGGAATTGATAAAGCGATTTTCCCCGGAATGCAGGGCGGCCCTCTTGAACATATAATCGCAGCCAAAGCCGTTGCACTTCTTGAAGCTTCAAAACCCGAATTCAAAGAATATGCCGCACAGATTATCAAAAACGCAAAAGCTCTGGCTCAAGGGCTTATGGATGAAGGCATGGATATTGTCGGCGGTATGACCGAAAACCACCTTATGACTCTGGACTTAAGAAGAACAGGCAAAACCGGCAAAGATATGGCAAATGTGCTTGAAAGAGTCGGAATTACGGCCAACAAAAACACCGTTCCAAATGACCCGCAAAGCCCGTTTGTAACAAGCGGAATCCGCCTCGGTACACCTGCCGTTACAACAAGAGGCTTTAAAGAAGATGATATGGTTGAAGTTGCAAAAATTATTGCATCTGCTATATTTTCATCAGATAATGAAATTGGATTGAACAATTTAAGAGAACGCTCGCTTAAGTTGTGTAAAAAATATCCGCTGTACAGCGAATAGGGATATTAAATAAAATGATTATCAAACTCACAAATGCACATATAATCGGAACAGTAATAGCCTATATTTTCGGGGTATTTCTGGTGCCTCTTGTCATTGCCTTTTCAAAAAAAGAAGGTCTGGTTGACCTGCCGAATGAAAGAAAAATCCATAAAATCCCCGTATCGAGGCTCGGCGGAGTTGCAATCTGGACAAGCACAATGCTGACTTTTTTGTGTCTTGTATTTATGAGTTATTATCCTTACGGAAGTTTGCTGTCCGGAATTTTGCTCGGAAGTTCTCTGATGTTTCTTCTCGGACTTGTCGATGATGTTTATAATCTGAATGCAAAGTTTAAATTATTTATACAGCTTTCAATAGCGACAATAGTATATCTTCTGGGTGTAAAAATCCATTCAATTCCGTTTTTTGGCGGAGTTGATTTAGGGTTCTGGTCATATCCAATTACGCTGTTGTGGATTGTCGGAATTTCAAATGCCGTCAATTTTATTGACGGTGTTGACGGGCTTGCGGGATCTGTGGTAACTGTAAATTCAATTACCCTTGCAATCATCGCAATCTCAATGACACCTTCAAATCCTATCGCAGCACTCATCGGTTTTATTCTGGCAGGAGCTATGCTCGCGTTTTTAACATACAACTTTAATCCGGCAAAAATCTTTATGGGGGACAGCGGTGCGTTATTTTCAGGCTTTTTGCTTGCGACAATTTCAATAGTCGGGGTTATGAAGGCCGCAACACTGACCCTTCTTCTTCCGTTTGTTGTATTGGCGGTGCCGATTATGGATATTGTTTTCAGCAGTACAAGAAGAATTTGCAAAGGTAAATCTCCGTTTGTTGCAGATGCAGAACACATTCACCACAAATTATTGCATGCCGGTTTTTCCCAGAAAAAAACCGTTCTAATTCTTACATCAGTCGCAATTATAGCAGGCGCAATTGCCTCTCTTATCATGGGCGAAAATACCATAAAGCATTATGCTGTCTGCATCTTAGTAATTATTTTTGTAATGTTGTTACTTAATTTCATAAAAGTATTGACAAAAAAATAATTATGTGTTATCATCCCAAATGGATTTAATTACTCAGTTTTAGTCGAATGTTTTTAGTGGCATTTGCTTGAAATATTTAAGTGTAAATCTGCAATATGTTTTATAGCCTGGAATGAAAAACTTCCGGCAGTAGGATATAGTAATTACGTGGTGTTAGTTAAGTAAGGGTTTATTAACTATGGATGTAAGTGCAGTAAAGAGTTATGAAAAAAGAAATCCGTTGCAGACGGTTATCAATTCAACATTGATAGGTGCAGCAGTAGGCTATGGCGCAAAATACGCTATCCCTATTCAGGAAAGAGAAAAGAAGAATATTGCTTACAGAGCAATTGCAAATTCAGCCAGAAAAAATGAAAATGAAAAGAAAGTTAATGCGCTGAAAATTCTTAAATCAAGAACTCCGGCTCAGGATGCTTTTATCAAGCTGGTAGATGAAAGAGATAAGTTCAAATATCCTACATTGAAAAATCTCGCCGAAAGACTCGGCGGAGGCGAAACTCCTCTTGGCAAACAGGTTCTTGAAATTATCAACCGTCCTGAAAATAAGGGAATGAAACTTGACAGATTAGCAGAAATTCTGGGTCAGGAATCTGCCGATGTAAAACTTTTTAAAGAAAAAGCCGGTGACAAAGATGTATTCAAAACGCTGACTCTGGACGAAATTACAGCCAAACTGGGCGGTGAGAATGAACCGCTTGCAAAAAAAGTTATAACAATATTTAAACAAAATGATAACAAAAGTCTGGACTTTGACAGTGTAGCATTCACTTTAGGCAAAAATTCGCCGGAGGTTGCTGAATTGAACAGGGTTGCCAGATTTAAAAACTGTTTTGTATCGGATAACATCAAAAGTATCGTCAAAAAACTCGGCGGTGAAGCTTCCGATGCAGGTAAGGAATTTAGACAAATTATAAAAGAAGTTGACCAGAATGCTTCCAAGACTTCAAGAGCAATTCTTCGAGGCGTACACAAACACCTGAAAGATATCCGCTATACGGCACCTCTTCTTCTGACAGGTGCAGCGGCAGGGTTTGCAGGAGCATTTATAAAAAATTATTTATCACACAAAACCGAAGCTTAGTATAAATAGCAATTAACTAATAGTCAGAAATAAGCAGGGCGATTCACCAAACGTCCTGTTTTGGCTATTCTTTTTCTTATCGGCATCCGGGGTTACCTCGGCAAACACGGCCTCCTGTAAAGGCAAAAGGGTGATTTAGTCTGTAGAAAATCAGAACATTTTTGAGCGTTCATTCTTAATTTTTTCAATTTTTTCATTGTAATCCGAAGAGAGCAAATCTCCGACTGATTTGTAAAGTTTAAGGATTGCATGTTCAATATTGCGGCTGTTCATTGTCACCATATCCTCAGCCATTTCGGTATTCGACATAGCAAGACGCGTCATATCACGGAATCCGCTAGAGGCAAGATCAAGCGCAAGCGGATTTTCACTTGCAGCAGCAAAAAGAGCCTGCGAAATTACCATTGGCATATGAGAAATCATCGCAACAGCTTCGTCATGAAGTTCGGGTTTTGTAATCACCGGTTTTGCGCCGAGGGTTTGAATTATTTGAATAAGTTTTGTAAGGTCATTTGTGCCGAAAGCCGGAGTAATTGCCCATTTTGCCCCCTGAAAAAGTTCCGGAAAAGAATTTTCAAATCCCTTATGTTCGGTTCCGGCCATTGGATGAGAGGGGATAAAGTTGTAAGGTCTTTGTTTTTTGCAGACGAATTCTTTTAAACTGCAAACGTCTGTCACAAGAGTTTCGGGCTTCAGATATTTTTCAAGTTCATCAAGCACGGCAAGGGTTTTGTTCATCGCAGTGCAGACAAAAACAACATCACAGTCTGTGAGAACGTCGTAATTTTTGTAAATACCTTCTCCCTGCTGTGACTTAGAAACTCCGGTTATATCAAAGCCTTTGGCTTTTAATCCTTTAAAAATCGACCCTCCGATAAGCCCGAGTCCGACAACTCCGATTTTCATAAAAATCTCCTTATTTTCAAAATGCTTTTGAAACAATTATAACACATTTAGAATTTAATCGGATAATCTTTTGGAACTGTCCAACCATTGCAGTATATCAAAAAAGTGCACCACGAGGCTGAAGATACTCCATGCGCACTTCCGCCTGTGTCCTGTTTGCATTCGGATATAAATTCATCTCTGTTTTTTTCAAGATCTCCGCATGTCCATTTGTAATCAGGCCGCGGCTGTATTCCGAGTCTGGCAGGTGTTTTGGTATCGCTGTACAGGTTAAATAAAAACATATTTTTCCCGAGAATAAATTTGTCATTGCTGTTGGAAGTTACTACAAGAATACTTGTCTGGATGTTATCGCCTTTTTTAAGCGGGAAAAAATATAGGATTGCGCCGGAGGGTAATACAAATCCCGGAGTGTGCCAGATATATTGATCATACCAGGATTTTACTCCTGAAGACCAATAAACATCAAATTTTTTTTCATACGGTGTTGTGTAAACAATATTCAAATACGGTTTTATATAATTGTCAGTAAACGCATGCGTTCCGCTGTCGCCGGCCACTGTGCTGCCGGCTCCTTCAGACGGGTAATCCCAGTACCTTGCTTCTCCGTGGTCAACTTCTGCGCGCTGGATAACTTGTGCAAGAGTGGAAAATGCTTTTTGAAGCTGCGTTTCGACAACTTTTTTTCTGTAAGCTCCCATAAGCCCCGGCATTGTCATAGATGCAACAATACCTATTATCCCTAAAGTAATAAGAACTTCGGCCATAGTAAAAGCCGGAATTTTAATAAAACTTTCAGAAAATGTACAGGAAAAAACTGCTAAAAATTTTTCAATCTTATATTTACAGCCAAAAACAGAAAAGTTTTTGAAGAATAAAAAACACTGATTATCGGCTACAGAAGCGGGTTTACCCCCCCCCCCCCTGTATGAAATACAGATGTGGTGCGGTTTTTCATGGTATATCCTCGTAAGTTTTCATGTTAATCCTGTATCTTTATTATATCATATTATCCGAAATTTTCAAGATTAAAATGTTGGGATATATATAGCAAATTCCGCCAAAAAACTGAGCGTTAGCGAAGTATCTAAATAAAAAAGATTTTTCGGACTAAAGTCCTCAGAATGACGGGCTTTTATTGTATCTGTGGAATTTGCTATATAAGTCTCAAAATATTTATATCAAGCCTTTTGTTTTTAATCCTTTAAAAATCGACCCTCCGATAAGCCCGAGTCCGACAACTCCGATTTGCATAATTATAAACACCTCTTTGGTCCTACAGTAAGTCTGATACCCGGGTATAAATCTTTATGATGAAACTGTTTTCTTCCTTCGACATAATCAGATACAATCTGTCCGTTTCCGATTAGTTTGTACTTGTAAATGGTTAAGCCTTCAAGTCCGACAGGGCCTCTTGCGTGGGTTTTGTTTGTAGAAATCCCGACTTCTGCGCCGAAACCGTAGCGGAAACCGTCCGCAAAGCGTGTTGATACGTTAAAATAAACCCCTGCAGAATCTACTCTGTTCATAAATTCTTCCGCATTTTCAACACTTTTTGTAATTATACAATCAGTATGCCCCGAACCGTAAGTGTTTATATGCTCAACAGCTTCGTCGAGATTTTTAACTGTTTTAAAAGCAAGAATTTTGTCACCGTATTCATGCGCCCAGCTTTCAGGATTGTCGATAAGTTTGATTTCCGCAAGCTGTAATGCGGCAAGAAGTTCGTCTTTGTGCGGAAATTTTTCGTGAATAAGGAGTGTTTCCACACTGTTGCAGGCGCTTGGATACTGGGTTTTAGCATCAATAATAATCTTTTCGGCAGTCATCAAATCTGCGCTTTCATCGGCAAAAATATGGCAAATCCCGTCAGCATGCCCCAGAACCGGAATTTTCGTGTTTTCTTTGATAAATTTTACAAGGCTATTGCCCCCGCGCGGGATAATCAGATTTATATATTTGTCACACTTAAGCATTTCACCGACGTCATCGCGGGTAAACACCTGCTGGATAACGTTTTGGGGGAACCCTTCAACATCAGCCAGTGCGCTGTTAATAATTTCCAAAATCTTTTTGTTTGTATGGGTTGTTTCTTTTCCGCCCTTCAAAATTACGGCATTTGAGGACTTGATTGCAAGCGATGAAATCTGTGAAATAACATCCGGTCTAGCCTCGAAAATTATCCCCAGAACCCCGATAGGACAAGAAACTTTATACAAAGTCAAGCCTTCATCAAGTTCTCTTACAAGAAGTTTTCTATTAACAGGATCCGGAAGCTTTGCTATTTCACGAATTCCCGCAATCATATCCCGCATCTTGTTTTCATCCAATTTCAAACGATTGAATGTGGATTTTGAAAGTTCGCCGGATTTGACAAGCGGCTCCGCAAGTTCTAAATCTGTTTTATTGGCCTCAAAAATTTCTTCTTTTGCCTTTTCAATCGCATCAGCCATCATATTAAGCGCTTTGTTTTTAATTTCTTGGCTCAAAGATGCAGTCAAAAGCGAAGCAGCTTTAGCATTTTTAGCAATTTCAACAAAGTCCATACAAGCACTCCTTACAAAATTGTAATATTATCACGTGTTATTATTGCATCATAATTTTTAAACCCGAGAACCTTAATTATGTCATCGGAGTGGCAGCCGATAACTTTCCGGCAGGAATCCGAATCGTAATTAACCATCCCGCGGGCAAATTCGTGGTCGTTTTCATCAATTATTGAGATTACGTCGCCCTTTTTGAATTCGTGGATTACGTCAATAACGCCGATGGGCAAAAGGCTTTTTTCTTTTTCGACAAGAGCCTTTTTGGCACCATGATTAACCTTGATTTTGCCGATAATATTTGTTGCATAACCTATCCAGCGTTTTTTGTCTGACAAGCCCTCATTTTGCGGCAAAAACATTGTTCCGATTTCATCGCCTGCGAAAACTTTTTTGATTACGTACGGAATTTTTCCGTTTGCGATAAGAACTCTTCCGCCGAATCTTGTCACCATTCTGGCGGCCATAAGTTTTGTCCGCATTCCACCTCTTCCGCCATCAGATGCGTCAGTTCCGAGTTCTAAAATTTCGTCTGTTACTTCATTCACAACCGGAATAATTTTTGCGTCCGGATTTTCCTTCGGATTTTTGTCATATAAGCCGTCCACATCGGACAATATCAAAAGCAAATCCGCATCAAGTTCGCTTGCCACAAGCGCAGAAAGTTTGTCATTATCGGAAAAACAGACCTGCATGTGCTCGTATCTTGGATCGACTTCAATGCTTGAAACCGTATCATTCTGGTTGATAACAGGGATTACCCCGAGTTCAAGAAGCTTGTTCAGAGTTGTTCTGAGGCTCAAATACCTTGTTCTTATACCGAAATCGTCTTCTGTCAGAAGGATTTGCGCGGCTACAAGCCCGTAAGTGTCAAATCCGCCTTCGTAAATTGACATTAGTTTTCCCTGTCCGATGGCAGCGCAGGCCTGCTTAAGAGCGGTTCCGGTTGTACCTTCAAGCCCGAGTCTTTTCCGTCCCAATCCGACAGCACCGGAAGTTATCAGGATTACCTCTTTTCCTGATTTAACCAGAGAGGCCATGTCCTCAATAAACGAGAAAACCCTCGGCAATGAAACATAACCTTCGTCATTCCTTAAAATATTTGTGCCTAATTTTACAACAATACGTTTGGCATTTATAAATTCTTTTCTATCCATATCCGGATTATAACATAGAAAAAGATATTGTTTGAGAAGTCTTATTCGGAACTTATACAGCAAATTCCGCAGATACTATTAAAAGTTCGTCATTCTGAGGGCATTGCCCGAAGAATCTTTTTTATTTAGATACTTCGCTAACGCTCAGTATGACGTTGTTTTGAAAAATTTTGCAGAATTTGCTAAATAAGTCCCTTTTATTTTAACAATTTTTAACATGTGTTATTTCTTAACGCAAAATGATTATTTTTTATGTTTTATTATTAATATGACATTAAAAATTGAAACGACCAAAATTCCGAATACAAATTCATGCCGTGTGTCATCATACGATGAAATCAATTTGAACGGTGAAATCAAACGGAAAAATCTGAGAAATTTTGTTGTACCGGCGGATAAAACCGACGAATTTGTAAATAAATATAAAAAGACTGAAAAAGTATCATTTGTGTCTATGGCGATAACCGGTTTAGCCGGACTTTTAGGAGCCGGCGCATTGATGCTGCAAATTGCGAAAAAGCATCCCAAAAGTCTTCTGGCTAATGATATTGATTTACCTGCTTATGCTGCAGTTGCAGGTGCCATAATTGGCGGCGCAATTCCGTATCAAATTACGAATCACAAAGAAAAACAGATTTTACAAGATTGCAATGCTGTTGAAATTAAATTAAAAAAATAGTTTTCCGGTAAACACAGAAATTTATTATTCTTCATTTAAAATGTCAGGCTGGTTCTTAAACCGGTTTCCATAATTTGTAAAGATTAATTTAAAATTACCTAAAAGCTTGTTTTTATGCTATGATATGGATATAAAGATTATCAGACACTGGAGGATAAGAGATTGAGTAACCAGCAGAGCATGTTTTCAGACGGAAAGATTATTCCGGTTAATATAAGAGAAGAGATGAAACGGTCGTATATAGATTACGCAATGAGTGTAATTGTCGGACGTGCGCTTCCTGATGTTCGTGACGGGCTGAAACCTGTTCACAGACGTATTTTGTATGCAATGAACGAACTCGGGATGACACCGGATAAACCGTTTAAGAAATGCGCCCGTATTGTTGGTGAAGTTCTCGGTAAATACCACCCTCACGGCGACAGTGCGGTTTACGAAGCTTTAGTTCGTATGGCGCAGGACTTTTCAACAAGATACCTGACGGTCGACGGACACGGAAACTTCGGTTCTGTCGACGGCGACGGGGCGGCTGCTATGAGGTACACAGAAGCCCGTATGCACAAGATTACACAGTCCATGCTTGCAGATATTGACTGTGAAACAGTTGAATTTGAACCGAACTTTGACGGCTCTTTGCAAGAACCTTCTGTTTTGCCGGTAAGACTCCCGATGCTCCTTTTGAACGGATGTTCAGGTATTGCTGTCGGTATGGCAACAAATATTCCGCCGCACAATGTTTGCGAAATCGTGGACGGGACTATTGCTCTTATCAACAATCCCGATATTACAGTTGCTGAACTTATGGAATATATTAAAGGGCCTGACTTCCCGACTGCGGCAACAATTATCGGATTGAACGATATTAAACAAGCTTACGAAACAGGCAGAGGCTCAATAAAAATGTCAGCCGTTGCAACTATTGAAGAAATTGCAGGAGGTGGCGGACGCCAGGCAAGAACTGCAATAGTCGTTACTGAAATTCCTTATCAAGTTAACAAGTCTATGCTTATCGAAAAAATCGCAGAACTTGTTAAAGATCAAAGAATTACAGGCATCTCCGACATTCGTGATGAATCAGACCGCGAAGGTATGAGAATTGTTATCGAACTTAAACGTGATGCCAAGCCGGATGTCGTTAAAAACAACCTTTTCAAATACACACAACTTGCAACAACTTTCGGTGTAAATATGCTTGCTCTCTGCGGCAAACAGCCGAGATTGCTGAACTTGAAACAGGTTTTGAATGAATTCGTCGAACACAGGGTTGAGATAGTTACAAGAAGAACTATCTTCTTCCTCAAAAAAGCAAAAGTCAGAGCGCATATTTTGGCAGGTTTGATTATTGCACTAGGTTCTATTGATGAAGTTATTGAATTAATCAAAAATTCAAAAACAACAGATGATGCAAGAGAAGGCTTGATGAGCAGATTCGGGCTTGACACGGATCAGGCGAATGCAATCCTTGAAATGCAGTTGAGAAGATTGACAGGATTGGAACAGGACAAAGTAAAAGCCGAATATGACGAATTAGTCAAGAAAATTGCGGAATACGAGGACATCCTTGCAAGCCGCCACAAAATCCTTGAAATTATCAAGACAGAACTTCTTGAAGACAAAGAAAAATATGGCGACGACAGAAAAACACAAATTCTGCCCGAACAGGGTGAAGTTACTATTGAAGATTTGACTCCGAACACTCCGATGGCTGTGTTTATAACTCATCAGGGATACTTAAAACGAATTTCTCTTGACACGTTTGAGCGCCAGAACCGTGCAACCCGCGGTAAATCAGGTATTAAAACAAAAGAGGATGACGATATCCAGCACTTCTTCACTGCAATGATGCATGATAAAGTTCTGTTCTTCTCATCAAAAGGAACGGTTTACAGCCTGAATGTTTACGACTTCCCCGAAGGCGGACGTCAGGCAAAAGGTCTTCCGATAGTAAACGTTCTTCCGATTGAACAGAATGAAACAATTACGGCAGTCGTTCCGGTCAGCAACTTCTCGCATGATTTGAATTTGATTATGCTGACCCGCAAAGGCTACATCAAACGGATTGAACTTGACAACTTCTCTAACATCCGCCGCAACGGAATTATTGCAATCGGTCTTGAAGAAGGTGACGAACTCTGCTGGGTTAAACTTGCAACAGCGCACGACGAAATTATTATCGGAACCTCCTGCGGTATGGCAATCAGGTTCCCGATTGAAGATTTAAGACCGCTCGGCAGAAGCGCAAGAGGCGTAACTTCTATGAAACTCAGAACAGGCGACACAATCGTCGGCTGCGACATTGTTCCGAGAAACTATGATGCTGACCTTCTTGTTGTGACATCTGACGGGTTTGGAAAACGCACCAAACTTTCCGAATTCAGAAGCCAGAACAGAGGCGGATTAGGATTGATTGCAACGAAATTCAAATCCCCTAAATCAAGACTGGTTGCGCTCACAATAGTTAAAGAATCAGACGATATTATGATGGTGACCGCAAATGGTGTCGTAACCCGTATCAATGCAGGTTCAATAAGCTGTCAGGGCAGACCGGCAACAGGCGTCAGGGCACAGAACCTGATGGATAACGATACTGTTGTTTCAGTCAACAAAATTCTGAATCCGGAAGATGATGACACCGCAATTCCTGCTGATATGCAGAAATCCGCTCAGCCGGACGCGAATGTCGAACAAACAAAACTCATTGATGACGGAAATTAATTAAAAAGAATTAGTTTTTAGATGAAAAAGGCGGCAGGATGTTTCATCCTGCCGCCTTTTGGTAAAACATTATGCACCTTTTGGAAACCATTCTTTTATTGTGTCTTTGCCAGAGCCGTAAACGTCGCTCATTTGCGTTTTTTCCGGATTAACTTTTCCGTTCAGCTTACGAACTGTTTCCATTCCGCTCCAGTCACTTTCAATAATTTCATCATAGCTTCCGTCGTTATTAAGGTCTCTGTATTCTCTTGTATTGCTGGATCTTGAATCTACGTGGTTAAATTTTATTGAAACTGCTTCTGATTTGTCATACTGCCCGTCGCCGTTTCTGTCAACAAATACAGATGTCCTTAAAACCTGACCGGATTTATTGTAGGCTGTTTCTGTTTTCTTTCCGTTTTCTTCAACTGTTTCTACTTTAGCAACTTTGTAGTCGTCTGTAATTGAATTGAACCCCTGCGGTAGTTTTGCACCTAATGAATTAACTTGATTTCCCATAAAAATCCCCTTTTCTTAATACCCTGATTATTGTATATTTATATAAAAAATATGTACTTAAAATTATTGCTAATTTTTGCACGGAACTTTACATTTTGTAATAAATAGCAAAAAATATTTTGACGGTTTTTATATCAAATATGAAAATCTCCCCAGATTATTACTACCGGAATATAAACCAAAACGGCAGAATTTCATTCAAGCCTGTGCAGAATTACGCAAGATATGAAAATTCTGCTTTTAATCCTGTTATTAAAAATACAAATCCGCCTGCTTTCACCGGTAATCCTGTGAAACCTTTAACGGATTATATCCGTTGTTTGGACAGAATGTTGTATGCTAAAGGGCTAAACAAGCTTCTTGCACATGAGTCAAACGGAAATGAACTTCTTTTCAGAAATCTCAGTATGGAAGCGTTAGAGGGAATTCAGTACGGGATTGAGGTTTTTAAGGGACTTTCGATGAAGGATATTCAATATATGAGCGAAAACCTTCATGTTATAGCTGTCAAACGCGGATGCAAAAATATGTGCGGGTATTGTTATGCTGATGCAAAACCCTCTAAAAGAGAGATGTCATGGGAAGATTTTAAACTGATAACAGACGGCTTCAAAACTCTTCGCAAAAGGCTGGGAAACCTTCCACTTTTCGGAGAAAACATGACTAAAGATGAAGATACACTTATTTACAGATCAACAGAACTTTTTTACGACGCAGACTGCATGGACATTGCAGTCAAAGATAAAAAAGGCAGGCTTCATGATTTTATCGACCTTACGAATGAATTGCACGGGTCACTCGGACGAAAGACTGTTTTTGACACCTCCGGCTGGCATCCTGACAACAAAAAGCTTCAGGAAAGAGCAGAAAAATATGCACAATATTTTGCAAAACCTGAAAATATGGATAAATTAAACGCTTTTAATCTGTCTTTCAACTGTTTCAACGCTTCGTACATTGCAGGAGTAAAGGCGCTTAAATCCGGCGACAGTGAAAAATATTTCAGGCTGAGAGACAAATTTACGGACAGAATTGCTAATGCTTTATTTACGTTCACCCCGCTTGCGAAGAATGAAAAATTTAACGTAATGACAAGAAGTTTCGGCTTTGATGCGCAGAATGCCAAATATTTTGATATCCCTGCAATGATCTGGTTGAGAGAAAATGTTCTGGAAAACCTTGAAAGTCTTTACAGGGCGGACTTAAACGGAGCGCAAAAATACATAAAAAATGAAAAAGATATTAAAACTTTTATGGATTTAATGTCAGATAAAATGAACGGTTTTGACTGCTCTCTAAATTCCTCCGGCAGAATGAAGCAGTTTATGAAAGAATTCAACATAAAAGCCCCGATGCAGGAGCATGACAACACGACTCCTATACTTGCAGAGGATCTCCAAACTTACGGACGCTATCACCGTTATCTCGGGATGAAGCTTATTGATACTGACGGGCGGGTATATCATATGGATTATGCAAGATTTTTCCCGACGGAAATTCAATTAAATCTTAAAGACAAGTCGCCCGCTCCGGAGCTTGCAAATTTAAGAAAAGATTATCCTGTTTCTAAGGAATTAATTAACTGGAAAGAAACGCTTAGAACTGTTGACGAATTTTTGTAAGGTTATTTAACCCAGAATTCGTTCATAGTCAAAACTTTCTGCGGATTGTCACGCGAGAAAATCTGCATTACATAAGCTCCGGACTGGTTTATTACAATATAATCATCATAATAATAAATCTGTTCGTCTTTTAATCTGATATCTTTGCCGTAATAAACTTTGTATCCGAGGCGTTCATAGTCGTTGTCTTTTTTGATAATCTGCATATACATATATCTTGAATGTATTTTTTTAGGCATAACAACAAGATAATAAATTCTTGTACCTCTTTCAAAAACCTGTTCATGACCCATTACCGTGTCAACGGTAATAGGATATCTGTTGAATAAAATTCCGGGTTTTTCCGAATCACAGGCTGTTGTAAAAAACATTATACAAAATATAAAAAGTAATAATGATAGCTTTTTCATAAAAATTCCCGGTATATTCTGCCTGATTTACTTTTGGAGATTGTTAATCCTGTCTTCGACAACTTTAACCATATTTGCATCCTTGTTATATTTCAGGAACAAATTGTAGTTTTTAACAGCTTCATCTTTGTTTTCTTCACCCTCAAAAGCAATGGCAAGGGCATAATAAGCATAAGCATACTCAGGATCAAAAGAAATAACTTTTTCAAAACAGTCTTTGCTTTTTGAAATGTCGTTATCATTTGCGTAAACCAAACCGAGGTTAAACCATCCGTCAGTGTAATCAGGATTTACGACTATTGCTTTTTTGTAATAATCAAGTGCTTTGTCGTTGTCATCTTTGAGTTTATAAATATTTCCGAGTTTCAAAAGCGTAACTTCATCATTAGGATTTATTTTCAATGCATCTTTGTAGTTATCAATTGCTGCGTCATAATCATCTTTTTTATAATTTGCATCACCTTTTGCGATTAAGTCTTTACTGCGGTCTATATTTGCAATTGTAACAACATTTTCTTCGGAATTTTCTACGCTGATAGAAGGCAGTTTGCCATCAGAGGCCGGATTACCTGTTGTTGTAGCGGGAGTTGTAATCGTTTGAGTTTCCGCAGATTGAACAGGAGTGAGGGCACCTGTTTCAGCCGTTGCGGCAGAAGCGGCAGAAGCGGCGGAAGCCGCATTCATATCCGCAATAAAAGCGGCATACTCATCACTGTATAATGTTTGTCCGGGTGATAACTCTATGGCTTTTTCATATAATGCGCCGACTTTATCGTTGGCGCCGCTTACACGATAGCATTTTGCAAGCCCGTAGTATGCAAGACCGTCTTTAGTTCCTCTTGAGATTGCCTCTTCAAATTCTTCCGAAGCTTTTGTATAGTTCTTTAAATCCAGATCAACTTTGCCCTGAGCAACATAGGCGTCAGTTAAATTTGATTCAATAATAGGATTTTCTTTTGTTGAAAGAATTTCTTTGTAAAGAGTGATAGCATCTTCATATCTGTCGAGTGCGTGAAGCGCAATAGCCTTGTTTACTTTGATATCGTAATTTTCAGGTTCGGCCTCCAAAACTTCATCGTAATATTTCAGAGCCGCGGTATAATCCTTTTTCATATGATAACAATTGGCAAGTTCTTTTTTTATACTGGTGTCTTTGCCATCAATAGAAAGAGCTTTTTCGTAGCTGGCTATTGTATTGTCGTAATCGTTAAGTCTTTTATAGACAATGCCCATATTTTTGTAAGCTCTTGAATCCTCGGGATAATGCTCGGCATATATCTTGTACTGTACAATAGCCTCGCCGTTTTTGTCCATATCGGCAAGCAGGTTGGCATAATCAAACCGGATTGAATGTAAATTCGGAGCCTGTTTGAATACAATTTCGTATTGTCTTAAGGCATCTTCATTTTTGCCGAGTTCCTGATAAGAAAGCGCCAGACTCATATGAGAAGTAATACTGTCCGGCTCCTGCTCAATAGCTTTTTCCAAAAATTCCACGGCTTTTCCGTAATTTTCTGTCTGAAACAGTGCTAAGCCGTAATTTGAGTAAAATTTAAATTTTGAAGGATCAGCCTCGTATAATTTGGAGTATTCTTCAACAGCTTTGTCGGGTTTGTTGGCTGCAAGGTAAGCATTTGCAAGACTTTCTCGTGCTTCTTTGTGGTTTGAATATGTTTCCAAAAATTTTGTATAATTTTCAATTGCAGCATTGTAATCATTCATCTGATATTCAACATTTGCAATATTCAGATAATTATATTTGTACTGCGGAAAAAGTTTAAGAGCCTGATTGTATGCTTCCAGAGCCTGAATATATTTTGACTGGTTTTCGTAAATATTACCGATACTAATGTAGACAAAAGCATCATCAGGGCGAAGTTTCACAACTGTATTATAAGCATCAATTGCTTCATCATATCTGTCGGTTTCAGCCAGAAGCCCTGCAAGTTTCGTATAAAGCAAGGCATCTTCACCGGCTATTTTAATAGCTTCCTGAATTTTTGTAATTGCTTCTGAAAAATTATGCTGATACTCTAAAGTGCATGCCTGCTGGTATAATGCGTTGGCTTCCGGAGGCATGTAAGCTTCTGCAGCAACAGAACTGAACATCAATGCTGCGATTGCTGACATAGTTAATAATTGCTTTTTAATTTTTGTGCTCCTAACTTTTATAATAACCGTAACCCTTTTCTTTAATATAATGCTTGTATTCTTAACTATATATTAACATAAAATTTAAACTTGTGCAAAGCTGTTTGAATATATTTTTTTATTCAGTAAGACCTCGCAGGTTTTAATAATTTTCACCTGTTCCGCATCTTCTTTATCATATTTAATTTCTTCCAGTTCTCCAAAATTTTTGGTCATATCCGCAAGTTTAATGTATAACTTATCAATTTGGCTGGCCGGAGTGTCTGATTGAAGCATTTTTAAAATTCTGACTAACTCTGCGTCCGCTCCGTCCATTATAATTGCATCAATTCCAGCTCCGAATGCCAGAACGGCATATACTCTGTTTAGCAGCGGCCGTAAATGTGAAGGCGCACCGTTTGAAACATTAGACAAACCAATTATTGTTTTAACGGAATTTTCAAAAGCCTCTTTGATTGTTTTTAATGTATCAAGAGCTTCTTTTGCCTGCGGCTGGCATGATGGTACAGGCAAAACAAGCGGATCGAAAAAGGTTTTATCAACCAGATTTTGTTTAGAAATCCTTTCATAAATTTCAGAGGCTGTTTCCATTCTTCCGTCGCTTGTTGAGGGAATTCCTGAAGATCTGTACATTGTAAGCGCAACAAAGCTGCATCCATATTCAAGCGCAAGTTCTGTCATCGCACTTATTTGTGGAGTATCTGCAGAAGTGCTGTTTAAAATTACATCTTTTGAATTTTTAATATAATTAAATGCACTTTTCATTTCCTCAAAATTTGTGGTATCCAGTGAAATTTTTAAATCTGAATTTTCTTCAACCAGAGGACATAACCAGGAATAAATCCCGCAAAATTCCCCGCCGGCCGGCCCGATATTCAAATCAACATAATCCATTGTTTTCTGATACAAAAGTTGTTCTTTTACAAAAGTTTCATCTTTGAGCAAAAGCGCATTTCGTATCGTTTTAGAAATTATATGAATGTTTTCGCCTATAAAAATCATGCTTTGATTGTAACATAAAGTTTTAGTTTGAATTAATAAATAGACCGGTTATTTAAAACCGGTCTAAAAGTTCTGTTTAATTTTCTGAAAGTTTTCTGCTTTTGAGTATATGGACTACCAGACAACTTTTTCGATTAATTCTATCTCATAGCCGTCCGGATCTTTTATGAATGCAATTTTAGTTCCCTTTCCGTTCAAATCAAAGGGTTCGTACAGGTATTCATAACCTAGACGATGAAGTTTTTCCGTGAACTCATCAAGCGATTTTACCGAAAAAGCAAAATGTCCGAATCCTGTTCCCAATTGATAGCCGTCTTGCGGAGTGTCGTCGTTGTGTGTAAGTTCAATCTGGCAAACTCCGTCCTCATCTGTCAAAAAGTAAAGCCAGCAATCATCAAGTCTTTTCTTCTTGTCCAGACTCATATTCAAAAGTTCGGTGTAAAATTTGACTGATTTATCAGCATCTTTTACTCTTATCATCGTGTGTAAAAATCTCATAATTTTCTCCTTATTTTTGCACACCTATTTTAGCATAAATTGCCTAAGATTGATAAAGTTAATTTATATCTTTTGCTATGACGTCAGTAATATCTTCCCCGCCATAGAATACCATACTTTTAGGCAGAACAAGATTGTAATTAAGACTTTTAGCTTTTTCTACGACTGCGGAACGGATTTCGGAGTCAATTTTGGTTAGTTTGTCGTTATAGTCTTTGTCAAGAGCAACTTTCTGGTCATTAATCTGGTTTCTGTATTTTTCTTCCAAAGCCGTAATTTTAGCCGGATCTTTTTCTTTAGAAATTTCGCTTTGTGCCTGCTGGATAGTTTTTTGCATTTCGCCGAGTTTCTTTTCCTGATCTGCCTTAAGTTGTTTTACCTGAGAAGAATTTGCAACGATTTTTTGAACGTCAACGACTGCAATCTTTGGTGCTGTATCAGAGATTGCAATGTTGTTAATCGAGTATCCGAGCGCAAATGCCATAAGACAAACAAATAAAAAACTGATTTTTTTGGTCATGGTAAATCCTTTCTTTTTTAGTGCGATTTAACAATAACGCTTCAAACAAAAGATTTGAATAGCCTGCTCGGGCAGTAAAGTTTATCAAAATCTACCCGATTGAATTAAAATTATGTTTTGCATAAAATATCAATGCAGGATTTTTTATTTTTAAATAAGGAGAAAAAATATGAAAAAATCTATTCTTGATTTAGGAGACATCAAAGGAAAACGTGCATTAGTACGTGTTGATATCAATGTTCCTCTTGATGCAGACAAAAATGTTACAGATGATACAAGAATTCAGGCAATTTTGCCGACAATCAAATACTTAAAAGATAAAGGTGCAAAGATTATTCTTATGGCACACTTAGGCCGTCCGAAAGGCGAATGGAACATGGAATTTTCACTGGCTCCTGTTGCAAAATACATGTCAAAAGTTCTGGGTGAAGATGTGTTGTTTGTTTCATCAAAAGTAGGCGAAGGCGCAGAAAAAGAATTGGCTGATTTGAAAGACGGACAGGTTGCGCTTCTTGAAAACATCCGTTTCTACAAGGCTGAAGAAGCAAAAGATGACGATATGACATTTGCAAATGAACTTGCAAAACTCGGCGATTTCTATGTAAACGACGCATTCGGCGCTGCTCACAGAAACCACACTTCAACAGCAAAACTTGCTAAAGTTCTTAAACCGGCAGTTTCTGGTCTTTTGATGGAAAAAGAAATCAGATGTCTTTCTCAGGCTCTCGACAACCCGACAAGACCTTTCACCGCAGTTGTCGGCGGCGCTAAAGTTTCATCAAAAATCGGCGTTCTTGAAAACTTGTTAGACAAAGTTGACAATATGATTATCGGCGGCGGTATGGCTTATACATTTGTAAAAGCAAACGGCGGCAAAATCGGCAATTCAATCTGCGAAGACGACCAGCTTGAAGTTGCAAAAGCAATTGAAAAGAAAGCTGCAGACAAAGGCGTAAAACTTGTTATGGCAACAGATGTTCTTGCAACTGATGACTTCTCCGGAAACGGTAAAAACGAATTCGTAAAAATTAACGAAATTCCCGATGGATTTGAAGGCGTTGACGCCGGCCCTGACTCAAGAAAAGCATTTGCTGAAGTTTTGAAATCTTCAAAAACAATCTTGATGAACGGCCCTGTAGGAGCATTTGAAAATCCGAAATTCGCAGAAGGTACAAAAGTAGTTCTTGAAGCTATTGTTGAAGCTACAAAGAACGGCGCAACTTCAGTTATCGGCGGCGGCGACTCAGTTTCTGCAGCTAAAAAATTCTTTAAAGCTGAAGATTTCACACACGTTTCAACAGGCGGCGGCGCATCATTAGAATTTATCGAAGGAAAAGTTCTACCGGGTGTTGCTGCGCTTGATGACAAGTAAGCTGAATAAATTTCATAAAACAAAAAGGGCCGATGAAAACCGGTCCTTTTTGTTTATAATTTTTTGAATATCAAAAATTTATGAATGCGGCATTGTTGTAAGTGCTGCAGCTAAACCAAACCCGAATAACAATCCGCCCAAAATTCCGAGGAGTAAAAGAATAATAGCAATTATACGCAAAGTCTTACTTACTGTAGAATCGGAATTCGCAAGCGATTGGCCGTTTGAATCATTGTATTTATTCATTAAAATGGCAATGAGGTCAATTAAAACCCAAATAGCGCCAATACCTCCGCAGAAGCATAATATCAGCTGAAGTATACCCAATCCTATATAACCTGTATAATATCTGTGTGCGCCCAATCCGCCCAAAAACATACAAAGAAGCAATGCAACAGGATAATCCCGTTTTTGTGCTTGTATTTGATTACTGTCATTAACCATCGTTATCTCCTTTCATACTTATAGTGTTTAAATGCAGTAACTTAAACTCTGTGTAATATAACATTGGATTTGAAATAAGTCAATAAAATCCGGCATAATTTCATACTTAAGTTTGAATCCCCCTCATCCGAATTTCCGGCGAGCGCAGCGAGCCGTAGGAATTCGGGTGAAGGGTTTAAGTATCTCTTGCAAATCTGTAAAACATTTCTTATAATGTTGGTGTAATTGAGAAAGGAGAGTTTAATATGTTTGAAAAAGATATTAACATCAACGACATTAAAGAAATTAGAACGAGAACGACTGTTTACTTTGGTGTCGGCGCAATCCAAAAGATTAACGAAATTGCGCAGGTTCTGAAAAATAAAGGAATAGATAAAGTTATCGTAATGTCAGGCAGAAACGCTTACAAAGCAACCGGCGCGTGGGATGTTGTTGAAAAAGCCTTGAAAGACAATGAAATCGGATACGTAAACTATGATCAGGTAACCCCGAACCCGACAACACACCACGTAAATGATGCCGCAAAACTTGCAAGAGATTTTGGTGCAAAAGCGGTCGTTGCAATTGGTGGCGGCTCGCCTACAGATGCCGGCAAATCAGTTGCAATTTTGCTTGAATATCCGGACAAAACAGCAAATGATATTTATGAATTCACATTCACACCGGAAAAAGCAGCTCCGATTGTTTCAATCAACCTGACCCACGGAACAGGAACAGAAACCAACAGATTTGCGGTTGTAACAGTTCCGGAAAAGAACTTCAAACCGGCAATCGCTTATGATTGCATCTACCCGATGTTTGCAATTGATGACCCGCAGTTGATGACAAAATTAAGCCCGAAACAGACAAGATATGTTTCAATTGATGCTGTAAACCACGTAATAGAAGCCGCAACTTCAACTGTCATGTCACCATACAGCATTACACTTGCCCGTGAAGTTATCGCACTTGTTCACAAATACCTTCCAAAAGCAATTGAAAATCCGGAAGATTTGGAAGCAAGATACTATCTGGCTTATGCCGCAATGATGGGCGGAGTTGCTTTTGATAACGGCTTATTGCACTACACTCATGCGTTGGAACACCCGCTGAGCGCCGTTAAACCTGAACTTGCACACGGACTCGGGCTTGCAATGCTTCTGCCGGCTGTAATCAAAACTATGTACAAAGACAGATGCCACGTGCTTGCCGAAATCCTTAAACCGATTAATCCTGATTTGGAAGGATGTCCGGAAGAAGCTTATCAGGCTGCAAAATCCGTTCAGGACTGGCTGTTCTCTGTTGATGTAACCTCAAAACTTGAAGACGAAGGCTTTACGGAAGCAGATGTTGAAAAGTTGACAAACCTTGTTTATACAACGCCTTCACTCAGCGGACTTCTTGATATTGCCCCGTCAGGAAACGGCAAAGAAGTTGTAGAAACTATTTACAGAGAATCAATCAAACCTTTGTAATTGTTGAAAATTATCATAAAGAGGGCGCCGCAACTTTTGTTGCGGCGCCTCTGTTTTTTTCCTTCTTTAAATAAATAAACTTTTAACCTTCTTTTCTGGCTCGCCAGAAAGCCATTGCGCCCATAACAGCACCAAAAACACCGTTCCAGATAAGTGAAGATTTTATATTAGTTTTCATAGGTTTGAATATTGCTCCGACAAGCCTGTCAAGTCCTACTCCAATCCCGAACCATACTAAACCGCTGGTCAGCCCGACAGCTGCAGGAGGCATGTTTTCAAATTTTTTAAGAAATTCATCTGCTTTTTGTTCACCGTTTTTTGGGGGTGTTTGAGCCGCAGACGGCTGCTGTCCGGCCGTAAAGGCGGTATTTTTATTTGAAATATTTTGATTGTTATATGAAACCGGACTAATAGCCATAATACTACCTGCTTTCTTGTTTATAATAAATAAAAAAGTTTAAAAAATTGCCAATTTATACTATAATTGCTTTATGAAACTTAACAAAACAGTAGAGTTATTGGCTCCGGCAAAGGATAAAGAAACTGCGATTGCTGCGATTAATGCGGGCGCGGATGCGATTTATACCGGCGCTGTGAAGTTTGGCGCAAGGCAGAATGCTTCAAATTCTCTTGAAGATATAAAAGAAATAGTCGATTATGCACATAAATTTAACGTAAAGGTTCATGTGACACTGAACACAATTTTGTCGGATGACGAACTTAAAGAAGCGGAAAAACTTATACATAAACTTTACGAAATCGGAGTTGATGCGCTTATTGTGCAGGATATGGGAATTTTAGAACTTGCAATTGAAGGAAAGCTTCCTCCGGTAGAGCTTCACGCAAGCACGCAATGCAACAACAGAACGCTTGAAAAGGTTAAGTTTTTTCAGAATATCGGCGTAAAACGGGTTATTTTAGCACGCGAACTTACGCTTTCAGAAATTGAACATATCTGTGAAGAAGTGAGAAAGAGCGATTTTAATCCGGATATGGAGATAGAAGTTTTTATCCATGGTGCATTGTGCGTGTCATACAGCGGACAGTGCTATTTGAGCGCTTCAATCGGCGGAAGATCCGCAAACAGAGGAGAGTGCGCGCAGCCGTGCCGCAAAAAATATTCGCTTGTGGATGAAGACGGAAAAGTTTATGCAAAAGACAAATATTTGCTGAGTTTGAAGGACTTCAACGCCTCAAAACATATTGAACGCCTGATTAATGCCGGTGTAAAATCCTTTAAAATAGAAGGCCGGCTGAAAGACTCCGGCTATGTAAAAAATGTGACGGCATATTATCGAAAAGAAATAGATAAATATGCGGAAAAAACTTCCTCAGGGCAAATTTTCACTGATTTTGAACCCGATTTGAACAAAAGTTTCAACAGAGGATTTACAGATTATTTTTTGCCTTCGGTGACGCCTGACAAAAAGGGCAGAAGAAAAAACATAAACAATTTCGACACCCCGAAGTCGCTCGGCGAAAAAATCGGCAGGGTTGAAAAATTGATAAAAGGCGGCTTTATCCTTAACAGCGCAAAATTAAATCCGCAGGATGGTCTTTGTTATTTTTCGGACGGCGAACTTCTGGGATGTCTTGTAAATAGAGCGGAAGGCAATAAAATTTACCCTAATAACCCGGGAAAAATTAAAGAAGGAACGGTTATTTACAGAAATTTCAACAGCGAATTCGACCGTATCCTCAAAAACTCAAAAACCGCACGAAAAATCGGGGTTAAATTTGTCTTGAAAGATAAAATTCTGACAGCCGCAGACGAGGACGGAAATACGGCGCAAGTCCCTGCCGCCTCCGGCGAACCTCCGAAAAATCCCGACAAAATGCGCCTGACTTTAGAAACACAGCTTGCAAAAACAGGCGAAAGTGATTTTTACGCAGAGAGTATTGAAATTCTTGGTATTCCTGATTTTATGCCGGTTTCTATAGTAAATGAAATGAGGCGGAAAATTCTTTCAGACTTGAGCTCAAAAAGGCTTGAAAATTACAAAAGACCGATACAGACGCCCTTAAAATACGCAAAATTTCCACTTGAAACTTACGACTATCACGCAAATGTTCTGAACAAAACAGCAAAACAATTCTACAAAAACTGCGGCTGCGAAATTACGGAAGAAGCATTAGAAAAAACGCACAATTTTATAGAAAAAGAACTTATGTGCACAAAATACTGCCTCAAATTCGCATTTGATATGTGCGGGGTCAAGAAAAATCTCTTTCTGACAGACGAAAAAGGGAAAAAATACCCTCTCAAATTCGACTGCAAAAACTGCCGCATGATAATACAGGGCTAATCTTGTTGCATTTGGTTTTTGTCTTGATTATAATGTTGGTGGCTCGTTAACAAAAATAGGAGAGAAATTATGTCAAGAAAACCAATTATCGCAGGAAACTGGAAAATGAATCTTATCCGCTCAGAAGCTGAAAAAGTTTTTGAAGGGATTAAAGAATTCGTAAACGACTACACAGCCGTTGAGTTGCCGACAATCGTAATTGCTCCGGTATTCACATCAATCAGCGCTGTAAGAACAGTAAAATGCACATGCGGCTGCGGCGGCAACAAAATTTCAATTGCCGGACAAAACTGCCACTGGGAAAATTCCGGTGCTTACACAGGCGAAATTTCTGTTGAAATGCTTAAAGATGCAGGCTGTGATTATGTAATCATCGGTCACTCAGAAAGAAGACAGTATTTCGCTGAAACTGATGAAATGATTAACAAAAAAGCAAAAGCAATCCTTGCAGGCGGCTTGATTCCGATTATCTGCTGCGGCGAAACTCTTGAACAGAGAGAAGCAGGTATCACTGACAAATGGATTGCAGGACAAATCAAGGCTGCTTTAGACGGAATTTCATCAGAAGATGTTGCAAAATCAGTTATCGCTTACGAACCTATCTGGGCTATCGGAACAGGCAAAACATGCGATTCTGACGAAGCTAACAGAGTAATTGCAATGATTAGAAATGTCGTTAAAGAAGTTGCAGGCGCCGAAGCCGCTGATTCTATCAGAATTCTCTACGGCGGTTCTGTTAAACC
The DNA here is from genome assembly GCA_944325605.1 of Candidatus Gastranaerophilales bacterium. Lineage (GTDB taxonomy): Bacteria > Cyanobacteriota > Vampirovibrionia > Gastranaerophilales > Gastranaerophilaceae > Scatenecus. Next base: position 118,427 of record CALVAX010000002.1, read on the forward strand.
TTCTACTATCGCCGAACAAATGTCAAAATCTGATATCGACGGTGCTCTTGTCGGCGGAGCTTCTCTTAAAGCCGAAAGCTTCAACGAAATTATTGCTAATACAATGAAAGTTGTAGCTAAAGTTTAGTTTTTTGCAAATTTAAATATATAATTAAAGAGGTCGGAAATTCGGCCTCTTTTTTAATTTTTTGCAATTATCACTTAACGTGCAAAGCGAGCCTATTATTTGAGATTCTCCGCTTCGCTCAGAATGGCGTACAAAAGTCACCATGTCTTCCTGAGGCTTTAGCCGAAGGATCTTCTAAAAATCCGGGTGGATTTTTAGCGCTCAAACTAAAACGCTGAATTTTTCGGGCAAAGCCTAATAATGTCTGTCAGGCAAAGAATACCATTAATGTTCTGGAAGCCAATGGATAATTGCGATTCTTTTTTACAGCAAATCCGATTTTAAATTTTGCAGGATTACTTGATTACTTCAATATATTCATAATCCTGAAGATACGGAAGATGTTCTTCGGTTATGAGTTCGCCCGGGAGAAGAATTGCAATTCCCGGCGGGCATTCGGCAATTACTTCTGCTGCAATTCTGCCGATGGCCTGCGTTTTTTCAATTCGTTCTTTGGGCGCATAAAAGCTGTCCTGAAGACTCATTTTGATTACAGGTGTCAGCATCGGCATGTGTTTTTTCTTTTCAAGATAGCAGATATCTGAGTAGTTTGTTTTGTCAATTTTGTAGAGGCAATCAACAAGATATTTGATATCGTTTCTTGAATTTCCGATATTCGAAAGAACCAGAAGTCCTGCATCAGATGCGCTTTCAACTTCTATATTAAAATCAATTTCCAAAATTGATTCAAGACGCTTGCCGGATAATCCGTCTGCTTTTATAAATACTTTTGTAATATCCGTCATATATCCGAAATCAGGTTTTAGTTGATGGATATGTTCCATATTGTCGATTTCGCGTCTTAAAAATTTTGCATTTTCAACGGCACGGCTTAACTGTTTTCTGCCTCTTGGGCTGTCTAGGTTTGCACGTGCGGCGTCAAGGCTTGCCAGAAGCATAATGGAAGGACTTGTTGTGTGGAGAAGTTTCAAAGCTTTTTCAACAGCTTCCACATCAAGCATAGAGTTTTCTGCTATATGAAGCATAGAACTCTGGCTCATTGAGCCGCCTGTTTTGTGAAGTGAATGAACAACCGCATCAGCACCGAGTTTGAGGGCGGATGTCGGAAGGTGTTTGTTGAAGTTCCACAGGCATGCGTGGGCTTCGTCCACAATCAGCGGAACATTATATTTTTTGCAGACTGCCGAGATTGATTTGATATCCGATACAACCCCTTCGTAAGTCGGGTTTGTAATCCATACCATTGAAATATCGTTATTGCGTCTGAGTTGTTCTTCAACGCTTTCAGGTGTAACGTTGCCCCAGATTCCCCATTCTTCAAATCTTTCTGGAATAAGCCAAACGGGTTCTGCTCCTGATATAATCATTCCTGTTAAAACCGAACGGTGGCAGTTTCTGTTTGTGAGAATTCTTTGTCCTTTTTTGGTTAAACCCATAGCAAGAGCAAGGTTTCCGGCAGTTGAACCGTTCAGAAGAAAGAAAGTTCTTTTTGCACCGAAAGCCTGAGCGGCCAGTTCCTGCGCTTCTTTAATCGGGCCTGTTGCAGGGTGAAGTGTGCCGAGTCCGTCAAATTCGTCAGTTGTATCAAGCGCAAGCGCTTTTTTGCCGACAAGTTTGCGAAAATCAGGCAGTGTTCCGTTTCCTTTGGTGTGTCCGGGAATATGGAACTGGTAAGTAGGGTTTTCGTAAGCTCTTTTCAGCGCTTCTACAATCGGGGCTTTTATTTTTACCGCTTCTTTGGCCCTGGCGGGGGTTTTAATTCTTGTTACATCTGTCATAACTACAATATACAATAAAAAAATCATGAATTTCAATATGTTTTATGATATAATTAATATTTGTGAACAGAATTTTACGAATAGCTTTGATAATAGTATGTTTGGCCTCATTTAGCAGCCTTTCAGCATCTGCACGTACATCCTCAAAAGCCAAAAAAGAAGATGTAATAATTCTTGATGTAACAAAAAATGAAACTGTTTCTTCTGATAAAAATATAGAAAAGTCTAATTCTTCAGGCTCATTAATGGAGAAAATAAAAAACTATGATGCAAAAGAAATTGAAAAAGATACTGTTAATGACAACGTTGATGTAGAATTTTCTATCTTTGACAACCTTATTGACAAAGATAAAGAGGCGGATCATCCTTTTAAAATAGAGGAAGAATCGTTATTTGGCCGGATTTACAAGAAGAAACTTGAGAGAACTTCTATTCCTTCATACCTTTTGCAGGATGAATTAACTTTTAAATATAAAAATGGGCCGGTTGATAAGGTGCAATTTTACGGTGCATTTCAGGGAAATTTTAATTCTCTGTTTGAAGGAAGCGATTACGATACAACTTATGATTTGAATATTTTCGAGGCCGGTGTTGTCGGCAGTTTAAAAAAAGTGAATACTGATTTTAAATTACAGATGAACTTTAAGCCTGTTGAAGGTGTGAATTTTATGCAAGGTTTTATAACCGATGCATATTTGATGAATCTTTCAATTCCTCATCATAAAATAATCGTCGGTAATTCGAGAAATCAGGTTGGAGTAGACGGCGGTGCAAGTTCTTACACACTTCCGTTTGCAATGCGCTCGCAGATTGCAAGAAACTTCGGAAATACAAGAGCGCTAGGTGTTCGTGTAGTCGGGGATTATTCTCTTGTTGACTACAGTTTGGCATTGAACAGTTCTGACAGGTTTTTTCAGGAATTTTTCCCCGGTGCGGAATTTACGGGCTGGGTAAACTTTAAGCCTCTTGGCAGAACCGGCGGTAAATACGGGCATCTTGTAATCGGAACAGGTTTGAATGCAGGGCATAGAAACGAAAATTATACTGTCGGCGGTGCTTATGTCGGATATTCATACAAAAAATTTGCGGCAAATGCTGAGTATTCAATAGCAGACGGATACAATGGACGCAACTTCAGTACAAATAAAGCAACAGGTTTTTATACAACCGTTTCTTATCGTCTTACGCAGAAACTGCACGTTCTGGCACGTTTTGATCAGTTTGATCCAAACCGTGACATTAGCGGGGATTTAAGACGAGAATATACTGCAGGTCTAAATTATTTTATAAAAGGTCAGGCTCTGCGTCTTATTTTAAATTATGTTTTCTGTGACAATGAAAACGAAGAAGACAGCCACAGGATTATTCTCGGTACGCAAATATTATTATAACAAGTGCGGAACATTAAGAAAAATCATACAAATCGTCATTGCCATGTTGCATAAATTTGAAAAATGCGTTATAATCTGAAAAATAAGAAGAATTTAGCAATGGATTTTTCTTAAAAAGTACTAAATCAGGAGACTACAACAATGTACCAAGACGAAAAATTAGTATGTGAAGATTGCGGAGCAGAATTTGTCTTCACAGCAGGAGAACAGGAATTTTATGCGGAAAAAGGGCTTGTCAATAAGCCAAAAAGATGCCCTGATTGCCGTAAGGCCCGCAGGCAGCACAACAGAAAATCAAGAAAAATGTATGATGCTGTTTGTTCAAAATGCGGTGCTCAAACTCAGGTTCCTTTTAAGCCTATTCCTGGCAAAGAAGTCTATTGCAAAGATTGTTTTTCAACTCTAAAAGCTGAATAGAATTTTATATATAGATTTTAAACACTGCAGGGCAAAGCCAATAAGGTTTTGCCCTGTTTGTATGTTAAATAATTTGAAAAATTAAGCGCCAATGCAGCTGTTTAAATATTCTATAGTGCTGATTTTTTCATCGTAGAGATATTTAATAAAATTCAAATACGCAGCATCATAAGACGTTATAACAAGGTTTATTTCAAACCCGTCAGTGCAGAATGGTTCATAATCATATACAACATAACTGTTATATTTACTTTTCCATTCTTTTCTTTCAACATGGCTGTTGTTTTCCTCGACTATGTCTTCTAGCCAGGCAACAATATCTTTATTCACATTTTTCATTTCCATTCGATTGTATCTTGCACAATCATGACAATTATTTCCCATCAGCATAAAAATTACTCCTTGTCTAAGGCAGATTTCTTATACTGAAATTTTAAATGTTTTTTTGTTACAAATAATCCCCTGCAGGTATAGGTTAATATAGTAAGTTTTGCTAATATTACAAACTTTAACATTTTGCCTCTTTAGTGCTCTTATGCTATAATTCTGCCAGAATGGAGAGAGTTTAAATGAATTTAGCACATATATTTACCGATATTCCTATTTTGATTGTATTGTCAACCTTTGTTTTGTCAATAATTTTCTGTTTGAACCGGTACCTGTTTGTAAATAAAAATCTGCGTATCTTTCATAAGTTTTTGTCAAATTTTAAAAAGACTGATTTAAACTTCCGCTTCAAAGAAATTGATGAATGGATGTCAATGAATCCTTATGTTTCAGGAGCATGGATGGAGTTCAAAAACACCCTTGTTTTCTCGGAATCCGTAGCCTTGAGAGGTCAGAATAACAACCTTACTTATAAAGAAGTTTCTACAACTGTTCAGAATATTCAGACAACAGTCGATCCGTTGTATTTTTTCAATGAAGACTCGCTGATTACATCAAAATTCAATTTTAAATTTTTGCAGACTGTACCGACAATTCTTACAGGTTGCGGGCCGTTGTTTACATTCTTGAACATCGCAATTGCATTCGGTAAAATCGACTTTTCATCTCAGGAAAAAACTATATCTTCAGTTGCAAACCTGATGGCATCAATGCAGGTTGCAGCTCTTGTATCAGTATTTGCCGTAGGGTCTTCACTTTTATTCTTGATTATTGAAAAGGTTACATATAACAATCTTTGTAAAAGAATCCTTGCAAAATGTCAGGACTTGATTTCAAAACTGTTTGACAATGTTTCATCAGAAAAATTCTTATTTGAACTTCTTAGAGAAACAAAAATTCAGAATAATAATCTTCAGCATTTGATTGCTGGAATGCCGGATCATTTTAAAGTTGCGCTGAATTCCGGTATTGCAGCAAATCTTGTTCCGTATTTAGAAAACCTTATTTTCGGTATAAACCTTCTGAATAAGCAGATGAAAGAATCCGCTAAAAAGAGCGGCGGTGATGAAGTGGATGAACTGTTTTAGGGGAGGTTGACGCAGAAATGGCAATTTCAGGTAAAAAATCAATACATGAAGAGGCTGCTGATAATATTTTCTGGACCACGATGGCCGACTTGATGCTTGGTTTGGCGATTATATTTATGACGTTGTTCGTTTTTGCTATGACCGGGTTTACGCAGGAAACTGTTAAACTTCAGGAAAGCCAGATGAAGGCAACCGAAGAACTTGCCGCTAAACTTAAAGAGGCAAAAATTGATGCTGAAATTGACAGATTAACCGGTAATGTTAAAATTTCAAACCTTGAACTTTTTGAATTGAACAGCTATGAGCTTTCCCCGAAAGGAAAGGCTTATCTGGACAAATTTATACCGATTTATCTGGATACGATTTATTCTAAAGAAATTCTGCGTGATAATATAGCCGATATTGTAATTCAGGGGCATACGGATTCTCAGTCTTATGCAGGACTCAAGACAAAGGATGAACAATTTGCAAAGAATATGGAATTGAGTTTGTTGAGGGCAAATTCCGTTGCTAAATATGCGATTTTAAAGACTAATTATGACAAAAAGAACAGTGAAAAACTTCGCAAAATGCTTGTCGTAGAAGGAAAAAGCTTTTCCGATCCGATTATTGTCGACGGGAAAGAAGATTATAATAAAAGCCGTCGTGTAGAATTGAAACTGAGAGTTAAGGCACGAAATTTTGCACAGGTGTTCGGATTGAATTTTGGAAATGATTAACGAGAATTATATATTAGAAACAATAAATATGATTAAGCTTTACAATCTTGATATAAGGACTGTAACGCTTGCATTGAGTTTGAGAGATTGTATAGACTCTGATGTTGAAAAAGTTTGCGAAAATATTTATAACAAGATTAAAAAGTATGCTAAAAATCTTGTGGAATATGCAAATGAGTTGGAAAATGAATATTCTATTCCGATAATTAATAAAAGAATTTCTGTAACACCAGTATCTTTAATAGGCGAGGCTTGCAAAAATCCTGATTATGTAAAAATAGCCCAAACTCTTGATATGGCAGGTAAAGAAGTAGGAGTGAATTTTATCGGAGGCTTTTCGGCGCTGGTGGAGAAAGGATGCACAAAGGGCGACCGGCTTTTGATAGAAAGTATTCCGGAAGCATTGTCACGGACAGACTTTTTATGTTCTTCAGTTAATCTTGCGTCTTCCAAGGCCGGAATAAATATGGATGCGGTTTTGAAAATGGCAGAAATAATCAAAAAATCCGCAGAATTAACAAAAGATAAAGATTGTATCGGGGCAGCAAAGCTTGTATGTTTCTGTAATTCTCCCGGGGACAATCCGTTTATGGCAGGGGCTTTTTGCGGCTTTGGAGAACCTGAATGCGCATTGAACGTCGGGGTTTCAGGCCCGGGGGTAGTGAGAGCCGCAATAGAAAGTTTACCTGAGGATGCGGATATGAGCGTTCTGGCAAATAAAATCAAACAAATTGCTTTCAAAATTACAACAACAGGAGAACTCGTCGGCAGAAAACTGGCCAAAAGACTTGAAATTCCATTTGGAGTAATAGATTTGTCGCTTGCGCCGACTCCTGCAATCGGGGATAGTGTAGCAGGAATTTTTCAGGCAATGGGGCTTGAGCATGCCGGCGCGCACGGAACGACAGCGGCACTTGCTATGCTGAATGATGCTGTAAAAAAAGGCGGGATTATGGCAAGTTCGCATGTAGGCGGATTATCAGGAGCTTTTATTCCTGTGTCTGAAGATGCAGGAATGATTGAGGCTGCATCAAGGGGCTGTTTGACTTTTGATAAACTTGAAGCGATGACTTCAGTTTGTTCTGTCGGGCTTGATATGATTGCAATTCCCGGAGATACTCCTGTCGATACTATTGCAGGCATAATTGCCGATGAAATGGCTATCGGGATGATTAACAAAAAAACAACCGCTGTCAGAATTATTCCTGCAATCGGAAAATCTGCAGGTGACAGAGTTAGCTGGGGCGGATTGCTCGGAGAAGCTCCGATTATGAAAGTAAACGGACTTTCATCTTCAGGATTTGTCAGGCGCGGAGGCAGAATCCCTGCTCCTATTCATTCGCTTAACAATTGATAATAAGACAGGTATGAAAATATTGTAGTTATATAAGGTATATTAATGGCAAAATCACTTCATGAGTTAGAGTTAAATTTAAAAAATTACATTATAGACTGTCATTCAAACTATAAAGGTTTAAAAAACGTTGCAGTCGAAAGATATAACAACTTAAGATTATCTATGGATCCGGAGATTTATCAGACATATCATATAGTAATCCGTATCGGAATTTCAGAGGCTGTAATGATTTTACCGGAGGCTCTTATATTTACCGGAACATTAGGTATGGATGAAAAATATGTTCAAAGATGGCTTCAGCTTCCTGCAGTTCAGCAGGAATTAAGTTCTCATTGGAGTAATTGCAGGTTGTATTCAGCTTAAGAATATGTTATAATAATAGTATTATCGTATATGATCGGGTGAGAACAATGGGTAAAACATTTAACGAGCTGGCATCGGATTTAAAAGATTATATTGTGGAAAAGCACTCAAACTATCGAGGCTTAAAGCACTTGAGTCTTCAAAGGTATAACAACCTTACCGTAAGTATGAATTCAAGACGTTACGGGCAGCCTCATGTAATAATAAGAGTAGGCATATCTGAAGCTGCTTTCACAATCCCTTATGTTAACAAGATTGACGGCGGGTTAGGCATGGACGAAAGATATGTAATGCAATGGATTGGTACGGATGTAGTACTTCAATCTCTTAATGATCAATGGAAGCTTATTAAACTTGCAGAACTGGATAATTCTTAGTCTGTTTTGGGTTTAGTCATTGTTTTTGATCTTAAATTCCTGTGATATGTAATTGCAAACCTGTGCGCTTCATCTCTTATTCTCTGGAATAAAAAGAGAGCACTGGAATTTTGCGGAAGAATTACCGGATCTGATTTTTTAGGCAGAAATACTTCTTCATGTTTTTTCGCAAGACTTACAACATCTATACCTGTGACTCCGAGTTCTTCAATAATCTGCATCACGCTTGACAGCTGGCCTTTTCCGCCGTCAATTATCATTAAATCAGGTTTATCCCAGTTTTTATCTCCAAGGTGTTTGAGCCGGCGGGTCAGAACTTCTTTCATAGACAGAAAGTCATCAGGTTTGCCTTCTGTCGTGCGGATTTTGAATTTCTTGTATTCAGATTTTTTACTCTGTCCGTTAATGAAGGTAATCATTGAGGCTACAGTGTTTGTGCCTTGTATATGCGAAATATCGTAGCATTCAATCCTGTGCGGGAAATTTTTGAGATGTAATTTTTCCGCAAGATATGAGCCGATTTCATTAAAATCATCACGAATTTTGGACATTTTTTTGAGTTTGGCGTTATCAAGCACAACTCTGGCGTTTTTGTCCGCAAGCGACTGAAGTTCTTTTCCCTGTGCTGATTTGCCATAGCTTATTTTTACTTTCTTTTTGGCTAATATTTCAAGCCATTCTTCGTAAAGTGCTTTTTCTCCGATGTTTTCCAGTTCATTGGAAACTATCTTATCAGGGTAGCCGAGTGTCAGAGAATTGTAATATTCCTTGAAGAATGTTGCAAAAAATTCGGTTTTATCTTCTTCTTCAACCTCGTAGACAAAATCTTTTTTATCAATCAGCCTTCCTTCTCTTATCATCAAAATTACAATTGCAAAGATGCCGTCTTCAGAGAGGAATGAGATTATGTCTTCATTTAGTTTTGTATTTTCGTAGACTACCTGTTGTTTTTCGAGTGTTTTCTTCAAATCGAGGTAGCTGTCACGGAGCCTTGCTGCTTTTTCAAATTGTTCTTCTGCGGCATATTTTTCCATGCGGGTTTTAATTTGTTCCATCAGTTCTGATTGTTTGCCGGAGAGAAAAAGTTCTGCCTGATGTACAAGCGCTTTGTATTCTTCGCTGGAAACTTTTCCCTGACAGGGAGCCATACAGCGTCCTATGTGGTAATAAAGGCATGGACGATCTTTGAATTTCGGGCTTTTGCATTGCTTTAGAGGAAAAATTTTCTTCAGAAAATCAAGTGTAGAATACATTGCGCGTATGTCTGTGTAAGGGCCGTAGTATCTGCCTTTTTCGGGGTTCATATTTTTTTTGCGGACAACCTGAATGCGCGGAAAATCTTCGTCTGTAATCAAAAAATACGGGTATTTTTTGTCGTCTTTCAGAAGAATATTATATTTAGGCTTATGTTTTTTAATCAGATGGCTTTCAAGTATGAGTGCTTCAACTTCGGTGTTTGTGATTATATACTCAAGCCGTTCAATTTGTGATACAAGCACCTGAACTTTGACGCTGTCGTGGTGTTTTTTGTTAAAGTAACTCATAACCCGGCGCTTGAGAATTTTTGCTTTCCCGACGTAGATAATCTCGTTATCTTTGTTGTAATAAATATAACAGCCCGGAAGCGATGGTAAAAGTTTTAAAGTTTGCCGCAAATTTTCATTCATAAGCCTGTTACCGTAATTATCAGAAATTCACTTCTTCAATAAAAATGCCGACCCATTTGACAAGATTTGAAAGTTCGTATGGTTTTGGAAGATAAAGATCCGCCCCGCAGTTCAGGATAAGTTCTTTGTCATGCAAAACGGAGGTCATAATTATTTTTGTGTTTTTGAATTCCTGATTTTCCCTCAATTTTTTACAAATTCCTAACCCTTTTAAATCATCTGCACTGCCGGCATCAAGAATAATAACGGCAGGAGCGGAGCCGTAATTTTCAAAACCTTCATGGTGTTCTATTATGGTTGTCTGGTACCCCTGAAGTTCAAGAATTGTTTTCAGGAGAACTTTCATTGCCTCATCAGGTTCAATGACGACAATTTTGTTGTTAAAAATATTTTCTTCAACTGAATTTTTGCCTGAAATTTTGGCTCTTTCTATCAGGTAGTTTGACCTGTCCGGAAGATTTGCAAGATTATGGATATGAACAAGTGAAGTTAAAAGGGTATTTACCTCTGTGTATTTCCGGAATTCATTTGTTACAACGCCGATAGTTGTATGTACAAATCCGGATCTTCTGCCGGCAAGATCATCACCTTCAACAATTATGTAACCGCGGTTAATATCGGGCTGGGAGTAGAATTTCCGGGCAACAGAATCGAATGCAAAAGTTAGAAAATTTGCAATTTTTTCAGCTTTTAGCGGGTTGGTAATGATGATAAAATCGTTTTCAGAAAGTCCGCCAAGATAATCTTTTTCACTTAGCGCAGATTTTATGATTGCGCAGAAGGTTTGGATGAGTTTATCCGAGGCAAGTGCGGTGTAAGTTTCTTTATAGGTTTTGAAATTTTCAATACTTACATAAAGACATCCCCAGAGGCCTTTAGAAGTTACCGTGCGTCTTAAGGCGCGCATTGTGTAATTTTTGTTTGGCAGAAGACTCTTGCTGTCCAGATTAGACTCAAATTCCCGTCTTAAATGCGCTTTCATCCTCATGACAAACTCTTCACTGTTTACCGGTTCGCTCAAAAAATCATCAGCCCCGCAGCTAAGTGCATCCAGCCTGTCCTGAATTTCCGAGGATTTGGAAAGCGCTACGATTACGGGGCGCATGTTGTATGTCAGAGCACGGATTTTTTTACAATAATCCCCGGGATTTCCGTCTATGCTGTCTGAAATTATTATTAAATCAGGCTCTTTGTCCTGAATAATTTTCATGGCAGAAAGCAGGCTCCGGCTGATGATTACGGTTGAAAGTTCATTTTCCAGCAGTTTTTTGTATTTGACTGAAAGTTCACGGCGTTTGTCGATAATAAGAGTTACATACTGCATTTTGCCCTCGCTTGTTTTTCAACATCGCTTGCGGGCATCAGAATTTCAAATGTTGTTATATATCTGCCGTTTTTATCCGGAGTTGATTTTACGGAAATTTTTCCGCCCATTTTTTCAACAAGTGTTTTTGTAATGTATAGTCCAAGCCCGCTCCCTTGAACCTTACGGGTCAGCGGATTGTCCAGTCTTGAAAATTTAGTGAAGATTTTGTCGTAGTCTTCTTCATTTATACCGATGCCTGTGTTTGTTATTTTTGTTGACACAAGGTCTTCGCTGCCGGAAAATCCTGTTTTAATATATATGGTAGAATTTTCGTCGCCGTATTTTGCGGCATTCTCAGTTAAATTTGTTATTATCTGAAGAAATTTATCTTTGTCTGCCAGAATTGCGGGAGTATTAGGGGCAGATTCGACAACAAAATTTTTATCCGGATACTGGCTTTTTATTACGGCAACTGCCATTTGGGCAACAGGTTGTATAGAAATTTCTTTCATCACCATGTTATCTTTGCCGTGGGAAAGTTTGGTGGCTGAAAGCATGTTCTCTACAAGATTTATCAACCTGTTAGACTGCTCTTCAATTATTTTTAAGAATTTTTTTTTGCTGTCGTCATCAAGTTTGTCCCATGAGGCAAGCATTGTCTGAGAAAATCCTCTTATTGATGTTAAAGGAGTCCGCAATTCGTGGCTTACTGTTGAGATGAAATCTTCATAATTTTTTTCAATATCGCTCATAAATTCATTATAGCAAATTTTTATTGAATGTGAATACTACATCATCCGGAGGATATTTACGGATAATTATTAAATAAATTCTTTTTGAAACCGTATACAAAAATATAGATATGAAAAACGAAAGTTTTTCATACCTCCTCCCCAAGTCTGGTAGCCGTTCTTATTAAAAAGACGGCTTTTTTTTATTCTGTATTTTTTATAATCAAATTTGTTTCGCCCTGCCGTTTGTGCTAATAATTAATTATGGCAATTTATTTTTTCTACGGCGATGAAGATTTTAATATTGAAAAGGAAATCGGCAAACTTAAATCCGGACTTGATAAAAATTTTCTGGAAATGAGTTTCAAGACCTATGACAACCCGAAGTTTCCGGATTTAGTGTCAATTTTGCGATCCCAGCCAATGATGTTCGGGAAAATGCTTGTTGTTATAAATTGTCTTGATTATTTCACAAAAACATTTGATGACAAACAGCTTAAAGAAATTGAGTCGGCATTGGAAAACAATAACGAAAACCTTGATATAGTTTTTGTTGCCTCATTACCGAGGGACGGCGGAAAAAAGCTTGACAGCCGCAAAAAACTTTTCAAGATGCTTTCAAAGCACAACGCAAAAGAATGCGCCTCAATTCCGGGTTATAAAACTGCAGAACTTGAGGACTGGGTTAAAAAATCGGCTAAATCTAAATCCTTAAAGATTAACCCCGATGCCGTGACGGCCTTGATTTTTCAGGTGGGAAACAATCTCCGTCAGCTTGACGGCGAGCTTGAAAAGCTTAAACTTATGTGCTATCCCGATAAAATTGCAACAAAAGAAATTGTTAAAGAAATTTGCATTTCCAATGAAGATTTGTTTGCGTTTTCGGATTATTTAATGACGGGTGAAAAAGACAAGGCGCTTCTTGAATACCACAAACTCTTAGAAAAAAAATATCCGCTTGAAATTCTTTCAACCCTCCAGACAATGCTGAGAAGATGGATAATTATTAAAGCAAAAGCGTCTGAGCTTTCACCGTTTGAACTTGGCAAACTCACAGGCCAGCATGAATATATTGTGAAACTTTCTATCCAAAAATTAAAAAAAACTAACCTGAAAGACCTTGTGAATATGAAAAAGAATTTAACTGAGGCTGAATTTAAAATCAAATCAGGCCAGTCGTTTAATGTGGAAGATGAGGTGGAAAATGCTTTCCTCAAATAAAATCAGAGAAGATTATCCAAAATTAATCGAATATTTTGAAAGCGGGATTAACAATTCTGAAAGAAGCATTGCACACTGTATTCTTCTTTACGGAAATGACCTGAATGCTCAGTATCAAATAGCTCTGGAGGTTGCCCGCATGCTGAACTGCAAGGGTGATCATACACCGGATTGCGAATGTTTGAACTGCCGCTGGATTAGAGAAAACAATCACCCGGAAGTCAGAACGATTTCCAAAGCAGACAATAAACCCGCAGACGACGACGCTAAAACCGTAATTTCCATTGCGCAGGCAAGAATGATTAAAAACGATCTTCTTGTTACTTCTCCCTATCACAGGGTTCTTATCTTCTGTGACAAAGATAAAGACGGAAATATCTGTCCTCTGAATGAAATAAATTTTCCGGAAGCCGCGGCTAATGCACTTTTAAAAACTTTTGAAGAACCGCCTTCCGGCACGACTTTTTTCTTTTTGACAAAAGACAAAACAGATGTGATTACGACAGTTTTATCACGTGCCCAGAGCTTTTTTGTTCCGTCAAAACTAGTTGAAGACAGAGATTTTTCAATTGTGAAAGACGCGATGGATTTCTATATGGAAATTGAGCGCAGTCAGGTGCTGGATTTTAATGAAAAACTTCTGGCGCTTGCACAGGAGCATGAACCGCTTACTATTTTAACACAGATGCAAAACTATCTTGCAGCGGTTGTTACAGGCGGAAATCTCAGTCGTGCAAAACAATACGAATTTATTAAATATATGAAATTGATTGAAAAAGCAAAAAAAGAGTTTGAAGTGAACATGAATCCGCAGACGGTTTTTGAAACCCTGAGTTTTGATATGGTTTTGTAAGCGGGCGAATTTATAGGAAAACAAGCAGCCTTTTGGGATGTCATCTGAGCCCTCTGCCGAACAAAACGATTAAGCATCGTTTTGTGAGAGGATGAAGAATCCACTTGCGTTTCTTCACGTCATTCTGGAGGAACGAAATGACCGAAGAATCCCCGTGCGTATTTATAGGAACTTCTTCGGCTTTTACACTCGCGGTAAACCGGTACGGCTAACGCCTTTCACCCTCTGCTCGTGCGCCTCAGGGTGACATACTATTTTACTTGTCATTCTGAGGACGCCAGTCCGAAGAATCCAATTACGTTTTTAAGGAGATCCTTCGGCTAAAGCCTCAGGATGACATGAAATCCTTTCGCCACTTCAACCCTCTTCACTCTTCACACCTCACTTTCCCGTCTGCCCCCTCACCCTAGCCCTCTCCCGTAGGGCGAGGGGATTTATTTTACGTAACGAACTTATCGTCTTAACGTCTTATCGCCCTATCGCCTTTTTTACGTAACGCACTTATTCACCTATTTACTTATTCACTTTGTTTTGAACTTTTCGTCTTAACGTCCTAGCGCCTTAGTATCTTTTCCCGAAACAAACATTTCAACTTTTCAACCATTCCACCGTTCAACTCTTCAACCCTCCTCACCCTTCACTTTTTATTGCATTTATTTTATAATTTGATTATGAAAAAGTTTGAAATATTCAACCGTTTTAGGGATGCGGTACTTGTCGTCGGCAGCAGTGGAGATGTCGTCTATAGAAATAATAATTTTAAACGCTGGTTTCCGGAATTTGCCGGCTTAAAAAAGTTTTCGCATAACGCAAATTTTGACATCTGCCCGCTAGAAACCGATGACATCCGAAACTATTCTCCCATCTATAATGCGATGAATTCTAAAGAAGATTTTTCCGCAAGAATTTCTTACCAGAACGCAAACGGAAAACTTCAGTTCTTTGATCTTTTTGCGACTAGAAGATGGAAATATACTCTTTTGTTTCTGTCTGACATCAGCGCCGAAGCCGAGTTGAATTCCGCTGAAAATCTCAATAAAAAACTGAAAGAACGTGTAATTTATTTGGAAAATCAGAACAATGATTTGATGAAAATTAAACAAAAAGCTCAGTCTCAAGCCATCCGAATTGCGCTCATAAACAAAGTTTCCAACATTATCAGAGGCTCTATGGATTTGTCTGTAATTCTAAATTCCGCTCTCAAAGAACTGGCTGTCATGTTTGGAACTTTTAAATCTTATTATGCGTCTTATAGTGAAGGTAAATTTTGCATCGAAGAAATTTATCCGTCAAAAAATTCTGAGTTGAAAAAAATTTTTGAATTTGATGACGAAACGGCTGAAACTATTCTCTCACGCAAGATTGCAGTTCAGTACTCACTGAAAGAATACAAGAGTGCAGTATCTTTCAAACAGCCTGTTATGCGTATTGCCGTTCCTGTTTTTCACCTCGAAAACCTTATTGGTGTCATAGTTTTGCTGAGTTACAACAAAAGAGAATTGAATGAAGAACTTGAAATTCTTGAGGCAATTTCTTCGCAGCTTGGCAACGCAATTATAAGGGCTGAACTCTATAACAGAAATGTCCAGACCGTTCATCAGCTTCAAAATGCGCTGAAAGAATTGAAAGAAACACAGCTTCATTTGATTAATTCCGAAAAAATGGCATCTCTCGGGCAGCTTGTTGCCGGTGTTGCGCATGAAATTAATACGCCGATAGCTTCCATAAAGTCAAATAACGCAATACTTTCAAAGTTTATTCCGCGTATTGAAGATTCTGAAATATCCTCGATACTTGCTGATATCAACGAAATCGACCGTGAAGCAATACAAAGAATCAGCCACATGGTGACTTCCCTCAAAAAATTTGTACGTCTTGATGAGGCGGAACTTCAGGAAGCAGATATTAATAAAGAGCTGGAACTAACTCTGGACTTGATTCGCCACGAAACAAAGAACAGAATAGAAATTGAAAAGCATTACGGCGAAATCCCTCTTATAAAATGCTATCCGAATATGCTAAATCAAGTATTTACCAATGTTCTGGTCAATGCCTGCCAGGCAATTGATGGTAAAGGAAAGATAACAATTGCAACATCTTATACCCCCAAAACTTTGACTGTGTCTATAAAAGACACCGGAAAAGGCATAAAAAAATCAGAAATCAATAAAATTTTTACAGCCGGATATACTACAAAAGGAGTAGGAGTTGGAACAGGATTAGGTCTGGCGATTTCGGCAAAGATAATTGAAAAACATAAAGGCAAAATTACTGTAAACAGTGAAGTTGGCAAAGGAACGGAGTTTATTATTACTATCTGTGGTGAGTAGTAAGTGTTAAAAAATATTACAAAATTGATTTGTGTATTATTGAATTTCGTCTAATATTAAAAAAACAATCATTAAATTTGAACAAATAATATAACAAACCCATGACAGAATGCAAAAAATAGTTTATATTATAAATATAAAGTGTGAGTGTTACCCTTTATAAAAATTTTACTAAAGACAGATATCCCGCAGTAAAAGATTGAATTGTAAATAAATTTTAATAAATGTAGGTAAAAAAGGCAATAATATTCTAACCAAATTTTTTATAAAAGTATAGTGTGTAGAATATTTTTGTAGTGTCGGAGGAAAATGATGACAATTAGTGTGAACAGCAAGAAAAAACAGGTAAAGAAAACTTTTGATGAATTATTGATGGATTTGAAAACAAGTAATTCAGAAAAAGTTCGATATAATGCTGCCCGTATTTTAGGTGAAATGGGTGATTCAAAAGCTGTTGAACCGTTGATTGATGTTTTGAAAAATGATAAAAACGGTTCCGTCAGATTGTATGCAGCACGTGCCTTGGGCGAACTTGGCGATTGCAAAGCTACAACTCACTTAATTGAATCTTTGCGTGAAGACAGAAATGTTGATGTTCGTGTCCGCGCAGCCCGTGCATTAGGCCGTTTGGGCGGTGCTATCGTTGTTGAACCGCTTGTTGAAGCGTTGAATGATGAAAACCCGCAGGTATGTATTACAGCAACAGATGCGCTTATTGAAATAGGTGATGTCGCAACTGATGCTTTGATTGCTTCTCTTGATCATGAAAAAGTTAATGTCCGCTGTGATGCAACCCGAGCTCTCGGCGAAATCGGAAACAAAAAAGCTGTTGATAAAGTTATTAATATGCTTTACGACGAATGGGTAAATGTTAGAATATATGCGGTTACTTCTCTTGGCAAACTTAATGATCCAAAAGCAGTTCCTGCCTTGATTGACGTTATGAAAAACCGCAACGAAAATGAACTTGTAAGAGCCGGTGCAGCAGCTGCTCTCGGTGTTCTTAGAGATCAAAGAGCTTTGCTTCCTTTGAGAGAACTCATTATGGAAGCTGAAGAACTCGGCGAATTGGAAGATACAGCTTTGAAATCTTTCAAGAAAATTATGGCTGCAAACTGGCAGTCAATCCCCGGTGCAACAGCCCAGAAAAAACCGGCAAACGCTTTTTAAACCAATAGTTTGAAATAATTCTCAGTAATGTATGTACAGCAAAAGACCGCTTAACCGCGGTCTTTTTGTTAGAATAAGCTTGTGTAATTTCTGAATTCCGACGGTTATCGCCATGGATAATGTTTCTTAATCTGCCAGCCGTCCATCATTATTAACATTCCGCACATTCTGCTTTCATCAGCACCTTCCTGACATTTCCGCAGGAAATCTTCATATTTGTATATTGCATGATTGTAAAATTCAAGTTTCCCCGGAGAATATTTATCTGTTCTAAGCATCATTAAAAAAAGATCACGCCCCATAACATTCGGTTTTTTTAATCCGTTTATATCTACCCAGAATAATATATTCGTAATTTTGTTCTCATGGTCACCGGATCTGATAAAAATATAAGTTCCATCATTCAGCATAATAAACATACGGTAATCATCAAGACCTGCACCTGTAGTTAGAGACCCGTCAATATTTGTAAATTCTTTTGTGTATCCGGCATTTCTAAATGTTGTATATTCAGCCTTTTTTACTTTCGGAAGGTATGGAACTACATAAGTTGATGAAAAATTTTTAATTGTTTTCTCGACATTGCTTTCAGTAAGTGCTGGATTGTGATTTGAGTAAATATCCCAGCCGGAAACATCTCCGTATTCAGCAATGGAATAATTTATGGCCTGCGATAAAACGGTGTAAGCTCTCTTTAATCGGGTTAAGGTTTCTGTTTTTTGCCATTTACCTATTAATGACGGAAGTGTCATTGCGATTACTACTCCTAAAATGCCAAGTGTAATCAAAACTTCTGCCATGGTAAATCCGTTAAACTTTTTTTTATTGCTATTTTTTGATAATTCCATTAAGTCTCCCGTGTTAAATAAATGCATTTAATAATTGCATATTATATTATATAATGCACTTTGTCAATTTTATTTTGTTATAATTCATTAAACAGGAAGTAAATTCTAAATACAATAAAACCGACAGTGTAAGAAATCTCGGCAATAAACTGCGAAATAAAACTTTTCGGGTTTCCGAACTTGCAGAAATAGCTGATATCTTAGGATACGAAATTTATCTGCACAAAAAAGCCATATAAAATTAAAGCATTACTTTAAAAATATCTTTGCTGTTTCAATGTCAAATTGAGTAGTGATTTTGATATTTTTATAGCTTCCATCTAAAATATAAACAGTTTCTCCTAAAGCTTCAAGCATTCCCGCATCGTCTGTGAAGTTTTGATCTTTAAGAGTGTCATGAGCGTGTTTTATTATTTTGTATTCAAAAGCCTGCGGGGTTTGTGTGTTGTAAAGTTTAGAGCGGTCAATCGTGCGGATAATTTTTCCGTTTTCAACTTCTTTAATCGTGTCTATGGTTTTGGTCGCAACCGTCAGAGCTTTCATATCCTTAACCATTTCAATACAGTGGTTAATCATATCTGTCGTAATCATCGGACGTGCGCCGTCATGAATTATTACATAATCACAATTCGAAAATTTTAGTCCGTTATAAACCGACTGCTGGCGGGTGGAACCGCCTTCCGTAAAGACGACTTTTGGGTAATCTTTGAAAAGCTGTTTGAGTTCATCCATAATCGAAACATGCGAGCAGACAACAATTTCATCAACATTTGATGTTTCAAAAGCATCAATTGTGTATTTTATAATTTCTTTGCCGTAAACTTTTTCAAGCAGTTTGTTTTTATTTCCAAATCTTGAGGATGTACCTCCGGCTGTAATTATTGCATTAATTTTCATTAGGAAACTCCGGTGAGATGGTAGTCAGTTTTTCTCCTGTGTGTCTTTTTCGTGCAACGGTGAAGGCTATCACGCAATCATGCTCGAAATATTTTTTGTATATTTCAATTCTATCATAAAAATGTTGTAATCAAATTTAACATGGCACTTGATTTATTTGATTTTTAATATATTATAGTGTTACACAACTAGCTAGAAAAGGAAAATTTATTATGTCAAAAAAATGTGATGTATGCGGAAAAGAATCTTTAAAGGCAGCAAAATTAACATTCTCTCATAAACAAATTGTGCACCGTCAGATGCCGAACCTTCAGTCCGTAAAAGTTAATGTTAACGGGCAGACAAAGAGAATTAACGTTTGTACTTCATGCTTGAGAGCAGGTAAAGTACAGAAAGCTGTTTAAGTTTTATACAAACGCATAAATGATCGAAAAAAGAGCCTTGATTAATCAAGGCTCTTTTCAATTTCATAAGGGTTAATAAACTTTTTGCCTGAGGGGTTGTGTATTTGCGGAGTTTTTTGATTTGTCTGTGCAGGCTGTTTTCGGGCAGGTTTTTTTTCTTGAATTGATGGTTCTTCCATCTGGAAGAAAGAATCAAGATTAAAATCCATGTCCAGATCAAGATTACTGTCAGAAAGCATTTTTATAAGTTTCAGAACATTCAAGTCCATGTTAAGAACAACGCCGAGCTCTTCTCCGTCATTGAAAGTCGGTGCCGGATAGGGGGAAGATTGTTTTATAGCAGAAATTACCATATTATCGTAGTTTTGATTTCCGGAAGATTGCGTGATTTCATAGTCAATTAATTTTCCGTTTTTATCTACAGTGAAAGTTACAATAGTTGCAAGGTTTTCATTGGTCTGCGGAAGATCGAAGTTTTTGATAATTTTTTGTCCGACTTCAAGAGAATAAGCCTGCATTTCCGGTGTTCCAAGCAGCGGACTTATTGCGGTCATTGATTGTGTTATATCATCTGCTAAGACTTTCCCGCTTAAAGATAAGCTTAAGAAAAGTATGATAAATATTTTTTTCAGCATAAAAATCCTTATTTTTTATTTACATCCAGAACGTAATAATCAAAAGTCATTAATATATTAATTTCTTTCAAATCCTTATTAACATTTTCAGGAAAAGCTTCAAAAGGTTCAGTGTTTTTTATTGCGGCAATCGCGCTGTCATCGTTTGCTTTTGAGCCTGAACTTTGTTTTATTTCGCAGGAAAGAAGTTTTCCATCTCTGCTTATTTTGAATTGAATTTTTGCGACACCGCCATTGTTTGTTACTGGAAGTTTCCAGTTGTGGCGGATTTTACTCTCGACAGACATTATGTAATCTTTCATCTGCGGATATTTTTCGGAGTATTTTTTTATAAGTTCGTTATTATTTGTTTCGGTGGATTGTTTTCTTAGTTGTCTGGTGGTGACAAGTTTTCGCACCATCTCGTCATCTTTGACAAAGTTGTTTATGTTATTAAAGAAAGAATCTTCGTTTACTTTTTTCATAAAAGCATAGGATTCCTGCCGGATATCAGCGGAGTCGTATTTTTCTTTGTTGTAGTCTTTAACTTTTATAATGCCGATTTTATCGTCATTAATGTTATATTTTATAAAAGCCAGTTTTTCTTTGTCATCTTTGTTTTTAAATCTGACAACATAATAAAGACTATTTTCGTTTTTAGAAATTGAATCGTGATCAAGATAAATGTATTTTTCTGTATTGGTAATATTAAGTCTTATCCAGTCAGCCGCAAATACTGCAGAATTAAAAGATAATAAAACCATGCATGTTATGATTATTTTTTTAATCATTAGCTTTTCCTCATAAGTTTAAAATATTCGAAAAGAGAAATCATCAATATAGAATTGATGATTTCTCGCGAAAAAATTATTTAACGTACTTTTTAAAGAATTTTTGATCAAATTTAATAGGAATATCAATAGCGGCCGCATCTAAAAGCGCCCCGTCCGGAAATGGTTTGAAAGGTGTTGACAGTTTAATAGCGGCAACAGCTGCTCTTTTGCCTCTGTCATCCGCAGAAGATTCAAGAATTCTGTAACCATTCAAGCTTCCGTCAGGATTAATACTCAACATGACATTTACATCAGTGTATACTGTATTAATTGAAGTTGTCCAGTTAGACAAAATTTTATTTTTAACATCGTCAACGTAAGCTTTAAATGTTTCGTTCGCAAAATTCGGCCCGCTTGCGTAGACGCCCGGAGTTGTAGACAGACTTTCTGTATAAGCAGGTGCAAATTTTTCTCTGTGAGTAGATAAAGCATAATTGTGTGCCGGCAGGAGTACGCCGTTTTCTTCAGCATTTTTCAGAAAAGCTCTGGAATGTTTGCTGTAATATGCCGGATTGTAATCTGCTTCGTCAAAATCTTCAACATGTATTACGCCGACTTTGTTTGTAGAATAATCTGATTTTGTGTAAATAACTTTAACAGGTTCATCCCCTTTTTTGTACAAAAGGGCATAAGTACATTTGTCTGTAGATATGTATCTAATTGAATCATTGTCAATAAACAGCTGAATATTTGGATCTCCCGTATCTACAGCAAGCCAGGTAGCTGCATTAGCTGACATTGCACTGAATAAACACATTGTTAAAATTAATAATTTCTTTTTCATATTAAACCCTCATCTTTTTCAATAAACATTATAATAGTAAACATAGGACTTGTGCAAGTTTTTAAAATTTAAAGTCTTAAACTTAATAAAATTTTATTAAGTGATGTTACAAGATTATAAAATAGATTTGTTTTTTTTGCTGGAATAAAATAAAATATAATTGGGAAATTTGAGGGATTAAATAAATATGTTAAAAGAAGAGGTTAAAGAAAAAACTTTATCACCGCAGCAGGTTAGAGCTATATTAAATGCAGATAATAAAGAAATTGTTGAACTCTGCAAACGCGCATCAATCCTGCCAAAGAAAGATAAAAAGGGCCAAACTTATTTTTCTTATGAAGAAGTACGTAATTTAAGAAGATTGCAGGCTAAAAAAGGTGTTTCAAATCCTATAACAGTATCAGCACCCGTTCCTGCCGCAGCTGCAGCAGCAGCCCAGAAACAATCTTCTGCAATAAAAAATATTCTGGTTTCTTTAAAAGAAATGGAAACCAAATTGAGTGACAGAATTGCAAAGGTTATAGACGAAAAACTGGAAGGCATGGATGAAGTTGTGGTTGAACTTATCCGCTGCAAAACTGATAATGAAACTTTGCGTCAGAAAATTATTGATTTAAATAAAGAAATCTACCAGCTTAAAAATGATCTTGGCTGTTACAAACATGTCGGTTTTGGCATGTACAGAAAAAAAGAAAAGAATGTTTGGGAATAAGCATTATTGATTAAAAACGCCGATATTTCGGTGTTTTTAATTATAAACCCGAAATTAACATATAATTTAATTTTGATATTTTAATAAAAAGATTAGGGAATACAATGGCTACAAAAGAAAAAGAAACAGAAACTACATCAAATGCAGATGAAAGAAGTAAGGCACTAAAACTTGCAATAGAAAAGATAGAAAAAGATTTCGGCAAAGGTTCGATAATGAAGCTTGGCGACAAAGTTTCAGTAAATGTTGAAGCTATACCGACAGGTTCTCTGGCGCTTGACGTGGCGCTCGGGATAGGCGGGGTGCCGAGAGGCAGAATTATTGAAATCTACGGCCCTGAAAGTTCAGGTAAAACAACTCTTGCCCAGCATATTGTTGCAGAATGCCAGAAAAGAGGCGGTATTGCTGCATTTGTAGATGCAGAGCATGCTCTTGATCCTGAATATGCAAGAAATCTGGGCGTTAAAGTTGATGATTTGCTTATTTCACAGCCTGATACCGGAGAGCAGGCACTTGATATAACAGAAGAATTGGTTCGTTCAGGTGCTGTTGATGTTGTTGTTGTTGACTCTGTTGCGGCCCTTGTTCCGAAAGCGGAGATTGAAGGCTCAATGGAAGATCAGCAAATGGGTTTACAGGCTCGTTTGATGAGTAAAGCTTTGAGAAAATTGACCGGTGTAATCGGCAAAACAAATACAACCGTAATTTTTATCAACCAGTTGAGAATGAAAATTGGTGTTATGTACGGAAACCCTGAAACAACGACAGGCGGAAACGCGTTGAAATATTACGCATCAGTTCGTATGGAAATCAAGCGTACAGAAGGCGTTAAAGGGGAAGACGGCGACGTCGGAAACCATGTCAGAGTCAGAGTTGTTAAAAATAAAGTGGCGCCTCCTTTCAGAACTGCTGAATTTGATATTATTTTCGGCAAAGGTATCTGCAAAGTCGGAAATATTCTGGATGTTGCGGTAAACCTTGATATCGTTAAAAAAGCAGGGTCATGGTTCAGCTTCAATGAAGAAAAACTCGGTCAGGGACGTGACAAAGCAAGAGATTTCTTAACTGAAAATCCGGATATTTTGGCTCAGGTTGAAACTCTTGTCAGAGAAAAACTTGAAAAACAATAGCAAATAAATTTGATAATAAAGACCGTCCACAATTAGGGCGGTCTTTTTAATAAGAAAAATAATAAGATATATTAAGATTTGCAATATTACATAGCAAAAAAAAATATCTTGCGCTTTAATATGAGTACGAGAAATAAGGAAAATCGGAGGCATATAATGCGCATAAATTCAATAAATTCTTACAATACAAATCCTATCGGATTCGGTGCTCAGAATAAGAACAAATCAAACAACAGCATGATGAAGGCAACAAAAGCAATAATGCTTGCAACAGCACTTTCTGCCGCTGCGGGCAGCTGCGACAAATTATCTTATGATTTTGAACACAATCATTATTTTAAAATTCCGACAGATACATTTACCAAAACAGAATTAAAACCGACTCCTGTCCCGCCGCAGGTAATTATTATTGAAAAAGAGGTTCCTGGCAAAACTGACACGATTATTCAGGAAGTTCCTGTACCACAACCTCCGGATACAATAATCAAAAGAGATACTGTAATAATTGAAAAACCAGTGCCTCAGCCTCCGGATACAATAATTGAAAAAGATACTGTGGTAATTGAAAAACCGCCTATTATCAAGCGGGATACTGTATATATAACTTTACCTCCGGAAATTCAGCACGATACACTCTGGCTGAAACCGGATACTGTATGGATGAAGGAAGACTGGACATCTCCGGTTCCGCCAAAACAGGAAGAAATCTATGATGATTTAGGGCTTATACCAACAGGTGACGGCAAGTTTTATATTGCAATGTCTTACTATGACAACAAAAACAGCACATTCATTCAAAGACGTCTTGACGGTCAGGCAAGTTCGAGAGATGGCAAGATTCTTGTATATAATGTTGTTAAAACCAAGTGGGATAACGAAGCCGAAGGAGTTGTTCTCGGTAAAAATGAAACATTTGAAAAACAACTTGTTTACCTTTCTGAAGACGGAGCAAATCTCGGCATGAAGATTATGCAGCCAAAAGTAGACATTCAGGTTGAAAATAGCAACAAAGAATCCAACTGGCAGGTATTTGATGAAGGCACACTTTCAACCCCTGATGCTTGGCAGGATGCCGGCAGCTTCTTCACCTCACGTCAGGGCACTCACGTTGAATTAACAAACGGATTTAAACTGGAGCCCGGCATGACTGAACAGTCTGTCACTACTACTAACCCGTACGGAAGCGAATGGGAATTGAAAAATTGGAATATCATCAAAGGTGACGCTGATTAATTTGTAGTAATTTGATACAATGATAAAAAACTTCTTTAAAATTTTTTAAAGAAGTTTTTTTAATGTATAATGCAATTATGAAAACATTAGCAAGATTTGTACAGGAAAAAAGAGAACAGGTCGGTCTGTCAGTAACGGGACTTGCCAGAAAGTCAAATATTTCTGCTGAAATAATAGAAGAAATTGAAAGCGGTAAAGAATTGTTTCTGCCTGTTACGGTAAGGCAAAATCTGGCTAAAGGTTTAAAATGTCTGCCTGAAGAAATAAAAAAATATGAAAAAGATTTCAGTACGGATTTTGTGCCTTTGAGCGTTATAGATAGTTTGAAAGATTTAATTCTAAACGGCGCAGGCGGTTTGAAGTGTCCTAAATGCGGTGCGGATTTGATAACAAAAGTTGAGAAGATGTACGATTTGGAAGACAACCTTGTGCTTCACCCGAAAGCCCACTGTTCAAAATGTGTTTTTCAAATTCACTAAAGACTTTCTCTGACGAGATTTTGCAGGTAACGTTTTACGTCAGGAGTAATGAGAAGATCCGGTTCAAGATATGTAAATTCATCAAGTGTTGTGATGGCTTGCCTTACGTTGCCGGTTTTTTCATAAATAAGCCCGCGCATAATAAGGTTCAGCGGATTTGAATTCTCTCTTGTTTCCTGAAGCTTTTTGTCAGCCATATTTAGCGCAATATAACAGTCTGCAAGGTTTTGATAATATTTAAGGTTAAGACTGTACTGCAAAACAGCCCGTTCGAAGCAGTCAAGAGCCAGATCCGGTGCCCCTATTTTCATGTAAACTTCTCCGAGGTTGTTATAATAAACTGCTGTTGCCTGAGTATTCGGGTTAAGACTGATTGCAATTTTGAATTCCTGAATTGCCGGTAAATACAGCCTGTCCTGAACATACATTGTGCCTTTATTGTTGTGAATATACGCATTTCTGACAGCATCAATCTTATAAACGTCAGGCTTTTTGTAACCGGATGTTAGAAACGATAAAAATATAAGAAAAAATATTGCAGTTATTTTTTTCATAAAATATTCAATCTTTTTCAGTATTAAAGAAGGTCTATTTCCATACCTTCATATGCCAGTTTGACGTTTTCGTATGACTTTTCATAGTTATTTTTAATGGAATTTAATTTTTTGTCATCATAAGAAGGGTCAAAATGGAAGAAAATCAATTGTTTTGCATTAGCCTGTTTTCCGCATTCAAGAGCCATGTCAAAAGTTGAGTGGCCGTAACCTTGTTTTGGCACAAATTTGTTCAGATAATCTTCTGTTGTATATTGTGCATCATGAATTAAAACATCGCAATTCCGTGCAAAGTTTGTGAGTTTTGTATCTCCGCCCTGATAGCATTCTTTGTCTGTGGCATAAACAAGAACTTTGTCTTTGTATTTTATTTTATAAATCAAGACACCTTCCTGCGGGTGGGCGTATGATCTGTAATAAGTTATTAAAACATCGTCTTTGCTGATTTTTTCATCCTCCGGAGTTTCAATTCTTTTTATGATAACTTCAGAATTTTTCTTTATAATTATACCTTCGGATTCGTTAAGATCAGTGATATCAAGGTTACCGGCGATATCGCCGAGATCAAGCGGAAAAGACTTGCCGAATAAAAGATTTGCAAGTTCATCAGAAAGACTTTCATCATAATTTGCATTGCCGAACACTTTTATCGTTGTTGACGGTACATGAAGAGGACGGAAGAATGTAAATCCTTGAATATGATCCTGATGAATGTGAGAAATTAAGACAATTGCTTTTACTGGAATTCTTTCGTTGTTTTTTATCCCAGAGGCAATATATTTTTCCATAATATCGTCTCCAGTATTAATTAAGCCGGTTCCAGCATCAAGGATAATCAAATGTCCGCCTACATTTACTTCAACGCAGGCCGTGTTTCCGCCGTATTCCAAAAAATCTTTTTTGGCAACCGGATAGCTGCCTCTAACTCCTCTGAATTTTATACTGAATTCACTCATCTTATTTCCTCCGGAATTTAGTTCTTTTTAATTTCAAAAGTGCCGGAATGGTCAGTTTCTTCGCCGGAATAAATGTTTGCGGCAAAGACCATTATTTTGGCAAGTTTTTGTAAGTTTGTTAATCTGGTTTCTTTATATTCAATATCAAACACAACTTTTTTGCGGTGGCTGCTGACTTTTATTATTCTGAAAGCATTCGGGTATGAAACAAGCGAAGGTGTGCTTACATACAACACATTGTCATGCTGTGTAATTTTTGCGGCATGGTAGTGACCCTGAAAAACCGCAATCGGATTTTTGTGTTTTTCAATGATTGTTCTCACTTCATTTGCGTTAAGAAGCAGATGGCTTGCGCTTGCAAAAGGTTCGATGACCGGAACGTGCATAAAGATAAGGACTGTATCTTTACCGGCATCATCAAGTTCTTTATCCAGCCATTTTAATTGTTCTTCGCCAATTTGTCCGTTGCTGGTCAGTCTGTCACGAATAATGGTGTCAAGAACTATTACTTTGTAGCCTTTTTGCGGGGAGAAAGAATAATACGGCTTTTTAAAATCAAATGCCGGATTTGCCTCGTGCACCATTTTTAAATAAACTTCCGGCGTCAGGTATCCGCCGATACAAGTATCGTGATTTCCGAAAGTTACATACCACGGGTAGTTTAATTTTTGAGCGTGCGGCAGAAATGCCCGCAGTTCCTTTTCAAATGATTTGTCTATTTGATCGCCGGTAAACATTACAAAATTTATATTAGGAGTTTCGTTTACCTGAGCTATTGCATCGTCGAGAAATTTGTCAGATTCGGCGCGAAGTTTATAGGAAGTGTTGTCTTCACCTGTATAAAAATGAGCATCGCTTATCTGTGCAAATTTAAGAGAAGTAGATGCGCTGTAACATTGAAGTCCGTATGCCATCACGACGGCCAGCAATATGGTAAATATTGCATTTGCAAGTTTTATCAATGCTGATTCTTTCTTTTTCATCTTCGTTAACCGCCGTATTGAGTTTTACTTGTAACTTTCGCCTTTACTTCATTGTACTTGTTTTTTAATTCAACATCATCATCAGAGAGGATGATTGCTTTATCAAGATTTATAAGAGCATTGTTCAAATCTCCGGTTGCATAGTAGCTTAAGCCCAAAAATTTATAAACGTCTGAAGTCTGGATTTGAGATGCAATTTTTTCAAGCGAAGTTTGTGCTTTTTTGTAATTGCCGCGTTTAAAAAGGATAAGACCTTCAAGATAGCGGTATTCAATAGTATCTTCAAGCGCAATGGCTGTAACAACATCGGTTTCCGCATCGTTGTAGCGGCCGAGTTCTGTTGCTGCTCTTGCGCGCATTGCATAAGCGTAACTTTCCTGCTGATTGTATGCAATAAATTGTGTTAAAACAGGATACGCTTCACTGTAATTTCCCATTTCAAAATAGCAGATTCCGATATACAAAAGCGGTGCCGATGATTGAGTTGTTGCATTAAGTGCGGCCTGATAATACTGAAGTGCTCTTTGATACTGTTTTTCTTTTCTGAAAAAATGTCCTGCAAACATATTCTGCCAGTAACCTCCGCCGGATGCTGACTGTGAGAGAAGCTGCATAGCAGATGTTTTGTTTCCTGTTTTTAATGCCGATTGAGCCTGAAAAAGTTTTGTATCCGATGTTGCAATCGGAGAGGGGGTATTCCCGCTTTGCAGCTGTCTTAAAAGAGTTTTAAGCTCTGCAACTTCTTTGTTGTCAGGTTCCAGCGATAAAATTTTATCAAGGTAATCCATTGAAGATGCGTAATTCCCTGATACAGCGTAACTTGTTGCAATATCAAGATAATCGTCAGTCATTTCGTTTGCATTAACCGCCGGACAAAACATCATCAGTGCAAGTATTGAACAGTACAAAAGAATTTTTTTCATATACAGATTATAGCACGAATAACTTGTTTTATTTAGCAACATCAAAATCCTCCACCAGAAGCACCTGAATTTCTCCCGGTTTAAATTTTGCATGGAATTTTTTATTCTCAAAAACGGGAATACTGTTAATTTTAATCGGAATAGACATAAGTTTGTCAGTAAATTTAGGAACTTTTATATAACTTTCGTTTATATCAGAAAAATTAAGGTTTCCAAAAACAAGAATTGTCCTGTTATCATGGCTCATTGCATATGCAAAAACTGACGGATTTGATGATTTCAGAACAGTAAACTTTCCGTTTTTTAAAATAGAGGCAATTGTTTGTTTAAATTTATTAGCGTTAATAAAGTTGTCATAAAGCCCCTGATTTGTTAAGCCGGGTTTTCTTGAAAAATTAAAAATATCAATTTTCCCTCTGTGAACGAAATAAAATTCGTCGTCAGTGTAAGTTACCGGAGCTTTTTTGTTAGCCCAGAAATAGATATAGTTGTCGCCTGTCTGAAACCCGTCCACAAAATATGAATTTATCGGGAGTGTTGCATTCAGCCACATAATCATATCACTGTATTGCGGGCCGTTGATAAGAACAGGACTCATTTCGTCGTGGGTTGTAAAACTTCCGATAACGGATTTTGGTTCTTTAAATTTTTTATCAAGTTCCTGATTAAATTTTACATGTTTATAAAGGTCAGACGCTTTTTTCCAGTCTTTAAGATTGAACCAGCTTCCGTAATATCCGTCAAAGCCTGCTTCAAGAAGTTTGTCGTAGGGAGTATAAACTCCGTATTTTGACAATGGAGTTTTCCAGCTGTCAGAGCTTTCGGCAAGCCACATAAACTGATGGTCTTTTTTTCTTGAATATTCAATAAGTTTTTTCCAGAATTGTGCGGGTTTTAAAGGTGCAACATCCGCTCTTATTCCGTCAGCCCCGAGGTCAATAACCATATCTACAAAACCTTTATAAAGATTGTAAACGTCAGGATTAATTTTTTCTTCTGTGCCGGCATTTAACAATCTTACATCTGTCCAGTCTGCCGGAACAACAGGCTGATTTTTGCTGTCTTTTACAAAAAGTTCCGGATGCTGAAGATAAAGATCATAAGACCCGCAGGCCGGCAAATCAACAATTATTCTGATTTGTCTTTTGTGTGCTTCATCAAAGAATTTTTTTGCCTGATTTTCAAGCGATAAGGTAGAGTTTTTATCATTTAATTGAGGATTCAGCGTGTTAAAAGAAGACGCTGAATAGACAGAACCGGCGGTTCCAAGAGCTTTAGTCTTTCCGACAGGTGTTATCGGCTGGATATGGAGAGTGTTTATTCCGGCTTCCTTGAGTTCATCAAGGCGGTCTATTGCATTGAGAAATGTTCCGCTTTCTTCGCCGAGGTCAAACTCAATAATTCCATTGTTGTTTGTATCTTTTGCATTAAACGTTCTAAGGTTTAGTTCATAAATTATTGCACCGTTAGAAAGAAAAAGTTTCCTTAAATCATTTACCCAAACCTGTTGTACAGCAAAAGTTTTCGGGCAACATAAAAACAATGCCGCAAGTATAATTAACGAAATTTTCAACCTTTTAAACATTCCAAAATCCCCTGTTAATAATTTTTATCCCTGACAGAATTTTAGCAGAATTAAGTTTTTATTGCAAGAAATACCAGATTTTCCGGTTTGCCAAATAAATTATTTTTATATATAATTTTAGTAATATGAAAAGTTATGCGGTAGGAATAGATTTAGGCGGAACAAAAATTCTGACTGCTCTTGTGGAAAGAGAAACCGGAGAGGTCATAGCTTCGGTAAAAAAGAAAACTAAAAAAGAAAAGGGCCCGCTTAATATAATTCAAAAGATGCAGGATGCTGTAGAAGAGCTTTTTGATGAAACGTCAATTAAAAAAAATCAGGTTTCATCGATAGGAATAGGCGCAGCAGGTCAAATAGACAGGGAAAACGGAATTTTGATAGGCGCTCCTAATCTTGACTGTTTTAATTTGAATATACGTGATTTGATAATGAATCATTTTGAAATTCCTGTGTATTTGGGCAATGATGTTGAGATAGCAACAATAGGGGAAATGAAATTCGGCGCGGCAAAGGGTTGTGATGATTTTGTATGCATTTTTGTCGGCACAGGCGTTGGCTCAGCGATAGTGAAGAATGGTGAAATAATCAGAGGAGCGACAGGAACTGCCGGTGAAATCGGGCATATTATAGTGGATTTGAACGGCAGACCCTGTGCCTGCGGAGCGCACGGCTGTCTTGAGGCTTATGCTTCCAGATCCGCCATTGAAAAAAGGATAGAAGGCGCACTTAAAAAAGGCAGACATTCTGTTATTCTTGATTATCTTGAACCCGGCAAGTCTATTACATCAGGAATGATAAGAAAATCAATTGAAAGAGGGGATGAGCTTGTGACAGCATGCGTGGATGAGGCAAGTGAGTATTTATCCGGCGGAATTGCAAGTATAATCAATTTTGTGAACCCGAAGCTTATTGTTCTGGGCGGAGGTCTGATTGAGGCAGTGGATTATTTTTATAAAAACACTATAAAAAAAGCAAAGGCAAAATCTCTGCCTGTCCCTGCAAGCAAAATAGAGTTTAAAAAAGCGGCGCTCGGTGATTTTTCCGGAGTTGTGGGGGCTGCATTTTTAGAGGATAGAAAGTTATAGCTATGAAAAAAGTTTTAATAGTTCGTTTGTCGTCAATGGGAGATATCATTTTTCATATTCCGCTTGCAAATATTTTGAAGAAAAACGGATATGAAGTCGGCTGGGTTGTGTCGGAAAAAGGATACGACCTTCTGAAGGGTAATCCTTGCCTTGATAAGGTTTATCTTGTGCCTGCAAAAAAATGGAAAAAACGCAAGTTTAAACTGTTGAACTTTTTTGATTATTTAAAAATTCTCTTTGAAATCAGAAAAGAAAAATACGATATAGTGTTAGACTGCCAGCAAATGTTTAAAAGTTTAATATGGACGATATTTTCGGGCGCAAAGAGGAGAATTATCACAAAACATGCAAAAGAGTTTGCACAATTTGGCGCAAATGAAATTATCAATGATATAAAACATGATTACAACAGACACGTTTTATATTACGGACTTGAGTATGCAAAATACCTCGGGCTGGACACTAATGAAATAAAATTCACATTGCCCGAAACTTCGCAAGAGGTTAAAAGTTATGTCGACGAACTGTTGAAAGATATTGATAAGACAAAACCTCTGGTTGTAATTGCTCCGGCAACGACAAGAGAGATGAAGCACTGGGATGAGGGTAACTGGCGCAAAGTTGTTGATGAATTAAAAACTTCCTGCAATTTGATATTTACCGGAATTGAAGAGAATCGGTCTTTATTAGATTCAATCGGAGCGGATAATGGTTTGAACCTTTGCGGAAAGACAAATCTTGAAAGTCTGCGTGAATTATTTTACAGAGTAAATCTTGTGATATCGCCTGACAGCGGAAGCGCTCAACTTGCCTGGGCAAGTAATAAACCTGCGGTAATTGCGATATATACCTGTACTCCTCCAAAATATTACGGGCCGTTCGGGTCTGATAAGTATGTTTCAATTAACGGCGGCTTGAAGT
Source organism: Candidatus Gastranaerophilales bacterium (assembly GCA_944325605.1). Lineage (GTDB taxonomy): Bacteria > Cyanobacteriota > Vampirovibrionia > Gastranaerophilales > Gastranaerophilaceae > Scatenecus. Next base: position 150,650 of record CALVAX010000002.1, read on the forward strand.
GCCAGCCCTGCTCTTACACAAAAACTTGCCCGAATGAAGGCGACGCTTACAAGCTCTGTACCAAAAATCCTCCGCCTGAAAAAATACTAAATATTGTAAAAAAAATGCTTGATTTTAACACAGCAGCCTCATAATACGCTATAATTTAAGTGTATTTTGGCTTATATACTTTGAAGGGTCATAATGAGTTTCTTTGATAAATTAAAAGAATACAGAAAAACTTTAGCGGAAATAGAAAACAGTGTCTACGGCAACAAACAGGATTATCTGGAAGTATATGAGCGCAATCTTGAGCTGGAAAAACAGATTGCCGCAAGAACACAGGAACTTAATATTGCTAATAAAAGAATGCTGACCCTCCAGCACATCTGGGAGATGATGAATTCTTCCCGTCCGCTTGAAAGTGTTCTGGAAACTATTGTGAACAGCCTTCAGGGAGAACTCGGCTACCTTCACAGTACGATTTTAAGACTTCAAAAAGATGAAAGAGGCTCTTATATGTCAGTTATTGCAGAGGCTGACAATTCTGTGATTAAGCGTGTTAATTCAATAATTCAAATCCCGATGCAAATGCGAAGACTAAATTATTTTGAAGATAGTTTTTATGCAGAAGCCTTAAATAAGCGGGAAATTCGAACTACAAGAGATATTTCTGAAGCACTCAGAAGCATAATTCCTGATTTGCCGGAAGATGTTTTCAATAAAGTTATGAGCGGAATGCAAAGCAAACTGTTAATTGTTATACCGCTTTATACAAGAAACAATCCTTTCGGCTGGTTTTGTGTGTTTTCGTCACGCGAAGAGATGGCTGACAGTGAAACTGATTTTCTGACGATTTTTGCCCAGCAGATTGAAATGGCAATAACTATTGCAGATCTGTTTCAGGCAGTGAGAGAACAGGCGATTACGGACGGGCTTACCGGACTATATAACAGAAGATATTTTGAAGAATATATTTCAAAAGAAGTTACGCGTTCTCTAAGGCAAAAGCAGCCGTTCAGTGTAATCGGGCTGGATTTGGATTTCTTGAAAAAAATTAATGACAATTTCGGTCACGCTTACGGGGATCTGGCGATTAGAACAGTGGCTGACGTTCTAAAGAGCAACGCAAGATCAATAGACGTTGCTGCCAGAATGGGCGGGGAAGAATTTAATATCCTTCTCCCCGGCATAGATTCAAAAGGTGCAATGACAGCAGCAGAGAGAATTCGAAAAGCAATTGAAGCACGTGAACTTGATACAATCGGTCATATTACGGCAAGTATAGGGGTTGCATCATTTCCGGAGCATTCAGACAGCCTCGAGGAAGTTCTTGAACTTACGGATCAGGCAATGTACCAGTCAAAACGTCAGGGCAGAAACAGAGTAACACTTGCAAAACCGGTTTCGGAAACAAGCTGGCAGGAAGTTGCAGTGAATACGTTTATGGATATTCTCTCAAAACACAATGTGCCGCTTGACGGAACGCTTTCTAATGAACTTTTAGATAAACTTTCTACAATAGGCCAGCAGGCGGAAATGCCTAAAGAAGTCCTCTATACGGTTGCGGATATGCTGACTAGAACATACAATCCTTTGCACGAAGCAGGGTCTGTGAAATCTAAAGTGCTTCTGGCATCTTCTCTTGCCAAAAGGTTTGACCTTTCAAAAGACGAAATTGATAGATTGAAAGTTGCGGTGCTTTTGTATGATATCGGAAATCTTATGCTGCCAAAAGAAATTTTGCAAAAAGCCGCTCCACTGACTGATGAAGAACGCAGACATGTTCAGGAACATCCTGTGATTGCGGCAAGAGATATTTTGAAACCAATTTCTTATGTTCAGGATATTATTCCGATTATCGAACACCACCACGAAAATTGGGACGGAACCGGATACCCCGGAAAAATTTCAAAAGATGAAATCCCGATAACATCTCAGATTATTCTGATTGTAGACGCATATTTTGCGCTTACGGAGCAAAGACCTTACAGGGCAAAACTTTCGCCTGTAGAGGCTCTGATTGAGATTAAGAAAGACACCGGCAAAAAATGGTCAGAGGCACTGGTGCAGGAATTTGTAACATTGATTGAGCATGACCTGAATTAAGTCTTTACAGGCGGAGCCGGCCAGAAAATATTGATTATGAAAGAAAAAGAATTTATAAATGCAATTAAGACTGTTTTGAATTCATCGTATATAGGGGATGACTGTGCTTATATCAAGAGCCTTGGAGTTGTGATTTCGCAGGACAATCTTGTGGAAGATGTTCATTTTAAACTTGACTGGACAACCCCGTATCAGCTGGGGTGGAAGTCTGCAATGGTGAATATCTCTGACATTTGCGCAAGCGGAGCAAAACCTTTATATTTAACCGTCGGGCTTTCGCTTCCGGCGGAAATTGATGTAAATTTTGTGAGAGAATTTTATAAAGGATTGAAAGACGCCTCAAAGGGTGTGGAAATTGTCGGCGGGGATATTACGGGGGCTGACAAAATTTTTATTTCAGTTGCCGCAATCGGAAGCACAGAAGGACGCATGATTTCTTCAAGAAAAAATGCAAAAATCGGACAGAAAATAGTGGTATCAGGTTTGCATGGTTCAAGCGGAGCCGGTTTAAGGCTTTTGATGAATGGTGAAAAAGAACCGCAGAAGTTTATCCGCGCGCACCTTATGCCATCTGCCGGGATTGAGTTTTCTAAAAAAATTGCAGACTCAATCAAAACAGATTATGCAATGATGGACACATCTGACGGGCTTATGGATGCGCTTTCACAAATTGCCGATGCCAGCGGCGTTAAGCTTGAAATTGATTTTTCTAAAATTCCGTTTGATAAAGATTTAAAAATGTTTGAGGATTATGAGGATTTAATCCTTTTTGGCGGAGAAGATTACGGGCTTGTCGCATCTGTCAGTGAAGAATTTGCCCGTGATTTTACGGTAATCGGAGAGGTCAAAGAAGGCTCCGGTGTCACGCTTATTGGTGACAATAACGTCCGAAAACATTTCTCAAAATCTGATGTTGAAGAAAAAATATTTAAACATTTTTAAAACTCAAATTTAACCGAGTTTTCTTGCAAGCGAAAGCCCTGCAGGAAGTGTCAAAACAACATTTTCATAATCAGGACGGCTGTTTATTTCGTCAATAAACGGCTTTACTTTTTGCTCGTGCGAAAGCACATTGTCCACTGCCAGAAATCCGCCTTTCAAAAGATGCGGATGGATAAGTTCAAAGTATTTTAAAGTTTCGCTTTTGTTTGCGTCTATAAAAACAAAATCAAAGCGGGCATCTTCCGGCATGTATTCAAGAATTTTGATTGCGGAGCCCTCCAGAGTCGTAATAATATCAAGAACTCCGCATTTTTCAAAGTTTTCGCGGGCAGGTTTGATTCGTTTTTCATAAAATTCAACTGTTGTTAATTTCCCGCCGGTTTCTTTGAGTGCTTTTGAAATCCAGATTCCCGAATATCCGTTTGAAGTTCCGAGTTCCAGCGCGTTTTTCGATTTTGCAGTGCGGATAAGAAGATTTAAAAATTCTCCGGTCACACGTGATATATTCCAGAATTGCCTTTGCGTTTTTTCCAGTTCCAGTAAAGTTTCTTGCGTTACAGGGTCAAATTGTTCTATCATTTGTTTATCTTCTTAACTTTGTCCACAACTACGATTGAATTAATCGGAATTTCAACAGAATTTGATTTGATAACTTTTTTATTTGCAAGATCTACAATTGTATATTTTTTTGTCTGTGTGTCTGTCACTATCGCAAGGTCTGTGTTATCAATTCTAAAAATTTTTGTTGAAAAACCGTTTGTCCCGAGTTTTATTACATCCGTCAATTGATCAGTTTCTGTGTCAATCACACAGATTTCATTGTTGACTGCTCCGAGAATATACAATAAACCTTTATACACAAGCATATCAACAGGTTTTTGCGTAATATCGGTTTCGCCGACAAGTCCGGTAGTTGCATAGTCTATTATTGCAAGACGATTTTTTGTACGGCTTGTGATGTAAATTTTGCCGTTGGAATATGCAATTTTTGAAGTGTTCGGAAACCGGCCTATTTCTTTCAAAAGATATTTGTTATTTAATTCTACAGCCCAGATTTCGTTTGTTTTTTTGTCAACGTAAAATATTTTGGAACCGTCTTCGCTTAAGGTTAATTTTTCGCACATTCCGTTGAGTTTTAACTGCCTTTTTAAAGTCATAGTATCAAGGCTCAGTACATAAATGCTTGCATCAGAAGGGGCTGCAATGTATGCAATTTTATTTTTGCTGTCAATGATTATTTCATCAGGCTGGGTCTTTAATTCTATTTGTTTGATGATTTGTTCATCAGCAAGCGAAATTATATCTACTGATTTTTTGTTGTAAGAGGTTACAAGAAGAAATTTGCCGTCGTAACCTTTTACTGAAATCGGTATATTTTCCTGGGCTAAAGCGTATTCAGGAGTTTGTTTTGAAGGGTTCACAACCTGAATATTTTTCGACATATTTGTCGTTGCATAAATCGTTTTGTTAGCTAACTGCGGAATAAGAGAAAGAGAATTAACAACAGTATTTTTGCCGGAAGACGGAACAACTTTTAATGTCGGATCATGAACTGTTGTAATCTGAAGATTTCCGATAATTCCCTGCATATTTTCCGGTATTACAAGACCTCTCGGAACAAGCATATCCTGCGGTAAAAGGCCGGATTTAATCTGGTGCGGAGGCGTTTGAAGTTTTGCAATTCCTTTTCTTCCGTCAGGCAGATCTGTTACTTTTAAAAGTGTGTAATCATTATTGAAAATTATTACATCCGGTTTGTCAGAAATTTTTTTGTTTTTCGGAATAGTTTCAGCGATTTCCAAAGTTTCAGGATTGAGTATGCGCGCCGGAATGACCGGAAGATAGATTGTATTGTCAGGCAAAATTATAACTCCGTCAAAACGAAAGTTTGTGTTCGGAAAGGACTGATTGACCATGTTTTTAACATTATCCGGAAGTTTTGCCGCATAAGCATACCCTGCTGTTGTTAAAAATATAATCAGAGCAATCAGAAATTTGCGCATTATTTAAAAACTCCTTTAACTTTGTGCAAAAGATTTTCGTTTTGTTTTTCATTTAATTTTTTGCCGCTTTTAAGCTCGTAAAGTTTTTTGTAGAGTTGTTTCTCTTCTTCAGACGGCTGCGTTGGAATGAGGACATTTATTATAACAATGTGATCTCCACGCTGCGACGGTCTTGATATTACCGGAACGCCTGCACCTTTAATTTTGATATGATTTCCGCTCTGTGCTCCTGCGGGAATTTTAATTTTTTTAATGCCGTCAAGAGTTCCAATCTGGATTTCATCTCCTAAAACTGCCTGTGACGGATCAATTTCAACTGTTGAATAGACGTTGATGCCGTCACGTTTATAATATTTAGACGCTTTGACATGAATAACTACGTACAAATCGCCTGCCGGGCCTCCGTTTGAGCCGGCATCTCCTTCTCCGGAAACTCTGATTTTTGAAAGATTGTCGACACCTGCCGGAATTTTGATTTCAATTTTCTTTTCTTTTTCAAGTTTGCCGAATCCTTTGCAGGCTTTGCAGGGAGTGCCGATTTTCTGGCCTGTGCCTCTGCAGTCCGGACATATTGAAATTTGCGAAATTGCACCGAGAGGTGTTCTGGTTACAGTCTGCACCTGTCCTGTGCCGTGGCAGGTCGGACAGGTAACCGGTTTGGTGCCTTTTTGTGCGCCTGTTCCGCCGCATTCCGAGCAAACTTCAAGATGGTCAAATTTTATTTCTTTTGTTGTTCCAAACACTGCTTCTTTAAAGTCAATTTCGATATCATATCTCAAGTCATCCCCGCGTTTTGGAGCATTGGGATCAGGCCCTCCGCCAAATCCGAAACCTCCAAATCCGCCAAAGAATGAATTGAATATGTCGTTCAAATCTCCAAAACCGCCTGCGAACGGGCCGCCAGTGTCGAAGCCGGCATTTTTTAATCCGTCTTCGCCGTAACGATCGTAAGTGGCGCGCTTGTTATCGTCCATAAGGGTTTCGTAAGCTTTGCCGAGTTCTTTAAATTTTTCTTCTGCATCCGGTGCCTTGTTTACATCAGGGTGTAATGTTCTTGCTTTCTTTCTGAAAGCTGATTTTATCTCTTCTTTTGTCGCTGTTTGTGATACTTCCAATATTTCGTAGTAATTTGCCATTTTTTTGTTTCTTTTTACTTGTCGTCAGACGCCGGACTTTTAATATTTTATCAAAGTACGCCTGAGCATTTATTATTTACCTGTGTCTATTTTTAATTTTCTGCTGTTGCAACATTAACAAGCGAGGGTCTTAGAACTTTGTCGCCCATTTTGTAGCCTTTTTGCAGCTCTGCAATAATCGTGTGTTCCGGATGTTCGGATGTTGGAGTCTGCATAACTGCTTCATGGAAATTCGGATCAAATATTTGTCCCTGAGCATCAATTGTTTCAAGTCCTAATTTGCTGAGGATATCAAAAACCTGTTTGTGGATAAGGTTAAAGCTTTCTTTGCATTTTTCGCAGTCTTCGACATTTTCAAGAGCTTTGGCGCCTCTTTCAAAATTATCAAGGACTTCAAGCATTTTTTTGAGTGCATTTTCAGCCCCGTATTTCAGAAGGCTTTCTCTTTCCTGAGCCTGACGCTTGCGGTAGTTGTCAAAATCTGCAGCAAGTCTGATGTACTGATTGTTCAGTTCATCATATTTTGCCTGAAGATTAGAAAGCTCGTCATTATCTTCAGTTTCAATTTTTTCATCGGAAGTTTCAGAAGTATTTTCAACTTCCTGTGACAAATCCTGTTCGTTAACAGTTTCCTCGTTTTGATCCTTTTTAAAAGGGTTGTTATTATGTTTGTGTGTCATTTTCCCTACCTCTACAATATAGTATAACTTAATTATAATTTATCAAGTTGATAACACGGATAAATTTTATTATTTTTTAATAATTAGCCATAAAAAATATAGCTTTAATGTTTTCTTTACATTATTTAACTTATTTACATCTGGAAATATTGTTGTATTATCATGTATGTAGCAGTTAATTTATTTATAATAAAGATATAAAGTATATTCTTTTCGGAGGAAAAGTGACCGAGAAATATTACATAAAAGGCGGTACCCCACTAAGAGGTGAGGTGAAAATCGGCGGAGCGAAGAACTCTGTACTTAAACTTATGGCTGCAGCGCTTCTGGCGAAAGGCGCAACAAAAATTTATAATGTTCCGGATTTGACGGACGTTGAGATAATGTTAAATGTTATTGCCCAGCTCGGGGCAAAAACGACTTATGACAAGATTGAAAAATCTGTCGTAATTGATGCAGCTGAATTGACAAGCATAACGGCTAAATATGAATTAGTAAGCAAAATGAGAGCTTCTTTTATTGTTTTAGGTGCATTGATTTCACGTTGCAAAGAAGCAATCGTTGCGCTTCCGGGCGGATGTGCAATCGGAGAAAGACGTGTTGATTTTCATATCAGAGGGCTTGAGGCACTTGGCGCTAAAATAAAAATAGAAAACGGCTATGTGCATGCTAAAGCTTCAAAATTAACGGGAACAGATATTTATCTTGATATTCCGTCAGTCGGAGCAACGGAAAATCTTATGCTTGCAGGTGTTCTTGCTGAAGGGTCAACAAGAATTCAGAATGCGGCGCAGGAACCTGAAATTGTTGATCTTGCAAACTTTTTAAATGCAATGGGCGCTGATGTAAACGGAGCCGGAACTTCGGAAATAGTCATAAACGGGGTTAAGCAGGAACAGCTTCATCCGATTGAATATACAACAATTCCGGACAGAATTGAAGCCGGAACATTTATGACTGCTATTATTGCAACCCGCGGTAAGGCTATTATCAGAGATGTTTTTCCTGCACATTTGACTTTCTTTACAGACAAGCTTCTCAAGATGGGCGCAAATATCAAACTTATTGAGCCGAATTCTCTTGAAGTAAGCTGTAAAAACAGACTTAATTCAATTAATTTTATAACCCAGCCATATCCGGGATTTCCGACGGATTTGCAGTCAATGGCTATGACGCTTTTGACGACAGCGAACGGAGTAGGTATTATTACCGAAAGCCTTTATGAAAACAGATTTATGCAGGTTCCTGAACTCAGGAGAATGGGCGCTGATATTCATCAAGACAGAAACCATGCTATTATTAAAGGTGTAAAAAAACTTACCGGAGCAACACTGGCTGCAAGTGACCTTAGAGCAGGGGCTTCGCTTGTCGTCGCTGCTCTGATGGCAGAGGGAAATTCCGTTATCGAAAATCTACATCATATAGATAGAGGATACGAAAAATTTGAAAATAAGATAAGATTGTTGGGAGGCAAGATAGAAAGAAGAGACGACACATTGCCTTTGAACCTAACGGAGGATATACATAATGAGTCCTACTTATAAACGTTGGTACGACCACGATCCGCTGCTTTTGGAAGTTATTGAGCTTTTAAAGAATTATCAAAAAGAATTGAGAGCTCAGGCTGAAATATTCTTAGCAAAAATTGAAGAAAAAGTATCAAAAGAAACGATTGAAAAATTTTATCAAATGACAAAAGAGACCAATGCCAACAATCGCTGGTATGACAAGGATCCGGTTATATCAAGAACAGTTGAAATTTTACGTATAGTGCCTCCGGAGGCTCAAAAAATATGTGCGGAAAATTTTATCAGAACTTTGAAGGAACTGGGCATTGAATACGAAAGCCCGAATAAAGATAATAAATAAAAGCCGGTTTTTAAAATCCGGCTTTTTCAGGTTAAAATATTCCAGTGTTTGCGATAAATAATATAGACAACGAAAATTATTCACAGTTTCAGTATCTTGTAAAGTCAAGGTATTCTTTTGTTGCGACCGGACTGATAACGATTCTTAGATTGTTTTTATTGAAACAAATCGCAAAAATTTCTAAAAAGAAAGTCCTTTTTATCACTTCCACCGAACAAAATGCGCTCAAATATCAGAACGATTTATCCAGAGCGTTTGATGTAAAGGCGGAAATTCTTCCGTTCCAAAACATATCTATGTACGAAACAATTTCGCCGAACGGATATGAATACGGTGAACAAATCAGAATTCTTCGGGAAAAGCCGGAAATTGTTATTGCGCCGGTGAAGGTTATGCTTGAAAAGTTTCCGGATGAAGATTTTTTTGATAAAAATTCTATTAAAATAAAAGTTGGGGAAGATATTGACACAAAAAAAATCGGCGAAACCCTTGTTAAATTTGGTTACAAACGCTCAACTATGGTGAGTGATATCGGAGAGTTTTCAATAAGAGGCGACATTATAGATGTTTATTCGCTTGACAAAAAGCCGGTGAGAATTGAACTATGGGGAGATGAAGTTGTTGATTTGAGATATTTTGATAACGAAACCCAGAAGTCAATTGAGAAAGTTAAAGAAATAGAAGTTCTGCCTGTTCATAAATTTCTTTTGCGCAGGACAGATGTCATCCTGAGCGGTAGCGAAGGATCCCCAGACAATGATACAGATACATTAAAAAATTACAGGGCAGCCAGTGCAGATTCTCTTAAAATAACGCAGGAGGATAATTATAGCGATTTTGAAAACCTTTCTCCTGAGCTTGCCGAACAATTGAAAGAAGAAGGATATTTTGAAGGCATAGACGTTTATCAGAGCTATTTCAATTCGAATCTTGTGACTGTTTTTGATTATCTAAAGGATTATGTCGTTGTAATTGATGAAACAGCAGAAGTTTATTCAAAATTCGAGAGTTTTGATGATTCTTACAAAGACCAGATTGCAGAAAACCTTAAACTCGGACTTCATTATGAGTTGAAGGACAAAAACCACGTAGTTTTTGAAGATTTTATCCAAAAACTTGCAGGATTTGTGAAGATAGGATTTAACAACTTTCTAGATGATGAGATGGATGAGATTGTTGAATTCAACACCCTTCCGCTTAAGAATTTTGAGGCAAACCTTGATGATATTGCGCAGTTTATAAAAGAAAATTCAGGCTATGATATCGTAATTGCAACCGACTACAAAGAACGTGTAAAAGAAATTCTAAAAGAACGGGAAGTCTTTAAAATAATAGATTATACTGACAGTATAACTTCTCATGGCGGAATTCTTGAGGATTTCAAAACGATTGTTTTCACAGACCGTGAACTTTTTAACAAACGATCAAAAGAAGTTACAGCAGAGCGCAAGTCTTATTATAAAGAAAAGCCCGAATATATTGAAAACATTAACGATATAAAAGAGGGCGAATACGTTGTCCACAGCATTCACGGGGTCGGGATTTACAGAGGTCTGAGCCAGCAGGAAATCGACGGACAGTTAAAGGATTATCTGACAATAGAATACGCGGCAAAAGACCGGCTTCACATTCCGGCAGAGCAGATTAACCTTCTTGTCAGATACCGCGGCTCGGGTTCAATCAAGCCGAAGCTTTCCAGAATGGGCGGCAAGGATTGGGAAAATACAAAAGCCAGGGTCAAAAAAGAAGTAGAACAGGTTGCTTATGATTTATTAAGACTTTATGCAAGACGCAAAATGCAGGAGGGAATAGCGTTTCTTCCGGATACCAACTGGCAGGTCGAAATGGAAGAGGCTTTTGAATATACGGAAACTCCCGACCAGATGAAGGCAATTACCGAAGTTAAAGCGGACATGGAAAGCGACAAACCGATGGACAGACTTATATGCGGGGATGTCGGGTTCGGCAAGACTGAAGTTGCAATGCGGGCGATTTTTAAAGCCGTCACCTCCGGCAAACAGGTTGCAGTGATTGTTCCGACAACAATTCTTGCACTCCAGCATTTTCAGACAATGAGCGAAAGATTTAAGCCTTTCGGGGTGAATGTCGAGCTTCTCTCACGTTTCAGAACCCATAAAGAGCAGAAAGAAACCGTAAAAAAACTGGCAATCGGCGAATGCGATGTTGTTATCGGTACTCACAGACTGCTTCAGGAAGGAATTGTGTTTAAAGATCTGGGGCTTCTGGTGATTGATGAGGAACACAGGTTCGGCGTAAAACACAAGGAAAAATTGAAGGCATTCAGAGAAAATATTGATATAATAACAATGTCTGCAACGCCGATACCGAGAACGCTTTATATGTCATTATCCGGCATCAAAGATATGTCGATAATAAACACCCCGCCGAAAAACAGACTTCCGATTAAGACCTACGTCGGCGTCTGGAATGAAACAATGGTTAAAAATGCCATTATCCACGAACTTGACAGAGAAGGGCAGGTTTTCTATCTATACAACCGTGTTGAAACAATAGAAGAATTTAAATTCCTGCTGCAGCAGCTTGTGCCGAACGCAAGAATTGCCGTCGGGCATGGTCAGATGGATGAAAAAGCATTGGAAAAAGTTATTGTTGATTTTGCAAACCATGAATATGATATTCTTCTTGCCACAACGATTATCGAAAACGGGATTGATATTCCAAACGCAAATACTATGATAATCCATGACGCAGACCGTTTCGGGCTTGCACAGCTTTACCAGTTGAGAGGCCGTGTCGGCCGTTCTCAAAGACAGGCTTACTGTTATTGTTTCTACAAACAGAGCAAGGAAATTACAAAAGAAGCCTTCCAGCGATTGAAAGCAATAAAAGAATTTACGACACTCGGCAGCGGTTATCAGATTGCAATGAGAGATGTCGAAATCAGAGGAGTCGGGAATATCTTAGGCACCAAACAGCACGGGCACATGATAAACGTCGGATTTGACACGTATTGTCAGCTTTTGGATGAAACCGTCCGCGAACTTCAGGGAGAAGCCGTAAACAAAAACAATCCTGCAATTGTTGACATAAATGTAACAGCATTTATCCCTGATGAGTGGGTCGGTTCTGCCGAACAGAAAATGATTGAATACAAACGCCTTGCAGATGTAAAAAATGATGTGGAACTTGATTACATTACGGAAGAATGGAAAGACCGGTTCTCAAAACCGCCGGAAAGCGTTGAAAATTTAATCAAATTAATAAGAATTCGTCTTGCCGCAACGGATGTCGGGATTTCTCTGATACGCGAAACCTCCGACAATATAAGGATTTATATGCCGTTTCTGGAAGGCGAATGGAAAATCATTCAGCGCGGGCTTCCTTCAAATATCCTGAAGAAAATAAAATTTACAATAGCACCGAAGTCCTGCCAGGAAGGTAATTCCATTTTGCTTTTAAATAATGCATATATGAATTTTGATGAAGTATTTAACATTTTGACAGATTTGTTTTATTATATTCATAAAATCAGTCACGAATTTACATACTAAAAGAAAGAGAGACATTATGAAGGGAAAAAAACTCTTAGTTACATTAGCAGTATCAGCAATCCTTTTTACAGGATGCGGTTTTAAAGGCGGTAATACCGTCATCAAAGTTAATGACACAAAAATTACCCAGGGCCAGTTTGATAAAGAACTGAACAGACAAATGGGAAATTCTCTATTTGCTCAAATGGGCGTTGATTTGAAAAATAATAAAAATACATTTCTTATCAACATCATTAAAGTAAGAGTCGTAAATGATTTGATAACAAAAGCTTTGTTGAATGAAGAAATGAAGAGCCGCGGCATCAAAATTTCAAACAAAGATGTGGATGATGCAATCAAAGATATTATTACAAAACTGGGTTCAAAAGAAAAGCTAAACCAGATATTATCCCAGAACGGCATGTCAATGGCTGACTTTAAAGAAGGTATTAAAGAGCAGGTTAAGATTAAAAAACTTGCAAACCAGCTTGGCGATACAACAACATCAGATGCAGATGCAAAGAAATTCTACAATGAAAATATCCAGAGATTCAAATATCCGGAACAAGTTAGAGCTTCACACATCCTGATTGCGGCTAACAGAAAAGATCTTGAAGAACTAGTAAAAGCAGAAAATGAAGGTAAAGAACTTTCTGAAGCAGATTTGAAAGCAAAAGTTGATGTAAAAATAAAAGAAAAGAAAGCAAAAGCAGATGAAATTTTAGTTGAAGTAAAAAAAGACCCTGAACAGTTTGCAAAAATTGCAAAAGAAAAATCAGAAGATCCAGGTACAGCACAAAATGGCGGAGATTTAGGCTTCTTTGCAAAAGGCAGAATGGTTCCGGAATTTGAAGCTGCAGCATTCAAGCTTAAACCGAATTCAATTTCGGAAGTTATCCAGACTAATTACGGATACCACATTATTTATGTAACCGACAGAAAAGAAGCCGGTCAGGAACCGTATGAAAAAGTTCAAAATGATATCAAAGAATACATTCAAAACCAGAAACAGGTTGAACTTGTTGATAACTTGATTGAGTCAAAGAAAAAGAATTCAACAATCGAGTTTGTAGATCCTGCATACAATCCGGAAGCCATTCAGGAAGATATTCAAAGACAGCTTAATCCTCCTGCAGAAGACCAGCCGGCAGCAGCGCCTGAAAAAGAACAGGTTCCTGATATTCAGAAAAGATAATTTCATAGATTATATTTTAAAATCCCGCCATATAAAGGCGGGATTTTTCATTGCGTACTTTTATTAAATCTTTATAAAATCTTGAAAAACTTCTGCTAATTTTATAGTATTATAAAATAAAGAAGGGGTATTGTATGGCAGATATACAAAAAAGGATTTTGATAGTAGATGACGATGACGAAATTCGTGATTTGCTGGAATTTGACATATCACAGAGCGGATATTTTGTAGATACAGCCAGTGACGGGCTTGAAGGGTTGAATAAAGCATTAAATAATGCGTACGATTTGATTCTTCTTGATGTAATGATGCCGAAAATGAACGGGTTTGATGTATGCCGCAATATCCGTCAGGCAAAACTTGCAATTCCGATTCTGATGCTTACTGCAAAGGGCACGATTGACGATAAGACTGAAGGCTTTGACTGCGGGGCGGACGATTATCTTGTTAAACCTTTTGATATTCAGGAGGTGCTTTTGAGAATTCGTGTTCTTTTAAGGCGAAATCACTTTGAAGAAGAACAGCCGCTTTCTAATGAAACCTTGAAGGCCGGAGATATAGAAATTTTTCCGGAAACTCTTGAATGTATTATCGTTAATAAACGTGTAAAATTAACCCCGACAGAGTTTGAAATTTTGTATTGTCTGATGCAGCATTTCAACAACCCTGTGACCCTTGCAACCCTTCTTGATGAAGTCTGGGGATATGACAGCGACGAGGATGTCAGAATGTTGAGGGTTCATGTAGGCGGTTTGCGAAATAAAATCGAACCCGCGCCAAAAACTCCGAAATATCTGCATACTGTAACAAATGTCGGATACAAACTTACACCTTTTGCGGAAGTTTAATCTATGAGTATTTTTAAATTCAACAGGCTTAAAATAGTTGAACAAATCGCAATAGTTTTCTTTTTTGCGGTTCTTATCCCAATGTCTGTGAGTGCGTTTATTATCAACAATGTAAACCAGCAATCCATCAGATACCAGCTTAGAGAATCTGCGGTTTTAATTTCAAATATTGTATCAGATGAAATTGACTTTTTTACAGACACTGTTACCGGAAACCTTGAACAATTGGCTTTGTCCTTGAAATACTTTAACAATTCTTCAAGACGGGCAGCATATCTGAAAGCTGTCAGAGAAAGCATGCAAAACTGCGAAGATCTTGTTATTGCATCAAATCAAATGGAGGCTGATGCAATTCGTGACAACAACAAATTGCAGAATAAAGCAACAATCGCAGTTCCTCTTGATACTGGCGAAGTTCTTGTCGCAACATATTCGCTTGTAGAACTTCAAGATGAACTTTTCAGCTCGCTGGAAGATGACAGCAGGCAGATTTATGTTCTGACAAATGACGGAAATCTTATTGCTTCGCACAATTTTACTGATGAAGACTTCAATAAAACGATGGCAATGCTTCCGAAAAGTCTTAAAATCGGCAAGCCGGTAATTTTCGGGGACACAAAAAATCAGCCTCTTGTTTATGTTGCGAAGGACAATCCTAAAATCACAATTATTGTAAACACAACAGAGGCAGTAACAGACAGAACAATTTACAAAGGCAGATTAAAGATTGTCCTCTCAATTATTGCCGCAACCCTTGTAATTCTTTTTGTCGGCGCTTTGTATACATTTTATCTTTATATCAATATCCGCCAGCTTTTTAAAGGTATAATTGCACTTTCAAAAGGAAATTACGAACGCCAGATAAGGCTTCTTGTAACAGCCTTTACCCCGCATGAAATTGTTTTTCTGGCTCATGAATTTAATAGTATGGCAAGTGAAATTCATAAATCTTACAAACAATTGAAAAAGAATAACAGAGAACTTAAACAGCTTAACGAATTCCGTTCAAACCTGATTGATACAGTAAGCCACGAATTGAGAACCCCTCTGACGAGTATTCAGGGCTACACAACACGTCTTATGCGTAATGATATAACAATTGACGAAGCTACAAGACAAAAGTCCTTAAGAATAATCAAAGAACAATCAGACAGGCTTAAACGATTGATAGAAGATCTTCTGACGATTCCGGATATTGAAGGTATGAGGCTTAGAACTGATATTGAAAGCGTTTACCTGCCTGAAGTTTTTGAAACCTCGCGGCTGCTGGTTAAGAACAAAGATAACAAAAAAATTGTAATAAATATAGCAGAAGATTTTCCGAACGTATCGGGTGACAAGACCAGATTGGAACAGGTGTTTGTTAATTTAATAGAAAATGCCGTAAAATACGCAAAACCAGAAACCTCAATTGTTGTTGATACTGCTATAGTGAACGGGAAAGCGAAAGTTTTTGTCAAAAACGACTGCGATGTAATTCCTCCCAAACAGCTTAAAAAACTTTTCGAGAAATTTGTGCGTCTGGATGACAACACAACAAGAACGACAAGAGGAACAGGCTTGGGATTGTTTATAGTGAAAGGGCTTGTCGAGGCAATGGACGGCACAATAGAGCTTCATTCAAATAAAGAAATTGGTTTTTGTGCAGAAGTCACGCTCAGGCTTGCATCCAGCGATGAGGTTTTGAATGCAAAGGGCAATTGATTTTTTGAGGAGAAACATCAATGAAAATGAAATTCCGGTGGCGGCGATTGTCGTGAAAGACGGTGAAATTATCTCCTCCGCCTGCAACAGAAAAGAAGCCGAAAATGATGTAACTTCGCATGCGGAAATTCTTGCTTTAAGAGAAGCTTCAAAAAAACTCGGGAGATGGCGTCTGGAGGATTGCGAAATGTATGTGACGCTTGAACCGTGTCCGATGTGTGCGTGGTCAATTTTGCAGTCAAGGATTAAGGCGGTGTATTTCGGAAGTTTTGATACAAAATATGGCGCATTCGGGTCTGTAATTGATTTAAGACAATATTCCGATTCAAAGCCGAAAGTTTACGGCGGGATTATGGAAAAAGAATGCGATGAAATTTTAAGGGATTTTTTTGCGAGGATAAGATGATAACAAAAGAAAAGATGGACGAACTTGTCAAAAAATATGAAACCGAAAAATTTATTTTTCCGGATCCGGTGAGTATTCCACACAGGTTTAAAGATAAGAAAGATATAGAAATTGCGGGATTTATCGCATCGCTTGTGGCATACGGAAGCAGAAAAGTTTTTCTGAAAAAACTGGATGAGTTATTTAAAATTGCGCAGAACGAGCCTTTGAATTTTATTTTGAATTTTGAGCCGGCGCAATTAGGTAATTTCAATTACAGATTTGGCAAGACGTCGGATTTTGCGGATATTTTCAGGATAATGCAGACGCTTTACAAGCAGGACGGCGGGCTTGAGGAACTTTTCAAATACGGATACAACCTGACGCCTGAGTCTGACGGGAAAATCGGGAAGATGTTTAATGTTGTGACTGATTATTTTTATTCCCGTGCAGACCGGAATGCCGGACAGGGGTTTTATTTTATGATTCCGGATCCGCGAAAAGGCGGAGCGATGAAAAGGATGTGTATGTATTTAAGGTGGATGGTCAGAAAGCCTCCTGTGGATTTCGGGGTATGGGATTTCATGCCGCAGTCGGAGCTATTGATACCGCTGGACGTCCATGTCGGGCGAATTTCAAGGGAAATGGGGCTTCTTACGCGGAAGCAGAATGATTTTAAGGCGGTTCTGGAGTTGACTGAAAACCTCAGGAAATTTGATGCGGAAGATCCTTCAAAGTATGATTTTGCGATGTTCGGACTCGGGGTTGACAAGCAGGTTTAAGATGTTATTATAAAATTCCTTCACGCAGGAATATAGAAAGGCGGTATGTGTATGGCTAAGATTTCACCGGTGGCGTCAACATTAACACAGTTGCGTGCGGACAAGGTTTTAAACTGGGCGCTGGGCAATTACAAAGGTTACAAAAAAGCGTCAAAGGAATTTGCAAAATTCGCAGTTGCAAATAAAGAAGCTATATCAGAAATGCCGCCGATGCAAAAGATATCGGTTCCGTTATTTTCAAAGACGGGGTTAAACATGGCAAAAATCTGGTTTTTAGAAAAATTCAGGATAAAAACTCCGGAGGAAAAGGAGTTGAGGCAATATGCCAGAGCGGAAGAAATGCGCAAAAAGCTTTTCCGCAACGGGTAAAACACACCATTCTAAGTACGAAGTGTCACAATTGTCTTGATGTCATTCTGAGGACGAAGTCCGAAGAATCTAATTACGTCTTAAAGATCCTTCGCTTTGCTCAGGATGACATGAAACTTAAGTTAATTATATGGATGAACAACATTATTTTGTGTATATTTTAACAAACTATAATTGTACTACATTATATGTCGGAGTAACATCTGATATAATACAAAGAGTTTATCAGCATAAAAGCAAAATTGTTGACGGGTTTAGCAAAAGATATAATTTGAATAAATTAGTATATTTTGAGCAGTTTATAAGCATTGAAGAAGCGATAAAACGTGAAAAATATATAAAAGGTAAGAAACGAAGTTATAAAAAAGAATTAATAAATTCAACAAACCCGCAATGGGATGACTTATATTATAAACTTATATAGCCCTTACACGTCATTCTGAGGACGAAGTCCGAAGAATCTAATTATGTTTAATAGATCCTTCGCCCTCTCACAAAACGATACTTAATCGTTTTGTTCGGCAGAGTGCTCAGGATGACATGAAAACCTTACGTCATCCTGAACTTGTTTCAGGATCTCTTGATTTCAGGATGACGGTGTTTATGCATACAAAAACTCCCGTCTGCCTTTAGAGGAAAACGGGAGTTGTATAATTATTTTGTCTTTTCATTATCGAGTTTTGCGAGTTTTTTTACAAATTCCGGATTACTAAAGTCAATTGTTTCATCTTTAATTCCGAGTTGTTCAAGTCGTTTGCTAAGGTTTTCGTATATGTGTTTTTGAATAGGCTCTTCACCCATAAACCATTCTTCCTTAAGTGCCTGCACTAAAGATTGACCGGCCACGGCCTCGTATGAAGTCAGGACTTTAATAACGTTTTCAGGATTTATATATTCAAGCAGAGCTATTGTATCGCGGTTTAATGTCGGTCCTGAAATTATGTGATGTAAGGAATCTGCAAGGACTGATTTTGTACATACACCGTTTTCGTCAAACTCATATTTATAATCCCTTTCTATGCCGTCTGAGTTTTTGCTCTTGATGTGGGTCAGGCGGAGAACTCCGTTTTCAACGAGCCTGTCAACGGTTTTGCCGTCAGCTTTGTAGTATGTTTGTTTTGTTACATTGTTATCTTTGTCGAATTCTTTTGTCCACTCTACTGTATTGTCACCACGTGTTCGGGTTTTGGTATAACTATTGTCTTCATTGTATTTGTAGGTGTATGTATGGTCAACGGTTTTGCCGTCTTTTTTGTATATGGTAAATTTTGTAGTTCTGTCTTTGCTATCATTCTCTTCAATAAAGTATAGACTATTGTCACCACGTGTTCGGGTTTTGGTATAACTGCCGTCGTCGTTGTATTTGTAGGTTACTGTATAGTCAACAGTTTTACCGTCTTCTTTGTATTCGGTATATTTTGTCGTTCTGTCTTTGTTGTCCTTCTCCTGAACATAAGATAATGTATCATCTCCACGTGTTAGGGTTTTGGTATAACTGCCGTCTTCGTTGTATTTGGAGGTGACAGTACAGTCAACGGTTTTACCGTCTTCTTTGTATTCGGTATATTTTGTCGTTCTGTCTTTGTTGTCCTTCTCCTCAACATAAAATAATGTATCATCTCCACGTGTTCGGGTTTTGGTATAACTGCCGTCTTCGTTGTATTTGTAGGTGTCTGTAGTGAAAACAGTTTGCCCGTCGGCTGTGTAACTAATTTCCTTAACTAACTTTCCATTTTCGTCATACTGACGTTCTAAATCCAGTTTGTCACTGCCTGTTTTTGTTTCAAGTTCAGCAGTCTTCTTGCCGTTGTTGTCATATTCAGTTACTACGCAACATTCATTATCTGCGTCACCTTTATTATAAATACGTTTTACTTCTCTGCCGTCTTTGTCAGTCCAGATTTCACAGTCGTTGTTACCTGCATCTTTGCCTTGTTTTGCTGTTATGCCTTCAGGCGGTTCAGTTGCTTTTACATACGGGTTTGCAGCAAGTCTTTCCTGCGGAGTTTGCTGTTGTGCAGCTGTCGGGTTCTCAGCGGCTGTCGGGTTCTCTGCAGCTTTCGGGTTTTCAGCGGCTGTCGGGTTCTCAGCGGCTGTCGGGTTCTCAGCAGCTGTCGGGTTCTCAGCAGCTGTCGGGTTCTCAGCGGCTGTCGGGTTCTCAGCAGCCGTCGGGTTTTCTGCAGCCGGAGCGTTCTTAATCACTACGCCCATTGCCTCATACAACTGTGCAGTTTCTTCTGCCGTAAATTCTATCTGCTGGTCGGGATGCACTATAAAACTATTATGCCAGCCGGCTTTTGTCTTGTCCGTGCCGCCTGTGAATATCGAGGCTTTTCCTTCGGCCTTTCTGTTCTGCTGAAGTTCAATCAGCTTGTCCAGAACAGCATTCCACTCTTTTGCCGTAATCTTGCCGTCTGTAAGTTCTGCGGTCTTGTTCTTTATCATTTCATCTACAAGATCTTTCAGGGCATGGGTAATCCCGTAATTCTTCTTAATCTTAATTGTTGCAGGATTAATTCCTGGCACATTCTCACTCATAATGAATCTCCTTATGTTATATTCCGTATGATATACTTATATAAAGTTTATATGCCCTGAAAAATTGCGCTTTATATCTTTCTATTTTTTTTGCTTTTTGCCATGAACCCTTGTCATTGCCTGAATCAAGCCATAAAATTAATCTTTACAATTTGTAATATTTCATATATTTATATTAGTGTATATTTTGTGAAAAGGTTATATAATAAAATAAACTGATTTGAAAAGTTCGGTTGATTTTAATTTGGAAATCATTAAATTTGAAGAATAAAGGATGATTAAGATGAATAAAAATTTAGTATTATTTTTATCCGCAGTGTTAATGCTCGGTGCTGTTTCTACAGTAAATGCCGCTGAGAACAGTTCAAAACCTTATGCAGTGATTAATGAATCAACTATCCCGAAAACAGAGCCTGTTGAACCGCCGGTTAGTATTACTGCTTTTGAATACGACCCGAAGCTTTACCCGAATCCGAATCTTAACCATGCTATTGCAAGTTATAAAGATGCCAATTACACCGGTGCGGCTCAGGAATTGATTTCGTTTGTCGATAAAAACCCCGAAAATGCAAAAGCATACTATTACCTCGCTGTTACCCTTGCCAACCTCGGTGATACGGATGCCGCTATCTCTGCATATGAAAAAGTTATAACTTTAAATCCTAATGAGGCAATGGTTACTTATGCCGCAAAAGGCCGCGACTGTCTGACCGGCGGGCCTCTGTGCGCTGAATCTGGGCTTATGGAAGGCGAAGAGCCTGATCCGCTGGATGAGTTTATCAATGCTCCTTATGGCGACGGCTTCTCTCCAGAGTTGAAAGAGCAGATGAAATATAAAGATTTGGAAAATATTCAGAAAAATATTAACAGAAAACCCGAACTTGCGCCGGAAGATGTTCAGGAAATTAAAGATTTTGACAAAGAACATTCAGGTTATGAGCTTACCGATAACAAAATCGCCCTTGCTGACGGCGAAGTTTCCAGTGACGAAATCGTTGAGGCTTTGAATACTCTCCAAAAAGCCGGCATGAACGTGACTATTCAGCCGTCAACCCAAAATCCCGCTGCTTTTCAGGATCCACAGGCGGCGCAGATGAGTATGATGCTCGGCGGTAATCAAAATAATAATAATGATCCGATGACTCAGATGCTTCCTTATATGATGCAGGCCGGTACTAAAGATGGCGCTCAAAATGTCGACCCGCAGGTTCTGCAAACTATGATGATGAGTTCTATGTTGAATAATCTCGACTTCAACACATCTGATAATGACCGGTAAATTATGATTACAACATACGAAGATGCTAAATATAAACTCTTGACATTCTCTCTTGACGAGGAATGTCAATGTTTTTTTCAAAAAAATAATTGTATTCTTGAACTTGCTTATTCTAAAATATTCACGGATGAACCCTCGCTGGCTGAGGAACTTTTTAAACAATCTTGCAATTTAAATCCAAGATCTAAGTGGGGCCTTAAACTCGCAGGCATGCTCCTGAATAAACCGGTGCCTTATCCGACTTATTTTGAGTTAAGAAATTTCCTCGAAATTGATTTGAATCTTTTAATCAATTATGACAAAGGTGCCTATGCTGATGAAATTCTGAGTTATTCGGATTCGTTTTTCTCGGTAAATCCAGAGGTATACAAGTATATCGGACGTGTTTTCTGGAATAATGGATTGTATTCTTACGGCAAATTCTTTCTCGAACGTGCTAAAAATTATTTTTTCTCTGATCCGGAGCTTCATGTCCTTCTTGCAAATGTTTACATCGCCGAAGGCCGGCCGGAAAAGGCTCTTTCCGCTGTTGACAATTGTCTCGATATTCTTCCTGATTATTTTCCGGCTGTAGTTTTGAAAAAAAATTTAACGAAAATTTGATAGATAAATATCTTTATGCTACTCTGGTAGCGCAAGTTTTTAGAAACCCCAAGGAGAGGATTTAACGATGATTATTATAATGGAGCGCGACGCAACCAAAGTTAATATTGAAAAAGTGCTGGATTTATTGAAAGATAACGGATTTAAAGTCAGATGCAACGAAGGTGAAATTCACACAGTCATAGATGCACTTGGCGACAAAACAACCGTTTCTCCCGGGCGTGTGGCTGCTCTGGAAGGTGTTAAAGAAGTTAAGATTATCAGAGAACCTTACAGGCTTGCTTCCCGTGACAGCCAGACTGATGATACTGTAATTACGTTCCCTAACGGTGTTAAAATCGGCGGAAACAACAAACCCGTTGCTATGGTCGGGCCATGTTCCATTGAAGATTACGACGGACTTTTGGAAGTCGCTGAAGCTGCAAAAGAAATGGGTTGTCAGTTCTTGAGAGGCGGTGCTTTTAAGCCCAGAACTTCTCCTTATGATTTTCAGGGGTTTGGAGAACAGGCGCTTAAATATCTGAAAAAAGCCGGAGAAGCTACGGGGCTTTTAACGGTTTCTGAGGTCATGGATGCTTCTGATCTTGATATGATGTGTGATTATGTCGATGTTCTGCAGATTGGTGCTAGAAATGTTCAGAATTTTAAGCTTTTGCAGGCTGTCGGCAGATGCAGCAGACCTGTAATTCTAAAAAGAGGGCTTGCAAGTACAATAAGAGAATTTCTTCTTGCCGCAGAACATATTATGTATCAGGGAAATAAAAACGTTATTCTCTGCGAAAGAGGCATAAGAAGTTTTGACAGTGCTTATACACGAAATGTTATGGATATTGCTTCAATTCCGATTATTAAAAAATACTCTCATCTTCCGATAATCGTAGACCCCAGCCATGGAACCGGACAAAGATATTTGATTGAACCTATGGCAAAAGCAGGGCTTGTGGTAGGTGCTGACGGTGTTATGATAGAAGTTCACCACGATCCTGAAAAAGCTCTGTCTGACGGTAAACAAAGCCTTCCTATTCCAATGTTCAAAGAAGTGATGAAACGTCTTAATCAGTTTAGAGACAGGCTTCATTACGAAAAACAATATCTCAGTGCAGACGTTAAATAAGAATTAAAAAGCCCTTCTTTAATATATGAAGGGCTTTTTTGTTACTTTTATTATGATTAAACCGCTTAGTAATCGCTGATTGCAGAATCTTCTTCATCCTGAAGCGAGGACAAATCACGGCTGTATTTTGCATCAAAGTCTTCCGGCATCATATCGCTGTCCGGCCATACAGTATCCTCGTCAAATCTGCAGGCATGAAGATTTACTGACGCTGAAAGGTCTGAATTACTCAGATCGCTTTCTGAAAATATGCATCCGGCCATATCTGCATCTGTAAAGTTACAATATGTCATTTCTGCATAACTGCAATCCGCACCGTTAAGCAAAGCGTCTGTAAAATCACATTCCAAAACTCTTGCTCTTGTGAAATCAACAGATGTTAAATCCGCATTTACAAATTTTACAAAAGACAGCGAACAATCAGCAAATGAACTTGAATTTAGATCAACGTCCGTAAAATCAATTTCGGAGAGATTTATGCCTGAAAAGTCCACCTCGCTGAGGTCAACTTCCTCTTGTTCGAGTTTCCATTCGTTAAATTTTTCGGGATATTTCTGTAATAATTCGACTAATTCTTCTTTCGTATAATCAATCATTCAATTCTCCTTTATGTATATTTTTAAGTTATTTTTTTATTAAATCAGTCTGCATTGCAAGTAAAACTGCCTGTGTACGGCTGGTTACGTTTAGTTTCTTAAAGATACTATTAAGATGGCTCTTGACTGTAACTTCTCTTAAAACAAGTTTTTCTGCTATATCTTTGTTACTTGCACCTTTCGCAGCCAGTGAAAGAACTTCTCTTTCTCTGTTAGTAAGGGTTTTTAGGGTTGAGTCTGTTTTTAAGGAACGTTTAGAGGCATTTGCTTCTTTTGCCCATTCATTTCGTCTTAAAACGGCCTCCATTCTTGCCAGAAGATTTGGCAGTACAAACGGTTTGGTTATATAATCATCCGCTCCGATTTTAAGACCTGCAACAACTTTTTGTTCGTCGGAAATTGCGGTCAGCATTATTACAGGTATATATTTGGTAGAGGCATGTTTTCTTATAGCTTTTAAAGTTGCCCAGCCATCAAGATTTGGCATCATAACATCAAGCAGAATAATATCATATTTTGTATCTTCGCCTGTCAGAATTTCCAGAGCCTGAATTCCGTCTATTGCCACACGGACATTATAGCCGTAATACGGAAGGGCATCTTTTAAATATTTAGGATTGTCATCGACTAATAATACATTTGCCGTTTCAGACATTTTTATTCCTTTACACAATATTATTTTTAAGGGCTTTCAATGCTGCCTGAAGTCGGTCATCAACTTCAAGCTTTTGCAGAATACTTGCAACGTGGGCTTTTGTTGTATTTATGCTTATCACAAGAAGCTGGGCTATTTCCATATTGGAATATCCTTCGGTCATAAGTTTCAGGATTTGTTTTTCGCGGGAAGTCAGGTCGTAATCTTTGCCGTCAGTTTCAGCGTCCAAGCCTCTTGAAGTTGTTGATGCTTTTAATACAATATGTGCAATGCTAGGGTCAAACCATGCTGCGCCATCGGCAACTGATTGGACTACCGCAACAAGCCTTTGAGGATTAATTTCTTTTGAGCAGTATGCATTTGCACCGGCTTTAAGGCTGTTTAAAACTTCTTTTTCATCATTGTGGGATGTAAGTATAATAACTTTTACATCTTTATTTGATGATCTGATTTGTTTTGTAGCCTCTATTCCGTTCATATTTGGAAGCCCTAAGTCCATTATAATTACGTCAATAGGGTGCTCTTTAAAAATTTCAAGTGCTTTTTCTGCAGATTCAGCCTCGTAAATATTTTCAACATAATCTACGCCCTCAAACGTTGTTTTGAGTCCGAATCTTGTTAATTCATGATCTTCTACAATAAGGATATTCTTTTTCATATTTTTAATTCCTCTTTGGCGGGCATGTAATCCGGGTTCAGCTTAAGGCTTCTTTTAAAATTAGCATTGGCATCTTCATTTTGACCCTGAGCCTTTGCTATGAGTCCTTGATAATAATAATATCTAAAATCATTTTCGTCAATATATCCTGCAATGGCAAGATAAAACTTTGCCTGTCTGTAATTTTGTTTTTCTATTTCAACTCTGGCAAGATCAATCCATGCATCTTTGTATGAAAGATTTATTGAAAGCGCGCGTTTGAGGTAATTGATTTCACGGTCTTTGTCAAAAAGCGCCATGTAATAATATGCCTGCGCGCAGTCTGAATGATTTTTCAGAATTTTTGCAATAATGTCTTTTGATTTTTTATCATTTCCGAGCATCTGGTAAGTTTCTGCAACTTTTATTTCAGGTATCTGTGAAGCTTTTTCTTTTGAAGCTGCGGATTCATAATATTTTAAAGCTGTTTTGTAGTCTTTGTTTCTATAGCTCAAATCTCCGAGAACGAGAAGGGCTGTAACATTTTTCTTATTTATTTTATATGCCTTTAAAGCCATATCTTCGGCTTTTTCAAACTCTTTCATCTCGTAATATACTCTGGCAAGAAGCGCATATACTTCTTTGTTGCTTTTCTTTTTAGTTGAAACCGCACTTTGAAGTGTTCTTAAAGCCTTGTTTAGTTCTTGTTCATAGTAATAGTAATATCCGAGATGATAATTTTTCATATATTCATTTTTTTGTGTTTTATAAAGAATATATTGTTCAAGTGAATTGATTTTATTAACATATTCAGCTGTGATAAAAGGCTGTTCTTTAATAGAATCTATTATTTTCAGAGCATCTTTCGGTTTTTTGCCTTGAGAAAGGATTTCAGCTTTGAGCCTGCTGTAGTTAATATTTGCCGGGTTTTTAGAAATGGCAATGTCCACATATTTTATGGCATCATTGAGGTTTCCTGATTTCAAGGAGCCAAGAGAAGCAAGGTAATTTGCATAATCGCTTCCCTGCATTAAAAATGTATTTTTAACAAGTTCTACTGTTGCTTCTCTGCTCTGGTCGTTGTAAATGATATTTGAGAATATTTCTCCGAGGTATATTTCATCCTGTTTGGAGAGTTTTGTTGACGGGTAATAAAATCTTTTAATTTCTTCTGTTAAAAGATTTGAAATCTCTTTATCATGTACTTTGTCAAGCGCAAGTTCTGCAAGTGTAAAGAATCCGATGTCAGCCATTTTGGTTGCAAAGTGAAGATACGCATAATCGCTCGGGTTAATACTTTCAATCAAAACGTCAAAATCTGCGTATGCTGATCTGACGTTGCTTTGCATAAATCTGTTTAAACCGATGGCATACTGGTTATAGATATCATTTTTTGTCAGAGTGGCTTTTTGCGGTTCAAGAAATATAAAACTGTGTGAAGGCTGTGAGGCAAGCGGATTTGCCGGCTGAATTTTTGCATAAGGATTTTCAGCCCTGACGCTTATCGGGCTTATACACAATCCCATTATCAACAAAATTAATTTTAGCTTTTTGTTTATCAAATTTTTGTCCGCCTTACTCCTCTATATTACCAGAATAATAGTAATTAAACAAATCTACAATACTTTTTTGTTCGGAATTTACATTTTCATTAATACTGAAATTGTGAATATCCAGAAGTGTGTAATGGCTTAGCTTTTCGCTATCTTCGGGTTTGAAACTGTGATGATTTTCTGTAAGAAATACTTTTATTATTTTATCTACGGAAATTTGTAAAAATACATCAACAAGTTTCTTATCAAAGTGCGTGCCGGAGTCTTTAATCAAAATATTTATAACATTTATGATTGGCATTTTGTCACGGTAATGACGGCGGGAGGTTATGGCATCAAAAACGTCAGCGACAGCCAGAATTCGTCCGCCGTAAGGAATTTCTTCACCTTTAAGGTGTCTGTAATATCCGCTTCCGTCGAATTTTTCGTGATGAGAGCATGCTATTTCGGTTATTATTCTAAAGTCTTTTGACATGCTGATGTTGTCAAGAATGTTGTGAGTTATCCTGACGTGTTCCTGAATATGGCTGTATTCTTCCGGAGTCAGCTTGCCTTCTTTTTGAAGAACACTGTCACGAATGCCGATTTTGCCGATATCGTGAAGAATTGCGGCTTTTTCTATGAGTTCTTTTGTTTTGTCATCAAGATTAAGTGCATCAGCAATAAGCATTGCATAAAGCTTGACCCGCTGCGAATGACCTGCTGTGATTTTGTCGCGGGCATCTATAGAGGAGGCTAGCGTATTTATAAAACTTTCAAACAGTTCTTTCTGTTCTCTGTAAAGCTGTTTCTGCTGTTCAAAAAGCTGGGCGTTTTCTAATGCTATGCTTGCACTTCCGCCTATTGCAACAAGAAGGTCTTCATCATTTTTTGTGAAGGTGCCGTGTGCTTTATTCAAAACCTGGAATGCTCCGATAATTTCCTGATTGTTATTTTTTATAGGCATACAAAGAATTGTTTTTGTTTTGTAGCCTGTTTTTAAATCAACATCTTTGTTGAATCTCAAATCGTTGTATGCATCTGCAATGTTTAAGGTTTCGCCTGTTTTCACAACATAACCCGCAAGCCCTTTGGTTGCCGGAAATCGGATTTCCTGACTGTCCATGCCGAGAGCAACTTTTGACCAGAGTTCATCCTTTTCCCGGTCATAGATAAATACAGTGCATCTGTCTGCCTGCATTGCATTTTTAGTTTCTTCTGCGATAACTTTTAAAAGCACATTGATGTCTGTCAGCGCCGTAATTGATCTTCCTATTTTAACAAGCGAAACAAGCGGATCATTCTGCACTGAAGCCGTAAAACTTTCCCCGTTTTTTATCTGTTTAATTCTTCCGGTAATGTATTCACTGAGAGAAAATTCGTCTTCTTCAAGCGCATAATCTTTTGCATTTTCATAATGCAGAAGAGCAACTTTATCATTGCCTTCGGCATAGCACAGGCTGCCTGATGCAAATTCATTTACAAGTTTAGCTGTTATGTCATTTGAATAGTCTGCCATGTATGCTCCATCATGAATCAGAGCAAGTGAATTCCGGTAATTGTTTTTGTCTATTATATAATCTGTGAGACCCAGAAAGCTTAAACATACAGAAATATATGGAACAGAATTGGCTTTCTTAAAGTAATTAAGCGCAGAATTAAAATCCTCTTTTGCTTTAGCCGGATTTTCGTTGTGTAAATCATTCAGAGCTTCTTTTATTAGAGATTTGCCTGTTTTTATACTGTTATTTTCTCTTTCTTCCAACATTTTTATAACCACACCTTAAAAAACTATAATTTGATTATACAGTATTTTATGTTAGAATTCAATCAGGTAACAGGTACAAAAAGTGTATTTTGGTAAAATTTAAGGAGGTACAATGAAGAAGTTTTTAACGGCGGTATTTTTCACGCTGATTATGGTATTGCCGGCAAATGCAGCGTATGACACAAATGCAAGAGTTCCGGTTGTGGGCAAACAGATTGTTGAGAAAAACGGACTTCCGTCAACCATAACATTCAAAGTTGTTGATACTTATGCAGATAATTCAGAAGCTACGACTAAAAAAATTATTCAGGTAAGCAAACAGGATTTAATTTACGCAGGCAATGACAATGAAGTTGCAGCTGTAATTTCTCATGAACTCGGCAGTGTCATGAATTCGCAGGTGTCGAAAGATAAATTCCGTAATCTTGCAAAAGCAGCGCTTGCTTCAACTTTAAGCAGCGACAATATTTTAAATACAGCAGCAAACAGTGATTTTGCGAACAACAAAATATCAGAAAAAGATGCAATGGACGCAGATATTACAGGAGTTGACCTTATGATTACGGCAGGATACAATCCGCTTGCAATGGTTGTGCTTGTGACTAAAATGCCGGGGAGTGTCTGGGAATCCATAAAGGGCGATCCTTCTAATGCTAAAAGAGCTATGAATATTTATGATTATCTGCTTTACAACTACCCTTCAAAGGTTAAGGCAGGATATGCGTGCAATGAATACAGATTTTTCCTGACATATGCTGATCCTATAGTTGAGAAAAGAAATTCAAGCGAAAAGAAACTGGCAAAATTCCAGAAAGAACAGGCTAAAAAGAAAGCTGATCGGGCAAAACAAATTGCAAAATACAAAGCTACAGGCGGCTTGAACGGCTGGGATGCAACATATACACTTCTTGAAACCTTCGCAAATTCAAGTGAAGAGTGAGTGGAGTTGAACAGTTGAACGGGTGAAAGGTTGAAGGGATTGTTACACAATAATTCCCTCTCCCTACGGGAGAGGGTGACACGAAGTGTCGGGTGAGGGGGCGAACTAACGAGTAGAGTTGAACAGTTGAAAAGTTGAAAAGTTGAATGGTTAGTTTTGGCATAAAGGCGATAAGGAGCGCCCCATTTTGTCATGCTGAACTTGCGGATTTTCGGTAGGGTGAAGCAAAGCGGAACCCGTAAGGTGCGGGTCGGACGTTACTCCGCCCGCACCCCGAATAATCCAAGATAGTCTCAGTATCTCAACGAGATCCTGAAATAAATTCAGGATGACAGTGGTAGACAAAATGGGGCGAAAGAGAAGGATAAAGAGAGTTGAACAGTTGAAAGGGTGAAGGGTTGAAAGGTTTTTTACGTGAAAAGTTCCCTCTCCCCTTGTGGGATGCTAGTTCGAACCGGCGAAGAATGAGCCGAGTGAGACTGTATGCCGTATGGCTGAGGGTTAGGGTGAGGGGTCAGACTGAAAGTGAAGAGTGAAGCGTGAAGGGTGAAGAGGGTTGAACGGGTGAATGGTTGAAAAGTTGAAAGGTTTGTTTCAGGAAAAGATACTAGGGCACTAGGAGGTTTCGGATAAAAGACGATAGGACGATAGGACGTTAAGGCGAAAAGTTCTTTACGTAAAATAATCCCCTCTCCCTTGAGGGGAGAGGGAGAAATTGTTAGTGAGCATTAGCGAACTTACAATTTCGGGTGTGGGTGATTTGTAAGTCAGGTTCTAACAAAGTGAGGCGTGAAGTGTGAGGAGTTGCAAGGTTTTCATGTCATCCTGAGCCACTCTGCCGAAAAAACGATTAAGTATCGTTTTGTGAGAGGGCGAAGGATCTTCTGAAAGCGCGATAAGATTCTTCGGTCGTTACACTCCCTCAGAATGATGCGGTACTGTGCAAGGAGATTCTTCGGGCATTCGCCCTCAGAATGACATGAAGAAAGATACGTCATCCTGAGGCTTTAGCCGAAGGATCTACTTAAAAATCCGACGGGATTCTTCGGGCTCCGCCCTCAGAATGACGTGGCATGCAAGAAGATTTTTCGGTCGCAAGGCTCCCTCAGAATGACGTGGCATGCAAGAAGATTCTTCGGGCATTCGCCCTCAGAATGACATGAAGAAAGATACGTCATCCTGAGGCGTACGAGCAGAGAATGAAAGGCGTATGCCGTACCAGTTTATTGCGAGTGCGAGAAGCCGAAGGATCTCCTGAAAATTCCATGGGATTCTTCTGTTGCTGCACTCCCTCAGAATGACATGTAGTGTGCGGGACTTTGTCCAAAGATTGGCGTCTTATAAAATAATGTAACAAAATGTAAATACGAGTTAAAATAGTCTGAAACCCTGTTATAATCTGCGATATGATATGATATGATGCGATGCGGGCGTGGCAATCTTTTGAGCCTTTTTGTTTTAATAAAAGCATAGGGGAATTGATTCTAACCTGAAGTGGAATAAAAAACAGAAAGGAAAAGGAAAAATGAGTATTGTACAGATTGGAGCACGTCTTGTCCGTCAATTCGGCGAGGGGAAAAATTTAAGAAAAGTAGTAACCGAAACATTAAACGGAAAAACATTTACCAAAGTTCTGGATTCAGATGGAAACACTATCTTAGACAGAGCTAAAAAAATAGACCGTTATGAAGTCGGGAACAAAAAAGTTTCAACTATAACAAAAGTATCAGATGAGCCAGGTCATGGTCTCAAAAAAACAGTAACGGATCGTGTTTATAACGCTGAGTCCGGATTGTTGGGCATAAGAAAGACTGATTTTAGGGAAATTGATGGTTTTGTCAAAACTTCTACCACAAAAAGCTCTGTAGCAGAAAACAGAGCTATTAAGAAAAGTTTTGATGTTGATGGTATAACTATACAAAGAGTCCTTTTTACAAAGGATCATTCTAACTGTTTGTACCATAATAACAAAGGTTTACCAGCACCTTGGGGGGTAACTCCGGCGAATATGGAGAATATGAAGCTTGCCGAGATGCGGTGCTGGCATTTAGAACATAAACCAGACAGAGCTTATGCCCCAGCTGAATTCAGGCTTGGATATCTTGACAAACAGGATGAAGTTCTCGGACCAATTCATGATCTTGACAAATTCTTTTAAATCCAGATAAGCAGACAGATACTAAAACCGGACAGGTAACCCCCCGTCCGGTTTTTATAATTTGCCGCAAAATTTCTTCCGGAAATCTGCGTTTAAGTTTTATTTTATATCAGGAAAAAGATATTTAACACCGTCATCGCTTCTCCAGCGGATGTAGCCGGTTTTCGGGATTTTGTCAAGGTCAACAACAGACACAAGCGCCCAGTTGCCGCGAAGCACGTTCAGTTTTATGAATTGAGGATGATTAATATGCGCAACTGCCTGTGACGAATCATCAGTATCGGAATGCAGTGTGTAGGTGTTTTCAGGTGCGTCTTTGAGAATTTTTAATCCGTATTTTTTGCCGTAGGTGTTGTAAAAATGTATCCACGTCATAAATTTATACGGGTCATCTTTTTTCATCCAGCCGCTGAGGTTGTTTTTGTTGTCGTAAATTAGTTTCACCCAGTCTTCAGTCTCATCATCTACTGCCATCAGCGCAAGCTGTTTTGAGCCGATAAAAACTGTGAATACATCATCAAAAGATAATTCCTGAGGAGTTAAAGCTTCTGATGTCCAGTTGATTGTCTGAATAATCCCGGATTTTTCATCAGGTTCCTGATGTAAAATTATAGGAGAGCCAACCTGATAAAATCCATAGGTTCTGGTATGGAGAGTCGTGCTGTAAGACGGGATTACGTCTTTGCAAAATGCAGGCAATATTATAAATATTGCCATACATATTGATAGAAGAATTTTTTTTATCATTGAGAATTACTCCCTGAAACTGATATCAGCGTAAGTTTTCTTGAGCTTGTCACGTACGGAATTCATTTGTTTTTCGATTACTTCATCCGTCAAAGTTGCGTTCTCATCCTGCATTTTAATACGGAATGCAACACTTTTGTATCCTTCCTGAATGTGTTCGCCCTCATAGACGTCAAAGATTTCGCTTCCGTTGAAGATGTTCTGCTGAACCGAGCCTTTTATAACCTTCTGTATTTCGTCAAAAGTTACGTTCTTGTTGATTACAAATGCAAGGTCGCGGCGCACTTCAGGAAATTGCGGAAGCTTTTTGTATCTCGGCGTTTTTTCTTTTACGATGGAAATAACTTCGTCAAGATTCAGTTTGAAAATAAACGCATCCTGATTAAGTTTCAATTTGTCTTTTAGAATAGGATGAATCTGGCCGAAATAGCCGATTGCAACAGGAGTTTTGCCAAGAAGCGTGATAACAGCCGTTTTATAGGGATGAAGAATTGTGTGAGTTTTAGCCAGTTCGGTTTTTTCAAGCGGCTGAAGTTTTATACGTTTTGAAATTTCCAGTTCTTCAAATAATTTTTCCATAATTCCTTTGACCGTATAAAAATCAACTTCTTCTGAATGCTGCCAGTGTGAATTCTGAATATTTCCGGAGATGATGCCTTCGAGAGTTTTGGTTTCTCTTACTCCGGAATTCTTTTCGTCAGGTGCCGAAACCTTATAGTAAGTTTTTCCGATCTCATAATTCCAGATATTTTTCTGGCCGTTGTCAAAGTTGTATTTCATTACGTTCAAAATGCTTGCGGCAAGTGTCTGTCTGAGCATTGTATAATCTTCGCTTGCCGGATGTTCAACGCATACAGCCTTTTCTTCGTCAAACGGAATCATAAACTTGTCTAATAAAGGTTTGCCTATTAATGAACTTGTCTGGATTTCGTTCAAGCCGCAGGATAGCATAATTTCATGAACTTTTTTGATTATTTTTTCTTCAAGAGTGATTTCGGGGAGCTGGACTTTTTCCGGAAGCGACGGTGAAATTTTGTCGTAACCGTTTATTCTTGCGATTTCTTCAATCAAATCAATTTCACGGGTGACATCGTATGCCCTGAATGACGGTACAAGAAATTTCGCCGCGATTTCATTTCCGCCGAGTTTTTTGAACCCGAGATTTTCTAAGATGTTTATACATCTGTCCGGCGCAATCTCAACCCCGAGAATTCTCTTCAACTGGTTGTATCTTAAAGTTATTTCAGTCGGGTCAAGTTTGTTTTTGCCTGTTTCAACAACGCCTTCGATTTTAGCGTCTGCAAGTTCTGCCATCAATTGCATTGCGCGCATCAATGCCGGTCTTACGGCTTCAATGTCAACTCCGCGTTCAAATCTTGAGCAGGCTTCGCTTTTGTAGCCGACACTGTGTGAGCTTTTTCTGTTGCTTGCCGGTGTAAAATACGCTGCTTCAAGTGCGATTGCTGTTGTGTTGTCGTCAATTTCGGAATTTTCTCCGCCGAAAACCCCCGCAAGACAAACACCTTTTTCTTTGTCTGCAATCAGGACGCTGTCACGGGTAAGAGTTCTTTCCACCCCGTCCAGTGTCACGATTTTTTCGCCCGGAACCGCACGGCGTACGCAAAGATATCCGTCAAGTTTATTCAGGTCAAATGCGTGGAAAGGTGTGCCGTATTCAAGCATTACGTAGTTTGTAATATCAACAACGTTGTTGATAGCCCGAACGCCCGAGGCAATAAGTCTTTTTTGCATCCAATCAGGCGAAGGTTTGATTTTAATATCTTTCAAAACACCGATTGAATAATATTTGCAAACATCATCGTCTTTTATTTCAACCTTGAATTTGTCTGTTGTCAAATCTCTTGTGCATTCGATTTTGTTGATTTTAAGCGGTTTATTAAATATTGCACTCAATTCTCTTGCAACGCCTATAACAGACATTTGATCACCTCTGTTTGCGGTCGGGGCAACGTCTAAGATGTAATCCTTTTCAAACCCCAGAACATCTTCGACATTTTCGCCGATAGTGACGGAAGGAAAAATTCTGTTGAGAATTAAAATGCCGTCTTCTTCCTGATAACCGCGTTCTGCAACCCCGAGTTCATCGTCGGAGCAGAGCATACCCTGAGATTCAACCCCGCGGATTACGGCAGGAGTGAGCGTAAACATTTCACCGGTTTTTCTGTCCAGAACCTGACTTCCAACACTTGCGTAAGGCACAATCTGGCCTTCTTTAATATTCTGTGCGCCGCAGACAACAGTCTTTAAGCCCGAGCCTGTGTTTACCGTTACAAGGTGAAGATGGTCGGAATTCGGGTGATTGTCGATTTTTTCGATTTTTACTGTTTTGATGTTTGTAAATTTCGGTTTAACTTCTTCAACAGCTTCGACTTCCAGCCCGCTCATCGTAAGTTCGTGTGCTATTTGTTCGACTTCTTTGTCTGATAAATCAACAAATTCATTTAACCAGTTTAATGATACCTGCATTTCTTATTTCCCTCTTTTGTCCTTAAAAATTTAATCTCTATACCCAGAATCTTATACCAAAAGAAAGTAATTGTAAATTATTGTTTGAAATTGTTCTTTCTTTGCTTCTGTTGAAGTGACATATGGTACTTTCTTGTGCCGACAAGAAAGTACCGCAAAGAAGCTCCCGAACTGAACTTCGCTCACTAATCAATTGTAACCGTTTCACCCCAAGCAAGTGAACTCGTGCTTCGCACTCAAACAGCACTTGCTCTGTTGTTGTGAAACTGAACATTGATTGTTCGCTCCGCAAAGGTCGGATGTTTTTAACTATTGCCGCCATAGCGTAGTGAACAATAATTGCAGGCGAGGCAAATATCAAAGGCGGGTATTGTTTGAGCGCAGCGAGTTTACCCGCCTTAATGCCGAGCTGTGCAGATTATTAGTGAACGAAGCGTGCGGACGGTTTTGTGAAACTTTTTACGGAAAAAGTTTCCTCGTCCGGAGGACAACAATTCATATAAAATATGTTACGACAGATTAATAGAATTCTTGATAATAATCATGTTTGTGTGATAATTTTAATGAGGCTAAATATAAAATAGCAGAAGTACACAATATATAAAAAGGAAAAACTAAAATGGCAAGAAAAACTCCATTGGAAAAAATCAGAAACATTGGTATTGCCGCACACATCGACGCCGGCAAAACCACGACTACAGAGCGTATCTTGTTCTACACCGGTAAAACTCACAAAATCGGTGAAGTTCACGACGGTGCAGCCGTAACTGACTTTATGGAACAGGAACGTGAAAGAGGTATTACAATTCAGTCCGCTGCAGTTACAGCAGAATGGAAAGGACATCAGATTAACATTATCGACACCCCCGGCCACGTTGACTTCACAATTGAAGTTGAACGTTCACTCCGTGTATTGGACGGTGTTGTTGCAGTATTCTGCGCGGTAGGCGGTGTTCAATCCCAGTCTGAAACAGTTTGGAGACAGGCAAACCGTTACGAAGTTCCGAGAATGGTTTTCGTAAACAAAATGGACAGAACAGGTGCAGATTTCTTTAGAGTTGTTGAACAAATCAAAACAAGACTCGGCGCAAACGCTGTTCCTATCCAGCTTCCGATTGGCGCTGAAGACAAATTCACAGGTCTGATTGATTTGATGACAATGAAGGCTGAAATCTATACAAACGACCTCGGTACAGACATCAGAGAAGAAGAAATTCCGGCAGAACTTGCAGACAAAGCTAAAGAATATAGAGATGCAATGGTTGAAGCTATCGCATCAGAAGACGATGTTTTGATGGAAAAATTCTTCGAAGATCCTGAATCAATTACGGTTGACGAATTGAGAGCAGGATTAAGAAAAGCTGTTTGCGAAAACAAAATTGTTCCGGTTTGCTGCGGAACAGCTTTCAAAAACAAAGGCGTTCAGCTTCTTCTTGACAACGTAGTTTATTATATGCCGTCACCTGTTGATGTAAAAGCTATCGAAGGTGAACTTGAAGACGGAACAAAAACTGAAAGACATTCTTCAGACTCTGAACCGTTCTCAGCTCTTGCGTTCAAAGTTATGACAGACCCGTATGTAGGACGTTTGACATTCTTAAGAGTTTACTCAGGCGTAATCACATCAGGTTCTTATGTTCTCAATGCTACAAACGGCAAAAAAGAACGTATCGCAAGATTGGTTCGTATGTACGCTGACCAAAGACTTGAAGAAACCGAAGTTTACGCAGGCGACATCTGCGCCGCAGTTGGTTTGAAAGAAACCACAACAGGCGACACGCTTTGCGATGAAAAAGCTCCGATTATCTTAGAGAGAATGACTTTCCCAGAACCGGTTATTTCAGTTGCAATTGAACCGAAAACTAAAGCTGATCAGGATAAAATGGGTATCGCTCTTCAAAAACTTGCAGAAGAAGATCCGTCATTCCGTGTTAAATCTGACACAGAAACCGGTCAGACAATCATTTCCGGTATGGGCGAACTTCACCTTGATATTATCGTAGACCGTATGCTTAGAGAATTCAAAGTTGAAGCTAACATCGGTAAACCGCAGGTTGCATACCGTGAAACTATCCGCGGAACGGCAGATCAGGATTCTAAATTCATCCGTCAGTCAGGCGGTAAAGGTCAGTACGGTCACGTTAAAGTTAAAATTTCTCCTGCCGAAGAAAACGCCGGCTTTGTATTTGAAAACAAAATCGTCGGCGGTGCAATTCCGAGAGAATACATCGAACCTGCAAGAAAAGGTATGGAAGAGGCTCTTGAAGGCGGAATTTTGGCAGGATTCCCGATGATTGACGTCAAAGTTGAACTTTATGACGGCAGCTACCACGAAGTCGACTCTTCAGAAATGGCATTCAAAATCGCAGGTTCTATGGCAATCAAAGAAGGCTGCCGCAAAGCTCAGCCATGCATTCTTGAACCGATGATGAAAGTCGAAATCGAAATTCCTGAAGAATTCACAGGTACAATTATCGGCGACATCTCAAGAAGACGCGGACGTGTTGAAGGTCAGGAACCTCAGGGCAATACAGGAAACGTTATCGTAAGATCAATCGTTCCGCTTGCAAACATGTTCGGTTACGCAACAGACTTGAGATCTAACACTCAGGGCCGCGGAACTTTTTCAATGGAATTCGACCATTACGAACAGGTTCCGGCAAATATCGAAAAAGAAATTATTGAAAAATCAGGTCAGAAGGCTTAATTTTCAATAAAATCAAATAAACCAAAAGACCGTCTAAACAGGCGGTCTTTTTTTATGTTTGAAAAAATAAATTGTTTATTGTAACGAAATGTAAATATAAATTTAAAAATGGCTGAAACCCTGTTATAATCCGCTGTATGGTATGGTATGGTATGGTATGGTATGGTATGGTATGGTATGGTATGGTATGGTATGGTATGGTATGGTATGGTAAATAATTTCAGACCTTTTGTTTTTTATTAATTATAAGCGCGCGAGGATATAAAAATAAAAGATAGAAAGGAAGGAAACTATTTATGCCAAATGAAATTACAAACGGATTAAAGTCCGAAATTGCACAGGTAATTTATGAAAGTGGTTCTACTGAACATAATTCAGTAAAAAAGTATGTAAAAACAGAATTAAGCGAAATGTTGAGCAAAGGGCAAATTACAAAAGAGGAAATGAAAGAAGCTTTAGAGTATTTAGATAAAGATCTGTCTAAAGGACTTGCAGCACGTAACAGAATGTTGTATGGGGATGTTCTATTTGATAACAAAACTGCAAAACTTTTGAATGAAACAGGTCTGTCTATTGACGATTTGTATCAAGCAAGCCGGTTTGCAGGAGAAGACTATACAATAAACACAGTAAAACTTTCAAAAGAAGAAAAGTCCGCAGCGCAAAACGGAGAATTAACCCGTTCTGAACTTGCAAATATTCAAAATGAGCTAAATGCAAAAATAAAAGCAAACGGCGGTGATAAAGCTTTGTCAGAAAAAGATGTAATTAAACTCATGAAATCAATAGGACTTGAAGACGGAACAAAAAAAATAAGTGTTGCAAAAGCTATACTGGCAGGTTGGTTTCCTGCATTTAATGTGGCAAATGCAATAACCGTTGGTGTCAGTCGAGGAGACAGAAATCTGGTATCAAAAACCAGAGAAGAAAAACCGTTTGGTTCTCAAGATTCGAACGATAATTCAGTAACAAATGAAACAGAGGCAAAAATGTCTGTATTAAAACAACAATATGAAAATATTATTGAAAATGAAGAAATTTTAATGCCGCAAGAATTTGAGCAGGAGTTTGAAGAATAGAATTTTTAAAGCAATATAAAGCGGCGCGGTTGGATTTTCAACCGCGCCGCTACAAACATAAATTTAAACTATTCCGGAATACAGCTTGAAATAATTTTGTGGGCTTTATCAAGCAGAGTTTCTTTTTTTGCATCAGGGTCTGTGAATTCAATCCCCAGATTTTTCAGAGCAGTTTTAATATTTTCTCTGGCACTGCTGTGCGGAGAAATTTCAATACTTTTTGTTCTGAATTCCGCTGTTACCTGATTTTGTTTTACGATGTTTGCGACTTTGTTGTATAAAAGATAAACATTTTTATTATTTCCGTTTGCCGGAACCGAGATTTTGCCGGTGAATGATGGTGAAATTGATTGAATTTTCATTGATTTTTTTCCTTTCTTTTATCTAATTTTAGAACGAAAGAAATATAATTAAAAGTAAAATGATATATCTTGAAAATATATTGTTACATATCCTGAAAAAACGAAGAAAAAATTTCGAAAAAAATTGAAAAAATTCCAGAAAAATTTTGCAAATTAAAGACTCCTCAAAGCGTGTCAGAATAACACTTTTTGCCGCAGCCTCAACGTAAAATTTTGTAAAAAATTACGACAGATGTAATACTAAAGATTGAAGATTTTTTTGAAAAGGTGGTATAATATAAATAGGAGAGATGACAAACAAAAACATAAAAACGCCAGTAACATCAATTTTGTATATCAGCACTATTGAAAGGCATATATATGAGTAACCTGCAATTTCAAAACGACTTGGACAGACTGTTAGAGGTTTTACCTGAAAGGGTAAGGAGGCTGGTTAACTATGATCAGATGGAGGATGTTATTGAGATTGTTCTGGATATCGGCCGAACGCCTGAGATAAGACATTCAAACGGCAAAATTGAGTATTTAGGGTCAGATTTTGTGACGGAGGAGGATATAAATTATATCACTTCGCACATTCAGGAATTTACATCTGACAACAGGTCCGGAATCCCCGGCACTTTGCACCGTATCAGTGCAATCAGAAACCGGCAGGGAAAAGTTATTGGGCTTACCTGCAGAATCGGCAGAGTTGTGACAGGTACGATTGCGTGTATAAAAGATATTTGTATGATGAATAAAAGTATCCTGTTTCTCGGGCGGCCGGGGGTCGGAAAAACCACAAAACTCCGCGAGATTTCAAGGCTTGTTGCGGATGAACTCGGAAAAAGAGTTGTGGTTGTAGATACATCAAACGAAATTGCAGGGGACGGAGATACCCCTCATCCGGCAATCGGGCATGCAAGACGTATGCAGGTAAGGCAGCCGGAATTTCAAAAAGATATTATGATTGAGGCGGTTGAAAATCACACACCGGAAGTTATCGTAGTCGATGAAATCGGTACGGAAGCCGAAGCGCAGGCTGCCCGCACCATCGCAGAACGCGGTGTTATGTTGATTGCAACCGCTCATGGTAATTCGCTTGAAAGTTTGATTAAGAACCCGACGTTATCCGATCTTGTCGGCGGAATTCAATCCGTAACACTGGGTGATGATGAGGCAAGACGCAGAGCTTCGCAAAAAACAGTTCTTGAGCGTGAAAAACAGCCGACTTTTGATATTGTTATAGAAATTCTTGACAGAAACACTCTTGCTGTTTACAAAAATACCGCAGAAGCTGTCGATTATATCCTTAGAGGCTGGCCGATTCGTCCTGAAATCAGAAAAGTCGACAAGGTTTATGATGCTCAGGTTCAAAATGAAAATCCGCCGGCTGAGTCTTCCGCAGACCACGGCGCAATTTCTGAAATCAAAGATGAAATTTCAAAACTTGACAACAAAGCACTGAAAGATCCGACAGATAGTTTGAAATTCAGTTTTTCAAGACAAAAATATGTAAACGATGTTAAAAAATTCAAAAAAATATACCTTTATGCAGTGTCCAGAACGATTGTTGAAAAGATAATCGAGCGGCTGGATTTGAATGCAGAAATCACAAGAAATCTGGATGATGCGGATATTGTGATTGCGCACAAAAATTTCGCAAAAGGCGGCGCAAAAATTCTGAGTACCGCAAACGATTACAGACTTCAGATTTTCTACATCAAAACAAATTCAATGGCGCAAATTCAGAAAGTTTTGAAAGAAGCGCTGGATATTACAGAAACCTCTGAAACTTTGTGCGGATACTATGACGATGCGGAGCGGGCGTTAGATGAAGCAAAGGCTGCCATAAATAAAATTCTTGCAGGTGCCGAGCATGTTGAACTTACCCCGCAGAACCAGCATATAAGAAAATTACAGCACGAACTTGTCGAACAGCACAATCTTGAGAGCAAATCCGTGGGTGAGGGAGAACAAAGGCACCTGCGTATTGTCGGCGGAAAAGATTTTGAAAATAAAAAAATAATTTAACAAAATCATAGCAAAAAAAATTTTTTGATGGTTTAATTCGTATATGAATATTACATTAAACCCTCAATCGTTTTATCATAAACAAAATTTACCCGCTCAAAAGCCGTCGTTTACTTCAAATTATCAGACAATAGGCAAACTCCGTCCGCATTGCACTTATTTTTTCAGAGATGATCTGGAGTGGGGTTGTTTTGCAAGGTATTTAAACCTGCATTTTAAAGATGCTGACAGAGTAAATATTTATAATGCTGCGTGCTCTGACGGCACTGAACCTTTTACGCTCATTATGAGCCTGTTAAAAGTTAACGGTAAAGAAAAATCAGAAAAGTTTTTTCCGATAGAAGCCTTTGATTTGAATACAAGACTGGTTAAAAAAGCTAAAACCGGAGAAATTCATTTTTTACCGGGGCTTTACGGAGTTATTGATTTTTTAAATTTAAAATTTAGGACATTGTTTGGCGACACCCGATTTCTAAGTTATAAAAAACAAAAACATGGCGGGCTCGGGGTAAAAATGAATGACGATGTGCGCAGGATGGTGAATTTCAGGGTCGGAAATGTAATAAGCAAGGTTAGGAATATTGAAGGCGAAAATACGGTATTTCTATGTAGAAATATGTGGATGTATTTGACTGAAGCAGAGCGGATAAAACTTGCACAGAACCTCGGGCAAAATTTAAAAAAAGGTTCTCTTGTTGTAATAGGAGGGTATGATTACAGGTGCACAAAAGCAAGACAATTACTTTTGAAAAACGGGTTTGAAGAAACTTATGTTGACAAAGTTTATGAAAAAATGGTTTAATTTGGTTATAGGAGGGCGCTTATGAATAATATAGAGATTTATACATCAAATACTTGTCCTTACTGTATAAAGGCTAAGAAGCTTTTACAGATGCTTAATTTGGATTACACAGAGCATAATGTTGATAACGATTTTGACCGAATGTGCGAAGAATTGTCCGCACGATATGGCCAAAATGTGCAAACAGTTCCGCAAATCATAATAAACGGACATTATATAGGCGGCTACACTGACCTTGAGGCTATGCATAAAAGCGGAAAATTAAAAGAAATTTTGAATTAGAAAATTTTGTAAGGATTTAAAATATTATCAGGGTCAAAGGTCTTTTTTATCATCCGCATATATTCTAACGCAAGCGGATTTACGACCATATTGATATAATCTCTTTTTGCAGACCCGATTCCGTGTTCGCCTGATAAAATTCCGCCGAGTTTGGAGGTAAGATCGTAAATTTCCGATTTTGCGAGTTTTAGTCTGTTGTATTCATCCTCATCTCTGTAGTCAATCGGGATTTGCGGGTGAACGCTTCCATCTCCGACATGCCCAACCATGCAGACTTCAAGATTGTATTTTTCGCAGATTTTTCTGATGCCGAGAACAAGTTTTGCAAGGTTCTGGCGCGGGACGATTACGTCGTCCGTTGTGACATTCGGCTTTAATTTTGCGCATGCGCCCATGGAAGATCTTCTTGCCCTCCAGATATGATTGTATTCTTCTTCATTAGATGAACTTTGAATTGCAGAAGCTTTTGC
The DNA here is from genome assembly GCA_944325605.1 of Candidatus Gastranaerophilales bacterium. Classification (GTDB taxonomy): domain Bacteria; phylum Cyanobacteriota; class Vampirovibrionia; order Gastranaerophilales; family Gastranaerophilaceae; genus Scatenecus. The sequence continues at coordinate 192,932 of CALVAX010000002.1, forward strand.
ATTTTGTAAAATTGATAAGATTATATTTTTTTGATAGTCAACTGCTGCTGCAAATCCGTCAATTTCTATAATTAAAGCTGCTTCTTTATCAGTCAGCAAACCTGAAGGGTAAAATTTTTCAACTGTCTGAAGCGCATTTTTATCCATAAAATCAAGTGTTGTCGGGAATATTTGCTGTTCAATAATTGAGTCTACCGCATTAACAGCTTCGCTTATCCTGTCAAAATAAGCCATTACAACCTGACGGGTTTGGGGTTTCGGGATAAGTTTTACTGTTGCTTCAACGATAATCCCTAAGGTGCCTTCGCTGCCTATGAAAAGACTGCCTAAATTATACCCTGTTGCGTTTTTTATTGTGTTGGAACCTGTTTGCAAAATCTCTCCGTTTGCCATTACAACTTTCAAATCAAGAATGTAGTCTTTAGTGGAACCGTACTTGAAAGTTCTTGCGCCTCCGGAAGATTGTGCGATACTTCCGCCGATAGTTGAAACAGCAAGGTTTGACGGATCCGGAGGGTAGTAAAGTCCAAGAGCCTCAGCCTGTTTTTGAAGTTCTCCGACGATTACTCCGGGCTGAACGCGGGCTGTCATATTCTGACGGTTAATTTCAAGAATTTTATTCATCCTTGAAAAGTTTAAGATAATCCCGCCGTGCTCTACCGTGCAGGCGCCGACAACGTTTGTGCCCGCTCCGCGGCAGATTACCGGAATTTTGTGTTTTGAAGCCGTCTTTACAACCTGTTGAACTTCTTCAATATTCTCAACAAAAACAACCGCATCCGCTATTTTTTTTATATCCGGAAGATTTGCTGCATCCTGACTGTAGACGTAGCGTTCCTCAAGTTCGGTGAGGACATTTGCACGGGGTAAAATTTTCTCTAAATCTTTTATTAATCTAGTCTTCGTCAACATATGAGGTCAGCTTTTCTATTCCTTTGGAAAGTTTGTTTATTTTATCATCAAGTTTTTTCATTTTTTCGGAAATTTTATCTTCCATTGATGAATATTGTCCGGCAGAATTCTGAACGGCATTTAAAATTGCGTCAAGCTTATGTTCAAGCATATCAATTTTATTTTGCTGCTCATTGAATTTCTTTTCCAGCGATTCAACAATTTCTTTATTATCGACCATTGATTTCAAAAGACAAATTTCTGAATTTATTACAGAAAGATTTGAGGTGTCTGCTGAAATAATTTCCAGTTTTTCGCTCGCATCATCAATCCATTCACCTAAATACATCATAACCTGACGCATAACATTATCTGCATTGGCGGATATTGTGACAGCATCATTGATATTGTCCAGCTTTTTCTCAATAACTTCATTTATGCTGTTGTTGTCGAGAATGTCAATTCTTTTTTGAAGCTGGTTTGTTACTTTGCTGAATTCGTCAAGTCCGTCGGTAAGTGCACGGTAGGATTCATCTGAAGTCAGAAGAAGTTTGTTTGTTCTTGAACTCAAACTCAATACATCTTCATTAATTTTTTCGATATTGTTTTTAAGTTCAAGTATTTGTTCTTCTGTCAGACTGCTGTGAAGTGAATTTACAGAGGCTGCAATTTTGTGCATATTCTGGGAAATTTCACTTATATCTTCTTTAGATGAGGATGTTGAAATATCATTCAGGATAATTCTGAGCTTTGCAATATCGGATTCAATATCCTGCATCGTGTAGGTGTAATCCCAGGAATCGGAACTGCTGGCGATACTGCTCAGTTGTTTTTTTACATCAAGAAGATTTTTATTAATTTCTTCGGTTCTTTCTTCTACGAAACCTTTGATTTCTTCTGTTTCTTCTGCGAATGTAATTTGATCGGCAACGGAGAGCAGAGCGTTCATTACGGAATCTTTTATATCGCTTGCGTTTTTGTCAATGTCCAGTCCGTTAATTCTTTCTTCAACAGTTGAAAGGTCAGATAAAAGTTTTTCAAGGTATTTGTCGACGTTTTGTGCTTTTTCTGTTGTGCCGGACTTTTCAAATTGTTTGCGCTGTTCAAAGATAAGGTCTTTTATTCCTTGAATTTCACTCATTAATTCATTGTCATCAGAAAGGGCCAGAACATCAACTTTGTCATGCAGCGACTGCACAAGCTCTTCAATACGGCCTTCGCCGCCTGATGTTGCCAGAACATCAACTTTATCATGCAGCGACTGTACAAGTTCTTCGATATGTTCTTCGCTATCTGACAGGGTCAGTATATCAATTTTGTCATGAAGGGCTTTTATAATATCTTCAAGTTCGTCAAGTTTTTCATTGTTGTCTGACAAAACAAGCACATCAACTTTTTCATGAAGTGCATTCAGCATTTCTTCTACTTTTTCTTTTTCGCCTGTTGCAGCGAGAATATCTATTTTTTCTTGCAGTGATTGTACCAGATCCTCAATTCTTTCTGAAGAATCTGAAAGCGCAAGTACATCAACTTTGGAATTTATTTCATCCAGCAGCTGTTGCAAATTTTTCAGTGCGACAGATGAAGTTTGATTACCGTTGTCCAGTTCGTCATTGATTATTTTTAATTTTGAAGTTACTTCTGAATCAAAGTAGTCAAATTTTGAAAGAAATTCTTCTTTTAATTCTTTCAGGCTTGATGTTTGATCAAGATTATTCAGATGTTTAAGTATGCTGTCAAGTGTGCGTTCTGTTGAGATGAAGCCTGAATCGGTTTTCTCTTCAATTCTTTTAAGATCCGCTTTCCAGTTTTCAAGAAGTTCATTTGTTTTGTCGAAGTTATTTGCAATATTTTGTTCTACTGTTGTTATAGTAGATGTCATAACTCCAATTTGATTCTGGTTGAGGTCATTTATAACTTCTTCAACTTTCGCAAATTTTTCTGTCAGGTCTTTATACGCATCATTAAGCTGAAGGTAATTATCGTGATTTTCAGTAAGACTTTCGTTTACATCTGAAGAAAAATTCAGGTATGAAAGTTCTATCTGTGAGCGCAGGGTTTCTAAAATGCTGTCAAAACCGGTGTTTATAAAGTTGTCAATAACTTCTTTCAAAGGCTTGAATTCTTCTGCAATTGAGGCTGTTTTATCGCTCACGATTTCAGAAATATCTGTTTTGACAAGGCTTATTTCCTGTTTTAGATCTGATATTTTGACATTAATATTTTCATCTAAATCTCCGATTTTGTCATAATTATTCAGATTAGTTTCATTTAAAATATCTTGCAGACTGCCTAATTTTTCTTCAATGACAGACAAGTTTTTTTGAAGTTGTTCTTCAATGTTTCCGCCTGCGTTTTCTTTCATTTCGGCAATTCCGTTTGAAATTTCAGTGAAGTTTTGTTTTAATGTATTTGAAATTTCTGACAGGCTGTTGTCCGGATCGGAGAAACATTCTGAAATTTTCATAAATTCATCTTTAATTGATGTAATTTCAGAAATCGTTGACTCAAGTTTTTGATTAGTTTGCTTGGCCAGGTAGTTTACTGATTTTTCATAATCAACAACCTTATTTTGAACCATCATAAGATTATCGCTGAACAGATCTCCTGTGTCATGTAAAGCTGTTTCAATTGCGAGCATTTTTTCAGCCAGTTTTTCTATTTCTTCCGAGGTATTACCGTTTGAGATGCACTCTTTTATTGCAGAAATATAATTTTCTAAACTGCTGAATTGTTCATCAATTGCATTTTTAAATCTGGCAGTGTTGTGTACAAATTCTGTTTCAAGTTTTTTGATACTGTCAGACAGCTCTTCGATTTGAGTGGAATGTTGATCTTTCATGTCTTTGGTATTTGAAATAAAATCCCTTACCATCTCAAAACTATTATCGATTTCAGTGGATAGATCAACCCCCAGCATGTCAATTTTTAAGTTAGTTGAGCTAATACCGGACAAAATATTACCTGCGTTTTGTTCGGAAATCGTGGTAAATCTATCTCCGAGATTTTCAATCTGCTGTTTAGTATCTTCTTTAATCTCCTGTACGGTCTGCTGAACCCCGTCTAATTTTCCGTCAAAAGCAGAGTTGATGTTATTGTTTAATTCGTCAACTTTAGCCGAAGCCGCTTCAATACCGGACAGGATATTACCTGCGTTTTGTTCGGAAATCGTAGTAAATCTATCTCCGAGATTTTCAATCTGCTGTTTAGTATCTTCTTTAATCTCCTGTACGGTCTGCTGAACCCCGTCTAATTTTCCGTCAAAAGCAGAGTTGATGTTATTGTTTAATTCGTCAACTTTAGCCGAAGCCGCTTCAATACCGGACAGGATATTACCTGCGTTTTGTTCGGAAATCGTAGTAAATCTATCTCCGAGATTTTCAATCTGCTGTTTAGTATCTTCTTTAATCTCCTGTACGGTCTGCTGCACGCCGTCTAACTTCCCGTCAAAAGCAGAGCTAATATTTTCATTGAGAGCATCAACTTTATTTGAGGTAGTTTCAATGCTTGACAAAATATTACCTGTATTCTGTTCGGACAAACTCATAAAATGACGGTTTAAATCCTCAATAAGCTGGTTGTTTTCCGCAATAGCTGAACTCAAAACACCTTGCATATTGTTAAGGTTATACGTAACGGTTTCATTAATTCCGTTATAAAGATTGTCAAGTTTTCCATCAGATTCGGTGATTGCAGATAAAATGTTTTCCACATTTTTTGCTGAAATTTCGATAAAAGCATTCTTTATATCTACAAGATTGCCGGTTACAGATTCAAGTTTAACGGAAAGTTCTTCTATTGACCCATTCGAAATTCCATTGCTGTTTATGCTGTTAATCATCGCTTTTATATCAGCAGAAGTTTGATCCATAATTTCTTTGAATACTGAACTGCTGTCAAATTTTGACTGTTCTATATCAATTTTCAGTTTTGCAAAGTGTTCATCAAAAATATTAAGATTTGTCTGAAATTCAGTAATTATCTCTCCGAATTTTCCGTCAATATGGGAGGTAAATAAATCCTGATTTGTACTCATTGCATTTATACTTTCAAGGATTGTAGATATCTCGTTCTGGATATCCGTAATATCTGAAAGTGAATTTCCGAATTTGATATTATTTTCTGCAGCATATGATTCAATTGTTTTCAGGCTGCTGTCAATTTTATCTTGAAGTGATGCAAGTCTGTCCTCCAAAATCTCCGGGAAATGGTTGATTATATCTGAAAGTTCCTGGATTTTTATGTTGAAAGTATCACTTGTTTTAATATTTTCATCCGTTATTTCTGTCTTGAAATTTTCAAGGGTATTGCCCAGTTCGCTGATTTTGGAATTTATAAATGTTAAATAATTTTCACTCTGGGCAGAAACAGTTGTATCAATCTTTCTGATATCGTCAGAAAGTTTTTCAAGAGTTTCAAGCTTTTGAAGCGGAATGTAAGATTCATCTTCCGGTGCTTGCGTCTGGGTAGATTTAATTTCATCTATGCAATTGCTTAAAACATCTCTTACGGAATTTAAATAGTCAGAGAGTCCTTTTGAAATATTTTCATTAAAAGACAAAAGTTCATTTCGGTTTCTTTCAATTTCAGAAATGATTCTTTCACTTTTGTCCAAAGTGTCGACTTTTTCTGACACAAGTGCGAAAGAATTATCTATTTTGCCTGCAAGGTTTATTAAATCATCTTTAGATATCTGATTTTTTGCAATGTCGTCATTTTTTTGATCAAGAATTTCAAGCGAAGAAAGAATTGCATTTGTAGACAGATAAATATTTTCAAGTTCTCTTTTAATGATGTCATTTTGATCTGTTACATCCATTGTCATGAGGGTTTTTGTTATTCCCCTCAGTGTTGAATTAACATCCATAATAGATGCTTCAAGACCTTTTGTTATGGCATCGACCCCTTCTTTGACATCTGAAATGTTTGAAAGAATTTCTTCTTTTTTGGAATTGTCGTTTCTGAAATCGTCAAGTTTGGTTTCAATGACCTGTATGTAATTTCTCTGTTCGTTGACTTCTTGCGCAAAATTATCAATATGTTCATTAAGTATATTGAACATAATCTTAAAATCAGCATTTTTAGTAAAAAGATCCTGATTGTTATTAAGGTTTTCAAAAGCCTCTCTGAGTTCGGAAAGTTTTCCGGAAATAAATCTATGACGGCTTTCAAGGGATGTTTCCAGTTCTTTTAAATTGCTTTTAATCAGCTCTGTTGTAATTCCGTCGTTTGCAATATCGTCAAGTTTTGTATTGATTTCAGTGAGAGTATTATTGTACATTTCACTGTTCATTGCATTTTCAGACTTTATTGTGTTTAAAATTTCATCAATCTCAGTTTGTGCCATTTATGATTTTCCTTAATTTTACATATCCCTACCGTAACATTTTAGCAGAATAATATATACAAGAGCAAAAATATTAACGTTTATTATTACAATTGTAAAGTTAAAATGCTGTATTTATTTTTAGGTGGTATAATATAAGGCAGACATGTTTTTTTAAGAGGTAGTAATGAGCCGTATAGTTATAGACAGTGACAAGTGTAAAGCATGCTATTTATGCATAAACGAATGTCCGAAGAAGTTGATTAAGATTAGCAATAAAACAAACAGCCTCGGAAACAGGGTTGTTGAATTTGATGACCCGGAAGGCGAGTGCCTCGGATGCGCAATGTGTGCAACCAGATGTCCGGATCTTGCAATTACCGAGGTATATAAAGGATAAATTATGATAACAGAATCTCCGACAAAAAAGATATTAACAAAAGGCAATTATGCAATTGCTCAGGCGGCAATAAATGCAGGCTGCAAATGTTATTTCGGATATCCGATTACTCCGCAGAGTGAAATCGGCGAATTTATGAGCGGCAAAATGCAGGAATTGAACCGTGCGTATGTTTCAGCAGAAAGCGAACTTGCCGCAATAAATATGGTCATTGGCGCGTGCTCAACAGGTGTAAAAGCGATGACTTCATCTTCAAGCTGTGCTGTTTCTCTTATGCAGGAGGCGCTTACTTATGCAACATCAGACCAGCTTCCGGTTGTTCTGGTAAGTGTTATGAGAGGCGGCCCGGGGTTAGGCAATATTTATCCGTCGCAGGGTGACTATTTTCAGGCAACAAAAGGCGGCGGCAACGGAGATTACAAACTTATCGTTCTTGCTCCGTCTACGGTTCAGGAATGTGTGGATTTGACCTATAAAGCTTTCTATCTTGCCCATAAATACAGAAATCCGACCATGCTTCTGGCGGACGGGCTTTTGGGACAGATGATGGAACCTGTCGAGTTTAAAGAATATCCTTATCCTGAAATTGACAATTCATCTTGGGCTCTTACCGGCGCAAAAGGCCGTGACGGCAGGGTAATACGTTCTTACGCTCCGCTTGCGGATAATCAGTGTGTATTCCTGGAAAAACTTTTTGAGAAATACAGAACTATTGAGAAAAACGAAACAGAGTGGGAAGAAATAGGAACGGAAGATGCGGATGTTATCTTAATAAGTTTCGGAAGCACTTCAAGAAACGTTAAAACAGCAATGAAATTGTGCAGGGAAAAAGGTATTAAAGCCGGATTTTTCAGACCGATTACACTTTTCCCGTTCCCGTCTGCAAGGCTTAATGAACTGGCTTCAAAAACTAAAAAAATGATTTCTGTTGAAGTTAATATGGGACAGATGATTAATGATATCAGGCTTGCAGTAAACGGAAAAGTCCCTGTGGAACTTATTCATAAACCTGTTGGTGCACCTCCGGTTCCCGAAGAAATTTTATCACAAATTGAGGATCTTATATAATGGCGACACAAGTTTTTAAAATACCAGACTCTTTAAGAGAAGATGTAAAATATTCATTTTGTCCGGGCTGCGACCATGGAGTTGCAGTAAGGCTTGTAGCTGAAGTTCTTGATGAACTCGGGCTTAGAGAAAATGCAATTCTTGCAGCTTCAATCGGATGTTCTGTAACATTGTATGATTTTTTGAATGTCGATTCAATAGAGGCTCCTCACGGAAGGGCTTTAGCAGAGGCAACAGGTGTCAAAAGAGCCTGTCCTGACAAATTTGTATTTACATATCAGGGCGACGGGGATTTTGCCTCAATCGGTCTTGCAGAAAGTTTGCATGCCGCGTTAAGAGGTGAAAATGTCAGCGCAATCTGTATAAACAATACAACTTATGGTATGACAGGCGGTCAATTAGGGCCGACAACTCTTTTAGGGCAAGTTACAACAACATCTCCTACAGGGCGTAACCTTGAGTATTATGGTTATCCGATTAAAATAGCCGAACACGTTGCTCTTTGTGACGGAACCGCATATTCAGCAAGAGTTTCTCTGGACAGCGTGGCTAATATCAGAAAAGCCAAACAGGCTATCAAGAAAGCTTTTGAAGTTCAGCTTCAGGGTTTGGGATTCGGATTTGTCGAAATCCTTTCAACCTGTCCGACTAACTGGAAAATGACACCTTCCAAGGCACATGAAAGAGTCAGAGATGAAATGATGAAAACTTTTGTTCCGGGTGTTTACAAGGATGTAACTTCAGACGGAACATCTCATAAAATGCGTTAGTGAATAAATTAGATTGTTATATATTGCGTAGTTGATGTATAACGCTCCGGCAGATTGAATAAGAAAATAAATATTGTAAAGAGGAAATGAAATGGAAAAGAATTTTATAATAGCAGGATTTGGCGGTCAGGGGGTGCTTCTGGCAGGAGAAGTTCTTGCAACTGCGTTTATGCTGGCAGGTAAAAAGGTTACTTGGTATCCAAGCTACGGCGCCGAGATGAGAGGCGGAACCGTTAACTGTGAAGTCGTTGCAAGTGATGAGGACGTCAGCGCAGTAAATAAATTAAATACCGATTTCATTGTTGCTTTAAATCAGGCTTCCTTTGACAGATTTTTGAAGAAAATTAAAAACGGCGGGGTTATGATTGCCAATTCCTCTCTGGTTAAGGAATTGAAGAGCAGAACGGACATCAACTATTTGTTTGCGCCTATAACAAAGCTTGCGGAAGACTTAGGCAATATAAAAATGGCGAACATTCTTGCTCTTGGAATTCTAGCAAAAGCAAGCAAGATGGTTTCTCTGGAACATTTGATTGAAGCTCTTGACAAGGTTTTGCCGCCGCACAGAAAAAATCTTCTCCCGTTGAATATCAAGGCTTTAAAAATAGGTTATGAGTATGATTTATTGCCCGCAGGAGCTTAAATCAACTAAAAAGTCGATTTAAAAAATAAAGATTGATATTATTCTTATATGGTAAAGTTCAAGAGGTCTTTAAAAAGTGAAGAAAGAACTAATTAAAACCATTAAAGAAAAAGAAGTTCAATTGTCGAAATTAAAAGCGCACATAGATAAAAGTTCAGTATGCTCGGAACTTTACAACAAAGTCGTTTTGGAAAAAGCAATCCTGAAGAAAGAACTTGAAAAACTGGAGCAAAATACATTTGTAAAAAGACTAAAATCATTGCTTCCGCGCAAAAAGACTTTAATCTGCGACTATTTTAAAAACTAAATTGAACTTGAATATTTAAAATTAAAACTGCGAAACTTCTTTATCAGTTTCGCAGTTTTGTCTTAAGGCTCTGTAATTTCTCTGGTGTATGCGCAGGGAATATTTTCTTCTTTCAAATAATTTATGCCCCATCTGTTCAGTTCAATTATTATCGGAATAAGAGTTTCCCCTCTTTTAGAAAGAGAGTATTCTGTTTTGGGCGGAACAACCGGATACAATTTTCTGTTAATTATCCCATCCTGTTCTAGTTCTTTAAGCTGCTGAATAAGCATTTTCGGGGTTGCCTGCGAAATTAATTTCTGCAATTCGCTGTATCTCAGTGTTTTGTTTATCAAGTGGCCGAGGATTATTCCTTTGTATTTGCCGCCGATAATGTCCATTGTTGCTTCAAGCGGGCACTTGTATTCTGTTTTTTTCTGTTTTACCATTGTTTATTCCTACAGTTTACTTATTAGTTATTATTATACAAAAAAGTAAGTATTATACAAAATAGTAAATTCTTGTTAAAAAGAGAGTATTTTATTAATATTAATTTAACGGAAAACAAAAGGAGGGATATAAAATGAAGATTACACAGATAAGAAATGCAACGATTATCATAGAATTCGGCGGAACAAAATTTCTGGTTGATCCGTGGCTTGGGCCGAAGGATTATATGGAAGGGTTCGAGGCAGGGATTAATTCTCACATCAAGCAGCCGAGAGTTGAACTTCCGTTTGATACGGAAAAAATTGCTGATGTAGACGCGGTTATTGTAACCCATGTTCATCCTGACCACTGGGACGATTATGCAAAAAACGCGATTGATAAAAACAAAAAAATATTCGTACAATCAGAAACCGACAGGGAATTTATGGTGTCTGAAGGGTATGAAAACGTAGAAATTGTCAGTGTTGACGGTACAGAGTTCAGGGGGGTAAAACTTTTTAAAACTTTTGGACAGCACGGAAAACGTGAGGTCGTAGAACCTTTGTGCCGTCAGGTTAATATGCCTTACGATGCAATGGGCGTTGTGTTTAAGGCGGAAGGCGAAAAGACGCTTTATCTTGCAGGCGATACTATCTGGTGTAGAGAGGTTGAAGATGCGCTTGCAAAATTTAACCCTGATGTGGTCGTTGTCAACGCCTGCGGCGCAACGCTTGTGAACGGAGAACACATAATTATGAACATTGATGACGTAAAAGAAGTTCTGAAAAAATCTCCGGATTCAACTGTTATTGCAAGCCACATGGACACCGTAAGCCACTTAAGCGTAACAAGAGCGGATTTAAGAAAACTGAAAGAGGAAAATAATCTTAAAAAGCTTCTTATTCCGGAGGATGGCGAAACTTTGACATTATAAAAAATCCGGAATATAAAAAACAAAAAGCGGGAATTTAACCCGCTTTTTTAATTATTCTCCATTTTCATCTTTGTCGTCTTCGTTAGTTTTAATTTTATCAACAACCATTTTAGCCATTTCTTTTGCAATGAGATGCTGGGTTGCCGGCGGGCAGTTTTGAAGCATGTTCATCGCAGTTCTGAGGGTTGAATCAATATCATACCAGCGGCCTTTGCGGTTGTCGTCAAGGCCAGAGCCAACAGCGTTTATAATATCTTCAACCGCTTCAAATTTTTCATCTTCAATGTTGTGTTCAATAATAATTTTGATTAAGTTCAGAGCGATTTTAATCTGGGTTTCGTCATCGCTGTGTTCGAGAGTTTCAACTGCCTGAGAAAGTACAGGGTCTTTGTCGTACCACCTGCGGTGCTGGTTGCTGTATTCTTCTTTCATAATCCATGTCTCCTTATTCTTATGTAAAGCACTTATTTTCTTATTTATTTTAAAACTATCCGTTTCTAAACGTGACGCCTTTGTTTCCATGCGGATATTCCCAGTCAATGCAGTTTTTTTCGCAGGCAATCCGGCATGCGCCGCATTCAAGACAGTTTTCAAAATTCACCGTGAGTTTTTGTTCATTTTCTTCCCATTCGTAAACTTTTGCAGGACAAATCACCGTGCAGATTTTAGAGGTGCAGGTTTTGCATTTTTCAAAATCGGGTTTCAGGTGGCTTTCGCTGTCCGGTTTGTATTTAACTGTAAATAATTTGTCATCCAATGTCATTTTATCAAGATACTCCAAAAAAGTTTGAATGCACTGATTGCGTCTTTGAATAATTCTATTATATTTCTTTTTCTCACAAAGTCAAAAATAAACCTGCGGAATTTCCGGCGTTTCGGGATACTGTCAACTGTCGTGAACATATTAAAAAATCCGTTAACCTGTTCAAGATAATACCCCATAAAAGAATCGTTGCGGTTGTGCGCTTCGTCCATAAGATTTCTGTATGTTCGGAGGTCTTTCATAACAAACGATTTTTCAAGTGCTTCCGGGTATTTAGCGAGCATTTTTTCGCTGAAGTCACATTTTGCAAGAGCCGTGACAGCTGTTTCTCCGGCAAGTTTCCCTGAAATCATGGCAAGGTTTGTGCCTTCCCAGTGGAGGTTATTGACAAGCATAGCCGCATCTCCGGCAATCATAACACCTGCGCCGGAAAGAGTCGGGATTTTTTTGTAACCGCCTTCCGGAATAAGGTGTGCGGAATATTCAAGCAGTTCGCCGTCTTTTATTAACGGCGAGATTGACGGATGTTCTTTCAGTTTGTCAAGAAGTTCATAAGGTTTCAAATTTTTGTCGCATAGAGCATCAAGCCCCACGCCAAGGCCAATACTTACGGAGTCTTTATTTGTATAAAGAAATCCAAGCCCGAGCATGCCTTTCATAGGTCCGCCGAAAAGCTCATATATACAGCCCTCATCATCATTAAGGTTAAATCTTTCGTTAATTTTTTCTCTGTCAAGTTTGATTACTTCTTTAACGCTCAGGGCAACGTCTTTGGGTTCAATTGTTTCACGGAAGCCGATTTGTTTGGCAAGCAGAGAATTTACCCCGTCCGCAAGCACAACAATGTCAGCATAATATTCTTCAAGTTCAGTTTTCACCCCGACAACTTTCTCATTTTCTATAATAAGTTCTCTGACGACTGTTTCTTCTGCAATGATAACTCCTTCTTTTTTTGCTTCTTCTGCCATCCAGCGGTCAAATTTTCCTCTGATTACAGAATATCCGGTGTTTCGTAAATCTTTATGCCGGTAAGAAATTACAGTAGAATCATCTTCGCCAAGAATTGCAAACTTATGTTCAACATTCAACCTTTCAATCGGAGCTTCTTTTTCAAAGTTCGGGAAGATTTCACGGGTTGGCTGTGCATAAATCGCCCCGCCAAAGACATTTTTGCTTCCTGAAAAACTTCCTCTTTCAATAAGAATAACTTCATGTCCGGCTCTAGCAATTGTCACTGCGCAGGAAATTCCGGCAGGTCCTCCGCCGACAACTATAACTTCTGTTTTGTTATTGCGAATTTCGTTCATAAAGCTCCCTTTTGCCGGTTTTATAAATAGGATGCGATAACAAGCTTCCCGCTTCCGGCGGTTTTGTTCAAGTCTTATTATACACCAAAGTTTGTTCGTTGTAAAATACCCGTATGAATATAACAGCAGGAATTTTTAAGGGGCAGAAAATAACAGCTCCGGATGAAAAAATTACCCGTCCTACTTTGTCAAAAGTCAGAATGGCTGTTTTTAACACGCTGCAGGGTTTGACAGAGTTTAGAGGTAAATCTTTTCTTGATATGTTTTCAGGCTCCGGAATTATGGGGCTGGAAGCGCTGTCTAGAGGTTTTGATACTGCTGTTGCGATTGAAAAGCATCCTAAAGTTGTCAATATTATAAAGAGCAACTATAAAAAATTTAATCCTTGTCCCGAACTTATACAGGGTGATGCCTTAAAAATTGTACAAAAGTTGGATAGAAGTTTTGATGTAGTTTACATTGATCCTCCGTATTATTCGGGAATTTACGAGGCAAGTCTTGACGCTGTTAAAAATATTGCGCAGAATATTGTTATAATAGAGCACGTGACAGATGTTGACTTCAGGGAGTTTGAAATATTGAAACAAAAAAAATACGGCGATAAATATATTACGTTTTTACTGAATATAAAGTATTGTAAATGATATTTTCGTGATATTATAAGAAAAAGTATTTGGTACAGTTTATTTAATTTAAGGAGAAAAACTATGAGCGAAAAACGCGTATGGCTTTTCAGAGAGGGCAACGCTAATATGCGCAACCTTTTGGGTGGTAAAGGCGCAAACCTTGCTGAAATGACCAATTTGGGGCTGCCGGTGCCGCCGGGATTGACTATCACTACAGAAACCTGTATGGATTACATCAATCACGGAAACAAAATGCCGGCAGGATTGATGGATGAGGTTAAGGCTGCACTGAAAGATGTTGAAGAGCAAACCGGTAAAAAGTTCGGCGATACTACAAATCCGTTGTTAGTATCAGTACGTTCCGGCGCAAGACTTTCAATGCCCGGCATGATGGAAACTATTCTTAACCTTGGTATGAATGACGATACTGTCGAAGCAATGATCAGATTGACTAACAACCCGAGATTCTGCTATGACAGTTACCGCCGTTTCTTAACAATGTTCGGTTCTGTTGCATGGGACATGGACAGACAAAAATACTTTGAATCAGAAGTTGAAAAAGTTAAAGAAAGAGAAGGCGTAAAAGAAGATACTCAAGTTTCAGCAGACGGATGGAGATCTTTAATTCCTATTTATAAAAATGTAATTAAAGAAGTAACCGGCAAAGAATTTCCGCAGGATCCGTACGTTCAGCTTGAAGAAGCAATTGAAGCGGTATTCAGATCTTGGAATATTCCGCGTGCGGTTGCTTACAGAAACATGAACAAAATCGACCACAACTACGGTACAGCCGTAAACGTTCAGACAATGGTATTCGGAAACATGGGCGACGATTGTGCAACAGGCGTTTCGTTCACCCGTAACCCCGCAACCGGCGAAAACAAATTCTACGGCGAATATCTTACAAACGCTCAGGGCGAAGACGTTGTTGCAGGTATCAGAACTCCGAAAGAAATTTCAGAACTTGCAAATGAAATGCCTGACTTGTACAAACAGTATGTTGACATCGCTAAAAAACTTGAAAACGGTTACAAAGATGTTCAGGATATGGAATTCACAATTGAAAAAGGTAAATTGTGGATTCTCCAGACCCGCAACGGCAAAAGAACAGCCGCTGCAGCCGTCAGAATTGCTGTTGAAATGGAAGAAGAAGGTATTATTACAAAGGAAAGAGCAATTCAGCTTGTTGATCCTTATACCGTAAATCAAATCCTTCTTCCTTGTTTTGACGAAGCTGCAGTTAAGGAATCACACAAGATTGCGCACGGTGTAAACGCTTCTCCGGGTGCGGCTGTCGGTAAAATTGTATTTGATACCGAAGAAGCTGCTCAGAGAGGTTCTGCCGGCGAAAAAGTTATCCTTGTTCGTGTTGAAACATGTCCGGATGATATTCACGGTATGGCTGTTGCACAGGGTGTTTTGACTCTCAGAGGCGGTGCTACTTCCCACGCAGCTGTTGTTGCAAAAGGTATGGGCAAACCCTGCGTTTCAGGATGCGAAGATTTGAAAATTGATCTTGCTAACGAAACCTTGACCGGAAGCGATGGAACTGTTTACAAGAAAAATGATGTTATTTCTCTTGACGGCGGCAAAGGGCTTGTTATGGAAGGCGCTGTTAAACTTGTAGAAGCTAAAATTGATGACAACTGGAATAAATTCTTCACATGGGTTAACGAAATCAAGCAGATGAAAGTTGAAGCAAACGCTGATACTCCGAAAGACATTGAAAATGCTTTGAAATTCGGCGCTGAAGGTGTTGGTTTGTGCCGTACGGAACACATGTTTATGGATCCGGAAAGACTTCCGTGGGTTCAGAAAATGATTATTGCAGGAACTCCGGAAGCCCGTAAAGAAGCTCTGGATAAACTTCTTCCGATGCAATATTCCGACTTCTACGCAATGTTCAAGGCTCTCGGTGCAAAACCGATGACAATCAGACTTCTTGACCCGCCGCTTCATGAATTCCTCCCGAATAAGGAAGATTTGATTGAAGAAGTTGCAACTTTGAAAGCTCAGGGTAAAGATTACAAAGAAAAAGAAGATCTTCTGCATATTGTTGAAGGATTGTCAGAATCTAACCCGATGATGGGCTTAAGAGGATGCCGTTTGGGCCTGACTTATCCTGAAATTAACGAAATGCAGGTAAGAGCAATATTTGAAGCTGCCTGCGATGTTAAAAAAGAAGGCATTGATGTTAAACCCTGGATAATGGTTCCTCTTATCGGACATGTAAATGAACTTAAAGTTGCAAGAGAAATCCTGATCAGGGTTGCAAAAGATGTAATGGAAGAAAAAGGCATCAAGGTTGACTACAAATTCGGAACGATGATAGAAATTCCGCGTGCGGCTTTGACAGCTGACGAAATCGCTGAATACGCAGAATTCTTCTCATTCGGAACAAATGACCTGACACAGATGACATTCGGTTTCTCCCGTGACGATGCGGAAGGAAAATTCCTCAAACGCTACGTTGAGCAGAAAATTCTTCCGGCAAATCCGTTTGAAACTCTTGATACAAAAGGTGTCGGGCAGCTTATTGAAATGTCTATGTCTAAAGGCAAACCGGTTAATCCGAAACTTGTCGGCGGGGTTTGCGGCGAACACGGCGGAGATCCGGATTCAGTCAAGTTCTCTCACTTTATTGGACTTGATTATGTATCCTGCTCACCGTTCAGAATTCCGCAGGCAAGACTTGCTGCAGCGCAGGCAGTTGTTGAAGCTAAAGAAAAAGCAAAACAGCTTGCAGCGGTGTAAGTTAGTAAAAATAATTCAGGAAAAGGCGGCCGGAAAATCCGGCCGCCTTTTATTTAACCCTGTTTTTGAAAATTTCAACAGATATCAAATCTGCTGACTTTGAATTATGTATGAGGGAAATCTTTATTATTATTTATACAAGAATGGTTTTTAGAGCAGATTGATGTTTCTATTCTTAATAAAAAATTTATCTTTCTGTAGTAGAAAAAAAATATGGTTTAAGTTAGAATAATAGAGATAGGAAAAGGGATATAAAAACATGCAATATTCAAAATATTCGGCTATAGTAATCGGAAGCGGAATTTCAGGTTTGTATGCTGCGCTGAAAATTGAACAGCAGGCAAAGCTTGATGACGGAATTCTTCTGGTTACAAAATCCAAACTCGGCGAAAGCAATTCATACTATGCTCAGGGCGGAATGGTCGGTGTTTTGAAAGAAAATAAATCTGATTCCACAGCCTCCCACATCAGCGATACAATTAAGGCCGGAGCCGGTTTAAGCGAACTTAATACCGTAAAATTTATTTCTGAAAATTCTGACAAAGTTATAAAAGATTTACTCAACTTCGGTGTTGAATTTGACAGGGATGATAATAATAACTTTACTTTTACGCTTGAAGCTGCACACAGTGTAAGACGGGTTTTGCACTCCGGCGGAGATGCGACTGGCAGGATGATAGAAACCGCTCTTTGTAAAGCATTAAGCCAAAATTCAAATATTGATATTTATGAAGAAACGACTGCTGTCGAACTTCTTGTTGATGAAACGAACGAATGTAAAGGTGTCATTGTATTCAATAATTTTACCGGTGAATATGAAGTAATATATTCATCAGCCGTAATTCTTGCAACGGGCGGAATCGGACAGCTTTATAAATTTACGACCAATCCTGCAGGTGCAACAGGAGACGGTATGGCTTTAGCCTTCAATGCAGGGGCCGTAATGCAGGATATGGAATTTGTCCAGTTCCATCCGACAGCGCTTGCAATTGACGGAGATGAAAACAGATTTCTTATATCAGAAGCCGTAAGAGGTGAAGGTGCAAAACTTGTCAATGCTGACGGCGTTGAATTTATGGAAAAGTACGATGACAGGCTTGAACTTGCCCCGCGTGATATTGTCACCAGAGCAAACTACAACGAAATGTTAGAAAATAATACAGACAGAGTTTATTTGAATGCTGCCTGCATTGATAAAGATAAACTTGCTAAAAGATTTCCTACAATTTCTAAAAAATGTCTTGAATGCGGAATTGATATTTCAAAAGATTTAATACCGGTTGCCCCTGCCGCACACTATATGATGGGCGGAGTCAAAACAAACATAGAAGGCGAAACTTCAATTAAAGGGCTTTATGCAATAGGTGAAGTTTCTTCAACAGGTTTGCATGGCGGAAACCGTCTTGCAAGCAACTCTCTGCTTGAGTGCGTTGTCTGTGCTTATGAAGTTGCAAATTACCTGAAAACCCTTCAACTCAACGCTCCGAAGCAGATTAATGAAACCATCAAGTCAATAATTGAAAAATATTCCGAAGAAATTTATCTTGAAGAAATTGATGTAACTTCAATGAAGGCAAGACTGAAAGATATTATGTGGGAAGGCGCCGGTATTGTGAGAAATTCTGATACCCTGAATTCTGCGCTTAAAAAACTTGAAGATTTAAAATCCGGTTTTCACAGAACCGATAAATGTATTTCAAAAGCGGAATATGAATTCAGAAATATGCTGACAGTGGCTGAAATTGTTATAACATCTGCGATTAAGCGTAAAGAATCAAGGGGTGCTCATTATAGAACAGATTATCCGCAAGTTGCTGAAAAGTGTCTGCATACAACAATAACCAGATCATCACTGGAAGATTTTAAAAAAATGTACAGAGCGGAGATTTTTAATGAAAAATCGACAGGTTCTGATTCCGGATGTGGTGCTGTAGTCTGAAATTTCTGCTGGATAAAAGGAGAAGAAAATTGCTTAATAAATTTATAATGGAAGATCATGTAAGGAATGCTTTGATTGAAGATATAGGATACGGCGATATTACGACCGAGAATCTTGCGGAAGATACAGACCGTCTTGAAGGGTATTTGAACACAAGAAACGACGGAGTGCTTTGCGGGGTAGACGTTTTTAAAACAGTGTACAAACTTTTGAGTGAAGATATAAAAATTGATTTTCATTTCAAAGACGGAGATACAATTCAAAAAGGGGATTGCCTTGCGGCTATTTCCGGCCCTGCGAAAGAATTGTTAATCGGAGAACGGTTGGCCTTGAATTATATTCAGCGTATGAGCGGAATTGCGACCGAAACACGTAAATATCAGGATGCAATTGCACCTTATAGTGCCAGAATTGTCGATACCAGAAAGACGACCCCGAATTTCAGAATATTTGAAAAATATGCAGTTAAAACAGGCGGAGGCGCGCTTCACAGGTTTAACCTTTCTGACTGCGCAATGATAAAAGATAATCATATACGCCTTGCAGGCTCAATCACAAAAGCTGTTGAGAAGCTTCGCAAAAACCTTTCACATGCTCATAAAATTGAGGTTGAATGCGATACGCTAGAACAGGTTATAGAAGCTCTTGAGTGTCGCGCTGATATTATAATGCTTGATAATATGTCAGTGGATAACATGAAAAAAGCTGTTCAAATGATTAATAAAACGGCAATAGTTGAAGCAAGCGGAAATGTAAATCTCTCAACCGTGAATGAAATAGCATCAACAGGCGTCGATATAATTTCCTCAAGTGCAATAGTTGCCAAGGCTCCGACTCTTGATATTGCATTAGATATGTAACAGATATTTATAATATATAAAGTGTTGACATTACACTAAATGTTAAGATGTTTCATTACTTTGAAAATAATACCCCTGTTGCAATTCAGCCTGTTTGTATATAAAAATTTTTATTGAATTGTAAAGTTTTTTAAAAATACAGGCAAAAAAAAATATGTTTTGATTTAGAATAAATGTACAGACTATTAGTTAAAAATTTGGTGGAACATGAAAATTAATTTACTCAACAGCTACAGGCCCGATTCGACGGGTACAGGAGCGGTTTCTTTAGAACCCCGAAATTTTAAAGAGCGAACCGGAGCAGGTTTGTATGCAAAGAAAAATGAAACAAGAGAATATAGTGTGAGTTTTAGCGGTAATCCGACAGCAAAAGTGAGCGAGGTTGCCGCTAAATCTTTCGGAGACAAAATTCTCAGCAGCAAAACCTTTGGCGCAATATTAGAATATGCAGAAGATCATCCGATTTCCTGCAACGCGTTATTCTCTCTGGTGCTTGCAGGCATACTCAGACCGGCGACAATTATGGCCCTTCCGGATGAAATCAGCGGAAAAAATAAAAAAGATAAATTAAATGCAGCTGCACATGCTGTTTCTTCAGGTGTAATCGGATTTATATCTTCAACAATTATAATGAGCCCGTTTGATGCTGCTATGAAGAAGATTAAAGCCGACCCTGCTAAATACCTCGGCAAAGGTGCAGAAAAATACCTCGGAGATTTGAAAGCAAAAGGACTTACCAAGACTCCGAAATTCAAGAATGTTGAAAAATTGATTAAGATGGGGCCGGATATCGTAATCGGTATTCCGCGTGCATGGATTACGATTGCACTCATCCCTCCGATTTTGAAGTATGTATTCGGAATTGATCCTGAGAAAGACAAAAAGAAAGAAAAAGAAGTGAAAACAGAAGATAAAAATGAAGATATTTCAAACATGCAGCTTGCCGGTGCGGCAGCAAGCAGTCCGGCATTTGACGCAATCAGAGGAGGTGTTAAATAATGCAGGTAACATTGAATACTTTAAAATATCAGCAAAATACACCACTCAGCAACAACAATAAGCCTCAGCGTCAAGCCGCCCCCTCATTTGGCGGAAGCGGAAGTTTGATTGATACCTTTACATCAAAATCAACTTTCTTCGAACCGGTAGAAAAAGCTTGGAATGTATCAACAGATTGGATTGCAAAAAATATTATTGCAAAAGCAATGAACAGCAAGTTTGTCGGAAAATTTGCAGAAAAAACTAAAGACAGTAAATATATTACAAACCATATTATTACAGCAGGCGCTGCGGTTGGTACCGGAACTTATATTTATAAAACCTTAAAATTACCCGAAAAGCAGATGGAAAGCGACAGAAAGAAAGTTCTTGCAGCAAACCATGCCCTGACATTCGGTGTTTCAACAGCCGGTGCTTATCTTGTTGACGGCGCATTGTTTGGCAAATGGCGTGAAGTTACAAACAGATACGCAGAACTTTATAGAAAAGACAATACGTTAATGGCTAAGATTGCCGAAG
This sequence comes from Candidatus Gastranaerophilales bacterium, assembly GCA_944325605.1. Classification (GTDB taxonomy): domain Bacteria; phylum Cyanobacteriota; class Vampirovibrionia; order Gastranaerophilales; family Gastranaerophilaceae; genus Scatenecus. Next base: position 213,446 of record CALVAX010000002.1, read on the forward strand.
AAAATAAAAAATTGAAGGCACAAGGTAAAAACAAGATTGACGTAATCGATTATGCAAATGATTATCTGAAAGATAAAAAACTTGTTGCAAGATTAAAAGGTATGGATATTGCAAAAACGTTGTTGATTTGCACTCTTATTTACAGATATCTGGTACCTGTTGCAGTCACCCCGATTGCAAACAAACTCGGCGACAAGTTCCTTGCTCATAAAAAAGAACGTGAAGAAGAACTTCAGAAGGCCTGACCTTCAGGTTTAAACAACGCCAAAAGCCTGAATTAAAAAATTCCGGCCTTTTGGCTTGTTGAATGTCGAACTTTTTATAGTAAAATAAATAATGCAAATTTAAAGAATATCTCATAACATTTACCTTTTAACCCGACAAAAATTGTGAATTTTGTCCAGACGGAGTAAAAATGCAGATAACCGGAATAACATTAAAGCCATACACCCCATTACCAAATACAACGAAGAATAATAAATTTCAGCAGACGCAATATTCAGCTCCGCAGGTTCAAAAATCGTATGTTTATTATCCGTATATTTCGTTTGCGGGCAAGACAGACGGAAATAAGAAAAATTTAGACCCTGAAGACAGTACAAAAAAACTTTTAAAATTATTTGATGATTTGTTGGTTGCCGATATGGACGGGATGGATTTAATGCAGCTGTATGAAACGCATATTATGACGCAGATGATGCAGAAAAAACAGCGGCTGCAGTCTATAGCCAAAAAAACTGACGAGTTGCAAGAATCAACATTATTAACAAATATTGAAAAAAAACAATATTTAAACAGCCTCAAAAAAGAACTCAACTTGCTGCAAAAAAATCTTGGTAAATTTGAACCTTTTGTTCCTCCAAAACCGTTAGATCCGGATATAGATACGGTTTTGGTAAACAGATTTAAAACAGCCGTAGTAAATGACAATTTAAATCTGGATAAAGTTTATCAGGATTATTACAGCGGACTGACTCAAATATCTGATACAGAAGAATTGCGTGAAAAATATCCAAAAATAAAGCTTCCGTCACGGCCGGAGGATGTAGTATCGGAGAAAATAGTTTCCTGCCTGACCCGTGAGTTTTATGAAACAATGGACAAACTGATGCGCCGAAAAGATATTGAAGGTATCTACAATCTTTGTGACAATAAAGTCAAAGAAATAGTTAAGGCAAGTACAAATAATCCTCATGTTGTTTACAGAAAATGTTTTGAGCCGGCGGTAACTCTTATGCTTGATAAGTATGAAAAACTACGGGATACAAATACATTTTCAACAGTTCCGCAATTCAGAAAAAATAAAAATGTTCATATTACTGAAAATGATGTCAAACTTTTGTTAGCAGATTACGATGATTATGTGCTTTCGGTTCTCAGGCAGCAGTATCTGGAAGGTAAAAAAACTAATGAAATAACATATTCAAACGAATTTATGACAATCAATCTTTCATCATTGCATGACAGAGCATATAAATTTGAAAAACCTTCCGAAAGAATAAAATGTATAATAAACACGGCCCGACAAATTCAAATAGCAAAACGTGATTATGAAAACTTCAGCACGGACAAACTGCGGGCAAGCTTAAATAAATCAGCGGAAAGTAAAATAGCAAACAATGAAGATATTTTTAACCGGATAGTGTCATTTGATTCCTGCAAGTTCGAACCCGGCGACAAAAAGGCAATGATAAGATTTCTTCAAATTATAGACGATTTGAAAGACGGCCGCATTTCGGAACAGGAAGCTGTCAGAGTTATTCAAACAGAAGACCTGCGCCCTTCAGAAACCGAAAAAATTAATGAGGATGAAAAGAAAAGAATCGTTGAAACTTTGAGGCTGCAACAGGAGCAGACTGTTAAATTAAACTATTTAAGGTCACGTTTTGACAGTGCAATAAACGATTTATATTCAAATAATTTAAACGGAATAGCTTTGATATGTTCAAAATACAGACCGGAGGATTTGACATCAGTTTCAGCAGAAAATGCAGAGTTTCTGATTAAAACAATAGAATCTTCGGATTTTTCAGATACTGCTTCACTCAAAACAAAAATTAAGAACTGGGATACCTACAACTCTTATAAATCAACAGATCCGGACGGTGAAATTTTCCGGAAGGCTTTGGCTTATGCAGCGGCATCAGACGGTGAAGTTGACGAGCAAAAAGCCGGACGTTTTCTTGTTAATTCTTCGATTGTAATGAGTGCTCCTCAGAGTTATGCTTATATGGAAGACAAAGAGAAAGATTTAATTGAAAATATTATAGACCGTTCCGCCTCTCAGGAAGATGCAATAAAATATTTGTGTAAATACAGCGAATACAAAGAACTTGATACTTATCAAAAAACTCATCTTCAGTCATATATAGATAATTTTAATATGAAAGACAGCATAGATAAATATATTTTGAAAAGCATAGTAGAGAATGATTATGTTAATGTTGACACAACTTCAACAGTTGAATTGAATGATTCTGACACAACAGAAGCAACAATAAGTTCAAAAGCTAAAAAGCAGATTCTTGGCAAATATATGTTTCCCGGCTGTCTGGAATTTTTATGTGCTTTTGAAAAAGCCTTAACTACAGTAAGCGGAGATTGGGGCACATCAGGGATAAAGAAGGTAAATAAAAATAATAAAGCTCTTGAATACCGGATGGAATTAAAGCTTGTAAACCATGATGACAGACTTTTTGCATCGGAAAAGGATTATTATTTTGATGTATTTTCAGACAAAGGCTTACATTAATATTTTGCAAAAATAAGTAAACAAAGATTGAGATATTATTAAATGTAAAGTTTTGTTAAAACGAGTTTAAAATCGCTGAAATTCAGTTATAATCCCTCATAGGATAGGATAGGATAGGATGGGGTGGGGGATATTTACATAAAATTTTTCTTTCTATAAGCTTGAAAATGTAGTTTAGAGAAAGGAGAATAGCTATGTCAACAGCACAAGATCAAACATCACAGAATAGACCGGGAGAAACAACAATGCCGGAAGACGCTATCGAGATGGAAGATGGCGTTTGGGCTACACAAAATCCTGACGGTTCAATGACTGTTGCTGGGCCTAATGCCGGAGACTGGGCAGGTACATGGGAACAGGTTGACGGCCCGCAAGAAGGAGCTCAAATGGTTCCGGCCGGTGATTGGGGCGACTTTGATGAAGATACCTACTGGGTAAAACGTTAGTTTTAAATCTTTAAAGGGGCATTAACCAAATTAATGCTCCTTTTTAATTTTCAGATCTGCAAAATATTTATGAACACAGAAGAACTTAAAAGAAAAATTTTCTGGAAGTATTTTTTTCGAAAAGGCCGTTTTATAAATTTCAACAATCCAAAACTTTTTACAGAAAAAATTCAATGGCTGAAAGTTTACGATTGCACCCCGATTAAAACTCGACTTGCCGACAAAATTCTTGTAAGAGAATGGATTAAAGAGCAAATAGGTGAAGAATACCTAAAAAAAATCTACGGTGTTTACGAAAAATACGAAGATATAGATTTCAAAAAACTTCCGCAGGAGTATGTAATAAAAACAAATCACGGCTGCAAAATGCAAAGGCTTGTGATAGAAGGCGCAATTCCGGAAGAAAACTATCCTGAGATATTTAACAATTATCTCAAAACAAATTACGCCTATAAAAGCGGATATGAAATGCAATATGACAAAATAAAACCTTTGATTTTTGTTGAAGAATACATCAAAAACACAAACGAACTTTTTGAATATTTAATTTTTTGTTTTAACGGCGAACCGAAATTAATTCTTTTTGCGTCAGGCAAGCGAACCCAAAATATTTGCTGCACAATGTTTGATACAAACTGGAACAATCTTCATTTCAATTACGGCGGAAATCTGCATGAAGAAGCTATTCCACCTCCGGAAAATTTAGATAAAATGCTTGAAATTTCAAGAAAATTGTCAAAAGATTTTAAATTTGTGCGTGTCGATCTTCATAATATAAACGGCAAAATTTATTTTGGGGAAATGACTTTTACACCCGCAAGCGGATATATGAAATTCTCAAACCCGAAATACGATAGAATTCTCGGCGATATGCTGGATTTGAATTTATAAATTAATATCAACAAAATTTTATAAAACAAAAACTATTTCTTTTTAGCCCAGACCATGCGGCTGCAGTCTTCAGATACAAGTTTGAAATCGTGCTTCAGGTAAAATCTGATGGCAGAGGATGACGCAAGCAGGCTGATTTTGTTGTTAATATCTTTTAAGTAGTTAAGAATTGCGCTGCCTATATTTTTGACACTCCTCTGTCCGTAAGAATACACCAGACAAGGATCTGTCTGTAAATACATAAGTTTAATTTCGCCGTTTTTGATTTTTAAAATTTCGGCAACCCCCAGAACTTCGTCGGCATCAATTTCTTCAAAATTTCCAGCCTGTTTGGTTAATATCAATGCTCCGAAGCGTTTGTCATTTTGCCCCCGCTCATAGGCGAGTTTTGCATCATAGCTCATGTTGTTGACATAACTGTCGCCGCCAAATGATTTTGCAATTTCTTCTATAGCGTTCACATCCTTAATGTTATGCGACTCAAGCTCTACCAGATTGGCATAAGCAGGTTTGTAATTTTTTTCTTTATAAGAATATTTTAGGACAGGCAGTTTTTTAATAAAATTTCCGCCGAAGGAGATATTGTTATTCATCACAATATTACAAAAACGCCTGAAAAAATTTTTTGCTAGGGTTTAAGAAAAATATATACTTATCTGCTATAAACTTCGCCGAGAAAATCCTGCCAGTAATTTTTTCCGGCTTTAGTCGGGTGAGTGTCTGTCAGTGCATAATAAGAAGTAGGATGTGGTAAATCTATGATTTACCGCATCCTGCTGACTTCCCTAAAGAAGTCTTTTTATTACGCGTGGAGACTCTGCCGAGCAAAACGATTATGTATCGTTTTGCGAGAGGGGAGAACCCCCGTCGGGAGTGAGATATTGTATGATAACTGGGAGTTTAAAAAGGACTATCCATAGTTATAATTATTTAAGATTTTTTTAATAAAAAAATACCTGCTTTTGCAGTAAGTAGGTCAGCATTACTATGCTGACCTCTAATTTAATCGTCGGATTAGTAAATCCGACCTGCTTTCTAACCTACGGGCTTTACTAAACTGCAACAGAATGGAGTCGTAGTAATAAATGTTTACAAAGTAGCAAAAAATTTTTATCACTTAACTTTGAATAAAAAAGTATTAATCAATACTGAAAGGATAGTAATGTAATGGAAATTAGAGTATTCCCGTATAGAATAGGAAAAACTTCATATACTGCACCTAAAAAGATGGAAACAACTCAACAGCTAAAATACTTAAATGACACAGTAAGTTTCCGCGGTCAAGATATAAACATGGATAATCTACCCCAAACAACTCTATATCAGCTTGATACATTGAAAGAATCTTTAGACACAACAGCTGCAAAAGAAGAAAATATTATAAAAAAACAACTTGCAAATTTTATATTAAATGCAAGTAATATTCCACTACAAATGAAACTTGACAAATTAAACTTTTTAGATTACCACCACACTGTTTCAGCATCAGGAAACACAGACAGTGATACAATACTCAACAGAGTATCCAGAGGCAATAAAGTTTATTACGAGTTGAATATTAATGATAAAAATAAACAAAAAATAATTTTTGACGGTGATAACGTATTAATAAAAGATAATGCGAATATCAGTAACAAAAACAGAATACAAGATATAAAATCAGCGCTGGATAAATTGTTCTACAGTCAACTTAGTCAAACTGCAAATAATATACTAAAAACACATTTAAATAAACTTTACTCCGATGATATAAGAGATGCTTATATGGGGGAGAAATTCAACAGATGCTACCCAGTTACAACTTTTGTATTGGAGGAGACTAATACAGGCAAACAAGCTGTAATTAAAACAATTCAAAACAATACGCGCCATAAACTTCTGGATGCAGAAAACAATATTAAAATCAAATACTACCCTGAAGATAAGTCTTCTGAAGTATTTTTCGATTTAGGGAAATCAAAAATTCATACATTTCATGACAGTACCGGTAAATTAATAAAATATGGAATAATCGACGTAACTAAAGAAACCGAATTTACACTGAACCCGGACACCACTATAAAACAAAAAACAGAAATAGAAAGGGAGAACAAAACTAATTTATGTACGAACGAAAAAGAATATGAATATTTTAGTAATGGACAACTAAAACGCATTAAAGAAACAAAAAAATTGCCTGACATTAAAAATCCTCAGAATTCTAATAGCACAAGAATACATAGTCACTATATCAGTGATGAAAAAATTTATGATGAAAACAGCAATTTAAAAGAGCATAATATTAAAGAATTCGGTGAGTATGACCTCGATCTTGACAATGATTATCAAGAAACTTTAATGCATATTGAATACGACGATGATGGAAACATTAAAACAAAACAACTGTCCGGTCTGGTAAAAGTACCTTCTGTAAACATATCAACCTGCAGATTACCTGAAATAAATCTTGATAATCCTGACAACATACTTACAATCCATAGAGATGACAAATACCATGAGATAAAGAATGGCAAGAAAGTCAAAAGAACAGATGAAGATCGTGAATTTATCAAATACAATGTAGTTTATTATCCTGACGGAAAAACTCCAAAATCTATAGAATGCAGAGATAATAACGGCTGCTGGGAAAAAAGAACATTCAAAAAGACTTTTTATCCGACAGGACAGTTGAGATCAGAAGAATATCCGCACAATAAAATAGAATATCTCCCTGACGGTTCGGTATTTTAACGTGCCGACCATATATTAAAATCCCAAAATAACGACGAACACTCAATACATATAACAATTTAAATACTCTATTTAATACGACTTTGCTCAACCGACAGACCTCATCACATAAAATAAAAATAGGTTTGATAATATCAGACCCATCTTAAATGGAGGAGGTGGTGTGGTTGTCTTGCTCTCTCGCGTTTAACGGGTCTTCGGTTGACGGCTTCACAAATTAAATTTATTCAGCCGTCAATCTTCCGCCCTCAGCTCGCTCGCGCTCGAACCTTATGCAGGCTTACGCATGCTGCTTCTCATCCCAATACACACAATAAAAAAGAGATAGAAAAAATCTATCTCTTTTTTATTACGCGTGGAGACTCTGCCGAGCAAAACGATTGAGTATCGTTTTGCGAGAGGGGAGAACCCCCGTCGGGAGTGAGATATCCCTCCTTAAAAAAAAAAGACTTCCCGAAAGAAGTCTTTTTATTACGCGTGGAGACTCTGCCGAGCAAAACGATTGAGTATCGTTTTGCGAGAGGGGAGAACCCCCGTCGGGAGTGAGATATCCCTCCTTAAAAAAAAAAGACTTCCCGAAAGAAGTCTTTTTATTACGCGTGGAGACTCTGCCGAGCAAAACGATTGAGTATCGTTTTGCGAGAGGGGAGAACCCCCGTCGGGAGTGATGTAAAGAAACACCTTAAATGGTTGTTTGTAACATATAATTTGATTATTTAATAAAACTCAAAATATTTACATATTTAGTTTATACATACGCTAAATTTTTCCAATAGTAGTAAAAGATTAAAGCTAGACTATCTAATATATATGTCATGATTTTAATAATATATTTTGTAACTATATTATAAATAACTAGAAAATAACATATTTTTAGGAAATTGAAGTGTTTGTATAAAATATTTATACCCATGCTTGTTGAATTAAAACATTATATGCAATTTCAATTTGTTTTTTTGAAAATTTTTGTTTTTTAACGTTCCAAGAGTATACCGCTGATATTAAATCATTTAATTCTGTTTTATTTTCTTTTGACATTAGCCAATGCACAGTCGCCAATAATTCTAATCCAAATGGAGTTTCAAATCCGCCTACAAGTTCAGAAACTTTATTTATTTTATTAAGCAAATCTAAATCTTTTTCTAACAATAAATGGGCGTCTTTTATAGCACCTGGTAATAGTGTAATATGTTTATCGGGTGCATCTTCACCATCATAGCCTTCAATATAATGTTTTTCTAATAAATTTAAAACATGTCTTAAATTTTGAGCATATGGACCATATAAAGCTTTTTTATAATTTAACCTTAAATTCTGCCCTGATTCTTGTAAAAAGTACATAAGCTTATGTATTTCAAGTAAAGTAATAAAAGGGTCAAGCATACTTTGTAAATAACGATTTATAAGTTCAATTAAAGCCGCTCTACTTAATGTTAATTCTGGTACTTCTTTATTTTTTACTTGTTCTATATTATTAGCAGGTTCATAAATAACAATTTTTACATCTTGTAAATCTCCTAATACCTGCTCTATAATAGGTTTTATTTCATCCCAATTAAGTCCTCCAAGCCCACACCCCAAAGGAGGAATTGCAATGGATTTTATTTTATAATTTATTATGTCATCTTTTAATGCAACTAAACCTGATTTTATATCTTGTACCTTACTTTTCCCTTTCCAATGTCTTTTGGTAGGGAAATTAATTATATACTTAGGGTTAAACAAAAGTCCAGAATTATAAATAAACATCTTGCCAGGCTCAACTTCTCCTTTATCACAAGCTTGTTTGTATGCTTTAAAATTTTCAGGATACATTTGTTTAAACTGTAATGCTATACCACGCCCCATAATACCAACACAGTTTACGGTATTGATAATAGCGTCTGTTTGTTCTTGTAATATATTTCCTGTTTTATATTCAAACATATTAACCTCTTTATAAATTAATAATACCAGTCTTTCTTTAGCATTATATTAGACGAAATATTGTATTTAGTTAGTATTTTACTGACTTCCGTTTGATTTTTTAAATTATACACTCCAATAGTAGTTATTAAATCTACAGGGACTTTACTTTCTATTAAAAACTCTGCTTGCTTATTTTCTTTTACTTGTCTATCAACATCAGGCCCAGCCCAGTGAATAGAATTAATTGCATCCCAATCCAATAATTCGATAATCTTATCAAAATTAGAATAGTCACTAAAATAAGAACTTCCTGCATTAGAAGTTGTATAGCAAGCTTTTAAACTATTTTTTTCTGCCCATTCTAAAATTTTGCTTAATTCAAATTCCAAATGGAGAATGTTATCCTGTCCCAGTGAATACTGCAAATCCGGATTATTTCTACAACTAATTACATATAGCATAACAGAACGTGGACAAAAATAAAATGGAACACATTGCCCAACTGTTAAATTTTCGAATGATGATAAAAGTTTATTTAAACGTCTTTCTTTAATTTGTGACATTCCTATTGTTGTTCCATTAATTTGTCTATTTGTAATTAGAGCATCACAATATAAATAACCATCTGATAAAACAGATTCCAAACGATCAACGTGTAAAATATGATAAACTTTTATATCTGTCAGTTTTTTTATCACAAAATACCTCTTAGACAGTCTAACATAAACACAAGCAATCAGCAAAAATAAACCTTAATTTATATTAAAACTTGCGTTTAAAAAGTAAAAACAATATTTTCATGATAGAATTATCACATAAGCTGCGAGGTCTTAATGAATAAAAAAGATTTATCAGAACGTGATATTTGTACAAAGTTTATAACACCTGCAATAATAAAAGCTGGGTGGGATAAAGATTCGCAAATTAGAGAAGAAGTTTCTTTTACAGCAGGTAAAGTTATTGTTAGAGGTAAGCTTGTTTCACGTGGCAAAGGAAAAAGAGCTGATTATATTCTATATTATAAAAACAATATTCCTTTAGCAGTTATTGAAGGGAAAGACAATAAACATAGTGTAGGATCAGGTATTCAGCAAGCAATAGAATATGCAGAAACTCTTGATATTCCTTTTGTATTTTCTTCAAACGGAGATGCTTTTTTATTCCACGATAGAACGGTTGATTTAGGCAAAAAAGAAATAGAAATACCTTTGGATAAATTCCCAACACCACAAGAATTATGGAAAAAATTTAAAAAATTCAAACAAATCGAAGATACAGAAACAGAAAAAGTTTACACCCAAAACTATCATAAAGATGTTTCAAGCGATAAAGAGCCGAGATATTATCAAAGAATTGCAATTAACAGAGCAGTAGAAGCTATTGCAAAAGGACAAGATAGGGTTCTTTTAGTTATGGCAACTGGTACAGGTAAGACTTATACTGCATTTCAGATTATTTGGAGATTATGGAAGACTAAGAAGAAAAAACGTATTTTATTCTTAGCTGATAGAAATATTTTAGTTGATCAGACCAAAAGTCAAGACTTTGCACCATTTGGCGATAAAATGACAAAGATTACAAAACGCCATATTGATAAATCTTATGAAATATATTTAGCCTTGTATCAGGGGATTACTGGAAATAATGAAGACAAAGACGCTTACAAAGAATTTTCAAAAGATTTCTTTGATTTAATTGTAATTGATGAATGCCATAGGGGAAGTGCAAAAGATGATTCAGCTTGGCGAGAGGTATTAGATTATTTTTCATCAGCTACTCATTTAGGTCTAACTGCAACACCTAAAGAGACAAAAGATGTTTCCAATATAGAATATTTTGGCGAGCCTGTTTATACATACTCTCTAAAACAAGGTATTGAAGATGGTTTTCTTGCTCCATACAAAGTTATTAGGCCGATAATTAATATTGATATGGATGGTCTAAAACTACCACAAGGCACAATTGATAAATATGGTAATGAAGTTCCTGATGAGGAATTTAATGTAAAAGATTTTGATAAAAAAATTGTTGTTGATGAACGAACAGAACTTGTCGCAAAAAGAATAACTCAATATCTAAAGAATAATAACAGATATGATAAAACAATTGTTTTCTGTACTGATATTGACCACGCAGCAAGAATGCGTCAAGCCTTAGTGAATGAAAATCCTGATATGATAGCAGAGAACTCAAAGTATGTAATGCAAATTACAGGCGATAATGATGAAGGTAAAAAAGAACTTGATAACTTTATCGATCCGGAAATTACATATCCTGTAATTGCAACAACTTCAAAACTAATGACAACAGGAGTTGACGCTAAGACCTGCAAACTTATAGCAATAGATAGCAATATCAATTCAATGACAGAATTTAAACAAATTATCGGTCGTGGAACCCGCTTAAGACCTGATTATGGCAAATGGTATTTTACTATTCTTGATTTTAGAGGTGTTACGAGACTTTTTGAAGATAAAGATTTTGACGGCGAGCCTGTACAGATAAAAGATGTAAAAGAAACCGAAGAAATGCCAAAAGATGAGCAAACAAAAGAAGAAGTTGAAACTTTGATTGATGAACTTCCTGAAGGTGAAACCGTTGTAGAAATTCCACCAAATATTGATATTACAGATGTTGAAAATCCTACTAAAAAATTCTATGTGAATGGAATTGAAGTTGTACAAGTTGGTGAAAGAGTTCAATATTATGGAAAAGATGGTAAATTAATAACAGAAAGCCTTGTAGATTATACCAAAAAGAATCTAAAAGCACAGTTTGCTACAATGGATGATTTCATCAAAAAATGGTCAGAAGCTGATAAAAAATCTGCTATTATTGATGAACTTATTGAGCAAGGTGTAATGCTTGATGAATTAAGAGAAGAAGTTAAACAAAAAACAGGTAAAGACTTAAGTGTTTTTGATTTGATTTGCCATGTAACTTTTGACACTCCGCCATTATCAAGAAAAGAAAGAGCAGAAAAAGTTAAAAAAAGAAATTACTTCGGTAAATATTCAGAAAAAGCGAGAAAAGTTCTTAATGCCTTGATTGATAAGTTTGCTGATGACGGTATTGAAGAGATTGAAAATAGAGAAATATTGAAATTCCAACCTTTTGATGAAATCGGCACACCTGTAGAAATAATAAAAGAATTTGGTGGCAAAACCAAATATGAAGAAGCAATAAAAGAACTTGAAAAAGAACTCTTTAATGATAGCGAGGTAGCATGATGAAATTATTTAGAAATATAAAATTTACTAATTTATTATTTACTATAATTTTATTAATTTTATCAACATCTGTAATTTTATCTATAGTAAAAGAAAATTATGAATCAGCAATTGGAATTGCTGCAATTATTGCTTCTATAGCTATACCATTTTGTACTAAAAACTTAGAATTAGAAAAACATCGACAACAATTTTTATTTGAAAAAAAATATGAAATCTATAAAAATTATTTAGTAAATTTTGATAAATTTTACAAACTTTATAATGATTATACTTTACTATTAAACGATTATGAAGAAACTTTAGCAAGTGGTGATATTGAAAGGATTAACAACATTAAATCCAAATTAGATGATTTTTTCCATGATTTTATAAAATATAGAACTGTTTTATTATTTCCACCTGCTGAATTTCGCTTACACTATAAAGATGAGATGTCCAAATTAGTAAACTTATTTTCAAAAATTAAAACGAATCCTACTCCAGATATAGCGGAAGGACAAGCAAGAATGGATCGAATTTTAGAAATACTCGTTGGATTAATTAATGCTATGAAAAAAGAGCTTGGAGATAACTAAATGCCAAATATATCAAGTGTAATAAAATCAATACAAGACATAATGCGAAAAGATACAGGCGTTGACGGTGACGCACAAAGACTGTCGCAAATCGTTTGGATGCTGTTTTTAAAAATCTTTGCAGATAAAGAAGACGAAGCAGAGGTCATGAAAGATGATTATAAATCTCCGCTTGATGAAAAATATCGTTGGCAAAATTGGGCTCAAGATGATGAAGGCTTAACTGGCGATGATTTAATCGATTTTATTAATAATGACTTGTTCCCGTACCTGCAAAACCTTGATAACGATACAAATAAACAAGCTTTGATTATAAGTAACATTTTTCAAGATACTTATAACTATATGAAATCAGGCACACTGCTAAGACAAGTTATCAACAAAATCAATGAAATTGACTTTAATTCAAGTGAAGATAGACACCTTTTCAATGATATTTATGAACAGCTTTTACAAAGCCTTCAATCAGCAGGTAACGCTGGAGAATATTACACCCCAAGAGCCGTAACTCAATTTATTGTAGATATGGTTGACCCAAAACTTGGTGAAACTATCCTAGACCCTGCTTGCGGTACAGGTGGATTTCTTGCTTGTGCAATAGAACATTTGAAAAAACAAACTGATACAACAAAAGAAGGTGAAATCCTGAATAATTCAATATTTGGGATAGAAAAGAAACCTCTTCCGCATCAGTTATGTACAACAAATATGATTTTGCACGGAATCGATACTCCAATAAATATCAAAAGAGATAATACCTTATCTAAACCAATCAATAATATTTCACCTGCTGATAGAGTAGATTGTATTGTTACAAACCCTCCTTTTGGCGGAACAGAAGAAGACGGGATTGAAACAAATTTTCCTGCAGCTTATAGAACAAAAGAAACTGCAGATTTGTTCTTGCTCTACATTATTGCAAAACTAAAACCTCAAGGTAGAGTCGGAATAGTTCTTCCTGATGGAGCATTATTTGGTGAAGGTGTAAAAACAAGAATAAAAGAAAAACTTATGCAAGAATGCAATTTGCATACAATCATCAGACTTCCAAAGAGTGTTTTTGCTCCATATACATCAATTAATACCAACCTTTTATTCTTCACAAAAGGTGAACCAACTAAAGAAACTTGGTTTTATAGACTAGATATGCCAGAAGGGTATAAGAACTTTTCTAAAACAAAACCAATGAAAAAAGAACACTTCAAAGAAGTTGTAGAATGGTGGAATAACAAAAAAGAAATCACTATTGACGGTTTTGACAAAGCTAAAAAATATTCAATTCAAGAAATCCAAGAAAGGAACTACAACCTTGATTTGTGTGGATATCCTTATGAGGAAGAAGAAATCCTGCCACCAATGGAGCTTCTGCAAAAATACCAAGAAAAACGAGCTGAATTAAATAAAAATATTGATGATATATTGAACCAAATCAAAACAATGATTGGAGGCGTCAATGCCGATTAATATGCATTGGCAAGATATAATTATACCTTTTGCTTCGGCTTTTGCAGGTGCTTATTTTGCATACAAATTTAATACTTGTAGCGAAAATAAAAAACATGATGAAGAAAATTTTAAACAGTTTAATGTATTATTGAATCAAATCAATGTCGTATGGATGGCATTACTAAATTATAAAATAGTATATTTATCAGAAATTGAAAAATTGATTAATACAAATCCACAAAAAGCTGTTAAGAAAACTATATATCCCCCGAATGTGATATTTAAAGCAAATGTAGAACAAAATATTTTTTTAGTAAAATATAACTTTTATTTTTTATTACTACTTAGTGAAATAGAAAAACATACTTTATTAACGCAAGAGGCTATAAACTTGTGTCAAAAACAATTTAGTGAAAATGCAAATCTTGAACAATTATCAGAAGATACAATTAAAACAGGATTAGAAACTTTTCAATTAACTAAAGATTTTGTGGATAAAAGTATTTCTTATCTTATTTTATTAAGAGAAAAATTATTAAAATGTAAAAATTTATATTTTAAATTTTTGTATTTAGATGAACGAGATATTCTTATGAATCAGAATTTTGTTTATTTGCTGCCAAATATCAATAGCTTTACAGAAATATCAAATTTATCTAAGATAATAGAAGACTCTTGGATTAAATCATTTAACTTATTTGATTATATTAAGTTATATAATGATAAGTTATGCTTTAAACTTAGTTCATTTTTTACATTTATAGGAATCAAAAAATAAATGAAAGCACAAGATTTAAAAAAATCAATATTACAATATGCAATGCAAGGGAAATTGGTGCCTCAAGATCCAAATGATAAACCTGCATCAGAACTTTTAAAACGCATAAAAGCTGAAAAAGAACAACTAATAAAAGAAGGCAAAATCAAAAAAGAAAAACCCCTTCCACCGATCACCCAAGACGAAATTCCATACGACCTTCCTCAAGGTTGGCAATGGGTAAGATTAAACTGTGTATTAAATAGAATATGTGCGGGTGGAGATAAACCTAAAAATTTTACTTCAACAAAAACTGATACAAATATATATCCAGTAATTGCAAATGGTGAAAAAAATAATGGAATACTAGGCTATTCTAATATTCCAATAATAACAGATAGGAGCATCACAGTATCTGGACGTGGAACCATGGGATTTACTTGTATTAGAGAACCAAATTATATTCCTATAGTAAGATTACTAGTTCTAATTCCTAATTCAAATATTGATATTAAATTTTTGAAATTTTTACTTTCTATTCTTACTGAAAATGGAACAGGAACAGCTGTAAAACAGTTAACAGTTCCAATGTTAGCACCTAAGTTAATTCCTCTTCCTCCATTAGCTGAACAAAAGAGGATTGTAGAAAAGTTGGAAGAGATTTTACCTTTGGTTGATGAATATGGCAAGAATGAAGAAATTTTGTCAGAAATGAATCAAAAATTGCCAAAACAAATCCGCCAATCAATTTTGCAATACGCAGTTCAAGGAAAACTCGTTGAACAAAATCCTCAAGATGAACCTGCATCAGAGCTTTTAAAACGTATAAAAGCAGAAAAAGAACAACTAATAAAAGAAGGCAAAATCAAAAAAGAAAAACCACTCCCACCAATCACCCAAGACGAAATCCTATACGACCTGCCACAAGGTTGGGAATGGGTAAAGCTTGGAGATTTATGTCAAATAAACCCAAGAAACTTTATTCCCGATACCACAGAATCTGGATTTATTCCAATGACACTTATAAAAGATGGTTTTAATAATTCGCATTCATTTGAAATAAGAAAGTGGTCTGAGATTAAAAAGGGATTTACACATTTTCAAAATAACGATATTGTAATTGCTAAAATTACACCTTGTTTTCAAAATCGTAAATCAGCTATTATTCAAAATTTGCCGAATGGTATTGGAGCAGGAACAACAGAATTACACGTTATTAGAGATAATACCAATATAATAAATATGAAATATTTATTATTGAATTTTAAAACAGAATATTTTATACAAAATGGTATTAAAATTTTTACAGGAACTGCTGGACAACAAAGAATCGGCAAAGAATACATTGCAAATTATTTAATACCACTTCCTCCACTAGCAGAACAAAAGCGAATTGTCTCAAAAGTCAAAGAACTCATGCAACTCGTTGATAAATTGGAAAATATTTAACATAAATTTATAAATTTACAAATGATATATTACATGATATTATGAGTGAAAAAATGATACATAAAAGAGAATTTAGAATTGTTTGTAATCAAATGTCTATTGAATTGTTAAAATCATTAGATGCTTTTTTAAATAAAAATATTTTGCCCGAAAATATAGAAAATTCTTCTGCACACTTGGATTGTAATAATTTTGAGTTAAATGGAAAGATATTATCAGAGATTTTAGAAAATGAAAACTTTATTACTGACTTTAATAATGATTTCTCAATATACTTGAGAGTGAGTAATACAGAACCTTATAACGTTTTTTGGATTAATATATTAAAAAAAGAAGATATCAGAATCTTTGGTTCTATTGAAAATACAAAGGAAGATATTGTTATCGGGAAAAAAGAACTTATTGAAAGATTTATAAAAGAAAATTTTGTAAGGAATGAGCAGACTATTCAACAGCCAGAAGAAC
This sequence comes from Candidatus Gastranaerophilales bacterium, assembly GCA_944325605.1. Classification (GTDB taxonomy): domain Bacteria; phylum Cyanobacteriota; class Vampirovibrionia; order Gastranaerophilales; family Gastranaerophilaceae; genus Scatenecus. Next base: position 230,098 of record CALVAX010000002.1, read on the forward strand.
AATCACAAGTGCAAACCATTACGTTAATAAAAAAAGATTTAAGTTGGAACGTTCCTGCTATCAAATTATCTTCACGAGATTTTGCTGATATAGAAAATTTGATGCTACAAGATTTATATAATATCCAAGAATACAAAATTTTTGCAATTCCTTCAACAAACTATGTAAAAAAACAACAAAATGCTAACTCATATAAATTTAAATCTGTTACAGAACTTTTGTCTTGTAATGATTTACTACAAAATATTAAAAACTATTCAATTCAATTTTCAATAATAGCCGATGGCATTAACCTAGTATTGTCATTGACAAATGATAACTGGGACAGGAATCTTAAAGCAAGTGGAAAAAATCAAACATTATATTATGGCAAATATACATTATTAAAAGAATATTTAAATACTAAAAAAAATTGGTATTATGGAATTTACAATGAATATTTTAAAATTTTTTTAATAACAATATTATCTTTATTTGTCAGTTATTCAGCATTAAAAATGGGATATTATTTTGCTGGGAAGAAGTATCCGCTAGTACTTATTTATGTGTTATTAAATTTGATGCTTTTTATTGGTATTTTTTTAACACCTATGGCCTTACCTAAAAACAATTTTTACTTTGATACTACATCACCAAACAGATTACCCAAATTTATTCAAGGGCTCTGGGGCGTTATAGTAACTATAGTTATCGGACTTTTTATTAATTTATTAACTCCGGCTTGCCAAAATTTTTTAAGTAAAATCTTTAAGTAACTTTAAGTTATCTTGCACAACACTTATCGAAAATTTGTTAAGATATCTGATATATACTCTCGGCATGTGGTTTTCGTAAGAAATTTAAATATATATAAAATTGTGTCCATATGATAAGTTTTGTCTGGCTTTGCTGGACATTTAACCCACTTAGAGTAATTAATGTCATTGCTATAAATAGATATAAAGGCGGGCAATGATTGAATTAGGCAAAAAATACAAACTTAAAATGATTAGAGGGCTTGATACTTCTGATAACGAATATTACAAAGTAATTGACTTCTACAACTTCGACACTATAATTTGCGAAAACGCTTGCGGTGAAAGATTTGTATTTATGAAAGAGTTTTTAATAGACCCACAAAAGCCTGATGATATCTATTCAGATTTGATACTTGAAAGGAATAAATAATGACAGAAAAAGACTATGCACTCTATGGAACAAAGGTTTTGAATTTAAAAACACAAGAAATCGGCTTATTGATTTGTATTTGGAAAAACAAATTTGCTGATGCAGAGGTAGATTATGCGACTTGTGTTGATAAACAAGGCAAAAGGTACAATATAGAGCTTGATAACATAAGAGGATTTGAAGATGATTTTGAAAAATAAACTAACAAGAGAAACCTTAGAAATAACATATCCTGAATTTAGAAAAAGGTTTGCAAAAGAAATTAGGACTGCTTTTGAAAGTTATCGCAGAACACAGTTAAATAAGTATTCTTATAACTTTAAAGATGATAATTCAATGGAATATAATTTTTATTTCCAATTACAATGGAACTTCAATCACTTTGGAAATTCTAATTGGTATATTGAAAAGTTATAGATAATTAATCACTATCCGTCAAATTATCCACAATTTTATCAATAATGTCTTTATCTATATTTGTCCTTTTTTCTATTGTTCGAATAAAACTTTCAATATTCATCGGTTCTTTTTCTTTTCTTACAACACTTTCAAGTAAGTTTGTAAATTTATATATTCTTGAAGGCTCTATGTTGTGATTATTCTGTAGATCAACATTAAAACTTTGAAGCATATATTTGGCTTGTATAAACGTATCTTCTTTGGAAAGACTAAAATGTTCAATAAATTCTTTTCTTTTACCAGACCAGTCTCCATCTTTTTTCCAACGTTTTATAGTTCTTTCGTGTACTCCTATTCTTCTTGCAATTTCAGCAACTGTAATAAATTTTTCAACATACATATTTTCTGCAATCGCATAATACTTATCTTTTTTCACTTTTTCCTCTTAGTTAATATACTTTTTATTTCGTTCTGCTAATATTTTATCGGTTTCATAAAAGTATAAGGTTTCTTTCATAAATATCCTTATTTTAGCGTTATTAAAATCTCTTTTAAAGCCCACTTAACATTCCGACATAAAATTTGTGACAATTTTAAAAGCTAAAATGCAGTAATAATAAGAATTTTTAAAAATGCTATTTTTACAATATTCACCTCAAACACTTTATCTATCTGCTTTATAAAAAAGACAAATATTTGTCCTGTTTTTTACGAAGAAATATGAAGTGGTCTTGACGAAATTTGTATTTGTATATAATAGCTATCAATTTTTATTATATTTACTTCTACAGAATAATAAACAGGTGACAATTTTCAGTCGGGGAAATTTCCCCGCAAGTTAACTTCAAAATCCGCTCTATACTTTAAAAAATATTTTCAAGAAATAAGTATAAAAACTCCAAAATACTCGTTGCCAAAGGAATGCAACCCAAAAATAAAATCGGGGAAAAGTTTATGAAGTTCTATTACTAAAATCCTGCTAATAGTTTTAAGTCATAATACAAATCCTTAAACTCTCTTTTTCTTCGCCATAAGGTTTCTGCTATTTTACAGTTCAAATTACTAGCCATTTTATTATGTGTTAAATTCCTTGAAAGATAGCAATAAATAGTTGTAAACTCTGCTTTTTGGTCTGTAGAAAAGGTTTTATCCTCAGATGATTTTAAAAGATTTTCAGATACAAAAATTTGATTGCAGTATAAGTATAAATATACTTCTTGATTAAAAAACTTTCTATGACGTGCTTTTTGTGGAGATTTTAGATAGTAGAAATCTAATTTCTGTTTTTGCCTTTGGTAAATCAAAGTTCTGAATATTGTATAAAAGCTTTGAATTTGGTTTTCACCAATATTTGCAATATTAGATGCTTTTATCGAATTTATGTTTTCACAAAAACACCTTAATACAATATCATTTATTATTGCAGGGTATGTTTTAAATATAGAATATTTTTGAACTGAAAGTTTACTTTTTTGAAACAAATATTCATTTTCTTGCTTTATTAATTTATTTTCATCAACAAATTTTGACAATATCGGTAAAAGTTCTGCTTTAGGGACTTCTGATAAAATTTCTAAATTCTCAAGCGTAAATTTGTTGAGTCTTTTGCAAAGTTTCAATATTTGTTCTTCCATATAGCAGTTTCCTTAAAATATTTTCATCAATCTGTTTTAATTGATTTGTAATCGCAAGTTTTTCTATTTTATTTATCAATTTAACAATTTGTCTAAATTGGTTAACTCTTGTTGCAAGGTATTCTATGCCATCAGGTGTAAAAGGGATTTGCGTTAATTCATTCAAAATCTGTTTTACATCTTCAAAATCATATCGTTCAAACTTAAATGACTTATAAATCCTGTCTATAATATGAGGATATCTTGAAAGTTTTTTATCAATGTTGCCCATTCCAACAAGCACTAAAGGACAAGAAGTTGTATCATACAAATCTCTCAGTGTTTCTATTGTATTTCTTTCAAGCAAGTAATCTACTTCGTCAATTATTATAGGTTTTGGATTTTCTTTAAGTTTCTTCTCTATTAAATTAAAAGTTTCCTGAATATGCCAAAACGGTTCTTCTCCTAATTCTTCTGCAATTTCTGATAATAGCCATCTGCTTGTCATTCCCTGGTTTGCTCTCACATATATACAATCATTTTTAAAAGTCCACCATTTAATTGTTTCAGATTTGCCAAGTCCGTATTCACCAAACACCAGAACTATTTTAGGAATATTCGCCGGAAGCTGCTTTACTTCTTCCATCAAGGCTACAAACTTTTTGACATTTTTGGTTCTTACAAATACTTTATTCATTTTTATGCTCCGTATAAATTGTTATATTCATCACTGTTTAAATACTTTTCAAGCCACTTCCGTTGTTCGGGATTAGTGCAGCCATATTTCATTAACCATTCATATTTTTCATAATCAGCATTAAATACTGGAATATTCATTTGCTGTTCCCGAAAGTTTAATTTGCGTTTTAGTGGTGTTTTAGGCTGTTCAAATTTTTCAATTTCAATAACTTCTTCCTGTTCAATCTCTATAGCTTCTGCTTTTTCTTTAGGGAAATACTTTAAGAACTCTTTTTTCACTCTCTTAAATCTGCGTTGCTGTTTTTGTATTTGTTGCTTAAATTGTTCCATATCTTTTACTGTTCCTAAATGATTTGCCATTGGATGAACTTTTTCAACTTGTCTTGCGATACATAAAAATTCACCTTTTATTGAATATACAAGGACTTTTGAAAGGTCAAACAAACTGTATTTTATAAATACTTTTTCTCTTAAATCCAATAAATAATCACTCCTATAATGCATTCCAAGAAATGTTATTCCATGTTTATTTATTGTCCTTGCTTCTGTTTTCATCATAAGGTCGTTCAAAATACTTTTATCAATGTTCTCTTTTGAAATATCATTTAACATCTCTTGAATAGTTTTTGAACGGTTATTAGGACAAGGTTTTGAATTATGGTAATCTAACCAGCAATCTATAAATTTTATTATTTCTTGAATAGTTGGAATATAGTTTTTTGTTAACTTATTATGCATATCTTTATGAAGTTTTTCTCCTCGTTTCATCCAAGCCGGTTTATTTTCAACACTTGTTCCTATATAACTTGTCATCATTTTTTCAAACTCTTCTTGAAATTCAAGGAAGAATCTTTCAATAACTTTTGCTCTTGCATTATATGGTTTTGCAAAAACTGATTTTATTCCGAGTTTTGCATAAATCCCATTAAATCCTGCTTCATCAAAATCTATATTTTGAAAATATTTTGCTTTAAAAGCTTTTCCGTTATCTTGATAAACTACTTTAGGAATCAAGCCTAGATTTAAAATAGAATTTCTTAATGCACTTGCTATGCATTGAGTATTTTCACTCATCATAATTTCATATCCGACTAATGCTGTTGATTTCCAATCTAAAAAGCCGACCAAAGTTGCTCTGGTCGGCTTTCCTGTAAATGGATTGATTATTTGAAAATTGAGAACATGTCCATCAGCTATCAAAACATCTCCTACTTCAATTTTAGAAATATCTCGTTCTATATACGGTTCAATTTTATCGTGATATGCTTTTTCACCTTCTCTAAATAAAATCCACTTTGAATAATTGTTTTTCTTAAAATTCTCTGCAAATCTTCTGAATGTTAGATTACAAGGAATATTTTCATATCCTCGCTTTTCAAGAATATGTTTTGTTAAATTTATAGCTTTTCCGATACTAAATTTATTCGGGTGTAACAAATATTTCAAAAATATCTGTTTCATTTCCTCATTCAAAATCGTATTATATTCACCTTGTTGATTAGTTTTGCGTTTTTGTAGAAGCCCATCTGTTCCATAATTTTCAAACATCTTAACCCAACGATAAAGTGTACCTATAGAAATTGAACCAACAAACTTATATATTTGCGGTAAATACATTCCACTATTGTATAAATCTAAAAATACTGAATCAGCTTCTTTTTTAGTCGAATATTTTTTACGAATATTATATAAGGCAGTTACTATATCCACTCGTGCAAGTGCTGTTAATCTTGCATTTTCTGATACAAAATTCATCTTGTTTTCAAACGGCACAATTGCTGTTGTTTTTAATTCTTCTTCATCTAATCTATCTTGTATATCCAGTTCTAATGAAGAATAAAGAATTTCATATGATTTTCCGCCTCTTACTTCAACTTCTCTTGCAATATACTTACCTTGGTTAATTGCAAGCCTTATTGAACGTGTACTTTTTAAGCCTTTTAATTCTGCAATTTTATTAATACTTATATAATCGTCCATACATACAGATTAACTCTAAAGTCGGAAAGGTGTTCCTTTTTTCCTTCTTTTGTATCATTAGAACATAATTTTATTCAATATACGAACCGGACTTTATTTACTTCAAATGTCAAATAATCGTTTTATCCGTACAAATTAGATTATGAGGACGAAATAGGCTATAACATTGGTTTTAAAATAGAAAATTTAAGACAATTCTTGGACAGTAATGAGACAATGATGACCAGTAAAAGACCGTTTTGTAATATATAAAACGATTACTTCCGACCGCTAAAGGTCAAACACAAAGCCAACTTTGCCGAATAATCTTTTTATGCGTGCAGATAAAATGTCCCGTTAAATTACAAGTGAGATATCCCTCCTTAAAAAAAAAAGACTTCCCGAAAGAAGTCTTTTTATTACGCGTGGAGGGATTCGAACCCCCGACCTTTTGGTTCGTAGCCAAACGCTCTATCCAACTGAGCTACACACGCTTATTTAATTGTGATGTGCCTCATATTATTACACATATTTGCAGAGGTACAAAAAAATTCTATCAGATAAATTTTTATTTTCAAGTATTAGTTTATGAGTTTTATATCGCAGTTAATACTAAAACCCTTGACTGGTCACTTAGAACTTGTTTTAAGGTTAATTAGAGAGATTCTGAAATAAATTCAGCTTGACAATATTTGTTTGTGTATCTTGCGTAAGCTGCGATATAAGTCTGTTGCTTTTGTGAAAATTTGTGAATTGCTTGAAAAAAAAACGTATTTATAGTATTTTTTTCTTAGAAAGCGGGGTAAACTCAAGGGGTTTAACATGGCGGAAGACGGCAAATTAAATTTAGAGGCAATAGCTGAAAAATATAGTTTGTTAGATACGATGAATACTTATGATTTAATTTCCCGCATAACTAAGCTGGATGAAGTTTTTTGCTCTGAAGATTTGATAAAAATTTATAATTATATTCTGACTAATTCCAAGTCGGTTGAAGTTTTAATGCATGTAATTGCTCTTGCTGACAGATTTAGAAATTACTCTACACTTTCAGTTTTAGTTGATATGCTGCTTTTGAAAAACACAGACAATCTAAATCCTCAGGAAAAAGAGAGTTACATAAATCTGCGTGTAATGTGCGCCAAAGCCATTGCGAATTACCGTGATACATCAGCTGTCACTCCGCTTTTGTATTGTCTAAACAACAAGGACGAAAACTATAAAGTCCGCTTTGCCTGCGCGGATGCTCTTGGCAGAATCGGCGACAAGTATGCTGTAGCACCTTTGATTGACGTTGTGAAAGATGAAGACGAAAAATCAGTTTATTTAAGGGAATCAGCCGCATCAGCACTTGGAATGCTCGGCGATATGCGTGCAGTTGACCCGCTTGTAAGCATCCTTGAAACAAAACAAGGAATAATAGATAAATTTACTTTTTTGAAAGAGAGAGTAATTGAGGCTTTAGGGAAATTAAGGCTGGGGGCTGATGAGAGAGTTTTTAATGCATTGAAAATGTCTTTGATGGATGAATCCGCTCAAATTCGAATAAACGCAATAGAGGCAATAATGGAAAGCGATCATCCTGAAGCTTATGAAACAATCAAAAGCTGCCTTTTTGATGACGATGACGAAGTTAAGAAGAATGCGCTTGTTGCACTTTACAATCTCCATGGACGTTCAGTTCTTGATGAAATTATAAGAGAACCTTTATACAGTGATGTTTTGAAGGTGGAAGCCGTTTCAATGATTGATGAATATGAAACTGATGAAGATGAAACTTTTGCGCAGAAATTTAAAGAGGAATTAGATGGCTAAATCCGTAATCTTGCTGTCAGGCGGTCTTGATTCGCTTGTGAGTCTGGGGTTGACTTTCCAAAAATATAACGTAAAACTGGCATTAACCTTTGATTACGGACAGAAGGCCGCGGCAACGGAAATAAAAGCTTCCTCAAAAATCTGCGAATATTATAATATCGAACATAAAGTTGTAAAATTGGACTTTTTAAAAGAAATAACGCATACTTCTTTGTGTTCGGAAGGCAGTGTGCCAACCGGCGAAGAACTTTTGAACCCTGAACAAAGTGCAAAAAATGTCTGGGTGCCGAACAGAAACGGTTTGTTTTTGAATATTGCGGCGAGTTTTGCTGACAGTGAAGGTTTTGATTATATAATTATCGGAGCAAATTTAGAAGAGAGCGCAACTTTTCCGGACAATACGAAAGAATTTACTGCACGTGCCGAGAAATTGTTTGAATATTCAACACAGAAACATCCGAAAGTTCTTGCGCCCTTGATAAATTGCACTAAGAATGATATAGTGAAGCTGGCGGTTGAAAATGCAATTCCGCTGAATTATGTGCAAAGCTGCTACCTCGGAGGCGACAGGCATTGCGGCAAGTGTGAGTCCTGTATGAGATTAAAAAATGCTTTGTTGTATAATGATTATACGGATATAGTGAAAGAATTGTTTGATTAAATCTAAGGTAAGACAATGATTATGAAATGCAAACTTATAGATAATGAAATAAAATACGAAGGATTTCAGCTTTGCCCGCACTGGATTTATAAAAATTTTAAGATACAGGGAGATGCAATAGTTGCATTCACCGGCGAATGCGAGGTTAAGCTTGATGAAATGGTTGATATAGAGGACGTTATAAATAACGAACCAATATACAGCAAAAATATGCTGAGTTTCATCACCGAGCAATTTAATGTAGATTTGGTTGAAGGTGTTTTCAGGCAGCGGCTTTTGATTTGTGTAATTAAAGAAGCACTCGAAAAGCGGGGAATAAAAGTCGTAAGAAGCGGGGATGACCTGTTTGTAAATGATAAAAAATTAACAGTATCAATTGCGACAAAATCTTTGACTTCAATATTAATTCATACCGGAGTGAACATAAATTCCGAAGGCGCTCCGGTGAAAGCCTGCGGATTGGAAAATGACCTTGGCATTAGAGATATTAAAGAATTAGCAGAAGAAATTATGGAAAATTATGCAAACGAACTTGAGGACATTGTTCTTGCAAGTACAAAAGTAAGAGGAGTGTAACAGTGGAAGAACAGCCTAGACAAATTGTTAATCCGGATCATATAAGCTACAGAGAGTATAAAAAAAGATTATCAAAAAATCCTCATCAGGGATTAGTTTTATTTATTTCTGCATTTTTTATATTGCTGCTGGCATTTTTGGGTTGTGCAAAGATTATGTCGCCGGATGTTGACATTGCAATAGGAGATGAGCCTGAAGTTACATACGAAGAGGAAGGCATTGTCCGCGGCAATGTTGACGACAGGCTGAAAAAAATTCAGGAAGAAGATAATAAGGCAGATACCCCGGAAACAACTATTGACACGTCTTTGGATGAAAAAGTTATAATTCCGGATAATAAGGAGGAAAATGCAGACTCTCAAGCTGATGCTCCTATTGTATTGGAACAGCCTCAAAACCAGCCGGAAACAGTGCAAACCCCTGACACAACAACTCCTGCACCTGCGCCGGCTCCGGCACCGGAAAAAGTTCAGTCTGCAGAAACCAAGCTTCCGGTCGTATCAGAAAATATTCATCAGACAAACCCTGTACCTGTGCCAGCTCCGGCGCCTAAAACTTACAAGGTTTACGTAGGCAGTTATTCCTCTGCCGCTCAGGCTGAAGTTGCAAAAGGTATTATTTCAGAATCAGGAGCCGGTATCAGCGTGTTTGTAAAAAATATAAACGGATCTTTTACGCTTCAGGCAGGTTCTTTCAGTACAGCTGAAAAGGCCCAGAGTGTTGCAAATGATTTGCTGAAAAACAATTTTCCCGCACGGGTTGTCGCAGAATAAAAATCTGACTTCTTGAAAATGTTTGTGATAGAATGTTTACGTCAGAGAGAAGGGATATTTTCCCGAAACTTTAAAAAAGATTAACTAAAGTCGATATATAAGGAGAAGTTATGGAAAGTTTAAGAGATAAATATGAAGTTGTAATAGGTTTGGAAGTCCATGCACAATTAAAAACGAAATCTAAAATTTTTGCACCGGACGGAACTGAATTCGGTAAAGAGCCAAATTCTGAAACCAGCCCGATTACGCTTGGTATGCCCGGAGTCCTTCCTGTATTGAACAGAGAAGTCGTTAATATGGGGATTTTAACCGGTCTTGCTCTTAACTGCGAAATTCCGGAACGCTGCAAATTTGACAGAAAACAGTATTTTTATCCTGATCTTCCGAAAGGCTATCAGATATCACAGTATGATGAGCCGATTTGTGTAAACGGATATATTGATATTAAAGGTAAAAGAATCGGTATAACCCGCGCACACCTTGAAGAAGATGCAGGTAAACTTGTTCACGCAGGTGCTGACGGTCTTGCAGGCTCAAGCTATTCGCTTGTTGATTTGAACCGCGCCGGCACTCCGCTCCTTGAAATTGTGTCTGAACCCGATATGAGAAGTTCTGATGAAGCAAGAGCTTATATGGAAGAACTTAGAAATATTGTAAGATATATCGGCGTCTGCGACGGTAACCTTGAAGAAGGCTCAATGAGATGCGATGCAAATATTTCAATTATGCCAAAAGGTTCGAAAGTTTTCGGAACACGTGCCGAAATCAAAAACGTAAACAGTTTTTCAGCCCTTCAGCGTGCAATTGAATACGAAATCGACAGACAAATTGAAATTGTTGAAGAAGGCGGCAAGGTTGTTCAAGAAACCCGTTTGTGGGATGACAATGCCCGTGAAACAAAGTCTATGAGAGGTAAAGAAGATGCTCACGATTACCGTTACTTCCCTGAGCCGGATTTGATGCCTCTTCAGATATCCCGTGAATGGGTTCAGGAAATTAAGGATAAGATGCCGGAGCTTCCTGAAGCAAAACGCCGGAGATATACGGGGTTAGGCTTAAGCGAATACGATGCCTCTGTAATTGTTGAACAGATGGGGCTTGCTCTATTCTTTGACGAAGTTCTGAAACTCGGCGCAACTCCGAAAATCGCCGTAAACTTTATTATGGGCGAGATTGCGGCTTACTTAAAAGAAGATCATATTGAAATCTCTGAAACTAAATTAACACCGGAAAATCTTGTAGAATTGATTGCACTGATTGAAAAAGGCACAATTTCAAATAATATCGGAAAACAGATTATTGTCGATATGATGAAAACCGGTGAAAAAGCTTCAGAAATTGTTGAAAAAAGAGGTTTGAGCCAGATTTCCGACGAAAGCGCAATTAAAGAAATTTGTCAGAAAGTTGCGGATGCAAATCCTGAGCAGGTTGCAAAATACAAAGCCGGAAAGGTTCAGCTTTTAGGATTCTTTGTCGGTCAGGTTATGAAAGAAACCAAAGGCAGAGCTAATCCGAAAGCCGTCAACGATTTGATGAAAGAAATTCTCGGATAAAAACAAAAAAAGTCAGAATTTTTCCGGAGAGAACAGATGTTTTTTAAAGAAGACGAAGAAAAAAAATCCAGTATGGAAGAAGAAATTTTTGAGCAGGCAATTGTGCTTGAAAATATTTTATCTTCCCACATAAACGACAACAATTATATTTTGTTTGATATTCCGACGGATATCAGGAAAATTGTGCTTGTTGCAAGCGGCTCTTCTTACAATTGTGCAAGGTTTGCGGCGGAATTGTTCGGCAATCTTGCAAACATAGAAGCCGGTGCAATGTATTCGAGCGAATTTTTGTTAAAGTCTGTAATCCCGCATGACAATGACTTTTTGTATGTATTCATAACCCAGTCAGGCGAAACTTCCGATACTAATAAGGCTTTAAATAAAGCAAAAGAGTACGGCATACGCACAATGTGTATTACAAATAAAAAAGATTCGACTATATGGAATGCTTCGGATTTTAAAATAGATTGCTGCGCCGGTGAAGAAAAAAGCATTGCCGCAACAAAATCCTTGACTGCGCAGATGCTTTGCTGTGCTCTTCTTGTATTAAAATACGCTGCGCATAAAGGCATTGATATTTCACATAACATTGAACAGCTTAAATCTCTTCCGGAATTTATCAGAAGAACCTACGAACTTCAGGACGAGATAAAGGACGTTGCAAAAGTTCTGTCTGATTACAAAAATCTTGTTGTGACAGCAGATGGAATTTCCTACGCTCTTGCAAGAGAAGCTTCTTTGAAAATTAAAGAAACATCTTATATAAATGTATATTCAAGTATTCTCGGCGAATTTATGCACGGGCATGTTGCGGTTATGAACAACAAAATCGCTCAGATTCATATAAGTGTTGATGATTTGAGTTATACCGCAATCAAGAATTTAAACAAGATTAAAGAGGATTACAACCCTGTGCTCTGCATAATTGGTAATTCAAACGAAAAAGTTGACGCGGATTATAATGTAAATATAGCTTGTGAAAGCGATATGGTTAAATCTTTTTGTCTTGTAGTTGTCTGCCAGCTTTTGGCACTAGAGATAGCTAAAAAGCTTAAAAGAAACGTTGACAAACCCCACGGGTTGCACAAGGTTGTAAAATAAATTTTGTTTTATATGACGCAATAAATCAATACCTTTAAAAATTCAAGGTTTCAATATAGCAAACGGTCTTAATTGTAAATACAATTAAGACCGTAAAACTTTATAAACAATTAAAATTGCGCCAGAAATCTTTCATCGTTGTTGAAGAAAAGTCTGATGTCGTCAACGGCATACTTGAGCATTGCAAGTCTTTCAACACCCATTCCGAAAGCAAAGCCTGAGTAAACATCCGGATCGATTCCGACATTTCTGAGGACATTCGGGTCAACCATGCCGGCACCCAGAATTTCGAGCCAGCCGGTGCCTGAACATGTTCTGCAGCCTTTGCCTTCGCACATAATGCATTGAACGTCGATTTCGGCAGAAGGTTCGGTAAACGGGAAAAAACTGCTTCTAAATCTTGTCGGACGGCTTGCTCCGAAATAAATCCGGATAAATTCATTTAATATTCCTTTTAAATCCCCGAAAGTTACATCTTTATCGACGTAAAGCCCTTCAATTTGGTGGAAGAAGTTGTTTTTTCTGGCATTTACGTTTTCATTTCTGTAAACTCTGCCGGGCGCAACAATTCTGATAGGAGGATTTTTCCCTTCCATCGCATGAATTTGTGCGCCTGAAGTCTGGCTTCTTAAAATTACACCCGGAGCATTTTTTACATAGAAAGTATCCTGCATATCACGTGCGGGGTGGTCTTTCGGCACGTTTAGCGCATCAAAGTTGTAGTATTCAGTCTCAACTTCCGGTGATTGAGAGCTTGAAACAACTGAAAACCCAAGACTTTGAAAGATTGAAACAATTTCATTTGTAGTTGTTGTAAGAGGGTGTGCTTTGCCGAGGCGCTGGAATTGTCCCGGAAGAGTAATGTCAATTTTTTCTTTTAAAAGTTTAGCATCAAGTTCTTTTTTATAAAATTCGTCGTATTTTTCTTTTAAAGAAGATTCCAATTTGCGGGTAATTTCATTCGCAAGCGAGCCTACAATTCTTTTATCTTCATCAGAAAGATTTCTAAGGTTTTTCTTTATTTCATTGAATTCGCCTTTACGGCTGAGGTATTTATTTTTGACTTCTTCTAAGTCGTTGATTGAAGATGATTTTTCAATATCTTCGGCAGCATTTGCGTAAATTTTTTCCAGTTGTTCTTTCATTTATCTTCCCTCTTTGGCTATGCTGATTTTGCATATTTAGACTATTTCATTATGTTCTTTTTCGTAACCTATTGTTGTTTTTTCATTGTGCCCCGGATAAACAATCGTATTATCATCAAGTTTATAGAGGACATCTTTAATACTGTTTTCTAATTTGCTGTAGTTTCCGCCCGGAAGATCCGTTCTTCCGACGTATCTTTTAAATAGAGTGTCGCCAGAAAACAGATTGCCGTCAATAAGATAACACATTCCGCCTTCGGTATGCCCCGGAGTTTCTAAAATTTTAATCGGGATATCTCCGATTTTAAGTTCTGTATTTCTGTCAATAAATCTGTCATATTCAGGATTTTTATCAACTTTTATACCGAATGTGCCCAGAATTGTTTTGGTCATTTCCAGTTGTTTTTCATCTTTTTGATTAATTAAAACTTCAGCGCCGAGTTCTTTTTTCATATCGTTAACCCCCATAACATGGTCAAAATGTCCGTGGGTTAGTAGAATATATTTAACTTTTAATCCGAGATTATTGACGTCATCAATGATTTGCTGAAGTTTTTCAGAACAGTCAATTAAAACTGCTTCTTTTGAATTTTCGTCGGCAGCCAGATAATTATTAGCCTCAATGGGGCCTGCAATGTATTGTTTTATAATCATATTTAAGCTTTCACTATATCAAATATTTTTTTACAAATTGAGAACACCTGTTCTGCCGAATCCAGTGATAACATATTAGGGCCGTCGCAGGGAGCTTTGTCCGGATCCGGATGAACTTCGAAGAACAAAGCATCAGCGCCTGCAGCCATAGCTGCTTTTGCCAGTACCGGAACAAATCTTCTGTCGCCTCCAGTGCAGGTTCCCTGAGCACCCGGAAGCTGTACGCTGTGTGTTGCATCAAACACAACCGGATAGCCGGATGTCTGCATTATAGGTATTGCTCTAAAGTCAACAACAAGGTTGTTATATCCGAAGGTTACACCTCTGTCTGTTAAAAGTATATTTGTATTTCCGGAATCTTCAATTTTTTTTACGAGATTTCCCATTTGTTCGGGAGCAAGAAACTGGCCTTTTTTAATATTTACGATTTTTCCTGTTTTTGCGGCAGCAACAAGCAAATCTGTTTGTCTGCATAAAAATGCCGGAATTTGTATTACATCTGCAACTTCGGCAGCAATTGCCGCTTGTTCGGGCAGATGTATGTCGGTAACAATCGGAATATTATATTTAGACTTGATATTTGAAAGCATTTCAAGCCCTTTTTCAATCCCCGGGCCTCTGTATGAGGTTATTGAAGTTCTGTTTGCTTTGTCAAAAGATGATTTGAAGATGAAATTTATTCCGAGTTTTTGTGTAATTTCTTTCAATCTTTTAGCTGTTTCATCAAGAATTTCAATACTTTCAGCAACACAGGGGCCTGCTAGTATTGTAAGTTTATCTGAACCAATTTCAAAATTATTTAATTTAATTATCTTCTTATTTTCCATATCAAAAATTATAATTAAAACAGGCTTAAATTACAAGTAACAATCAGCGGGTTAAAGGGGCCTTATATAGCAAATTCCACAGATACAATAAAAGCCCGTCATTCTAAGGACATTAGTCCGAAGAATTTTTTTATTGAGATACTTCGTAACGCTCAGTATGACGCTGTTATGAAAATTTTTGGCGGAATTTGCTATATACATCCCGGTTCAAGCGGATTGTTATTTGAATACAATTGTGGTAAAATTTTTTTGTCAGGAGAGATTATGGAAAGCAAGATAGTAAGACTTAAAAACGATATTGAATTTTTTTATAAACAAAACAAAAATACACCGAGAGCTGCACTATGCATGAATTTTGCTTTGAATGATTATGATAGTGCGCCTGGGGTGTATGCACTTATGGCAAGGCTTTTGTTTCAGGGCACAAAAACCAGATCCGCAGAACAGATTGCAGAAGAATTTGACAGCTGCGGAATTGATTTTGTTGTTGAAATGAAGATGGATTATTTGAGATTCAGATTTATGAGTCTAAATGAAGATTTTGAACATGCTGTTGAACTTGTGACAGATCTTGTAAAAAATTCCACATTTGATGAATTTGAAAAAGAAAAAGTGAAATTACAGGGTGAACTAATAGCAGAATTGGATTCTCCGCGTCAAAAAGTTATGGACGGATTCACCAGAAATATTTTTGAAGGGCACAGCTACGGAACTTCAAGCACTACTATCTTAGAAAATCTCCAAAATATTACAAAAAATCAGGTTATTGAAGCTTATCAGAATTTGTACGCCAATGCAAAAAAGGTTATTACTTTTGTCGGGGATATTGAGGCAGGAAAAGTCGAGAAAATATTGAACGAAAATTTCGGAGATATTCCAGCCGGAGCGGAAGCCGCCTTCAAAAATGTGCCTAAATCTATTGAAACTAACAAAGAAATTTTTCTTGCAAAACCTGATGCCAATCAGGCTCATATCATAAAAGGATGGAGAACGGAAACTTTTGACAGCAACGATTATCCTGCTCTGATTCTTCTGAATATAATTCTGGGTGCAAGCGGGCTTTCCTCAAGATTATTCCTTGAACTTCGGGATAAAAAAGGCCTTGCTTATGTTGTAAGAAGTTCTTATGAATCATTTTTGCTCTGCGGCGCATTTTCTATTTATATAGCAACGGAACCGAAGAATATTGAAGTTTCTTTGAAAGGCTTTGACGAAGAACTTGAAAAAATTAAGACAATAGAAGTTTCGGAAGAAGAACTTGAAAATGCAAAAACAAATCTTCTCGGGAAACTGGCTTTTTCATTCGAGACAAATTCCCAGCAAGCCTGCAGCCATGCACAATATGGTATTTTAGGACTCGGATTTGATTTCTATGAAAAAACTAAAGAAAGAATTAAACATGTAACATCAGAGCAGATTAAAAACTGTGCTTTGAAATATTTCAACGATAAATCTGTTCTTGTAATTCTTAAACCATAACTGATTTGTGCTAGCATGTCGGGTAATGGATTAGCGCACGAATATCAAGCATAATTGTTACGGTACCGGTTTATAGAAGGTTAGGTGTCGTGAGAATTTCAGGTGTTCTTTTGTTAATATTAATTCAGACTTTTTGCCTGAAGTCTGTTTGTTTTGCCTTGGAAACAGTTCATATAAACTCTGTGATAAACAATAAAGCCTCTGATGTAATGAATATGCTTGAAAATGTTTTGCCGGAGGATACGACAGTTGTTTATACTGTTGTACCCAGAGGATTAATTGTAAGCATAAAAGAAGATATTTTCTTTAAAGGGGATAATATTCTGCTTAATAAATCGAGCGTATCTGTGTTGAATGCAATAGTATCTGTTTTGCGGCAAATAGGCAACAACTGTACTGTTGAAAGCCACACGGAAGGCCATAACAATTCTGACGGAACTTATCGTACAAATTGGGAAATATCTATGGCAAGAGCGGATGCAATTGCTGATTATTTGATTTATTGCGGGCAAATTCCTGCCTCAAGAATTTTCACACTCGGGTATGGAGATTGTATGCCGTTTCGGGATAATGTTTCTGCAACTCAAAAAGGTTTTAACAGACGCATAGATTTTGTTATTTTTTCTTATGAATATAAAAGAGATTAGGATACTATACTTTTGCGAAGTCTGGATGAACGGTCTTCGCTGAGGATATTTTTAAGCTTCATGATTGATTGCGCGTGAAGCTGGCAGACACGGGATTCAGACATATTCAGAGTTGCGCCGATTTCTTTTAAAGTCATGTTTTCCTGGTAGTAAAGAACCATAATTACGCGTTCACGTTCCGGAAGTCTTTGCAGAGCTTTTTCAAGCTGTTGTTTGATATTTTTTTCTTCCATCTGTTCCTGCGGATTAAGTTTGTTGGTATCCTGAATTGTATCAATAATTTCCATGCTGTCTTCGCTGGAACCTTTTTTCTCGTAAATAGAAGTCATAGTTGTGTCTTCTGCCAGAAGCTGATTAACCTTGTCAGGCTCCATATCCAGATAGTTTGCAACTTCTGTTGTTGTCGGAATTCTGCCAAGTTCCTGTTTCAAATGCTCCTGTGCATTTTTAATATCCTTAATTTTCTTTCTGACGCTTCTTGGCAAAAAGTCCTGTGCTCTTATCCTGTCAAGAATTGCACCTCTGATTCTGATAAGAGCGTAAGTTTCAAATCTTGTATTTTTCTGCGGAGAATATCTTTCAATAGCATTAATAAGGCCTTCAACCCCGTATCCTGCAATATCTTCAATTGAAATCGTTGCCGGCAGCGTAACCTTAACACGTCCGACTACATAGCGGATAAGGTATATGTATTGCACAATAAGAGCATCACGCACGTTTTTTTGAGTTTTGTCTTCAAAATATTTTCCCCAAAGTGCTGTTAATTCCTCGTCCGAAAGTCTTTTTATGTTGTTGTAAGATGTGAAATCAAAACTTTGATCCATTAATCCGCCTAAATATTAAAAAATGTTACATTATTTATTTTATACAATCTGTCTGGCAGGACATCATTTAAAAGGTTGAAATGTGCCGGTTCCGGCTAAAGCATCGGGATGAGGAAGCGACAAGCTAAGGGTGAAGCGTGAAGGGTGAAGAGTGAGGGGAGTTGAAAAGTTGAAAGGTTGAAAGGTTTGTTTCTAAAAAAGCTACTAAGGTTCTAGGGCACTAGGAGGTTTCGTTGTGAAAGTCGCCCCCATTTTGTCTTACACTGTCATCCTGAATTTATTTCAGGATCTCGTCGGGATACTGAAACTATCTTGGATTATTCTGGGTGCGGGCGGAGTAACGTCCGACCCGCACCTTACGGGTTCCGCTTTGCTTCACCCTACCGAAAATCCGCAAGTTCAGCATGACAAAATGGGGCGGAAGTGAAGGGAGAAGAAAGTTGAATAGTTGAAGGTATTGTTACACAATAAATTCCCTCTCCCTACGGGATGCAAGTTCGAACCGGCGAAGAATGAGCCGTGTGAGACAGTATGCCGAATGGCTGAGGGCTAGGGAGAGGGGTAAAAAGTGAGGCGTGAAGGGTGAGGAGGGTTGAAGAGTTGAACGGGTGAAAGGTTGAATGGTTTGCTACAAAAGAATCCCCTCTCCCCTTGTGGGATGCTAGTTCGAACCGGCGAAGAATGAGCCGTGTGAGACAGTATGCCGAATGGCTGAGGGCTAGGGAGAGGGGTAAAAAGTGAGGCGTGAAGGGTGAGGAGGGTTGAAGAGTTGAACGGGTGAAAGGTTGAATGGTTTGCTACAAAAGAATCCCCTCTCCCCTTGTGGGATGCTAGTTCGAACCGGCGAAGAATGAGCCGTGTGAGACTGTATGCCGAATGGCTGAGGGCTAGGGTGAGGGGTAAAAAGTGAGGCGTGAAGTGTGAGGAGAGTTGAAGGGTTTGTTTCGGAAAATAAATCCCCTCTCCCTTGAGGGGAGAGGGACGAAATTGTTAGTGAGCGT
Organism: Candidatus Gastranaerophilales bacterium; assembly: GCA_944325605.1. Taxonomy (GTDB): domain Bacteria; phylum Cyanobacteriota; class Vampirovibrionia; order Gastranaerophilales; family Gastranaerophilaceae; genus Scatenecus. The sequence continues at coordinate 248,991 of CALVAX010000002.1, forward strand.
TAGCGAACTTACAATTTCGGGTGTGGGTGACGGAACAAACAGCCGGTTCGAATTAGCGCAAGGGGATTCTTCGGTCACTTCGTTCCCTCAGAATGACATGAAAGAAATATCTCAAAAACCACTTAACATTTTTCAAAAAGTATGTTATAATTTGTACATACTAATGGTTTAGGGGATTGATTTATGAGTTGATTGTAAATATTTGTAAACTAATCTCCAAAAACATGGCAAATAAAAATCTTTAGAATTTTTATTAAAGATATAAGTAAAGTGTGTATTAAATAAAAGGAAGGACACAAGAATATGGTAGATGCAGTTAACAACAACAGAGATGCCGTATATACAGGCATTGGTGCAGGTGTAGGTGCCGTAGCCGGTGGTGCTTACGGCGGATGGTTATCAAAACCGTTATTGAAAGGTGACGCTCCGTCAGATGCGTTTGTAAAACGCTATTATGACAACAGCGCTAAAGATGCAGCAGAAGCTGCTAAAAAAGCTTTAATCGAGTCTGACGCTTATAAAAACGCAGGCGATGATATTGACAAATTAAAAAATATCGTAAAAGCCGACCCTGGTAAATTCGGTGTAAAAGCAGAAGACGGTAAAACAATTGATGATGCCATCAATGCTTTCGTTGGTGAAAATCCAAAGGCCGCAGATTTGAAATCAAAAATGGAAAAAGCTGTTGCTGAAAATGCAAATGTAGATAAGAAAAGCGGTAAAGAATTGACTAATTTGAAAAAAGCATTCGACAAACTCGGTGACAATCCGGATGAAAATGCAGTAAAAGAATTTGTTAAAAAGCATGCCGAAATCTTAGGTGAAAAGGCAGACGGCTCATCTACTATTAAAACCAAAACAGAACTAGAAACAAAAGTTATATCTGTAACAAAAGGCTTGACTGATAAAGCAGACGAGTTAAAAGGTTTTATTAATGATAAAAAGCTTGATCTTTCAAATGCAAGCGACGTAGTTAAAAAAGCTGCAAAAGATACAAAACTCTGGGCTGGTGCTAAATGGGCAGCAATCGGTGCAGCAGTAATCGGTGTTTGCTCTTACATCGGTGCAAAAATGACTGCTCCGAAAGCTCCGGCTGAAACACCGTCAGAAAACGCATAAGCAGAAACCATATTTGATATATAAAAAAATCCTGCCAATCCGGCAGGATTTTTTCGTTACGTCATCATGAGGCGCACGAGCAGAGGGTGAAAGGCGTTAACCGTACCCGTTTACCGCGAGTGCAAAAGCCGAAGGATCTCCTTAAAAATTTTACTGTCATTCTGAGCGAAGCGAAGAATCCCCTCAAAATGCCAAGAGATTCTTCGGGCTCCGCCCTCAGAATGACGAGGGAAAAAGCATGTCATCCTGAGGCTTTAGCCGAAGGAACCCCTTAAAACGCCAAGAGATTCTTCGGGCTTCGCCCTCAGAATGACATGTCGGGTGCGATGGGGTTCTTCGGTCGCAGGTTCCCTCAAAAGAACATGACTGACAAAATGGGGCGATTTCTTATCGCCTTTTTCTGAAACAAACCCTTCAACCATTCCACCGTTCAACCATTCAACTCCCCTCACCCTTCACCCCTCACTCTGTTAGAACCTGACTTAAAAATCACCCACACCCGAAATTGTAAGTTCGCTACTGCTCACTAACAATTTCATCCCTCTCCCCTCAAGGGAGAGGGAATTTATTTTCCGAAACAAACCCTTCAACTCTCCTCACACTTCACGTCTCACTTTTTACCCCTCACCCGACACCCGAATTTCTAAATTCGTTGCGCTCATTAAGAAATTCTTCCCTCTCCCCTCAAGGGAGAGGGGATTATTTTTTTTTCGCCGGTTCGACCTTGCAACTCTCTTCTTCACTTTGTTACAAAGTTATTCTTCTTCGTCTTCGTTTTTTTCGGCTTCTGTTTCTTCAGGAGTCTGAATAATATCAAGTTTTGTAATTCTTGCTCCGTCAATTTCTTTTACGATAAAGGTCAGGTTTTCAAAAGTTACGGTGTCATTTACTTCTGCAATTCTGCCTAATAACTTCACTACCAGCCCTCCGATAGTGTCAATATCTTCATCATCAATTTTGTTTTCGTTAATTTTGAAGAATTCAGCCATTTCATCAAGTCTTACCATAGCGTTCGCAACGTAATGGTTTGGTTCGACTTCAACAATATCGCAGATTTCTTCTTCTTCATCAAACTCGTCCTGCACTTCGCCAAAGATTTCTTCAAGAACATCTTCGAGTGTAATCAGCCCTGAAGTTCCGCCGAATTCGTCAATAACAATTGCCATTTGGCCTTTGCGTTTTTTAAATTCAAGAACAAGATTGTCCATTGTGATTGTTTCAGGAACAAGCATAACTTCCCGCTGAAGCTTCTTTATCGGGCAAACTTCATCTTTAACAGAAAGCGCAAATAAATCTTTAACATGAATTAAGCCTGTGATGTGGTCGATGTCGCTGTCATAAACAGGATATCTTGTATATTGAGTTTCTGCTGCGATTTTGTTCAACTCATCAAGGGTTATATCATCAGAAATGCACACCATATCAGTTCTTGGAACCATAACCTGTTTAGCTGTCAGGTCAGAGAATTTGAAAACATTGTGAAGAATATCTTTTTCTGTTTCGTTCAAGACTCCGCCGTTGTAGCTAGCATTAACAAGCATATCAAGTTCTTCTGTTGAATGCACCAGAGAGGCTTTGTGTTTATGCGGAACGTGGAAAAGATTGAGCAAAGAGTTTCCGAACCCGTTCAAAAGCCAGATGAAAGGTGTAAATATAAAAGATATAGCCTGCATTGGCCTTGCAATCACAAGAGATGTCTGCTCCGGATATTCAAGAGCTATTGATTTCGGAATTAATTCACCGATTACAACATGCAGGAAGGTAATCAAAGCAAATGACAGTGATACTGAAACCGTGTGGGTTGCAACATTCTGGCTGATTCCAGGCAAAAATGCAAAAATCGGTTCAATTATTCTTGCAAGAGTTCCTTCTCCGACCCATCCTAAGCCGATACTGGATATTGTAACACCAAGCTGAACTGCTGCAATAAATTTATCAAGATCTTTGATTGCTTCAAGCGCAATCTTAGCATTAAAGTTTCCTTCATTTACAAGCTGCTCTATTCTTGTTTTCCGAACTTTTACCATTGCAAATTCCGATGCAACAAAAAATCCGTTTGAAAAAAGTAAAAATACTATTAAAAATGAATTAAATAATAAATTGCCTGACTCTTCCATTATATTTTTTTACCTCAAAAATCTATAGTATAGGTCAATTATAATATTATTAACAGAAAATTGCAACAGAAAAGTTTTACTTAACATCAGCAGATTTAAGCTCTGTATAAATCATAGGCGAAAAACCCGGCGTTGTAACAATATCTATGACTTTGTAATAATTCGGCGGATTGATAAGCGCAGGGGTCGAAATATGATAGATTCCGTCCTGCATTTTTTCCGCATTCACGTGGTAGTGACCTGAAATTATTGCAATTACGTTTTTGTGTTTTGAAAGAACTTCAAAATATTTTTCCGGCTGGTAAGTACGGTGGGATTTGTGCTCTTTTGGCTCGACAAGCGGATAGTGCTGCAAGATTATTACCGGACGTTTTCTGTGTTTTTTTAACTGTTTGTCAAGCCATGCAAGAGTAGACTCTCTGTAATATCCGATGGAGCCTGGAATCACCTCTTTTGCGCCGTCAACCACTATGAATACAAACCCGTCTTTTTTAAATACATAATTGGGCTTTGACGGTTTGTACAGAAAATTATTGTCTTTTACTATGTCAATATAATTTTCTTTAGACATTCCGCCGGCTTTGTAGACATCGTGGTTTCCGATAACAAGATAATACGGCACGTCCAGCTTGTTTGCCTCTCTGACAAACTCTACAAGATTTTCTTGTTTCGGGCTTCCGATATTGTCACCTGTGAAAACCACAAAAGCAATATCTTTTTGTTTATTAATATCTTCAACAGCACCGGCCAGAGCTTCTCTGGAATATTCATTTTGTGCCGTGTAGTGCACATCTGTAACCTGTATAAATTTTATTTCTTTAGCTCTTGCTATCCCTGTGGTTGAACTTAAAAGAAACAATACAAATAATATATTAATAAAAAATCTTCTCATCCGGCAGACTTACCCCTTATTAATTTTATATGAAAATTATAACATAAAATATTTCCGTGATAAAATTGTAAAGAGTAAAGGAATAAAAATGCGGTTAGATAAATATTTAAAAGTTTCACGGTTGATAAAGAGAAGAACGGTTGCTAATGAAGTTTCGGACATGGGGCGTGTTCTGGTTAATAACAATCCTGCAAAACCTTCAAAACAATTAAAAGAGGGGGATATAATAAAGATTGAGTATGCAAACAGGACAGTCTGCGTCAGAGTTTTGAAGATTCCGCAGAACAATGTCAGCGTGCAGGAAGCGCCGTCTTTGTATGAAAATTTGAATGAATAATCAATTAATCTTGACATTTACCCAAAAAACCTTAAATAAAACTTGAATATTTCATCCAAAAGATTGATAACAATATGTGTAATTCAGGTTATAGTTAAATTGACGCACTGTCAGTTTCAGTGCGGAAATGAGATTAGTGAGGTATTGTAAAAACCGGTATGGGGTTGAACTTAAACAATATTTACCAGCGCCCTTATATTGTAAAAGACGGCAGAACTCTTGTTAAGAAAAAACAGGACGAAGATGCCAAACAGACCTTGACGCAGGCAGAACAGGAAGAGCGTGCCAATTCTCAGGGCCGCAGCCGCGGACTGCAATATACTCAAGGATATCAGGAGATTACACCTGCGCAATCCCAGCGTGCGCAGCAGCTATACGGACAATATGCCTATAGTGCCGGCAGTCAGGTTTCCTCGCAGCCTTCCAGATCTTCAATGCAGAATGCTGCGTCAGCAAACAGATCTGCAACCATAAATATTGCGCAGATTCTTAAAGATTTCAAAAATACAGCAATAGCAATAGGAACTCCTGAAGACCTCAATAATGAAGTAAATAACAGATTAAGTCTGATTCAGGCGGAACTTGCACAGCCAAATCCGGATACAAATCTTGTTAAATCAGACTTGATGAATGCTTCACGTCAGTTGGACAGGTATATTTCCCAAACCTTGAATAAGGATTCAAAAGTTGTTGAAAACTGGGTGAATGCGCTGTTTTTGCAGGATATAGATTTTAAATATAATGAAAATAATATAAATCCCCAGTTTCTTGTAAAATTTCCGGAAGGTTCTACTGAAAAAGCGCATAAAACAGAAACCGCGGCTATGCCGGAAAATGTCACAGAAATGGAGGTCTCAAGCGCTGTTGTTGAAGAACAGGTTTCTGTTGAGGAACAGACAAAATCAAATGTTTTTGTTCCAGAGGACAAAGAACTAAAAACAATGTTTCTTCAATCCAAGCGTCTTGCTTATGCAAATGAGCCTAAAAAAGCAATCGCAAATTTCCAAAAGGCACTGGAAAGAGCCGAAGAAATCGGTGATACGGAAACCGGTGCAAAAATTTATTATGAAGTAGGTAAAATTTATGATGATCACGATTTGTTTGCTCAGGCCCTCAAAAGTTACAATATTTCACTTCAGCAAACATCAGATAATAATGTAAAAACCAAAGCTCACTATGCAATGGGTAATATTTATGATGATGTAAATCAGATTAAACCAGCACTGGATCATTATTATAGCTCTGTAGCATACGGCGGCGAGTGCGAAAATCTTGCGGCTCAGTCAACATCTTTGACCAAAATGGGAAATATTTACAGAGATATGTACGAGCAGGACGCTCTTGATTATCTGACTGTGGCTGATGATTTGGCGGCTGAAACTGATAATTCAAAAGTTAAAGGTTATGTTTCATCAAGTCTTGCAAAGGCTTACGACAAATTCGGCGAGCCGCAGGAGGCATTGAAATCCTACTCAAAAGCCGTTAAACATTATGCTGAGGCGGATTCTCCTCTCAAGGTGGCACAGAATTATATGGATGCTGCAGATATTATGATTGATTACAATTGTGACAATAAAGCAAGAGGTTTACTCCAAAAAGCGAAAACTTATGCTCAAAAAACCGGCGATAATGATTTAATTAATAGTATAAATGAAAAACTTGCGAAACTTTCAGGCGAAACTCAGCCTGCTAAAACTACAGCAAAAACACAACCCTGGGCTTACAGGGCTTCCGGAGACAGTGAAGATTATGTTCCTGTGATTGCCGCATAGCCCCTAAAACCGGCCAGATTTGTTTTTAAACAGATATTTTAAAAACAGCAATTTGAAGTTGTTCAAAATGCTGTTTCATTTAAAATTTGTCTGACAGAAGTTTTTTTAAGCTTTTTTCTTAACGTCATCTTTGATAATGATAAGATTGTTAGCAATCTTCATTGCACAGGTCGGCAAAACAACGTGATTAAGCCCGTCTGCAATGCTTAAAATACTTCTGGCTTTAAGAGTTACATCTTCTCCTTTGTACTGAAAAATGTAATCGGTGTCCCTGTCTGAACGAATAGTAATTTTTTCCATATCTTTTCCCTGGTTAGTCTGTTTACAATTTTGAATTATAGCACATTTTGTAAATAAATCAATAGCAGATTATCCTAATCCCTTATTTTGCCTGATACCCAGAGGGTTGTAAAATATGCCTTCTTCCATAACTTCGTTATACAAATCCTCATCTTTTTGAAAGGCTTCCATTGTATAAGGGTATAAATCTATACAAACATTGAGATCTGTTTCAATTTTACCTATCAACGGCCAGATTTTTTCACGTTTAGCCTTGTCTTCGTTGTCGAAAATCGCGACGATTTCAATGTCTTCGTCTTCTTTTACGTCGCCTGTCAGGCAGTTGCCGAAAAGGTATAATCCTTTGTAGTCGTCAAATCTTCTTCTGAGAGCGTTTGACAACTTGGAGATTACTTCGTCAAGCAATTCAGACATTTTTGAATTCACTCCCTATGTTGGCTCTGGCAATTGATTTTTGTGTTGAAGTTGCCAGATTTTTAACGGACACAGTATTTGTTTTTATCTCGTCTTCGCCTAAAATAAGCGCATATTGAGCAATTTTAGATGCTTTTTCAAGCTGTTTTGTAAATTTTTTATTTTGAAGATCAAATTCTACTTCAATTCCTTCATTTCTAAGTTCTTCGGCAAGCTTGAACGCTTCAATCGGAGAATTCGAAACAATATAGCCGTCGAGTTTTGGTGTTTCAACAGGAGGAATAAGCGAAATAAGCCTTTCCATACCCATAGCCCAGCCGACAGCAGGAGTGTCGTCCCCGCCGAGGTTTCTGACAAGGCTGTCATAGCGTCCGCCGCCGCAGACGGCATTCTGGGAACCTAAATTGTTGGATTTGATTTCAAAAACAGTTCTGTTGTAATAGTCCAAACCTCTTACAAGAAGTTTGTTCTCAATATATTTGATTTTAAGTTCGTCTAAGTATGTTTTAAGTTTTGAGTAGTGATCCGCGCAGGCTTCGCAGATAAAATCAGACTGAATGACAGCCTTAATTTCAGGTTTTTCAAAGATTGCTTTGCAGAAGTCTACTTTGCAGTCAAGAAGTCTTAAAGGATTTTTTTCATATCTGTTTTTGCAGTCGTCGCAAAGGTTGTTAAATTCAGGCTTCAAAACTTCTTTAATCTTGTTTTTGTAAGCTTCGCGGCACTCAGGGCAGCCAAGAGAATTAATTTCAACCTCTAAATCGTTCAATCCGAGTGATTTAAGGTAATTTACGGCAAGAAGAATAACTTCAGCGTCTGCAGCCGGTTCCTTAACCCCGAACATCTCAACACCTACCTGATGAAACTGACGCTGGCGTCCTGCCTGCGGGCGTTCATAGCGGAACATAGGGCCTTTGTACCAGAGTTTGACCGGTGGAGAAAGTCTTGTCATACCGTTTTCTATAAAGGAACGGACTACTCCTGCCGTGTTTTCCGGCCGCAAAGTCAAAGAGCGGTCGCTTTTTTCAAAGGTGTACATCTCTTTGTTTACGATATCTGTTGTATCGCCGACCCCGCGTGCAAATAATTCTGTTACTTCAAAAATCGGAGTTCTGATTTCTTTATAACCGTACTTAGAAAACACTTCAAGCGCATTTTTTTCTAACATCTGCCACATCGGGGCATCTGCCGGAAGTATATCTTTAGTCCCTTTTACAACGTTTATAATCTTAGCCATAAGAAAATTATATTTTAACGGATTTCTGTTGTCAACTTGTACGGAATAACAGGATTTTCAGGGTTTTTGTAAAGTTATGTAACAAAAATTGTTAATCCGCGCAATTTTAATGGAATAATATACTTTATATATGTAAGAGATATATTAAGAGAAACCATGCATTAATAAAGGAGATTTACATTATGAGTCACAGAGTTGACGGAATCGGAAGTGATTATAAAGTTGATAAAAGTTTTGAGGATTATTCAAATTACTCAATTGATAAAAAAGGATTTAAGAAAAAATTGGAAGAATTGAATTCAATTCATGTTCCTGGTACTCAGGTTGCATATATGCCGGCCGGCGGCATCGGAAATCTGCTGAACGGTAAAGGCTTGCAAAACTCGGACAATGCAGTTCAGGCATAGTTTTTGCATGTAAAAAATATTTGTTATAAAATAGTCCTTGAAAAGAGGACTATTTTTATGCTTTTAACAGCCGATATAGGGAATACGAGTATCACATTAGGATTGTTTGAAGATGATGCGCTTGTCGAGGAATTCAGACTCGCATCAGACAAAGATTTGCCGTTGGAAGAGTATGAGGTTCTGTTGAAATCTCTGTTTAAGAACTTCAAGGTTAGCGGGTGTATTATTTCTTCTGTTGTGGAAGAGTTGAACGAAAAGTTCAGGAGTGCCGTCAGGAACGTTTTTAAAATAGACCCTTTATTTTTGAGTACGGCAATCAACACCGGCATAAAAATAGCACTGGATAATCCGGAAGAAGCTGGTGCTGACAGGATTGCAAATGCGGCAGGTGCTTATGTTTTATATAACAAGCCGGTCATTGTTGTGGACTTTGGAACAGCAACAACTTTTGATATAGTTAATAAAAACGGCGAATTTATCGGCGGTATTATTGCTCCCGGTTTGAATTTGCAAATGAAAGTTTTGAATACTTTTACATCAAAATTACCGAGAATTGACGTTGCAATTTCAACCCATGCAATAGGGCACAATACGCAGGATGCCATTCTTTCCGGCGTAATCAGAGGAACGGCCGGTATGATTGACGGGCTTGTCGAACAGTGTGAAGAAGAACTTGGCGAAAAAGCGGTTCTTGTTGCAACAGGCGGGTATTCAGGGCTTATCTGCAAATATCTTAAGCGTCCGTTTGATTTTATCAATCCTTCATTGACGCTGGAGGGGCTGAGATACCTTTATCAGTTGAATACGCTGGCGGTTAAGTAAAGTTGTTTATTTGTTGAAAAATTGGTCTAATAAAATACGGTTCCGCTGGCTTTCCATTGCATTAAAATATTTAAGTCTTTCATTCTGCGGATACGAATTGATAAGAGAGTTCAATTCTTCAATAGTTTTGCAGGATTCCATTTCTTTTATCTTACCTGCTCTTTCATCGAGTAGTTTATCAAGGATTTTGAGAATTTCTTTGTCATAACCCAGTTTTTTATAGATTTTTCTTAAGGTTTCAATGTTTTCTGTTGAAGTACATTTGGTATTCAATTCTGAAAGCAAATTCTCAATCTGTAAGTCGCAAATTTTAAAACTGGCCTGACCTTTGTCGCTGAGTCCGAGTTCTGTTCTGGCATTTGGAATTTCAAAAACATTCCCTTTGTAGCCGACAATTTCCGGAAGTTCCGAGTTGTAGTGATATATGTTTACATCAGCATTTTTTGTGTTTATTTTCAGAGCTTTTATCATTTGTGTCAGGGTTTCACCGTGTTTCGGGTACCATTTAGCGTAGCCTGTGACAAGGTTTGCTTTTGTGAAGCCTTCCGGCATGAATGTTTTTATCAAATAATCAAATGCGGTTTTTGTTGTGTCAAAAAATGAGTGATACAAGAAATGAGTTTTAGACTTTTCATTAAACAGGTACATTACCGAGCAGTCATACACGGATGACGTGGAGAGCGGATTTTCGGCGCTGGATTTTAAAAAGCAGTTTGCCCAGCCTTCAGTGTTTGTGGAAAGTCCTTTCTTATACAGCTTTTTCAGTTCGGTGCTGCCAATGCTTTCTTCAAAATTTTTCAGTGGTTTTGAACCCTTGCAGACTGTGCCGAATTCTCCCGCATGAACGTTTTTTATTTTTGAAACCCCGTGAAGCGGAGTGTTTTTCATAAAAAGGTCTTTTAAAAGTTCCGGTTTGAAACTTATCCCGAATGACGGCGTGGAATTGTTTTTAAGGCGGTTTGCGTTGTATGAAGGGTAAGTGTAATTTGCTGAAATTTTCATTATGTTTATTATAAGTTTAAATAAAATATTTTTTGCTGATTGTTTTAAGATTGGTTAATTTGCAGGATTTTAAATATTATATGTAAATTGCAGGAAATTTCCCATAAGGTTTTCGTTCCACACCTGCACATTGTCCGGAACAGACAAAACAACAGGTGTAAAATTCCAGATGTATTTTATGCCGGCTTTTATCAGAATGTCTGCCGTACTTTGTGCAAATTCTTTCGGAACTGTCAGGATGGCAATATCAACGTCTGTTTTGCGGCTAAGATTGGGAAGTTTTTCTATATCAAGAATAATCTTGTTGTTTACGCTGTGTCCGATTTTATTGTTGTCATTGTCAAAAAGCGCAATAATATTCAGACCGTAATTGGTGAAGTTGTCGTATTTCGCAAGTGCCATCCCTAAATTTCCGGCTCCAATGATAAACGCATTTTTAGTCTTTGAAAAACCTAAAGTTGCCTCAATAGATTTTTTAAGTTCTTTCACAATGTATCCTACCCTGCATTTGCCGGAGTTATTAAGAATGCTGATGTCTTTTCTGACCTGTGAATCATCAATATTCAACAGAGCCGCTATCTGGTTGCTTGCAATAAATTCTATATTTTTGCTGATATAGTCATCCAGAATATAATGGTATAGTGTCAAACGATTGATAATCTTTCCAGAAATTTTCTTTTCCATACCAATATTATACACACTGAAACTTTCGGGTAAACATACCAAAAGAGCGGTCAATTTAGCCGCTCATCAAAATCGTATATGATATTTTCTAAGAGAAATCTGGTTTCACATTGATATAATAAGGTGTGCAGTTGTGGCAGCAACTGCACTACTAAAATGGTTGCACTCCTGCCAAAGCAATTGCATTCGGGGTTAATATAAAATTTTTAGATATCTCGTGTCTATATTATATATATACCCAGGGCGTAATTCTTTATAACTATATGTTAAGAAAAATTAATACTTTAGAATTAGTTTTGTATAAAAAATTCCCAGCCAAAAGGATTAGTGAATTGTTATTAGTTAAAGCGTAAAGATTATTCTTTTGAGTTAGCTTTTACTAATTCTGTCAGTTTAGTTTTCTTTGTTCTTCGAGCCTCAAAAAGTCGCACATTCCTTCAAGTCTTTTGTCTTCCATTGCATCTATAAGCTCTTGAATATCTTTAATTTTGTTCAGGGCAAAGCTTGTTTCCGCAATAAGCACGCAGTCATTGCAGAGTCTGTAATTTCCGTATTGGATTGAACCTGCCAGACATTTATATTCGCCGCAGCAATCGCAGTCAAAGTATTCGTTTACTATATCGGGGTTTTCTTCAATATCGTCAAGCCGCATTTGTTCGGCTACCTGCTGCATTTCTTCTATTATTTTTTTGTTATCCGGCATGTTTGCAAGTCCTTTCGTTTTAGTCTTTGAAATAGTTTTGTGCCAGTTATTTGAAGAGCGTTGACTCAGCTAATTAAATCATGCATTGTTTTAACGGCTTCGCCGAGTCCTGTGAAAACAGCACGTGAAATTATACTGTGCCCGATGTTAAGTTCAACAAGATCCGGAATTTCGTGCATTCTTTTGACATTTTGATAATTCAGACCGTGGCCTGCATTAACCTTCAAGCCGAGGTCTTGAGCCAGTTTTGCGGCATTTTTGAGGTTTAAAAATTCTTGTTCTTCTTTTTCTGTTCCGAAGCTTTCCGAATAGGTGCCCGTATGCATTTCAATAAATTGGGCGCCGGTTTTGGCGGAAGCCTTTACCTGATTTTCGTCCGGATCTATAAAAAGGCTCACTATTATGCCGTTATCAAGAAGCGGTTTGATAAATTCCGTAACCTTATCAAGCTGTCCGGCAACATCAAGTCCGCCTTCTGTCGTAATTTCCTGGCGTTTTTCCGGAACAAGGCAGATAGAATACGGCTTAATTTCAAGCGCAATTTTTTGAATATCATCAGCCATTGCCATTTCAAGGTTAAGTCTTGTTTTCAGGGTTTTGATGAGTGTATATACGTCATTGTCTTTAATATGGCGTCTGTCTTCTCTAAGATGTGTTGTAATTGACGTTGCACCGTTTTCTTCCGCAATTCTTGCAGCCTCAATGACAGACGGCTCCGAGCCTCCTCTGGCATTTCTTAATGTTGCGACGTGATCTATGTTTACCCCTAAAAGCATTGTTTACCTCTTTCTTTATGCCGTTTCAGAGTAAATTCTTATTCCGGCTAAGGATATTTTGAAACAATCACAGTTTATTGTCAATCAACAGGGGTTATTTTTTTATTTTAAGTTTGTTAATTGTTAGAAGTGCAGTGTATGAGGGAAGAATTGTTATTTTTTCTTCCTTGTTATCTGATTTTGAAACAAGTTCAATTGCTTTTTCTAATGATTTTTCGATGACGATTTTGTCCTGCGGAATTCCTGCATACTTAAGCCGGAGCGCCATATCCTCAGCACGGGTGCCGGATGTAACAACGAGTTTTTTTGCATTTTTAAGCTGTTCAAAGTCGCTGTCCCAAAGCCAGCTTATGTCACGTCCGTCTGCGTAGTTGTCATTGATTGCAATCAGAATATTTGAATCTAAATCAACTGTTTTCAGCACTTCGCTTGCGCCCGTCGGGTTTTTGATAAGCTGTATGAGAGCCTGATGCCCGTTTATTGTCCTGAATTCTGTTCGGCCGAAAATTGATTTGTAAGAATCCAGTGCATGCTGAATTTCGGTTTGGTTCAGCCCGAGTTCAAATGACAGTGCGATGGCGGCAAGGGCATTGTATGCATTGTAAAGCCCGACAAGGTTTATTTTAAATTCGTATTCAATTCCGTCTTTTTTAACTTTGAGTATTGAGTGATTGCTGCAGACAAGCACTGTTGCCTGATAGCTGCATTCAGGCCGTTTGAAACCGCATTTTCTGCAAAAATAGTGTCCTTGTTGAGCGAAGAAGCGTTTTGAATATTCCAGCGGCTCCTGGCAGGAACAATTAAACACTTCAGAGGGCGCATTTGATTCTTTGTTATAATTGCAGTCGTATTTTACATCTTCAAATCCGTAATAAACAGCGTTTTTGTCCTTTCCGAAAGCCGAAACAAGCGGGTCATCAGCATTTAAAATAAGTTTCAGGTTATGGTTTTTGTCGATTGCGTTCTGGATAAACCCTGCGGTTGTCGCAAGTTCTCCGTAACGGTCAAGCTGATCCCGAAAAAGGTTAGTGACAACAAGATAGTCTGCCCTGATAAAGTCGTAAAGTTTTGTCAGATAAGCTTCGTCAGATTCAAGAACCGCATAGTCAAACTTTTTGAACGGCGCAAGTTCAAGTGCAAAGGTGTTTGCAATGCCTGTCAGCATATTTGCGCCCTTGAGATTGTGAATAACTTTTTGGTGTGCGTTCTCAAGTATATGCGAAATCAGGCCTGACGTCGTGGTTTTTCCGTTGGTGCCCGTTACGGTAATAATTTTTTCTTTTATATATTCTCCGCATTCGCATAGAAATTGAGGATAATATTTTAATACCAACATTCCGGCAAAAGAAGTTCCGCCTGATTTTGAAAACAGCTTGATACCTGCAAAGGCTGTTCTTGCAAGTACCAGTGATGTGAAAAATTTGAATTTGTTCCGCATAAATAGTCCTTTAGACGTATTTCCAATCTCTCTTAATTATTCTATAATCCAAATATAATACAAAATTAGAAATAATTGAAATGTTTTTATTTATTGCAATAATTTTTATCGCAGAGTTAATAATAACAGTAACCTTGATCCTGTTAATCATAAAAGCGGACAGGGCAGTTGTAGAATTGCACAGACAGGCAGTTGCCTTAAAACCGCAGATTAAAGCCGTGCTTGAAGGGGTTAAAGCGGGAATCAAAGAAGTTAATGAAAAGCAGGAAATTGTGATTAATTATCTGCGAAAAAAACGAAATCAGTGGCTGGTTAATATGGCTAAAACCATTATTGTATATTTGCTTTTGTTCTTATTTAAAGGCAAATGTAAAAAAGCCGCTTCTATTTGTCAGGGGCTGCTGCTCGCAAAAGACGTCTGGGACAGTATTCCGGGGTAAAATATTGTAAATTTCCAAAAAACTGTTATAATGTGTATATACAATGAAAGAAGAGGTAAATATGTCAAAAAATAAAACCTTTATGTTCGGAATGGGGCTTCTGGCAGGTGTTGTCGGCGGAATCGTTGCCGGTGTTCTGTTTGCACCAAAGCCGGGTGAAGAATCCAGAAGAGAACTTAAAGAAGCTGCCTGTGAATTGTATGAAAAACATTCACCGGCCATAAATGAAGCCAAAAGACAGGCGATGGAAAATGTCGATTTGATGAAATATAAGTTAGAAAGACAATTTAGAAAATTTAACAACATGTTAAAATCTAAGAAATTGCAGAAGGCAAAGGAACTTGAAGAAGGTTCCGATGTAACCGAATTTGATTATTAAATTATAAGGAACAAAAGTAATGGAATTTTCACAAATCGCATTGAATCAGGGTCTGACATTTCTAGCCTGGGTTACCGGTATCGTAATCCTTGTTGTCGGCGGTTTTCTTATAAAATTGCTCATAGATTTATCAGCTCTGTCTAAAAACCTGAACGAAACATCAATTCTTGTAAACACTGAACTGAAACCCACATTAAAAGAACTTAATGAAACTCTTCATGCCGTAAATTCTCTGGTAAAGAGCACTGACAAGAATGTGGATAATTTCAAAACAGCGGTGGAAAAAACTTTCGGAAAGACAAAAATGATTTCCGAATCAATCGTCAGCGGACTGGTTAAAGGTTTTGTTACCGTGATGGGCCTGTTTTCAAAGAAATAAAAAATAGCCTTTAGCGGTGATTAATACCGCAGTTATTGTTGATAAAATCTGAACAGGTACTTTTTACGGCAGCAGAGATTTTATCTTTGTCCAAAATTAATTAACCGGATTAAAAAAATAAAAGAAAAGGAGTAATTATTATGTCAGCAACTAAATTTTTAGCAGGATTCATAGTAGGCGGTGCAATCGGCGCAATAGCAGGTATTCTTCTTGCACCAAAGTCTGGCGAAGAAACCAGACAAATGCTTGCGGATACCACAAAAGATGTTTTGCGCAGAGCTGATGAAACTGTGAAAGAAATTCAATCAAAAGCAGATGATGTTGTTTCTGATATGCAGAAAAAAGGCGACGAAATCAGAGATAAACTTCAAAACCTTATTAATCAGCAAAAAACTGCCGCTGTTGAAGAATAATCTAAACTTATTATTGTTAATATTAGAAAACTCTGCTTTGATTAAGGGCAGAGTTTTTAGTTTCAAAAAGATACACAAACGGACGCTTATTTGAAGCGTCCGTCATATCCCAGATCTAGTACCCGTTTCCTGCCATTTCGGATATTTTTTGTTCAAAGTTGAACCTGGATTTTTGAAATCCTGACAGTTTTGAAATTTTTCAAACCGTCTGAGGCATAGCCCCTGAATTTAGTTAATTACTAAATTCTAAAAATAGTTTTTGTGTTTCAGCGGATTTTGTTTGTTTTTAAACTTTTTTTATTCAAGCATTGTTTCAAGAATATCAGCATTTCTTATTGCTGTCGTTGATTCCCGCACTTTCTGTTTGTAAATATAGGTTCGAAGTGCTTCTCTGATCAACTCGCTGCGTGAACGATTTTCTACATCTGCAACCTGATCGATTTTGTTCAGGAAATCTTCAGGCATTGAAATTAATACTCTTGCCATATATTCTCCTTTGTTTTCTGGAACTTATCTCTTATACTATTATAAACAATTTTTGATATAAAAAGTTGCTATTTTTTATATATGAATTATATCCAATTTTTAAAGATGCTTGTCAATAAAGGGTTTGAGCCTATAAATACAACTTTACAAAACTTCATAATCAGTGAAAAACATGCTTTTTTACATCTTTACATCCCTGTTGGTTTAAGATAGTATAATACGAAAAAGGGGAAAAATGGAAAACTCAAAACTTAAATATAAAAGAATTTTGTTGAAAATCAGCGGAGAAGCACTTTTAGGGGATCAGCAATTCGGTATTGATCAAAAACCCGTAAAAATGATTGCAAATGAAATTAAAAAAGCTAAAGATGCAGGTGCTGAAATTGCGGTAGTCGTCGGAGGCGGCAATATTTTCAGAGGGATGAAAAACAGTGCAAAGCTGGGCATGGATCAGGCGTCCGGCGATTATGTCGGAATGCTTGCGACTGTTATGAATGCAATTGCTCTTCAGTGTGCGCTTAATCAAATTGATGTTCCCTGCCGTGTGCAGAGTGCTATTGCAATTAATCAGGTTGCAGAACCCTACATCAGGCACCGTGCTATAAGACACCTTGAAAAAGGCAGAGTTGTTATATTTGCTGCCGGCACTGGAAATCCTTTCTTTACAACCGATACCGCTGCAGCCTTAAGAGCCTCCGAAATTAATGCTGAAGCAATGTTGATGGCTAAAAACGGTGTTGACGGCGTTTATTCCGATGATCCTAAGATTAATCCGGAAGCAAAAAAACTGGATAAAATTACTTATGATGATATAATTAAAGACGGTTTAAAAGTAATGGATACGGCTGCTTGCGCATTGTGCCGCCAAAATAATATACCGATTGTTGTTTTTGATTTTCTGCTGCAGGACGGTATATTAAAAGTTTTAAACGGTGAAAAAGTCGGAACATATATAAGTTTATAGATAAATATTGAAAGAGGTAAGAGATGTCAGAAAGTCTAGAAGAACTATTTTTATTCGGCGAAGAAAAAATGGAAAAAGCTATTACAGCATTAAAGCGTGAATTCGGGTCTATAAGATCAGGCCGTGCAAATCCTATGATACTGGATAAAGTTATGGTTGATTATTATGGAGTTCCGACTCAATTAAGACAGATGTCACAGGTTACTGTGCAGGACGGGACAACCCTTGTAATTTCTCCTTATGACAAGTCTATTTTGAAAGAAATCGAAAAGGCTATTATTAAAGCAGAAATCGGTATTACGCCGAACAGTGACGGAATTTGCATCAGATTAAACTTCCCGCCTCTCACAGAAGAAAGACGTAAAGAAATAGTTAAAGATGTTAAAAAACTGGGCGAAGAAGCTAAAGTTGCAATAAGAAATGTCCGCCGTGATATGACTGATGATTTGAAAAAAATCGAAAAAGCAGACAATCTTCCGGAAGATACAGTAAAAGATAATCAGGATAAAATTCAAAAATTGACTGATAAATATACAGGTATTGTTGACAGTGCAGTTTCTGAAAAAGAAAAAGAGGTTATGACCGTATAATGGACGTAATAGGCGGTTTAAATAAAAATGCCACGAGAATGCTCACAGGCTTTATTCTCGGAACAGTTGCAATGACATGTATTATATTAAGCGGAATTCCGCTTCTTATACTATTATATGTTTTTGTATTTTTTGCATCGAGAGAATACGTTAAAATTCTTGAGCATAAAGGGTTTTATCCGAGTTTAAAGGTTATATGCGGCGCCGAGATTGTCATTGGAATTATTGCATATCTGCAGCGGTTTGATTTGTCGGCGCTAGTAATCTCGTTTTTTTCCATAATATCGTTTATGTGGGTGCTTTTCAGAGGCAGACAGCCTTATATCGCTAATGCTGCAACAACTGTTCTCGGTATTATTTATTGCGGATGGTTCCCTTTGCATTTGATGTTTTTAAGAGAACTGTCATCTCCAAAATTCGACAGCGGGCTCGGGTTTGTTGTTATGATGTTTACAGCAATACTTATGACTGATATCGGATGCTATTATGCGGGAAGACATCTCGGCAAACATAAGCTTGCTCCTGTTGTAAGCCCTAATAAAACAATTGAAGGTTCTATAGGCGGAATAATCAGTGCAGTTCTCGGGGCGGTTGTAGTTTCATTTTTTATCGGGTTTGAATGGTATTGGGCAGTTGTTGTAGGACTTATCTGTACAGTATTTGCGCAGATCGGTGATTTATGCGAATCTCTGATAAAAAGAGATGCAGGCGTAAAAGACAGCGGCGATTCCCTTCCGGGTCATGGCGGTTTTTTAGACAGAACGGACAGCTTTATATTCACAATTCCTGTGATGTATTATGTTTGTAAGTATTTTATATTTTCCAATCAGCTGGTAAGTGATATTGCAAATATGCTAAAAGGGCTTTTTTAAATGAAATCTGTTGACGATATTTTTGGTATAAAATCTGATGATAAGACTTTGTTTCTCAGCGCAATTACTCATCCGTCTTATACGCAGGAAAAGAACCTTGAATATACAAAATGTTACGAGCGGCTTGAATTTTTGGGCGATGCTGTTCTAAAGCTTGCAGTTTCCAATATGTTGTATAAGAAGTTTCCGGAGTATCATGAAGGAGAGATGTCTAAAATTCGCTCTATTGCAGTTTCAGACAGTGTCTTGTCAGAAATATCAAAAAATATAGGTTTGGCTGATATAATTCTGGCGTCGGAACACGATGAAAAACAGGGAATAAAAAGGCTTGAATCCGTTACCGCATGCGCATTCGAAGCTGTATTAGGCGCATATTTTCTTGATAATAAAATGGAATTGCTGGATAAAAAACTTCAGGAACTTTTTATGCCTTATATAGAAGATATTAATGCGAACTTAGACAAATATAATGCGAAAGCATTGCTTCAGGAATATACCCAGAGTTTGACCAAAGAAACTCCGAAATACAGATTGGTGGCGGAAAGCGGGCCTGCACATAACAGAGTTTTTACTGTGGAGGTTGTCTATAATGGGGACGTAATAGCGCAGGGACATGGAAAATCAAAAAAAGAAGCTGAACAAAGATGTGCGTATTTGGCTTGCAAAAAGCTGGGAGTATTAGAATGCCAAAAGTAATCATATCACCTTCTATATTGTCAAGTGATTTTGCGAACCTCGGAAGAGATATAAGAATGGTTGAAAAAGCCGGCGCAGATTGGGTTCACATAGATGTTATGGACGGGCATTTTGTTCCGAATATTACAATCGGTGTTCCTGTAGTCAAATCAATAAGAAAAGTCACAAATTTGCCGTTGGATGTGCATTTGATGATAGAAAATCCCGAAAAATATATAAAACCTTTTGCAGAAGCAGGCGCAAATATAATAACATTCCATTATGAAGCTGTAGAACGAAATGAAATATTGGATATTTCAGAATATATTAAAAGTTTTGGCCTTCAGTCCGGTTTAGCAATAAAGCCGGCTACAAATCCGGCGGAAATTCTGGAATATATAGGCGGTTTTGATATGATTCTTGTAATGACCGTAGAGCCGGGGTTTGGCGGGCAGAAGTTTATAAATAAATGTGCACAAAAACTGCCATTTTTCAGAGAATACGCCGGAGAAGAATTGATTTTGCAGGTTGATGGCGGTATAAACGCTGAAACGGCAAGAGTCTGCACCAAATTAGGCGCAAACTCTTTAGTTGCCGGAAGTTATATATTTAATTCGGAAAATGTTTCCGAAGCCATTGAATCTTTACGCTAAACCTCTGCGTTCTTTTCTTCTGAGGATTTCATCAGGATCTGTTGTAATTGATGTATCGGCTAAAGTCGGATCAAGTTCTTCTTCAGCAGTTCGTTCACGTCTTGACGCATTTGAAGCATTTTCGGTTTCAGTATTTTCTGTACCGTTTGTGTCTTCACTGCTATTTGACTCATCGCCAGCAGAACTTCCATTAGTAGTGGTATCAATTCCGCCTGCGGCTTGACTAACCGAGTCAAGAGCAATTCCGTTGGCTGCTGCTGTCTGCTCGGCAATTTCCAGCCCTTGTTCTCCAATAGCTGTTGTTCTGGCTCCCTGTTCAACAGCTTCACGGCCGACACGCTTGCCTCCAAAAATAAAGTATGAAGAACTGCCGTTCAGCATTCCCTGACCCATGCTCATCAGACTTTTTTTAGTATCCATAAGAGTGTTGCCGATTTCTACTGTTTCATTTCCAAAGTCAATTGATGTCTGTGATGTGAATGCAGCTTCATTTACAATAGCGTCAATTTCTGCAATCTCAGCATCAAGTCCTCCTATCTGATTTTGCGCACCGGCGCCTAACGCCTGTGCTACAGCCTGAAGCCCCTGAAGTTCACCTCGCTCGCTCCTGCTTTGTAAAAATCTTGGTTTGTCATTTTTTTCGTTTATAAGAGCGTCTATCTGCGCTTGTATGGCATCTAATTGAGTTTTAGTTTCATCACCTATTGCAACAGCCTCATTTCCAATTTGTTGTGCGGCGCTTAACAGCGGAGCCATTTCGGTTATAGACTGAAGGGTTAAATTTTCTTTATTTCGACTTTCTTCAATAAATGCTTCACCTTGTTCTTTTAGATTCATTTTGTTTCCGGTCATTTCTTCCCGTAGCTCAGTTGCGGCATTTCCGGAAGATTCTGTTTCTTTGGATTCGGACATCTCATAGGTTACATCGTCAGCCAAATCTGTTGCCGCCATTTCCTGCGCCCAGGCAAGAATTTCATCAGGAACTTCCTGCCCTTCATCCTGATACTCCAGAACTTCCGTTGCGGTTAAGTCATTCCAATTGATGCTTAAATCCTGTGATCTTGATCCGTAATTTCCGTTAATTGCATCTACCATGTGGTCTTCTCCTTATTTTTTGCATAGAAATACATTTTTTTAGTCGGAAATTGTTTCTGAAATCTTTAATACAAAATCACGGTTAATATCCGGAAAGCTTTGCAGGATAAAAGATGCAGGGAGATTAACAAAACTTTAAACTGGCAGAAATGTAAAGATATGTAACAAAATTCATATAAAGTGAATATAAAAAGTCAATATTTTTTTACCAAAATTTTTTATATAAGTACGAGAGATAAATAAAGAAAAAGAGAGGCTTTAGAGATGGCAAGAACATTGTTATTTACTGATGTTACAGAAAAATATAAACAAACTTCAACAGCATTAAAAGAAGTAAAATTTGAGACAAGACAGGTTATCCGCAAAACACTTGTAGAAATGATGAGGCAGTCATTCTTTCACGGTGCAAGCAGATACGGAACCAATTTTATAGCATAGCGGTTTTGATATAAAACCGTGGGTTATGCAAAATGCAGCCCGTTGGAAATTAAGGATAGGAAAGGCAAATTAAAAGGATAGGAATGGAAGATAAGTTAAGACCGGTAAATCCGGTCTTTTTTATGTGTTCAGATTTAAAAGAATTTTATTCAGGATGCAGGCAAATCCGACCCATAAAAGATACGGAATTTGTAAAAATCCCGCTAAAAATGACAGTTTAAAAAAGAAAAATATCATAACAGCCACAAGTATTAAAAGAACAATAGCAACTACAAGTGCTTTTTTAATGTTATGTTCTGTAAAGAAGGCCTTTGTCCAGTATAGATTAAGCGCAAGCTGAAGGAAGAATATTCCGGCTGCAATGTATTTATCTGTTGAAACAGGTTTCAATAATATAATTATGAAGGAAGCAAGCATTAATAAAAACAGGACGCCCCATATATATTTAAAAATCCATTTCGGCGGCTGAAAATCTGGTTTGTTCAGATTATTTAAAAAATTATCATCATAACTATAGAACATAAATTTATTATAAAAAACGATAGCGGAAGAAAAAATCCCGGAAAGTGCTGATACTTTCGGGCAATAAATTTGTAACAAAAAATGAAGAAAAGTGTGATGAAAAATATATAATCGGGTATATAAATAGTATATACAAATTGGAGAGAAGTTTTATATGTCGATTAATGCATTATCAATGTCGTGTTCATACTGGGGCGGAGTGTCATCAGCAGACAGCGAGTATCAGGAAATTATCAGAAAGCTGAGAGCATACGGGGTTTCGCCGAGCGGAGATTTTTATGCAGATAAGGCAAAACTCAACAAAATCGAACAGGCAAAAGACAGTCAAAATGCTCAGTTTGCCGATGCCCGAAAAGAAAAAGAAAAATCTGCATCAGATGTTCAAAATACCGGTATAGTTGACAAAGGTGAAGGCACTGAACAATTAGCAATGTTAAATAAATTGCAGCTTGGGCTTTTGTAGAGGCAAAAAATATTTTCACAGGTTTTAAGACAGTATGGATGGTATATCGTTTACATCATTAATTAAGCCTGTAAAAACTGAAAAATTTATGCTTAAAACAGACCTTATACCGCTGTGTAATTTTGTAGATTACCCATGGACGTGCAAGGAAAGCAGAAAAGCGCAAAGTGCTTTTACAACAGGTGTTGAAGATTGTACAGTATGCGGCATTACTGACGGGAAAGATGTTTTAATGATGCATATATGCCCGACCAAGGCTGCGAATGCGAATTTTTCTGATATATCAGACTTTATAAAAGATAAAGTGGATTTAAAAAAAGATAATTTAAATGCCCTTGTCGCAGGCGGGAAATTTAATCCGGATGATAAAAGAAGTCTGACGTTGTTCGATAATTTTGTCAAATTTTTGCAGCAGCATAACATTCCGGTGAGTTATCTCAGGGGCGGGGATGTTTATGAAAGTGTAGATATTGCATACACAAGCAGTTCTGATGAGTGGATTATAGCAAGCAGATATCTGGATCCTTTTATAGAGAAACTTAATCCTAAGGAAGTGCTGGGGAAAATTTTTCCAAAAATTTCAGTTTCAGATTGTGATGAAATAACTTATTAAAACAAATAAACGGCGTTTTTAATTGATTAAAAACGCCGTAAACAAAATATACATATAAATTATTATAAGCCAAGAGCAATTTTATTATTTGTTGAAATCATATTCATCGCAGAATACATGCTTGCCTGCGACGTTTGAACGGAATCATACCTGTCTTCAAGACTGTTAAGCTGAGCCAGATATGATGACAGCTGTGTTAGTACAGAAGGATTGCCCTCAGCGTCTTCCAGCATAACTTCAAGTTCGCTGCCGATATCATCAAGAATTTCGTCAACAGTTGCTTCGCTTGAAACAGAAATCCCGACAGATGAAGCAAGTGATTTTGCCTCAGACAGAATTTCGCTTTCG
The DNA here is from genome assembly GCA_944325605.1 of Candidatus Gastranaerophilales bacterium. GTDB lineage: Bacteria > Cyanobacteriota > Vampirovibrionia > Gastranaerophilales > Gastranaerophilaceae > Scatenecus. The sequence goes on from CALVAX010000002.1 coordinate 272,341, forward strand.
GAAGAATTGCCCTGTTGATTTCCTTGTTTTGCCTCGTTTTCCGCTTCTTTTGCTGCGATTTTAGCTTTTGCATCAGCTTCAGTCATCCCATCAGTAACCGTAATTCCAAGAGCTTCTAATCTCGCTTTTGTGTCGTTTGAAAGTGAAGATTTTTTGCCTAACACTTCACCTGCAGCTGAACTTCCGGCGTTAACTGCGGAAATAGATGTTGTCATACCTAGCCGTCCTTTCTTTAAATATACCCTCTTCTTAAAAATTTAAGATACTTCTTGAGTTACGGTTTGTTTTTTGAAAAACTTTAGGGTTTGTGAATGAATATTAAGAGATTTTTAATTTCAATAAAATATTAAGTTTGATAGTATCTTAGTTGCGGAGGCGATATCTTTTTGTTACTCTTAAAACAAGTTTTTAAGGGGGCATAAAATGTTTTTCTATGCAGATTTACATATTCATTCAAAATATTCGCGTGCGACAAGCAGGGATTGTAACTTGGAACAGCTGGCTTTATGGGCTCAGAAAAAAGGGTTGAGCGTGATATCTACCGGCGACTTTACGCATCCTGCGTGGTTTAAAGAAATTAACGAAAAACTTATCCCTGACGGAAACGGTGCTTACAGGTTGCGACCTGAAATCGAAGAACAAATTTTTATAAACGGCAGCCCTGTCAGATTTTTATTATCAGTAGAAATTTCGACAATTTATAAAAAGGGTGACAAAACAAGAAAAGTTCATCATGTAGTTTTTGTACCGGATTTGGACACAGCAGGAAAGTTTAGAGATAAACTTGATGCTATCGGCAATATAAATTCAGACGGCCGTCCGATACTCGGATTGGATTCAAGGGATTTGCTGGAAACTACACTGGAGTCTGGAGAAAATTCTTTTATAATCCCTGCACATATCTGGACCCCGTGGTTTTCTGTGCTTGGCTCAAAATCAGGGTTTGATTCAATAGAGGAATGCTACGGCGATTTGTCAGAACATATTTTTGCCGTGGAAACAGGGCTTTCGTCAGATCCGGAGATGAACTGGAAAGTATCTAAACTTGACAAATTCAGACTTGTGTCAAACTCGGATGCACATTCGCCCTCAAAGCTTGCCCGTGAAGCAACTGTATTTGACACATCTCCGGATTATTTCAGCATTATGAATGCGCTCAAAACCGGAATGGGGTATGTCGGTACAGTGGAATTTTTTCCGGAGGAAGGCAAATATCACGAAGACGGGCACAGAAAATGTAATGTTTGTATGACGCCCGGCGAAACAAAACAGGCAGGCGGAATTTGTCCTGTATGCGGAAAACCTTTGACTATAGGTGTTTTAAATAGAGTTTGCGAACTTGCTGACAGAGATTTCAACAGTACCTTCAAACCCAAAACAGCAGGGCAGGTATTCAGTCTGGTTCCGCTTCCTGAAATAATTTCCGAAATATTACAGGTCGGGCCGGCAAGCAAATCTGTTACAAAAGAATATGAAAGATTAATTAAAAAGTTCGGTTCAGAGTTTTCAATTCTTAGAGAAGTTCCGGTTGATGAGTTGTCAAAGGATTTTCCGCTTCTGGGAGAAGGTATCTCAAGGCTTAGAAAAGGACAGGTTATAAAACAGGCCGGGTTTGACGGCGAATACGGCGTAATCCGGCTTTTTGAAGAGAGTGAATTAAAACGAAAAGGTTTTATAAACCTGAAGCTGGATATGAATATTCCAAAAACCTCTGCGCCGGCAGTAAAGCCAGTAACTTCTCAATGTTCGTTTATTGTGCCAAAAGCAGAGAATTCGGAAAAAAATCCAATTCCGGAACCTGCAAAGTCATACGGGCTTGATGAATACCAGAAAGCCGCTGTTGAAAATACAAACAATCAGCTTCTGATTATTGCAGGCCCAGGCTCCGGAAAAACTACGGTTTTGACAAGACGTATAGCTTATTTGATTAAAGAAAAAGGAATTCAGCAGGAACATTGTCTTGCAATAACCTTTACCAGACGAGCGGCTGAAGAAATGCGCGGCAGATTGAATAATCTTTTGTCAGATAGTCAGTGCCTTGTAAATATTCATACATTCCATTCGTTATGCCTTTCGATATTAAAAGATAATTATGAAAAAGCCGGAATACCGGAGAATTTTAAAATTATTTCGCAAGAGGAAAAAGCTCTTTATAATAAAGATAATCAACCCTCAGATATGCTGGAATTTGATGATTTGATAACCTTAACCGTAAAACTTTTTGAAGAAAATCCGGATATTGTAAAGTTCTATCAGAACAAATACAAATATATTTCTGTTGACGAATATCAGGATATAGATGAAAATCAATACAGATTAATCAAATATCTAGCCCCTGCTGACGGCAATATCTGCGTGATAGGCGACCCGAATCAGGCAATCTACGGGTTTAGAGGAGGCAATTCAAAGTACTTTATAAATTTTAACGAAGATTATAAAAATGTACGGACAATTAATCTGAAAAACAATTATCGTTCAACAGACAGGATAGTCAATGCTTCCAATCAAATGATAGATACATTTAACATAGTGTCCCGATGCAGCAACCCGTCCGAAAAAATCATAATCCATACTGCGCCGACAGACAAGGCCGAAGCAGAGTTTGTCGTAAGCACGATAGAAAATTTAATCGGCGGGCACAGCTTTTTCTCAATAGATTCAGACCGTACAGACGGAGAAAAAGAAAACTTTTCATTTTCGGATTTTGCAATTCTTTACCGGAGTTCAGCACAGCTTAAACCATTGCAGGAAGCCCTCAAAAGATCCGCGATGCCTTTTGTAAATCTTTCAGATAATCTTCTGTGCGAAAAGAAAGCTGTAAGAAGTTTGTTGAGAAACCTGAACCCAGAAGAACCTGCCGTTAAACAACTTGAAAATATTTCTCAGGATTTGATATCGGAAATTGGTGAGTATGTTTTCAGCAGTTTAAAGGAAATAGCATCAAAATGCGAAAATTATGCGGATTTTGTTCATGAAGTTTCCCTTTTAAAAGAATCCGACCTTTTAGATAAGCGTGCAGATAGAATTTCTTTAATGACATTGCATGCCTCAAAAGGTCTGGAATTCAACTGCGTATTTATAGTTGGTCTGGAAGATGGTATACTTCCGTTTTTCCGTGCAAAATCGCCGGAAGAAATAGAGGAGGAACGCCGGCTTTTGTATGTAGGAATGACACGGGCAAAACAGCATTTGTACCTTTGCCGCGCCCAAAAAAGGACTATCTTTGGCAAAACAGAAAGTCATGAAATTTCACCGTTTCTTGCCAAAATAGAACGGGATTTGATTGAGCTTTCCAGATTTGAAAAAGAAAATCACTCTCAAGAAACTCAATTATCATTGTTTTAAACCGGCAAAAAAATATTATTACTTTTTTCTCAGAATTTTGCAGGTGTCGCAATTTCAAGGACTTAATCAGGTGAAATATTATAATAAGAAAACTTTTCCAAAAATTTCTGATACAAAGTTTATATTGGTAAAGATAGAAAAATGATAAGTATTGAAGAACTATACAATATTCCGCCTGATTATAAAAAGCATAAATCTACAGAACGACAAACGCAAGTCTGAGTTGTTTATAATTGGACAACAGGGAGTTATGTAGCAAATCCCACCAAAAATTTTCAAAACAGTGTCATACTGAGCGTTAGCGAAGTATCTCAATAAAAAAGATTCTTCGGACTAAAGTCCTCAGAATGACGGATTTTTATAGTATCAGTGGAATTTACTACATAACTCCCTGACAACACAGGTTGACATTAGTTATCGCTTTTGTTACAATCAGTTTACAAAAGGGCTGAAAGCACTGAAAAATAAGGAAAATTTTCATTGCGGCCTGTGCGTGGCACTCTGCCGAATAAAACAACTGAGTGTTGTTTTATGAGAGGGGTAGCGCAGTTCAAGTGAAAACAAAATAAAATGGGCGCGTGGCACTCTGCCGAATAAAACAACTGAGTGTTGTTTTATGAGAGGGGTAGCGCAGTTCAAATGAAAACAAAATAAAATGGGCTCGTGGCACTCTGCCGAATAAAACAACTGAGTGTTGTTTTATGAGAGGGGTAGCGCAGTTCAAGTGAAAACAAAATAAAATGGGCGCGTGGCACTCTGCCGAATAAAACAACTGAGTGTTGTTTTATGAGAGGGGTAGCGCAGTTCAAG
>CALVAX010000003.1 GCA_944325605.1 Candidatus Gastranaerophilales bacterium
TTAACCGTTATCTGGTGTTTGGAACGATTTGAAAATTCAAAATTCACAAGAAAAGTTAAAGTCTTGGAAAAAACACCGTTTCATATTCAATATGAAATAATCTCAGAAATTCTGAGACACCCGAAACTCCGCAGATGTTGTATTGACTCAACCGGCATCGGAATGCAGTTAGCAGAAACGGCTCAGAGAGATTTCGGAAAATACAGAGTCGAGGCTGTAATGTTCACGAATAAATCTAAAGAGGAGATGGCGTTTAACCTGAGAACCAATTTTGAAGATAAATCGGTGTTTATTCCCACAGACCACGATATTCGTGAGGATTTACACTCAATCAGACGAGTTGCCACAAAAGCAGGAAATATCCGCTTTGATGCAGATACCGCCGAAGTCAACGGACACGCAGATAGGTTCTGGGCATTAGCTCTCGCTCTAATCGCCTGCTATGTACCGTATTCCCCTGTCGAAATAGAAACAAGAAGAAGATATGAAACATTAAAAATGACAGAAAATTTCTAGGAACGATTTTAAGCCGTTTAAATTTACTCAGACGATAATTTATACCACCCACGACAGAAAAATTTAATACAGACGTTTTTGAACACTTTTTGAACACTATCAAACTGCATCTAAAATATAAAAAATTTTAAGGAGAGAAATTTATGTTAAAAGAACTCACACTTCCATCCGGAAAAATTGCAATCATTGAAAAGGGCAAAGGCAAAGACCTTTTGCAGGCTCAAATCAAGGCAAAGACTTCAGATGAAATTCCCTACGCCCTTATCGCCGAACTTGTTGAAATTGACGGACAAAAACTCGTTTATGAAGACATCCTTGAAATGGACTTAGAAGACGTTTTATCTCTTCAAGGTGAAATTTCGGGAAAGTTAGTGGTGGGGAAAGCGAAAGAGATTCCGGAGAAAACGGAAGAAAAAACGGAAATAGTGACACCGCTGACATCTGCTCTTACCTCCCCAACTCCCAAAGCATAATCCATTTATGCAAAACCACCGGATGGCAATATTCTGAAATTTGCGAAATGCCAATCCCTGCACTTGCTTACTGGTGCAATCAAGCCATTAAATACACAAATAACCATAATGAAAGCCTGAACGAATGTTGGACACAATGCTGAAAGTATCATTAACGCTTGTTGCCTTTGATAAAATGTCGAGGGTAATTCGTGATGCAGTCGACAAATCAAATGATGAGTTTGATAAACTTCAGCGTGAAATCAAAAACACCTCAGATATGTTAGACAAACTCGGTCAGAATATGACAAAAGTCGGAGGAGCATTGACTCTTGCAGGGGGCGGACTTGCATATAAACTTGGAATCACAGAGGCAATTCCTGAAGCATTCCAAATGGAACACAGATTAAGAGAACTCGGCAATGTTGGTCAATTATCCGCAAAACAGCTTGAGGATATGGATAAACGTCTTGCATCAATTTCAAGATATACAAACCAGATGCGGCCTGAAATCGCAGAAGGTTTGAATGTACTTGTAGCTTCAGGTATTGATCCGACAAAAGCCCTTGATTATATGAATGTAATCGGAAGGACTGCAACCGGTGAACAGGCAGCTATTGAAGATATTTCAAGAACGGCTTTTGCCGTAAGCGATAACCTAAAAGTTCCTATTGATGACTTGGCAAAGTCAATGGATATTCTTGCGATGTCCGGTAAAGAGGGTCGTTTTGAATTAAAGGATATGGCTACGGCATTTCCAAGTTTAACAGCTGGTGCCGCTATGCTTGGAATGAAAGGGACACCTGCCGTTGCATCTTTAGGTGCTGCTCTGCAAGTTGCCATGAAAGGTGCAGGCGAGGCTTCTGAGGCAGCAAACAACTTAGAAAACTTTATTCAAAAAGTTACTGCACCACTGTCTGTTAAAAATTTCAAAGAGACCTTTAATGTTGACCTTAAGCGAGTTTTGTTGGATGCCGCAGCAGCCGGACGAGATCCGATTCTTGAAGTCATAGAACTTATGAGCCAACTCTCTGGAGGAGATATATTCAAAGTATCCGAAGTCTTTCAGGATAAACAGGTTTTGAATTTCATAAAACCTATGATGCAAAATCTTGATGAATATAAACGAATAAAAGCATCTGCATTAAGTGCCGAGGGTGTTGTTGATTCCGACTTTGAACACATGATGGAAACAACAAACGAACAGTTCAAACTCTTAAAAATTAATATGAAAGAGCTTGTATTTCCACATCTGCACGAACCTATACAAAAAATTAATGAATTACTAACTAAAATAAATAACAATCCATTACTTCAAAAAGGCTTGTTTGGTGCAATTATAGGCACAATCGGCTTAGGAATTCTTCTTACAACTCTTGGCACAGCAACAATAATCATAGGTAAATTTGTCGGAATGTATGGCAAATTCTTGGGTTACGCTCGTGATTTAAGTCCTGTTCTTGCAAAAAATGCAGTTCTTTTATTGCAAAATGCAGGTTTAACAAGTTCTGCTCATAGTCTTGATACTGTGTTTAATGTTCTTAAATCAGGAAATAAACTCGGGTTGAATTTACCAAAACATTTTTCTTTAGGAGTAGGTGCAGATATACGAAGAATCGACAATAATTTAAGAGACGTTTTCAAATCTATGCCGGGCAATATTTCTAAATCATCCATTGCTCTCAAAGATTGGACTATTACTTCAATAAAAGCAATGCCAACTAATTTTATAAACGGTTTAAAGGCGTTCAAAACCGGTTTTCTGAATATTCCAAACCTGATTAAAAATGCGATTGTTGCATTCAGAGCATTTTCTGTTACTTTGCTTACATCTCCGCTCGGTTGGATTGCTCTTGCAATCGGTGTTGTTGCCCTCGTCATCTATAAATATTGGAAACCAATTAGCGGTTTCTTTAAAGGGATGTGGCAGGGATTAAAAGAAGGTTTACAGCCATTAATGCCGTTATTCCAAAGAATGGGAAAAGCACTCTCGCCTATTCTTGCACCTATAAAAGCCATTGTTGATTGGTTCAAAAAACTCATAAAACCTGTTGAAGATACAGGCGGTGCTGCTGAAAAAATGGGCGTTCGTTTTGGTAAAGCCATTGCTAATATAATCGTAAAATTGGTTGAACTTGTCACAAAAGCATTTGAATTCGGAAGTAAAATCACGAGTATGCTTGCCGCAGGGATTATGTCAGGCATTGCGAAAGTAAAAGGCTGTATTTCTCAGGTTGCTCAGGTTATAAGAGACCATCTGCCTCACTCTCCTGCTAAAACTGGGCCGCTTAAAGATTTGCACAAGGTCAAAATTGTTGAAACTATTGCATCAACATTAAAACCATTGCCGCTTCAAAATGCGATGACTAAGACATTGGGAGTATTTTCAGGAGGCTTAAAAGCCAACGTGAGAGGTCGCTCATCTGCTCCGACATCCATTGTTGTAACCTATAACCCGACAATCACAATTTCAGGTTCTGAATCAAAAGAAGAGTTTTTGAAGATGCTCAAAAAACACAAAGATGAAGTTGTGAACATTATTAAAAGGGAGTTTGAACGTAAGGAAAGGGTGGCTTATTAAATATGTTCGCTCAACTTGGAGACATAAAATTTGAATTAATAACTTATTTCAACGGCTTAAATGAAACCGTATCCTACAATTACGCTCAGCACGACCGTATTGAAAATAAACCCATTCTGCAATTTTTAGGAAAAAATTTGCAGGAAGAAGATATAAAATTAAACTTCCACCGCAATTTCTGCGTGCCGGAAGATGAGATAAAAAACTTAAAAGATGTCGCAGATGCGGCAACCCCTTTGAAATTTATCAAAGGAAACGGTGAATATGTCGGTGTTTTCGTCATTGATGAAATCGGACAAACCACAGAACAAGCCTCGCCGGAGGGTGATTTGATGTCGGTTCAGGTCGATGTCCGGCTAAGAGAATACACAGGAAAAATCCCTGAAGATAAACAGGAACAGAAAGGATTTAAAAAGAAATGACGGAGGAGTTCTATTCCTATATCACTCGTGACGGAGATCGTTGGGATATGATTTCGCAGAAATACTACAGCAACCCGAATTTGTATGAGGAGATTATAAAAGCAAACCCCGAAGTTCCGATTGAACCGGTTTTAGATGCAGGAATAAAACTCAAAATTCCAGTTCTTGAAGAATCGGAAACAATACAATTTGAATTACCCCCTTGGAAAAAATAATGCTAGTACCAATTTTTGAATTATTTTATGAAAAAAAGAATATAACTAAAGATGTTTCCCCCTATGTTACTTCTATTGAGTACACTGATGTCGAACATGGAGAGTCTGACGAACTTCAGATAACCTTTGAGGATTCTGAAAAGCTCTGGCAAGGCTCTTGGATTCCAACAAAAGGCGATGCTTTGCGTGCATATATAGGTTACGAGGCGGAAAAACTTTTGAATTGCGGAGTTTTTGAAATTGACGAACTTGAATATGACACTCCGCCGGATGTTATTACAGTAAAAGGTCTTGCAACCGGGATTAAAAAGCCTTTAAGACAAAAGAACTCTGTCGGATATGAAAATAAAACTTTGAAACAAATCGCAAAAGAAATTGCCGACAAACATGGATACACATTAGTCGGAGAAGTTGCAGATATTCGTGTTGATAGAATTACTCAAAACAAAGAACGTGATTTGACATTCCTCACTAAACTTGCGGAGGAATACGGCTATATCTTCAAAATTGCTGAAAATAACCTCGTTTTTTATGATGTAAAAAAACTAAAAGGTGCGAAATCAACACAGATATTTTATAAATCAGATTTGCTGCATATAAATCTTAGAGAAAAAACTTCTCAAAAATATAAAGCAGTTCAAGTTACTTATTTCAGCCCGAAAAAGAAAAAGGCAGTTAAAGCAACAGCAAGAAATGAAAATGTCAAAAAAGGTGATACTTTAAAAATTACCGTTCGTTGTTCAGATAGAAAGCAAGCTATTGCGAAAGCAAAAGCAGCATTAAACACTGCTGATGATAAAATTGAAGGCTCACTAGAATTTACAGGAAATCCGTATTTGATAGCAGGTTCAAATATTGAACTAAAAGGAGTCGGACATTTTTCAGGTAAATACCACATTAAGCAAGCCCGGCATGTAATCGATAGGGCAAGCGGTTATAAAACTTATTGCGAGGTGGAATCGTGCTAAGGTTTGGAATTGTTTCTCAAATTGATCCCATAAACGTTCAGGCACGTGTAAGTTTTGAAGATGACGAGTCAACATCTTTCTGGCTTCCTGTTCTTCAAACAAAAACATTGAAAGATAAATTTTATGCAATGCCGGATATCGGAGAGCAGGTCGCCTGCCTTATGGATGAAAACTCTGAAGACGGAGTAATCTTAGGTGCAATTTATTCAACTGAGGATGTTCCTGTTGTAACTTCAGAAAAACATATTTCACTTAATTTAGAAAATAATTCTCTGATTAATATTGATAAAGAAACCAACTCTTTGAATATAACCTTTGAAAACATTAATTTAAACGGCAATATTAATCACACTGGAAAGCTGATTAATACAGACGGTATTAAATCAAATGCGGATATTACGGACAAAACCTCATCAATGCAAGCAATGAGAGATACATATAATCCTCATACGCACATAGGCAATCAAGGTTCACCAACTTCAAAACCAAGTGGCAATATGTAAATAAGGAACTTACTATGGATTAACTCCTAAAGCACGAAGAATAGCAATCATACCCTCCGCAGCAGTATCACTAATAACTTTATATTGCTCATTAAATGCATAAAAATTCATAAAACTTGCGGAAAAACTTTTGCCGGTAGCAGGTATTCCCATAAATTCTCCGTCATGAGTACCAGAACAAGTCCAACGAACAGCCACCTTATTATCTTCAGCAATCATTTCTTCAAGTTTCCATTGTACATTAGAAAAACTTTTTCTTAACCAAAAAACTAATGATAAATATCCTTCACCACCATAAACAGGCTCGGGAAATGCAGGAGTAAAAAATGGAGCGTTTGGATCAACAAGTTCATTAGCCAACTCAACATTAGCAGTATTAACCATTGTTTCAAATTTCTTCATTTGATTTTTTTAAATCGCTAAATCCATGTTTCCTCCAAAGAAATTATAACACAAACAAATTTATGACAAATTTAAATGAAATCACCTACGTAGACTGGCAATTAAAACTCAACACAATCGGCGGAGTTGCCGAGGGTGCTGAAGATATTAACCAATGCATCGCAATTATACTTCTGACTAAAAAAGGCTCTGTACCTCACCGCCCGACCTTTGGTTCGGACATATATAAATACATTGATTACCCCATAAACGAAGCAACTCCAAATATTGTACGTGAGGCGACAGATGCAATCACTATGTGGGAAACCCGCATAAAAATAAATTCTATCGAGGTCGAGATAGAAGAATCCATTTTAACCGTAAAAGTCGAATGGACATTAAAAGATTCAAACGCTACAGGAACAGCCGAGGTTAAATATGACACAACTGCCTGAACCTAATTTTATCGAACGTGATCCCGATGTTGTTACAAAAGAATGGATTGCTACTTATGAAGAAAAGTCCGGCAAAGTTCTTCAGCCTGCACAAATTGAACGCTTGATGATTGATGTAGGAGCTTATCGTGAAACTGTTTTAAGAATGAAAATTCAGGAAACCGCCAAACAAAACCTTTTAAGTTATGCACCGTTAGAAGTTTTGGAGCATATAGGCGAACCTTTTGGAGTAACCAAACTTCTTGCAAATTATTCCCATACAACCTTAAAATTTTCAGTTGACGAGGCATTGGATTTTGATTTTAAGATTGATGCAGGGTGTGAAGTTGAAACTAAAGATGGCTTATTCATATTCCAAACAACTGAAGCGGTTACATTAAAAGCCGGAGAAACCTCAATTACAGCAGAGGCTATATGTGAAACTCCCGGAAGTGCATCTAATAATTATACTCTTGGCTCAATAAATAACCTTGTAACTCCATTAAGTTACATTTCAACCGTTGAAAATATAACTATTTCAAGCGGCGGAGTAGATGATGAAACTGCTGATAGCTTAAGAGAACGCATACGGCAATCTCCTGAACAATTCTCAAATGCGGGCAGTAAAGGAGCATATCGTTTTCATACTTTATCTGCACATCAATCAATAATAGACGTTGCAATAACTTCTCCAAGTCCGGGAATTGTGAATGTTTATCCTTTGACTAAGGACGGAAATCCTACAGAAGAAATTTTACAAATTGTCAGAAATTACTTGAGTGATAGTAAGATCCGACCTCTTACCGACTGTGTAAAAGTAATTTCTGCTGAGAATGTTGATTTTACAATAAAGGCAAACATTATTCTATATATTGATGCGGATTCGACTACTGTTAAAAATACTATTGATGCAAAAATGCGTGAGTATAAGGTCTCTTTATCTGAAAAATTAGGGAAAAATGTTGTTCAGACGCAGATCATATCTATATTAAACACCATTTACGGGGTATTCAAAGTTGAACTGGAAACCCCGAAAGATATAGATATCAAGGAATATCAATGGGCAAATTTGATAAATTATGACATAACAATCGGAGGATATGCGGATGAGTAGCGAATTTTGGCAAGAGTGCAGCGAAGCGGAACTCGCCCCTGTGAACAACCTGACGAAGCGGAGCAATTCAGCAGAATTGCAAAGCGGAGTACAAAGGTTGAGAACCGCCAATAATTCAAGAAGTTTGGCACCGATTGATGATGTTAATTTAAAGATATTTGATGAAATTTGTGAAGAACGCTACGCAAAACTCAAACTGGATGTTTTAAATTTGACAAACATTGATACAGTTCCATCAGATGTTCTGCCTCATTTAGCAGAACAGTATCATATAACCGGCGATGAAGGATGGATTTTTTGTAAAACGGAAGCGGAAAAGCGTGCATTATTGAAGAATGCCATTCAATTACATAAATATCGTGGTACTAAATACGCAATTATAAGTGCACTTGAAGTTTTAGATTTGAGGGCAGATATTGCGGAATGGTTTGAATATAACGGAGAACCATTTTTCTTTAAAGTTTTTGTAGATTTAGAGACAAGTTATGAGTCGGAATTGGAAACACGCATTGTAAATATAATCAATGCACATAAAAATGTTCGTTCATGGCTTGAAAAATTGACAATTTATCTGACACAAACAGCAGTTTTACCAATAGCAAGTTATGTTTTGACAAGCGAGGAGGTTACAATATGACTTCTTCTGTTGAGGAAATGAAGTTTAATTCAATAATTACAGATATAGGTTTTGAGAAAATAAATGCGGCTTTGATAGCCGGAACGAAATTAGACTTAAAATACATTGCTGTGGGTGATGCTTGTGGTGAATATTATGAATTGCGTCAGGATCAAACAGCGTTGGTTAATGAGATTTATCGGGCAGAAACTCAGGAAGTTGACGGAGTTTCTGCAACGGCTCTAATACCGCATAACATAGGCGGATTTTATATCAGGGAAGTCGGTGTTTTTGATAGTTTAAATAATTTAATTTTAATTGCAAGACAGCCATTGACTTATAAACCGCAGGAGGAACAGGGCGGAATTAAAGATATATGGATTAAGGTCAGATTAAAAGGAATAAATCCCGATGCCGTACAAATAAAAATTGACCCAAGCATCCAGTATGCTTCAGTAGAATTTGTAACAGATTTAATTAAAAGTCATCAACACCCTGATTTAATGCCGATTTGGTTATATGACACAAACGGCAATGGAGTTGTTGATTCTTGTGAATTTGTTGATGGCGGACTATTTACGGACAAGGGAGATATTGAAATTCCACAGCCGCCTGTTCTTCCTGATTTGATAATGAACACGAGTATTTATGATAAAAACCAGAACGGTATTGTTGATGATGCCGAAAATATTGATGCAGGTGAATTTTAGAAACAAAAGGAGATTTATTTATGGGAACAATTCAGATTAAACGTGGACTTAAAGCAAATTTGCCGAGTGAAGCTCCGGCAGGTGCACTTTTATACACAACAGATGAAAAGAAATTTTATATAGGCAACGGTGAAGGAAAAGCTCTAACCGCCTTTGATAACGCACAACAGCTTGCGGAGTATCTTGCAACAAAATCAGATGTAGGTCATACACATACTTCAGCCAACGTAACGGATTTTGCAACAGCAGTGGATAACAGGATTGCATTACAAAGAGGACAGAATAACGGACTTGCTTCATTGGATGGTAACGGGAAAATTCCCACAACGCAAATTCCTTCTGTATTTAAGGATGCATATGTTGTAGATGATATTGCTGCACGTGATGCATTAGAAAAATTTTCAGGTTTACATGCTCTTGTAATTGATGCAACGGCAGACGAAACCGTTGAAACTGGCGGGGCAGAATATGTTTGTGATGGTACACAGTGGATAAAAATATCCGAATTAAAGGATTTGGATATGGTAATTGACTGGGAAAATATTCAGGGCAGACCTTTTGTTCCGCAAAATTTTACGGATTTGGCAGATTGTCCGGGGGAACTTACAGGAAATAAAGGAAAAATCCTTGTTGTAAATGAAGCTGAAGATGGGCTTGAATTTACAACAGTTTATATGGGAGATGTTGATGGAGGAACATTTTAATGCCGACTAATATACGAATTCGGCGTGGTAATAAAGCCGATTTACCCGCTTCTGCTCCCTCCGGTATGCCGCTTTGGTGTGAAGATACAAAAGAATTATTCATGGGAACTGGGACTTCTGTAGTTAATCCTACAACCGTAAATACTGATTTTGTGAAAAATATTGTTTCACAAGTTTTAGGTCAAGGTGTTAGCTTGAAGGGAAACGGATATATTAAAATCCCTGTTACAAGTGGCAAGTCAGTTATTATTCAATGGGGATGTGCAACAGGTTTTGGTTTTGGAACTTCAAGAGATATTTATTTTCCTATTGCATTTCCTACAACCTGTGGAGCACTTGCAATAGCAGCCGGATATTATCAGGGAGCAGGTAATAAAGGTTCAACCGCTCAAGTTTACAGAGTTGCGGCTAACAGATTCCATATTACCAGTAGATTTGAACAGGGAAGTGCAAATATAGACTGGATTGCCATTGGTTGGTAATGAAAGGAGTTTTATGAAATATTTCGGATTTAAAGAAAATGTAGGCTACGGGTTTTATGACGAAAAATTTGACGGAGCAATTCAGCTTTCTGATGATGAATGGCAGGAACTTTTGTCAGAGCAATCCAATGGAAAAGATATTGTAATGTTTGGTGGTGTCGTTTTTGCCTCTGAACCAAATTTGTATTATTTAGACACAAACGGGATTTATCAAAAATATTCAAGTGAAGAGTTACAGGAACTTGCAGAAATAAATCAGGTTGTGACGACAACAAATACTGCACTTAATTTTTTAAATGATACGGATTGGAAAGTAACACGACACAGGGATCAGCAGGCTCAAGGAATAGAAACATCATTGACGGAAGAAGAGTATCAACAGTTGCTTGTTGACCGTCAAAATGCAAGAGATTCAGTAATAAGAGGAGAAAAATATGGCAACCTTGAATAAAATTTGTCTGCACTGGACAGCAGGATCTAATTATCCCTGTAAGGAAGATTTGGCAGCATACCACTATTGCGTGGATAAATACGGCAGAATCTATGTAGGAAAACACAAACCTGAAGACAACCTGAACTGCTATGACGGCAATTATGCAATGCACTGCGGTGGAGGAAATACCGGCTGTATTGGCTTGTCTGTCTGCGGAATGGCAGGTTTTACATCAGATAAAAAGCAGACAAAATATCCGCTTACACAAAAACAGATTGAATCATTATGCTGCCTTGCAGGGTATTTATCTGTAAAATACGGAATTTTAATTACTGACAAACTGGTATTTACCCATTATGAATTCGACCAAAGACGTGCCAAAAACAAACGTGAAGGCAAGATAGATATTACTTATCTGCATTATTTGCCGAATTTATCCCCGAATAGTGTCGGAAAATACCTCAGACAAAAAATATCCTGGTACAGAACCAAGATAAAAGCAAACAAATACAAGTTTATTAAGAAAGGAGACTATTATGAGTTTATTCTCGTGGCTTAAAGACTGGAAAGTTTTAAATGAACTGTGGGATTTGCTTGAGCCTTTTGTAATTAATCTTGCAGAAAAGAATGTTCCCAAGTATATTACAAAACTCTATGAAAATCTTGCCAAAGCAACACAGCCGGCTCTTGACAGTTTAAAAAAGCTGAAAGAAAAGATTAAAACTTCACCGAACGCTCTGGATGATTATTGTTTTAATCAAGGTGTTAACGCTATTGAAACATTTGCAAATCACCTCTTAACCGTAGTTGCGGATTTGAGGAAATAAGCAGATGTGGTTTTCTGCAATGATTAAATCTTTATTTGACTGTATCTCGCAAATTGCGAGGTACGGTCAGACTAAGATTGAAAATCAAGAGGCTTCCTCAATTATTCAGGACAAAGAAGATTTAGAAAAAGCCGGCAATTATGCAGAGCAGATTATTGAAATCGCTCAAAAATACAAATCTTCAATGTCTAAAAGGGATCAGCGGAGACTGAAATCGTTAATTAAAAAATTTAATAAGGTGGATTGAATATGTCTTGGAGAGATTTATTAAACGTACAAAATGTTGAAAAAGGTTTCTTTGCCTCCTCCAATTCCTATGGCATACCCGATATTACCCCGGATGAGTTTGATGTAAAAGAACTCATCCCTTATCGGGTAGATTCCAACAGAAACGGAACGGCACACTTTTTCTTGGATGATTACAGGTTTGAAAGATGTTGGAAAAACGCTGACTCTCAAATAGAAGAATTGAAAAAATACGATGGAGTTTTGTCTCCTGATTTTTCAATGTACACAAATTACCCCGAAGCGTTTCAAATTTGGCAGGTTTACAGAAACCGTTGGTGTGCCGCTTACTGGCAAAGTAAGGGAATAAAAGTTATTCCAACAATCAGTTGGTCAAATGAATCCAGTTATAAATACGCATTCCTTGGTATTCCTAAAAATTCTATTGTTGCAATCGGAACAGTCGGAATCCTCAACGATAAAAATGCAGAAAAACTCTTTATGCAAGGGTTTAAAGAAATGTTAAAACAACTTGAACCCAAGCGTATTTTGATTTATGGAAACAGACTGACCGAACTTGAGGAATACAAAAATCTTCAATGGTTCGAACCGTACACAAATAAATGGAATAAAAAGAAAGGCAGGTAAAAATGGGCGGACGTGGTTCAGGCGGAAGTCGTGGCGGAGGAGGTGCAAATAAATCTATTGATGCCAAAACCGAAAATAAATTGAATTCATTGTTAAATCAATCATATAAATATGATGACGAGGCTTATGAATTTTCAAGAAGGGCAGCATCTGAAAGAGCCATTGCCAAAAGGTATAAACAACTCGGCAAAAAACAATTAGCAAAAGATTATACTCAATATGCTAAAGAGGCACAAGCAAGGGCGGATAAAGCAAAAATTCAGGCTAAACAATATTTAGATGAGGCATCAAAACTGGCAAGCAAAAAAATTCGAGATATCCCGAGAACATATCAATATAAGGGAGAAAAAGGAGTTCGGACTGTATATAAAAGCCCGCAGAATGCAAGAAGAGCTTATGAACAATCAAGACGAAGTTTAGTTAGTACTGCATATAAAGACCATCCAACCATTGTAGAATCTCCAAAAGGCGGATATAGTGTAATGCCCCATGGTATAGCAAAATTAAACAAATTAAAAGAAATAAGCCCATATAGTATTGATATGGGAAATTCGTAATTGTGTCTGAATGATACGGAATTGGGAGCAATGACTTCCAATTCTTTCTCTTCAGAGTGATGAATGTGGTTGTACTAAAAATAAAGGAGGTCATTATGACAGAAACAATCACACCAATTGAAGTTTTAAAAAGCAGACAAAACTTCTCAGATTACATTACAAAACATTCAAAGGAAGTAACAAATGATTTACTTCAAGGTTATCCAAGCAGGCCGCTACACATTATTTGTCCACAACTAACTCAAAATTCAGATGGACTAATGGAATCACTAGCCAAGTTAGTAGATAATCAAAAGGCATATATATTTTGGTTTGTAGCTAACATAAAAGAAGATTTGGAAAATATTTCCAAAAATTTAAATCAGATTTTTGACAAAAATTACTGTGGAATATTTATTATTAAAGCAGTTTTGAACGGGGATAAAATAGAATTTGAACCTATTTTGAAACCGGAAATTCCTTCAAAACAAGTACGCAATGAAAATACCCCCGCCAAACTTCTACAAAAAGCATACTGGGAAAAATATTTTGAAATCTGTGATGAACTTCAAAGCGAAATGCAAGTAAATCCGGCACCACAACATTATCAATATATTCCAATCGCTAAAAAGGGTGTTCAGATAATGCAAACGGTAAATACAAAAGATAAGTATATCGCAACGGAATTATTTATAAATATTGACAAAGAGATATTTAATAAACTATTAGAACATAAATCCGAAATTGAAGAAAAGTTAGGCTTTTTAGATTGGCAGGCTTTAGAGGATAAAAAATCTTCAAGAATCCGTCAAAGACTTAATTATGATATCTCAGATGCAAGTCAGATTGATAATGCTATTAAAGACCATATAAAAATGGCGGAAGATTTTAGGGAAACATTCAAAAAATATTTATAAGGGGCATTTCAAAGCCCCTTTTGAATAAAAGGAGCATTTTATGAGCATATTGAATAAAAAAGATAGAGAAATATTAGAACAGTTGCATGACGAACTTCTTGCTGACATAGAAATGTTGGAACAACATTTTAGTAAGATTGAAGCACTTTTGAAAAAGGATAAAATTCATCTCTCAGAACTCGGCGATGACATTGAAACCGTAATACAACGCAGGAAAAATCGTAAATTTGCACTTATAACTGATATTGTAAATTTAGAAACAGAATATAACATTAATATTGACTTCAATGAAATCAACAGATGTATTATAGAGCTTTCGGAAAAATAAGCCTTAGTGGCTAATAGACTCAAGAATAATAAAGGAATAGGATTGAACTATGGCACAGAAAATTATTGTAAACAACAAAAGAACTCGTGAACTATTGGAATTAACCCTGCCGGAATTTAAGGAAAAGTTTAAAGCCGAATTAAAAACGGCTCTTGATAATTTTGAAAAGCAAGAAAGCCGAAAAAACTTTTTGCCTCCATTTATCAAGCCGAGCAATAATTTTGAATCAGATTTCTATTTCAATCTGCGTTGGAATTTCAATAATTTGCAAAATTCAAACTGGTATATTGAACGTATCCTTTAATAAATGTGTCTGAATGATACGAAATGTCTGCAATGACTTGATATTGATATTAATCAGAGTGATTAATACTGGTGTAGACGTTAAAAAGGAAGGATAAAGTTATGAAACAAACATCTTACAATGTAAAATTCTCCGCAACAGTAAAAATTAACGGAGAACTTCAAATTAATGCATCAAGCGAAGATGAGGCACAGCTAATTGCCAGAATTATATTAAGACAAAATCTTAACAGTGAGGACTGCCTTATTGAAATAGGAGAAGACGATAATAGCAATAACATTACAGTAAGAGAAATGACGCTGTTGCCAAATATAACAGCTCTCGATATTCAAGATGCTATGCCCCTTGACTAATGTGCCCGAATGATACGAAACACCAGTAATGACTTGATGCTCAGCCTAATTAGAGTGATTAATGTCAATGTAGACATTAAAACAAAGGAGATAAAGTTATGACAAAGAAAAATTTAAAAGTATCGACATTAAAATTTGAAATTATGACAAACCTTGATGAAGTATTAAAAGTGCTAGAAAAACTTAAATTAGTAGCCCCTTCAGAAGTATTTTTTGAAAGCCGAGCCGAAGATTGGCTTTATAGCGAACCACCGGGGCAAGATATGGATAAGGTTTTGAAAGAGTTGGGGTACTAAACTTCAACTCTTTTTTATTGTGTCTGAATGATACGAAGTTCCAGTAATGACTTGATGTTCATACTATTCAGAGTGATTAATATCAATGTAAACAAGCAAAGAAAGGATAAAATTATGACAAAGAAAATTTTAAAAACACAAAATAAAGAATGGGGATTCTGGGGAACAACAGCACAACATTATACCAACAAAGAAACTCAACAGAGATGGAACGATGCTTTTGAAACCCTGCTTGAATTATCAGGTGCAAACCCTGAACAGGTTAGAGAATTATTAGATGCCAGAATCGGCAGACACTTCGCAGACCACTGTTTTGGAGAAAAAGATGTCAAACAAATAACAAAAGAATGTTATTTTAACTGGCTCGCCAAAGAATTATTTGATGATGCAAATTCAAAAAAGCCATTAGAAACAGAAAAAAATTCAGTTTTATTCGGAACTAATGTTTATAACACAATTTACGATAGAGTAGATGTTGTACTATACACTTACAAAAATAAAAACAGAATCCACGAAGATTACGCTCTCTGTATAACTAAAGACCTTAAAAAATATAGAGTCGGGATGGATTACATAAGACCGATTGAAGATATGGATGAAGATGAATTATATAGAGCCGGACTGGCTTAACCCCTTTAAATTTAATATTTAACGCTATATTTTATAGCGTTTTGCTTTTCCCGATATATTCCAAATACCGTTTATAACAATTTAAAAATACGTTTTCCTCATCTATAAAATTAGTTTTAAGAGCATCAATCAACACTTTTACCGGCATTGAAAAATAATCGCTCGGATAATTTCCCAGTCTTATTATAAGAGTACCTGAATCGAATGACGAATGTTCTAAGCAAAAATAATAATCCCTGATTTCATCAGAACCTAAATAAATACAATCTTCACAATCGTGCTGATATAAAGGTTTTTGTTTTTCCGCAACCGGCATGTTATCCCCTCATGTAAAATAAATTATACAAGAAAAACTCTAATGTTTAAACATTAGAGTAAAGAAGTGATGTTTAAAGTTTCACTATTTCTCCGGCTTTGGCAAGTTGTGTTTTTTGTGGAGGTTCTTTTTTATAATTTTATAAACATACCTTTGAGATAGATCACATTCGATTGCGAGGCGGTTTACGGTGTACTTTCTGCCGTCATACTGACTCATAATGTATTTTTCTTTTATTTCACGAAACGGATTTTTCGGGATGCTTACTGTTAAGCCCGGTGAGCAAAAGATTAGAGCCAAGGCGGATTTTATGCCGGCTGATTCTGCGATGAAACGCAAATCATCGTTCGGCATATCTTCCGGTTTTATCAAGTCCATCCAAGGCTTGTAGTCCATAATCTCCTCTTATTTATGTGGTCTCATCAGTTAACGCATTACATTAAGACGGTCAGCTTGCACTGTTAGCCGACCGTTTCGACCTTATTGTGCTAATGTAGCAGAGTAAGCATTTTCAATATCATTTCGAGACTGTGTTAATGCGATTAAAAGATTTTCATTAACTTTTACTTCTCTAAGGTATTGCGGCAGTTTATCAATATCTTCAACAAAAGGGAGTGCATCTTTAGGACTTTTAATATCTCTAATATCAAGATCCATTGTCCTAATAAGTACATCTGCAATATTAACTTTTGCCTGAGTAATTTTTTGCTGAATATCGGCAATTCGTTCATCCAACACTGCTGTAGCTTTGTTTTCCATTTTTGTCTCCTTTACTTTTAATTGGTCTCATCAGTTAGAGCCTTACTCTAAGACGGTCAGCACAGCCGACCGTTTCGACCTATGTAAACCTTAGTCGGGAGGCATTTTTGCAGGGGTAAGCATATCTTCTAAGTCTCGTTCGATCTTAGATAAGATGAAGATTTGTCCTTCAAGAACCTTGCAATCAATTTCTCGTTCTTTTGCACAACTCCAGTTATCTTTAACCAAATTTGCATCAGCAAATTTTAATTTTGCATCGTTCAAACGTTCTTCAAGGTCAATTTTTTGATTCTTGATTACCCCCATCATTGCATATTCTTTAGGGTCATCAGCATTGTGAGAAACTTCTCCAAAGAATGAATTTCCCATCATAGGTGACATTGAATCTGTTGTTTTTTCTGCTGTTAGCATCTTTTTTCTCCTTTACTTTTTTCTTCTACTACTCAAGTGTGGCCGCACTTTTTTCTTTTAATTTTTTCTTTATTGCCGTTATTGCCTGAATAACCTTACAGGCTTTGGCTCTGGTTAAAAACATAATGTCATCGACCTTAAACTTTGATTTTAAAAACTTTCTCAGGGATTTTTTCGCAAATTTATCATCATTGAAATAGCAGACATCTCTCCATAACCCCTCAATCATTCTGAGTTGAGCATCAGATGCCATATTTTCTGTGCGATTCAAATCCGCATATTTTTTCGGCTGTTTTGTCCACTTGTTTATAGCAACGGCTTTATCTTCAAGGATATCTACCAAAATTGCGGCTTCTGTAAATGTCAAATCCTTTGATGATGTAACATCAAAAGACATAAGCATTTCACGATATAAGTCGTCATCCATACCTATAACATTTTTTAATGCGTGGATTTTTCTAATCTGAAAAGTCGTAGCCATACTTTATCCTCATATCCTCAAGCTGTAACTCTCGCCCATGCTTGATTCCGATTTGTACTCCCAAAATAAAAATGGCTAGAGCTATTAAAAATATGTGTAACCATAATGAAGTGTCGGGTTGGAATTTCTTACCGTTCATTTAATATCTCCCTTCTTGGCTTGTTCGCATTAAACGGATACGCTGACGCTTTCATCCTCTGCTCACAAGCCGCTATGCCATTAATAATTTGGAAGTTTGTTTAATCACAGCATCATCGACCTCAGCCTTACCGTTAAATTTGGCAATGCTGATGCTGTGGGAAATTAAGTGTTCTAATCTTCTTGTGTTTCCATCCGAATACTGAAGATACGTTTCAGCAAGTTTTGTATTCTGACCGATAGACTCAAGAATTTTTATGACGTCTTGAATCAATATTTTGTCTATAATTTTTGTAAATTTTACTCTTGAATACAGCTGGTCATACTGATTGTTGTAACCTTTCAGGTTTTCAAGCAGAATTCCTCTACCCACTAAAAGGATACCTACACCTGTTTTATCGTGGATACGGCGAGTAATTTCTAAGGCTCTATATGGAAGATTTTCAGCCTCATCAATAATCAAAAGTCTGCCTGATTGGTTTAATTTTCTGACGACTTCATCCATCAAATCATAAACCGAACCCTTACCGGAAAGTCCTAAACGTCTGTGGATTTCCTTGAGAAGAGATTTTGCAGTGTAGCCTGAATCGCTTTCAATAAGGATTGAGTCCATAAATTCTTTGGTATATCTTTTTACGGCAACGGTTTTACCGAGTCCGGCTTTACCGACACAAACTCCGATTTTACCCTGTGTATGGCACAGTCTGCCGATTTCAGTGATATATTTAACCGTTGAAATATCTACAAAAGGCAGGTCGCTGTTGCCGGAACGTTCGTGTTCACGTTGGATAAAATTATTTATAGCATCGGTAATTTTATCGTTTTTACCGTTATAATTACCGTTCATCCACATACTGATTGTAGACTTAGCAATCCCTGTAGCGGTTGAAACGTATGCTATACTGTAATTTTTAGATTCCATCAAATCTTTTAATTCGGCTCTAATATCCATTGGCGACTCCTTTTAATTCTTGGTCGAGAATTTTATCCGTCTCGTATAAATAGAGAGGTTTTTCTTCCGGCTTGTTATCGTTTAAAAACATTGATAAATCGTACTTCCCAAAGGATTCCATCTCTTTACTTTTTTGAATAACTTTATCCATTTTGGTGTTAGCGATTAACGAAACTTTTGGTTTGGCTTGCTTTTCAACGCTTGCGTATGCTGCTTTATAATTTGCACATTTTTCTTCAATACTAATCTCTCGATTCTGTTTAATATATGATTTTGCAATCTTCAAACTGCGTTTTTTAATAGCCATAGCCTCTTTGAAAGCTTCTTTTGAAATTTCGTCTGCATGAAGTGCCGCAACAGCTTTGACCGCAGTAACCTTACCGACAAATTCGTTATTATCGGCTCTAAAAGCCCAAGCATCTTTATAATTTTGAACATCCCGGCGGAGATAAACTTTTAATCTGGTTTTTGAAACCATCCAATCAGCCCAGTAAGTAATACCGAGTTCATTATCCTTAATGCCGTTTCTAATAATCGTGAATGTTTTAGATGTCCTCATGCAGAACAATTTAAGTGCATCTTTTGATGGTCTGATTTTTTCTGCAAATTCCTGATTAAATAATTGGTTTGGTGATAATCCGGCAAGGTTTTTACCTTGTGACGGACGTTTGTTTAAGACATTAATCACAAAATCGTCAAAAATTTCCTTAAACTGTTCAAACGGAATAATCTTCCCTGCTTTAATCTCTTTTGCAAGTTTTTCCGGACGTTCAACAACATTGCCGCCACGATATCCGACACAGTGTTTAGAGAGCAGTTCCTTTATTTTTAAGAAATCTCTTTCAATTGGTTTTGTCTGTGCATTATATGGAAGAGCGAAATGTACATTGACATTCAATTCTCCAAGCATAGACCTTGTTTTACATTGATTAGTTTCGACTTTAAATTGACGTCCGCCGGCAAAGTCTTTCGAGCGATAGTCCTTGCCGTTATCTATGATGACATCTTTAGGTAAGCCAAATTCATTGACCGCATAATAAAATGATTGAAAAATATGATCCGAATTTGGATTTCCTGATTGCAGTATCCAACCGAGCCATTTCCCTGATTTATAATCTCTCCAAGCTGTAACCCAAGGAAATACAACGTTGCCGTCTTGAGTAAGACAAGCAACGTCTATCTGAGCGTGATCTGAAACCCACGCTTCACCGCAAATTACAGTAGAGTAGTCTCTATCAATGTAATTGCCGTATTTTCTGTTCCAAGCGGATTCCCCATATCTCGCTAAATAAATACTTTGCTCAGGAACTTCTCGTCTTAACCTGCGTTTAAAGGTTGAACAACTAGGGAAACTAACACTTTCAATTTTGTGTTCTCTCATTGCATAGCCAAGTGTCAAATCCCAACAGGTTTGTAAAGAGGGAGCACCCTCCATCAAATACAAATTTTTGAAGTAATCAAAATAGCAATCTTTTATTATTGATCTGCCTGAATTGTTTCCATATCTTGATAGTAAACCATTTATTCCACAAGCAAAGTATCTATTTCTCATTCTAATTAAGGAAGAATAAGACGTTTGGTTATCAGGATTATTTTTATTCCAATTTTCGATGAACAGTTTTAAGGCTCTGCCTCTCAAACAAAGACTTTTTTGGATAACATCTATGTATTTATCTGCCTGAATGCGTGACCATAAAGGGGCTTCAGAATATTTTTTATTATCAGATTCGTTGTCAATTTTTTTTGATATAGGTAAAGATGAATAACGAATAAAAATTTGTTTTATATTATCTTTTACTTCAATTTTATAAATAAAATCACCTTTGTAGCAGCGATTTTTGATTGTCTTTTCCTTGACATTCAAAAGGTTACACGCTTCTTGAATTGAAATCCAAGCCGGAATATTTGATTTTACTTGCTTGGTTTCATTCATTAATTGTGTAATCCTTTACTTTTATTCCGAAAATCTTTTCAATAATATAAAGGTCAATTTCCGGACACCTTCTCTCCCCAGTCAAATAGCGGCTTACTACACTTTTGGAAATATTCAAAGCCATCTGAATTTCTTTTGATTTAAGATCCAAAAGGGAAAAAATAAATTTAGTTAAAATTTGTTTTTTGCAATAAACACAATTTGACATATTTTTCAATCCTCTCTTGATATAGTTAGTTGTCTATAATCAAGCTGTATAAGATTTTGAAAATTTTTCTATAAGCCGACTGTCCAGTATTTTTGCACAGCAGAATAATGCCTAATAAGGCAATATGACTGGCTCTACCGGGAAATCTTTAACCTATAACTCAATTATATGAAAATTATTTATATATGGAAGAGGCGAAGATTCAACAGCGGGGAATATTCCCCGACTTTTAAAAGTAATAAACAGTAATAACAATAAAAGAAAAAATTAGAAAATTTTTAATATTTACTTTTAAAGCAGACAACAAAAAGGATAAGGACTATTTAAAAAATCGGGGAAAAGTTTATGAAGAAATATTAAGCAAATAATAATGTATTTATCCCTGAGTATCTTTCAGGAAAATCCTTTCCATATTTCCACAACTCTTCAGCCAGGTGTAAATGAAATCTATGAGCAAATGAGCGGCTTAAAACTTTTCTATAACTTCTCAAATAGATGTTTTTTATTTCTAAACGTTCGTCATTAGTATGTTTACGTGCATCTTTAGATATTAAGTATTTATCAGATACAAATAATTTGTGTTCATATAAATACAGATAAACTTTTGCATTCATATAAATCCTTTCTTGCGGTATTTTAGGGGATTTTTCAAAATACTTAACAAGTTCTTTCTTTTGTTGTTCATAAATTATTGTCCTAAAATATTGATAAAAATTATTCATAACATGTTTTGAAAAACCAAATAAATCAATCATTTTTAAGACTTCTATATCAATACAAAACCCTTTTATTATGTAATCTATATCAGTTTTGGAATGGTGTTGAAAAAATTGCGGAAGTCTTTGTTTGTTTCCACCTTGTTCTTTATTATATAAATATATATTGTCTCTAAAAATAAGTTTTCCTTCTTGCACCAGAGTCAAGAGGAGTAACTCTAAAACAGCCTCATCAACATCTTCAGCAATAGTTGAAATCTCATCAAGTGTAAATTTATCCAACCGTTTGCAAAGTCTTAATATTCTGTCTTTCATTTAATATTCCTTTCAAAGTGTATTCGTCAATTTCTTGTATTTTGTTAGTTTCAGACAATTTTTCTATTTTATTAATCAACTTAACCAGTTGCCTGAACTGATTTGTCCTTGTTGCGAGATAATTTATTGCATCAGGAGTAAACTCCAAATCCGTTATTTGTTGAAGAATGTCTGTAATATCGTCTTGATTAAATTGTTCAAACTTAAGTATTTTGTATAGCCTGTCCAACAGATGCGGATATCTTGCAAGTTTTTTATCAGCCGCTCCCATTCCGACTAAAACTATCGGGCAGGCTGTTTTATCGTGCAAATCCCTTAATGTTTCAACCGTATGCTTTTCAATCAAATAATCAATCTCATCAACAATAATTATTTTAGGATTCTGTCTTAAATAATTTTCTATGAGTTCAAAGGTTTCCTGTGTATGCCAGTAAGGTTCTTCACCAAGTTCCTCCGCTATTTCAGATAAAAGCCATCTGCTCGTCATTCCCTGTGTTGCCCGAACATATACAGAATCGTTTTTATCCGCCCACCACTGGATTGTCTGAGATTTTCCAAGCCCATGGTCTCCGTAAACTAATGCAAGTTTCGGAATGTTCGGCGAAAGTTTTTGCAACTCATTCATCAATGCTACAAACCGCTTAACGTTTTTTGTTTTAATAAATGTTTTCTTCATAGATTAATCTCCATATAAGTTGTAATATTCATCGCTTTTTATATAATCCGCAAGCCACTTTCTATCCTGCGGATTTGTTGTTCCGTTTATCATCAACCATTCATATTTTTCATAATTTGAATTAAACATCGGCACGTTCATCTGCCGTTCACGAGGGGTTAATTTTCGTGCACGCTTTGGCTTTGGTTGTTCTTCTATTTCTAAAACAGGTTCCTGTTCAATTTCTAAAACCTGAAGTTCATCTTTAGTGAATGTCTTTTTAATTTGTTTAACAAGCCGGTTTTTAATTTTCTGCTGCCTTTGATACTGCTGCTTGTATTCTTCCATATCTTTAACTGTGCCTAGAACATTTGCCATCGGGTGAACTTTTTGCACCCTATGTGCCACGCATAAAAATTCACCTTTCATTGAATAAACTTGAATCTTGGAAAGGTCAAATAAGCTGTACCGTACATAGACCTTATCCCGAAGTCCAAGAATAACATCACTCCTGTAATGCATTCCGAGAAATGTTATTCCGTGTTTATTTATAGTTCGTGATTCTGTTTGCATCATTAAATAATCGAGTGCAGATTTATTAATATCTTGTTTCTGAACAGAATTTAATACCTCTTGAATTTTCTTTGAACGATCATTAGGACAGGCTTTTTGATTCCTGTATTCAAGCCACGCATTAATATATTTAATAGTCTCTTGTACTGTCGGAATATTTCCTTTTGTTTGTTGATTATGAAGTTGCAAATGCAGTTTTTCATTTCTATTCATCCACGCAGGACGGTTTTCAATTGAAGTGCCGATATAACTTGGCATAAGTTTTTCAAATTCTTCCTGAAAATCTAAGAAAAATCTTTCTATAACTTTTGCACGTGCATTGTAAGGTTTAGCAAAAACGGAGTGAATACCTAAATTGGCATACACTCCGTTAAATATCCCCTCATCAAAATCTGCATCTTGGAAGAATTTAGATTTAAATGCTTTGCCGTTATCTTGATAAACTACTTTCGGGATTATTCCGAGATTTAAAATAGCGTTCCTTAAAGCACTTGCAATACATTGAGTATTTTCAGTCATCATAATTTCATAACCGACTAATGCCGTTGATTTCCAATCTAAAAAACCGACCAAAGTTGCTCTGGTCGGCTTTCCTGTAAATGGATTTATTACTTGAAAATTAAGAACGTGTCCGTCTGCAATCAAGACATCTCCAACTTCTATTTTACTTATATCTCTTTCAATATATGGTTCAACCTTATCGTGGTAGGCTTTCATACCCTCACGTCTTAACACCCACTCCGCATAATGATTTCTTCTGAAATGCTCCGCAAACCTTTTGAAAGTTATATTACTCGGCAGAGCATCTTCATCATAACCTTTTTTAATCAATACTTGTTTTGCAAGTCTGATTGCCGTATTGTATCCGAATTTATTCTGATGAAGTAAAAGAGCAAGCAGAACTTTTTTCATATTGTCATCTAAAATGCTGTTATACTCACCTTGCTTTGTTATTTTGTATTGGGGTATTAGGGATTCTGCGTTGCCTGTTTTCTTGTAGGTTTGTATGTATCTTCTCAAAGTTCCGATTGAAATACTTCCCAAAAATTCGTATGCTTTTGGTAAATACAAACCTGAATTATACAGATCTAAAAATTCCGTATCAGCTTCTTTTATTGTCGGATATTTATTTCTATGTTCAAGTGCGGCTTTAACAATGTTCATTCTGTGATTTGCCGTCAATCTTGCTTTATCCGTTACAGTCGGCGGTTTGTAATTAAGGGGAATTATAGCCGTTGATTTGGTTTCGCATTCCCGAAGTTTTTGTTGTAATTCAGGTTCTAAACTTGAAAACAATATTTCGTATGACATTCCGCCGTTAACTTTGACTTCTCTTGAAATATATTTGCTTTCAGGTTTGTTTATTTCCATTCGGATTGAGCGGGTACTCTTTAATCCCTTAGCCTGAGCGATTTCTTTAATAGTTACATATTCATTCATGGTACACACACCTTAACTCGGAAGATGAAGAATTGGAACAGTACTTCCGAGTATGTGTCGGTTTTGTATCAATTAAAAAATTTAACAGAACAGCAGAATTTTCAAAAACCTCAAAAGACTCACTTGCCCGCAATAATCATACCATTTGAACCAAGCCTTAATTTACCCAAAATATAGGCACAAAGAGGTTTAAAATCCTTTTGCCCGAAATAATCACACCATCTGCACCGAGTAGAAAAAGAGTAAAAAGAGTAATTACAGTTCACATGGTTTGATTATTTCCTACCCATGAAATCCGCTACACAAGCCGATTACCCAAAATAATCGCACCATCTGCCCTACGCAAAACACTCACTTTAATACACACTTTATTACATACAAAAAAGTTAAAAAATAGAGATAAGGCTTAAAACCTTATCTCTATTGCTTTTTAATTGGTTGCGGGAGCTGGATTTGAACCAACGACCTTCGGGTTATGAGCCCGACGAGCTACCAGACTGCTCCATCCCGCGTTAAATTCTCTTACACCCCATTATTAAACGCTAAAAAACAAAAATCAAGACCCATGATTTTTTATTTAAAAATGAACCTTCCCTACAATAATTGTAGGTATGTTTGTAGGAGCGGTATGTCACCGGTAAAATAGATTAATTTTTTAGAAAACCGCCGGCGGAAAATTTATGAATAAAATTAAATGGCTGCCGGAAATTTGTATTTAGTAATAGAAATGTTTAATAAGTATTTTATAAATACCAATAACACTGATTATATCAAGCAAAGAAACAAATTTAAAATAATTCTTATGAGCCGCCGAGCTAATTATACTTAACAAATTGAAATATCATTTTTTAATTGGTATACTTGTGTTGATATAAGGGGTTGTTATGGCTAAAACTGTTCAGAAAAAAGATATTTTCAAAAACAATATGTTAGAAGATATGTATAAAATTGCTAATAATGAAATGGGATATTCATTGAAAAATCCTAACGATGTAAACAATTTGGATTCTAAGACTAAAGGAAAGTTGTTTTTAAAATTTTACTTAAATGAGATTTTTCAAAAGAGTTATAATATTGATGCAGACTCTATAGAACAAGGAATTGTAGATAATGCAAATGATAAAGGTATCGATTTTATAGCTATTGATGATAACAAGGTTTATATTATTCAAACAAAGTATCAATCTCGACCGTTAAAAGAAATCCCTGATTTTATAAAACTACCTAACAGTATAAAGACTGAATTATATAATAATACTTGTAACGCTGAGTTAAAAGCATTTTTTTCCGAAATAAAACGAAAGAAGAATGTAGAATATAATTTGTTATTTGTAACTACAGAGAAAGTAACAAATGAAGAAGAAGAATATTATTCATCTTTAGTAGAAGATGAAAATATACAATTTTCCATAATTGATTCTACTAAATTAAGGACAGAATATGAAAGTATAAAAACAATGGGGGATAATCCACCGGATAAAGTTACATTAAATTTGGGCAATGAAGATGTTATTGAACTTAATACAATATCCCCAAATGAAACTATACTTATTACTCAAAAAGGTTCTAAATTAAGAAGCCTATATCAAAATAGAGAATATAGAGAACGATTGTTTAATCTTAATATTCGTCAATGGTTAGGAAAAAATACTGTTAACAAAGGAATGATTGAAACTATAGAAAAATCTCCTGATAAATTTTTCTATTATAACAATGGAATAACGGCAATTTGCGAGAATTATTATTTAGATAAAGAAAAGCAATCATTAGATTGTACTAAATTTCAAGTGGTAAATGGAGCTCAAACATTAACTACAATAGCAAAAGAACCTGAAACGGTGGATTTAACAAATGTAAAAGTTTTAATAAAGATAGTAAAAGCTGATAAATATACTAGTGGAGATAAAGAAAGTAGCCTTGCTTTTAATATTGTAAAAAACAATAATAGTCAAACCGTTATTAAATCTATTGATTTTAGAAGTAATGATGAAGTACAAATCGCTATTGAAAACAAAGTAAAAGAATATAAGTTAAAATATCCTTTAGATTATCCTATATCCAAAGAAGTAGTATATAAACGCAAACGAAGATTAAATGAGCCCAAGAAAAAAACTATTTCTATGGAAAATATTGCAAAGACATACTATTGTATGTTCATAAATCCTCCAGATGTTTATTTAAGCTCTAAAAAAATGTGGGATATTAGTGAAAATGGGCATTATTATAAAATATTTGGTATCAATGGACAAAAAGTTAATACTATATCAGATGAAGAATTTTATAAACTATTTGCTAGCTATTATATTTATTGCTATATAGATATGAAAATTAAAAATATCTTAGTAACAAAGAATAAAGAAGAATATGCTCCGTATTATTTTAAATATCATATAATATGGGGAATTAACGAGTTATTAAAGTTGAAATATAGCAATGAAGAAATTATAAGAATTTTTAAACAAATTGTTAATAAAGGGTATTATGTAAATGCATCAATAAATGAAAGTAAAGAACAGGCATTTAATGTATACTTTGATAAAATACAAAGATTTATCAATAGTAAAGTAGATGAAGCTAAAGAAGATGCAGAAAATGTAGCTTATAGAAGTTTACTTACTGGAGAAAAATTCATAAAATCATTAAAGCGGAGAATTACAGAAGAACGACCAGAAGATTTGCCTGAACTAATCCCTTTAGGGGAATAAATTTATCACCCCATACAGCCCGTCTCATTGTAGAATGAGGTTTCTTGGTTGTGGACACAAGTTTTCGGCTGTAAGATTTTTCTCGGTTACAAAACCGCCGGCGGTGATTAAAGAGAATGAGAGCATTCTCCGGCTGATGATGAAAACTTTATGGGCGGCGAGGTATAAAATTACAGAAAAATTATTTTAACAAAAATGTCCGCACATACTTATGTGCAAGGGCTAGTTCATCATTATTCAGTTTATTAAGCATTTTTATAATATCTGATTTTAAATCTTCTATATCTTGCAGGTAATAAAATTCAAATAAGTCTTTTGGTTCAACATCTAAATATGTTGCTAATCGCTCAATTAAATCCGGAGAAGGAAAATTTTTGCCACTCTCTATACAGCTTATATGCTTATCATCAACATTGACCAATTCTGCAAGTTGTGCCTGCGTTAGATTTTTCTTTTTACGATATTCTTTTATTTTCCGCCCGAATAAAATTTTAATATTAACCATTTAAACCTCTCTTTTGATTTTATTAACTTTGTAGAATATTCAGAATGGGAAATTAGGTAAGTATTTGACTTAAACTTACGTATTTGATAGAATTTATAACGAGATAGGTAAATTTTTCTTGATTTCATACTTAATTTACAGAAATTTATCTTCTCAATAGGTAAGAATGGTTAATAAATGTTCCCAAATTCTATATATACTTTCAGAGTTTTTAAAAGATTATCCCAAATTGGATATATCAATTTTAGAAGCAGTAGAAGCACGCAAAAATGGCAAGCATTTTAGTATTGAAGAACATATTAGAGGCATGATATTTTCTTTGCTTAGCAATCAAAGGGATTGGGGTGCTGTATACGAAAATAAAAAAGTTATAGAACAAATATTTTTTAATTTTGACAAAGACAAACTTAAAAATACTGATTATACCTATTTTGTTAATGCTTTAAAATCTAGAAAACTTGCTAACAGGTCTATCAATGCTCAAATGCAGAACTTAAAATACAATGTTGAAGTTTTTGAGCAGATAGAAAAAGAATACTTTTCGCTTGATTATTTTATTACAGCTTTAAAGCCTGCAGCAGTTGCTGTTTTATTTGCAAGTACAGAAAGCCCCTACAAGTTAAAACAAATGAAATTTGCCCTAGTTCTTGAATATTTACGAAATGTCGGAATTGATACAGCAAAACCAGATGTCCATATTGTAAGAATTTTAAAACGACTTGGCTTATTAAATAAAAGCGGCAATGAAGAAAATCAAGTTATTAATATTTTGGAAAAGATAAGTTTAGAAACCGGTATATCAGTAGCAAAGATTGACTTTTTGCTATGGCATTATTGTTCAGAGAATTTTTGTAATATTTGCTCTGCCAATCCTAAATGTAGTCAATGTGTGATTAAAGAGTTTTGTAATAAGGAGGAAATATGTCTGTAATAAAAGAAATAGATGAATTTGTAAAATCAATGCCAATGGATTATGAATTTTCAACAAAATGGTTTAAAACAGAATTGAGTAAAAAGTATAATCGTTCTGAAGACTGTTATATTCCGTCTGACTATTGTTATAACCGTAAAAATAACGGCATAAATTATGATAAGCAACCGCATTATTTTCTATATATCAAAAGAGGAAAATATAAATATGTAGGCAAAAACTATACTCATAATGGAATAGTGGAACATAAGCCAAGAAGAAAGAAATCATAAAAGAGGGAAATATGCCAGTAATAATGGATTGGATTTCAATAATTGGAAGTTATTTAGTTATTGGTACTATAGAAGATATAGTTAATGTCTTTAAACTTGTATTAGAAAATTTTATACTTGTATTACTGGGTATAACTTTTCTTTTTGGTATTAGTGCAATTATTAAAGAAAGTATAAAAGAGTTTAAATATAAAAACGAATCGCCGGAAGATAAAAAGAAACGGGAAGAATTAGAAAAGATTAAGGAATGGAGCCGGCGTAATAAGTGTTAAAAAATGTACCGGCGGCGGAAAGAAAAAAATAAAAAAGATGTTTTTTAATTAAATATCCTAGTAGTAACAGTATAAGCAATATAGGAATATACAAAAATTCTGATGATAATATCGAAGTATCTATGATAATAATTTTTTAAAAGTATTTAGACCTGAATTTTACCAGCAGAAAAAGCCCTGTTTGGCGAGGAAATGGTAAAAATTTTACAATATTTACACTTCTTCATATAAGTTTAAATTTTAAAATACAGATATAATGGGAATGTCCGGCACTTTTAAAAATTTATTGTATAACAAAATTCAAGTATAATAAGGGTTTATAGAATTTTTTATTTGACAATTTACAAAAAATTTTATATCATGAACATACAATTAAATAGGTAGTGACGATTCACCTTTATTTCTCGTCCCCAGCGTGAGCCTCCGCTATTGGTACAAATAATTTAGGCTCGACTGTAGAGATTATAATTTAAAAAGGAGAAAAAACGCACCAACAAGCAATCAAGTAGCAAAATAGGAGACATTCTTATGAAACATTTGATTGTTTACGCCGGTTCAAAGACTGGCAAAAAGCGTAACAACTGTATGAGCCTGGTGCACCTTGTACGACCGTTACAAAACACTTTTAGGACACACAAAACAGGGGAGGAACACTACCGCAACAGAATTTTAATTGAATACCGGATGTCGCCGCACCGCTTGATAAAACTTGATAAAGTTATGTCAAGTGATAGGCTATACCCTATTCACGCACTCTCATGGCATTTAAAAAGCCTTTGTTTAGAGTTGGATTTTGTTTTTTCACTCACTTCTGTGACAAAGTCTTTACATCTAACAATCGTTATCCTACAAAAAAATAAAAAGGGGAAAACGATGACAGGACAAAGAATTGCGTACATTAGGGTAAGCACAGCCGAACAAAACACAGACAGTCAAAAGGCACTTTTGGCACAATACAACATAGATAAACCGTTTGAGGAAAAAGTCAGCGGTAAAAACACTGATGACCGTCCGGAACTGCAAGCGATGTTAGATTATGTCAGAGAGGGCGATACTGTCTATGTTAAAGACCTTTCAAGACTTGCACGCAATACTAAGGATTTGTTAGATATCGTGGAATATCTTGACAAGAAAGGTGTAGGCTTGTTTAGTATCAAGGAAAACATTGATACTTCAACAAACTTCGGCAAATTGATGATTACCTTTCTTGCCGCAATATATGAATTTGAGCGTGCAAATCTTTTAGAAAGACAGCGTGACGGTATCGCCGTTGCTAAAAAGTTAGGCAAGTACAAGGGGCGAAAGAAAGTTCCAAAACCTGATAACTTTAAAGAGGTTTATAAGAAATGGCTGAATCGTGAAATTAAATCGAATGCCGCAATACGTGAGCTGAACATTAGCGAATACGCATTCTACAAGTTCGTAAGAGAGGAGAATGCTAATGGCTAAGAGAAGACGTAATGGGGAAGGCTGTTTTTCAAAAAACAGCAACGGATTTGATTATAGAATTTCTTACAATGATGAGCACGGTAAACGCAAGTATAAATACTTTTGGGCAAAAACAAAAGAAGAATGTATTGCTAAAGCTACAAAGTGGCGCAATGAGCAAAATGGTATTTATACAGATGATGAAGTAAACGGAAAAATGTTAACTTCTCAATGGGCTAATTATTGGTTTGACAATTTTGTTGTAGGACACGTCAAAATTACTACTATCAATGATGATAGAAGTATCTTAGATAAACATATTATTCCGGGAATAGGGCATATTCCGTTAAAAGAAATAAGAGGTCTAAGGTTAACAAAATTCTATAATGAATGCTTAAAGAAAAGTAACGGCAGAGGCGGCACACTTGACCCTAAAACCGTTAAAAACATTCGTGCAGTTGTTAATAGAATGCTTGAATGTGCGTATCAAAATGAACTTATAAAAGAAAATCCGAACAAGAAGGCAAAATATCCTAAATGTACTACAAAAGAAACGCAGATATTAAGTCCTGAAGATTATGACAAACTCATAAAATACTGTATTGAACAAGGTACTCAGTGGGATATGCTTATAGTATTTTTACTTTGTGTCGGCACAAGATTAGGTGAAGCACTGGGATTGCAATGGACAAAGGTTAATTTTGAAAAACGCACAATTCGGATTAGCCAACAGTTGCAGGCGGTGCCTGATAGTGATAAAAACGCGAAATACAAGTATAAAAAAGAGATTATCGACTCAACAAAAACTAAAACTTCAAATCGCACAATATCAATGTCTGAACCTGTTGAGAGGATACTCCTCCATGTTAGAGCATTACAAGCTGTAAATAAAATGAAGCTTGGACAAAAGTATCATAGAGATTTAGACTTAGTCTTTCCTAGAGAAGACGGTTATTTTATCTGCGATACAACTTTTAGAGCATTCGTTAACAAGCGTTTAGCGGAAGCGGGTATTGAACACTATAAAATACATTCATTCAGGCATTCGTGTGCTACAACACTGTTTGAAGAAAAAGCCGATATTAAAAAGGTTTCAAAATGGCTCGGGCATAGTTGTATAGGTATTACTTTGGGTATTTATACTCACGTGTTACCGCACCATTTAGAAGAACTGGCAGAACTTCAAAGCAATCGTTTTAAACGGATATTCAGCAGTAATGAAAAAGACATTCCTGATGAAATGCTGCCGCAAAGAGAAACATCAAAACAAGATGATTGGGGTGCATAAAAAATGATAAGTTGTGGGGATAAAAGACCTATAATTATTGTAGGTCTTCCCTACAATTTTCATCAAAAAATAAGTATTTTATAAATACCAATAACACTGATTATATCAAGCAAGGAAACTAATTTTCAATGAGTCTTATGAGCCCGACGAGCTACCAGACTGCTCCATCCCGCGTTATATTTTGTATTGCCGGACATATTCTCCCGACATATACATTATTATACGCTGAAAATCAAAAATCAAGTACCCTGAATAGGGATGTATATAGCAAATTCCGCCAAAAATTCTCAAAACAGCTTCATACAGAGGGTTAGCGAAGTATCTCAATAAAAAAGATTCTTCGGACTAAAGTCCTCAGAATGACGGGTTTTTATAGTATCTGTGGTTTCCCTTTTTGATAACTTTACAACAACCTATCTTTTTATGGCTCCCCAGGCTTTAATTGTGCCTCTTACATATTTTACAATGTAATAGCTGCCGTCTTTGATATATTCAATAGAAGCTTCCATAAAAATATCTTCTTTATCGGGAGGCATTCCTGCTTTTGCTCGTTTTTCGTTAATCTTTTCTCTCTGTTTAGCTTCTTTTTTTAATCGTTTTTTATTTTCAGAATCATTAAGTCGGTCACGCTCAGAGAGGTCTTCTTCAACTTTAATAACCGGAATAATTGCAATGGGGGTTTTACTCTGGAGAAGCAGAAGAAAATCCCATTCGTCTGATAGAGCAAGTTCGTAGTGCCCCGGAGGGATAAAATCCATTTCGCCGTCAAAGAGGTAGTCAGGAATTGTGAGTGTAGGATAATCACTTTCCTGCAGTGAATACCTGTATATGGAGTCCGAACCGAGGGTTACGCCCGAGGTTTCCTGCGGCTGCTGCGGGTAGGGACGGATGGTCGGATGCATTAAAACACGGTCTGTAAAAGTTCCTTCAAGCATCAGAGTTTCTCCAGAAGATGTTTTATTATAGGTTGAATTTCATTCATTGATTTTCCAAGCGCTCTTTCTCCTCCGACAAAAATCAGGGACATGTATTGATTTGCAGCACCGGTGTTATTAGATTTTAGAAGAAGCCTGTAACTTTCTCTCATAAGCCTTTTAAGTCGATTACGCTTAACGGAGCGTTTGTGGGTTTTCTTGGATACGACAAAGCCGGCGCGGGTCGGAACTTCATCTTTCTTTTTTTTGCCGGCAAAAAGTGTTATCCCGCCTTTGTGGAAGGAGTTTTTAATCCTGTATGTTGCGGCAAAAGCCGCTTTATTTTTCAATCTGAATTGTTTTGGAAGCATAGGTTTTAATTTTCTCACAACAACACAGCATGCCTGAAATATTCCGGCCTGCTGTGTTATTTTTTATAAATTTGCTTTTATTCCTAAGGGGTACAAGGGGGTCAGGAATTAAGCAAGTTTTTTAGCTTGAATTGCCAGTCTGTGGCGGCCTTTAGCGCGGCGTCTGTTCAAAACTTCGCGTCCGCCCGGAGTTGCCATTCTTGCTCTGAAGCCGCTTACGTGCTGTCTTTTAATTTTTGTTCCTTCTAGTGTACGTCTCATTTTTTTATTCCCTTTTGTTATTTTTGTCGTATAATTCAAATGTTAAACAAAAAAAACTAATTAGTCAACATCAAAGAGGGAGTCAGGTTAAATATTATGAACAAAACTTTAAAAAAGATAGGATTTATAGGCTGCGGCAAGATGGCAGGGGCGATTATAGCGGGCATTAAGGCATCGGAAGGCGCAAAAAATCTTCAGCTTAAAGGCTCGGAGGTCAACTTTGAAATTGCTGAACTTGCACAAAACAAGCTAGGAATTGAAGTTTTGACGGATAACAGGCTTCTTGCAATGGACAGTGATGTTATTTTTATTGCGACAAAACCTAATTTAGTGAGAGAAATTCTGGACGAAATAAAAGATGAAATCACGCCCGATAAACTTATCGTTTCGATTGCAGCCGGAGTTTCGATTGATACGATTGAGGGAATAGTTCCGAACAGCCGTGTTGTAAGGGTTATGCCGAACACTCCGGCGCTTGTAAAAGAAGGGATGTTCGCGCTCGCAAAGGCTGAATACGCAACGGAAGAAGATCTTGAATTCGTTATGTCGCTTTTATCTTCAATCGGCAGAGTTATAGAAGTTGAAGAA
Organism: Candidatus Gastranaerophilales bacterium; assembly: GCA_944325605.1. GTDB lineage: Bacteria > Cyanobacteriota > Vampirovibrionia > Gastranaerophilales > Gastranaerophilaceae > Scatenecus. Next base: position 34,028 of record CALVAX010000003.1, read on the forward strand.
AGCCAGATAGATATTGTAACGGCAATTTCCGGTTCAGGCCCTGCATTTTTCTATAAAGTTATAGAGGATATGGCGCGTGCCGGCGAAAAACTCGGGCTTGAATATGACAAATCCCTTCTGCTTGCAACGCAGACGGCTCTGGGGTCAGCCAAGATGGTTTTTGAAAGAGGAGAAGTTCCTGTACAGACTCTTATTGACAATGTCGCAACAAAAGGCGGCTGTACGTTTGTCGGGATAACTGTTATGAATGAAGAAAAATCAGACAAACTTTTCTACGACGTAATCGAAAAAACCACTCAAAAGGCTCACGAACTCGGGAAATAATCTATTTTAAAAGCAATTCAGCGGAACACCCTATGCCGGATATTGGCGAACCGTTGTGCATTCCGTTTTGTGAAGAGGCATAGATTTCTTTTTCTGAAGTACAGGAGTCTTTGAAGTATTGTGGTTTGTATCCGCAATCAGCTCCTATCGGGCAGGTGCCTTTCGGGGTGATGACAAGCGCAAGAAAATCTTTGCCAAGGATATTCGGGGCAGATTTTTCTCCGTTTACGTCAACAAATACATAGATTACAAACATGTCGTAAAATGTATTTACCCTGAAATAAATTGTTGCCCCATCAGGAGAAAGCCAGATAACAGCATCGCTTTCAGATGGTTCGAATCCGTATCCGCCGAATGAATACGGGTTCATTCCGGTGCCAAACATTGTATGGTAAGTGTCAATAGAGCCTTCTCCGGCTATGCATGTTTCGCCTTCTGCACAGGACTTTTGATATTTACTTGTCCTTATATTAAGGCTGGTTTTCATTACATCAAGTATGCTTATCATTTCTTCTTTCGACGTAAACATTTCAGCGTTGTCTTCAAGGGCAAGTTCCTGTCTTGCATACAGGTATGCATTACTGATTTTTGAATACAAAGTTTTCCATTTATTTTTAAATACAACTTCCTGATACTTTCCGATTAAAGCTGGGAGTGTCATGGCAATAACTATTCCCAGAATCCCAAGCGTAATAAGCACTTCTGCCATTGTAAATGCAATATAATTCTTTTTCATAAAATATCCTTCTTTTTACATGAATTATATTTCTATAAAAGTATTTTATCATGGATATTAAAAAACTGTCAATTTGTCTAAGATTATGGCTATGGATGATAAATTAATTTTAGAAGAAGTTGCTGATAATATAAGAATTGAACGTTTAAGACGAAGGCTCTCGCAGGAAAAACTTGCAGAAATGGTTGATATTTCAACCAAATACCTCAACATGATTGAAAACCGCAAAGCAAATCCGACAATTGTTATTGTCATTAAAATCTGCGGGGCACTGGATATTGACCTTAACACTATCTGGTCAAAATGATTTAATAACTCTTTTCTAACGCAATTTCATCCGCCTGAGCAAGGAAATCAACGACGTTCATAACTTTCGGGTGCCGCCTGTGGTTAAAGCCCCGCAGAATCCCGAGAATACATGCAGGACAAGTCGTCAAAACAACATCTGCGCCGGTTTCAATTATGTTTTTCGCCTTGTTTTGAGCAAGTGTTATTGAAAGATTACTGTTTTTCAGCGCAAAACTGCCGGCAAACCCGCAGCATTCGTCAAAATCTTTCATCTCAATGTATTCAACATTTTCACAATTTTGGAATAATTCAGGCACAAAATCAGCGCTTTTCAAGTGGCATGGTTTGTGGAAAGTTACTCTTACCGGCTTTTTGAAACGAAATCTGACGTTTTGTTTTGCAAGAAATTCTGCGGCATTTATAAATTCCGGCGCTTCGCATTCTTTAAAGTATTCTCTTAATGTGCTCTCACAGCTTGCGCAATCCGTCAAAACCGCATCAAAATCGCAATCCATAAGCTTCAAATTCCGCGCCTTAACCTCTTCGAACCTTTCAAGGTTTCCGCCAGACAAAAACGGCTGGCCGCAGCAGTCAAAATCACGTTCTATCAATTCTACATCAAGCTTCTGCAATATTTTTTTCAGAGCTTTTTCGGTTTTCGGGTAGATATTATTCACACACCCTTTAAAATATAGAAGCCTTGTTGTTTCTTTGCAGTCATTCGCCGGTTGGAGGCGGCTGGCGCCAAAGTGCGAAATTTTACGCGCAAGTTTTATGAAATTTCCGAACACAAAATCCGATTCTAAAAACTTCTCAATTTTGCCCTGCAGAGTATTTTTAGAGCACTCGTATTTTGCAATATTAAAAATCTCGCAAACATCAATTCCGCTGGGGCAAAAGTCTTTGCATTTTCCGCATCTGAGGCACATATCAAGGTATTTTTCGATTGTCCTGTTGAGTTTTAAATCGCCTTTCAAAACGCCTTCCAGCATAACGAATTTTCCGCGCGAAACTGCGCAGTCATTGCCCGTAATTTTGTAAACAGGGCAGACAGACTGGCAGAGTCCGCATTTTGAACATTTGTTTATGTCATCCGCAAAGTCTTTTAAGGTTTTCATAACGGTATAATATCACAAAATGTTTAAACAATAGCGCCGTGGCTTGCATCCTGAACATTTCTGGCATATTTTGCAAGGTAGCCGGATTTAACTTTTAATTCAAAAGGTTTCAAGTTTTTCCGGCGGGCTTCAAGTTCTTCTTCGGTTACGAGAAGTTCGATTTTTCTTTTCTGAATATCAATTTTTATTTTGTCTCCGTTTTGGATAAGCGCAATGCTGCCGCCTTTTGCAGCCTCCGGGCAAATATGTCCGACGCAGATGCCGCGGGTTGCGCCGGAAAATCTTCCGTCAGTAATCAGTGCACAGGATTTGCCAAGCCCCTTGCCGACAAGAAGTGATGTCGGTGCAAGCATTTCCCGCATTCCGGGGCCGCCTGCAGGGCCTTCATAGCGGATTACGATTACATCTCCAGCTTTAATTCTGTCGTTTTCAAGCGCTTCCATTGCCTCTTCTTCGCTGTCAAAAGTTACGGCAGTCCCTTCAAACTCATAACACTCGGGAGTCACTCCGGAAATCTTTATGACACATCCGTCTTTTGCGATGTTGCCGTAAAGTACGCCGAGTCCCGCTTCCGTATATTTGGAATCTTTGTAATAAGGAATAATATCAGTGTTTATGTAAGCCTCTTTTGCAATCTCTTTGTTTGTCAGACCGCAGACGGTTTTTGTTTCGGCAAGCAAATCCCCGAGCGATTTTACAACTGCCGGAATTCCGCCTGCGTTGTGAAAATCAGCCATCGTTAATGTCGAGGAAGGATTAATCTTCACAATCTGGTGTACTTTGCGGCTCAGTCTGTCAAAATCGTCTATTGTAACATCAAGTCCTGCCGCGTTTGCGACTGCCAGAAGATGCAAAAATGTGTTTGTCGACCCGCCGAGCGCAAGCGAGGCGGTTATTGCATTAATAAGCGCGTCTTTTGTGATTATGTCTGAAGGCTTTGTGTCTGATTTCACAAGTTCTACAATCTGCATACCGCTTTCAAATGCTATCCTGCGTTTTTTTGACGAAACTGCAGAGCTGGAGGCGCAATAAGGAAGCGACATTCCCATAATTTCCGTTAAACACGCCATTGTATTTGCAGTGTACATTCCCTGACATGCGCCGGCAGACGGGCAGGTTTCTTCTTCAAGAGCAAGAAGTTCTTCTTCTGTAATTTCTCCGTTTCTGAACTTTCCGACCGCTTCAAATGAGCCAGTTACCATTGTTAATTTGTGAAATTCCCTGCACTCTCCGTCAAGCATAGGCCCTGCTGTCACAATCAGGCATGGAATATTCAGCCTCAAAGCTCCGATAAGCATTCCGGGGGTGATTTTGTCGCAGTTTGAAAGCAAGACAACACCGTCAAGCTGGTGTGCTGAGGCAACGCTTTCAACACAGTCCGCAATCAGGTCGCGTGAAGGCAGAGAATACCTCATTCCGTTGTGCCCCATTGCAATTCCGTCGCAGATTGCTGGAACCCCGAATATAAAAGCCTGTCCGCCTGCCGAGTGAATTCCTTTTTCAATCTGTCTTTCAATATCGCGCATTCCGGTATGCCCCGGCACAAGATCCGAAAATGAACTTGCAATCCCGATAAATGGCGCCTTCATATTCTTTCTGCTCACTCCCGCAGCCATCAAAAGCCCCCTGTGCGGCGTGCGGGCTATTCCTGTTTTGATATTGTCGCTTCTCATAACTTTCTATCCTATTTGAACTTTTTCTATATTCCAGTTTTCATCCCATTCAATATAGCCGTTAAGATTTACGTTGTGGTATATATACGGATTTTCTATAAATTGCGGATTGAAAAGTTTTATTGAATGAAGTCTTTTTATTATATCCGGCAAAAGTGCTGTGCTTCCCGCAAGCGTTCCATCTTTTGATGTTGCTTTAATTCCGTCATAATAGATTTTTTCATCTGCAAAAAACATTTCGGTTCTGTTGCTTTTTGTGATTGGCAGACTGTCGCTTACAAGAATTATTTTATCTGCCGGTTTCATTTTAAAAACAAGTTTTATTGCATCATCAGATACGTGAATTCCGTCACAGATAATTTCTGTATAAATAAAATCATTAATCAGCGCCGACAGAGCCGTTGAAACACCCCTGTGCGCAATCCCGCTCATTGCATTAAACAGGTGGGTTACTCCGCGGCAGCCGTTTAAGTGTCCGCTTATGCAGTGTCCGGCCTGAACCTTTACACCTTTATTCCACAGGTACATAATTAACCCTTCGTCAAATTCCGGTGCCAGAGTTACAATTTTGATAAAAGGATCTTCTATTGTCCGGTAATTTTCGATTGTAGGTTTAAGAAAATATTTCGGGTTATGAACTCCCCGTTTTTCAACGTTTAAGAAAATCCCTTCCAGATGTATGCCAAGAATTTTTGCCATATCCGGAGTTTGTTTTTGTGCAGCCTGTTTTATGACCTCTATCTGGTGTTTGATGTTCATTATGTTATCGGTTACAAGTGTCGGAAAAATCCCGCCGATACCGTATTTTGTGATTTCTTTTGTAAGGTAAAGCAGATCATCTGTTGCGGCTGTATTGAAATCAATTCCGAATGCTCCGTGAGAGTGCTGTTCTATTAAAAGTTTTGTCTTCATATTACACTTCCTTCAAATACTTTTCGTGCTTCTTCTCTGTCGTCAAAGTGGATTGTTCTGTCTTTTAAAATTTGATAATCTTCATGTCCTTTGCCTGCAATAATTACAACATCATTGTTGCCGGCAATGGTTTTTAAAAGTGCAATTGCGTGTCCTCTGTCCGGCTCGACCGTAACTGTTTCCGTGTTTACGTTTTTAAGCCCTGCAATAATATCTGTTATTATCTGCTGAGGATCTTCGCTTCTCGGGTTGTCGCTCGTAATAATAATTTTGTCGGCAATTCGTTCTGCAATTGCGCCCATTTTGGGTCTTTTGGTTGCATCTCTGTCGCCGCCGCAGCCGAAAAGACAAATCAATTTGCCTTCTTCTGGCGTAATTTCTCTTGCGGAATTTAGCACATTTTCAAGACCGTCGGGAGTATGTGCGTAATCTACTATAACAAGCGGTTTTTTTACAACAACTTCAAATCTTCCGGCTACACCTTTTACATTTTCAAGAGCCTTAAGCGCTGTTTGAACATCAATTCCCATTGCAATTGATGCTGTAACGGCAGCCAAAACATTATAAACGCTGAACATTCCGTTCATATGAAGATTTACTTTGTAAGAGCTTTCACCATCTTGCGGGGTTGTGTTTGAAAGAATTTTGTTCCTTACAACCAGTGTGAATTCTGCGCCGTTAAGAGAAAAATTAATATCTTTTGCTTTTACATCCGCATCTTTTTTTACCCCGTACGTGTATTTTTTGACACCTTCCGGAGTTACGCTTAAGAATTTTTCCGCATAGCTGTCGTCAAGATTAATGACCGCAAAATCACCTTCTGAAAGATGTTTGAAAAGCAGCGCCTTAGCTTCAAAATAATTTTCCATTGTAATATGGTAGTCCAGATGATCCTGTGTAAGATTTGTGAATACTGCGCCGTTAAACCGGCAGCCTCCGACACGGTTCTGTTCAAGAGCGTGCGAGCTTACTTCCATTACTACGTTGTCTATTTTTTCAACATCTTTAATCATTCTTAATGTTGCTTGAAGTTCCGGAGCCTGCGGGGTTGTGTGTTTTGCGTCGCGGTATTCGCCATTTGATGAAAGTTTGTAGCCTAAAGTGCCGATAAGTGCACATTTTTGGCCGTTTTCTTCAAGAATTTTCTGGATAAGGTGGGTAACTGTTGTTTTGCCGTTTGTGCCGGTAATGCCGATAAGGTTTATGCCTTTAGACGGGCTTGAATAAAATCTGTCTGCTATATCTGCGATTTTGTGTCTTGTAGAGTTTACCAAAATTTGAGGTATTTTGCCTGCGTCTACTGCATGTTCGGCAAGAAGTGCAACAGCACCGTTTTCTATTGCGTTTTTTGCATATTCATGTCCGTCTGTGTATTCGCCGGTCAGACATACAAAAATATCTCCGGGTTTTGTTGTCTTTGAATTATATGAAATCCCTGTTATTTCGACGTTTTTAAAGTTTATTAAATCTTTATAATCCAAATGCTCAATGAGTTCATCAAGTTTCATTTTTTAGTCATCTCCTTTTACTGCGGGTCTTTTATCCTGTTTTAAATTTAAAATTCTGGCGGTCTGGGTTGCGACTTCCTTAAATATCGGGCCTGCGACCGTGTTGCCCCAGATTGCTCCGACTTTTGCGCTGTCTACCATTACGTAAATCAATATTTGCGGGTCTGATGCCGGAAGATATCCTATTGTAGATGTGTACATATAAGGCGTGTAGCCTGCGGCATTTTCTTTAGGTTTTCTTGAGGTGCCGGTTTTTGCGGCTACGTTGTAGTTGTCCATTTTTATAACCGAACGTCCGTTGTTTACACTTTCAGCAAGAAGTTTGGTAATTGTTCTGGCTGTTTCAGGGGTTACGACCTGCGTGTAGTGAATTTTCTGGTCGTATTCTTCCTGAGAATATTTTATTATGTGCGGCGTTACTTTTACACCGTTGTTTGCAAGTGCCTGAACTGCAGATATCATCTGCATTGCCGTAACAGATGTTCCGTATCCGTAAGACATTGTTGCCTGAATTCCTTTGTCCCATTGTGCCCAGTATGGCAGCAGACCTGATGATTCTCCGGGTAAATCTATGCCGGTTTTTGAACCGAAACCGAAGTTTTTCAGGACATCATAAAATTCTTTCGGGGTCATTGTTTTGGCGACATTAATTGCACCGATATTACTTGAGTGTTCAAAAAGGTATTCCAGAGAAATATCGCCGGGGTACGGGTGAATATCGTAGTCATAATTCTTGATTTCCCAGTTTCCGATTTTTGTTTTTCCGGTATCAAGAATTTTTGAGTGTTCATTGATTTTGCCAAGGCTCATTGCTGCGGCTACTGTTATGATTTTGAATGTGGAGCCGGGCGGGAAAACGTCCGTCAGTGTCCAGTTTTTAATCTGTTCGGCAGTTGCTTTGCGGTAATTATTCGGGTCGTATGTCGGATAAACTGCATAAGCTAAGATTTCACCGTTTTTGGGGTTCATTACAATAACGGTTCCTCTGAGAGCCTCTTTTTCTTCAACCATTTTTTGAAGCTCTTTTTCGCATATATGCTGAATTGCCGCATCTATTGTCAGTGTAAGGTTTTCACCCTTAGGCGGCTGGGTTGTGGCAACAGGATCTGTCGTAAAATCGTATATGATTTTTCCGTCCCTTGTGCTCTGAAATTTAACCGGATTTTCTACGTTTTCAAGTTTATCTTTTGCTGTGTATTCAACTCCGTTTGCTATGTCGGCATCAAAGTTGTAATAACCGAGAACATGTGCGGCAAGTGTCCCTTGAGGGTATTCCCGGGTGTTCTTTTTACCCATTGAAATTTCTCTTAAATGAAGTTTTGCAATTTCTTTTGCTGCATTCCGGTCAATGTCTTTTTTAATAGTTATTACCGGCCCGGGTTTTTTAAGGGTTTGTGCAAGCTGATCTTTTGGTATTTTTAAAATAGGGGCAATAAGTTTTGCAAGTTCTTCCGGTGTGCTGTCGTAGTTTGCCGGATGCGCATAGACGTCAGAATATACCTTATCTGTTGCAAGTTTAATCCCGTTCCGGTCATAAATGTCACCACGCATTGAAAATGTTCTTCCTGCGCGCTGGTTTTGTGCCCGTACTCTGTATTTACCCGTATCAATTACCATTATGAAGAAAAGGTAAATTACAAGTGCAGCGGCAAAGCCTACAAAAAAAATGTGAAGACAGCTCAACAGTCTGTCAAATCTTTTAAATCTTTTTTCTTTTGTCCTTTCAGACTGTTTAACTCTCACAGCTTTCTCCCCTTACATAGAAATATTTTAGCATAAGGAATGCTAAAATCATGAAATATTAACGAATATTTACGCATTTGGCTGATGAATATTGAAAATCGTTCAGCGGGTGAAGAGTTTGACTGATTTTATTGCCTCAGCCTTCTGGGCGGGAGAAAATACCGGAATTTCTCTTTTTGTATAGGGAGTTATGTAGCAAATCTCATTGATACTATAAAAATCCGTCATTCTGAGGACTTTTTTATTGAGATACTTCGCTAACGCTCAGTATGACACTGTTTTGAAAATTTTGGTGGAATTTGCTACATAACTCCCTTTGTATATCACTTGTATTCATTTAATTTAAGATATATAATTGTCAGTATGAAATATTTTGGTTTGATTTTTGCGGTTTTGTTGAGTGTTCAGTCAGTTTATGCGTTAGATGTTGTTTATCCTAAAAAAAATGAAGTGACAATTAATTCGCCATCTACTTTTTTTGTCGGAAACGCAGATACCGCAATTCCTCTTAAAATTAACGGTACGGAGATTCCGGTGCACAAGTCCGGCGGTTTTGCTCATGCGGTAAAGCTTAATGCCGGTAAAAATGAGTTTGTGATTGAATCCGGGGAGGAAAAACACGTTTATAAAATTACACGTCCGGTGTCAAAGGTTTCATCGGCTCTAACAACAAGAAATACAGAACTCCCTTACGAGTCCGCGCGGACTTTTGTCACGATAAAAGATAATGTTCCGCTTCGTTCCACTCCGGTTGATGGCGGAAATAACAGAATTTCGCATTATCAAAAAGATATCCCGCTTAATGTTGTCGGTGAAAAAAGCGGGTTTTATAAGGTCAGACTTAACGATAAAGAATTCGGCTGGGTTGCTTTTTGTGATGTAACTTCAGCAGATGAATTTACTCCCGCAAAACTTTTAAATAGAGAAGCTGTTCAGGATAAAAATTATTATATTTTCAAAATAGATTTTGATAAGAAAGTTCCGTACGTTATAGAAGGTGTGCATCCTTTTGTTGTTAAGTTCTATAATATTGAAGGAAAACCTGACAATACTTTTACATTTAAGTTCCCGTTGAAACAAAATCTCATTGGTTACAGCGGGGAGTTTGAGGGAAATACATTTGTTTTGAAAGTCAGAAAATTCCCTAAAATCAGAAAGGACAGACCGCTTAAAAATATAAAAATAGTGGTTGATGCAGGCCACGGCGGGGATGAAATCGGGGCAATCGGATGCTTGAGAAACAATGAAAAGGATGTAAACCTTGCTATAGCAAAAAATCTTGCCTCGGAATTGAGATTAAGAGGTGCACATGTCGTTATGACCCGCTCGGGAGATGAAACTGTCGGATTGCTTGATAGAGTCCGCAAAACTAATGAAAATGAAGCATTGATATTTATAAGTATTCACGGGAATGCGCTTCCTGATAATATGGATCCGAACGAACACGAAGGAACAAGTGTTTTCTATTATTACCCGCAGGCAAAACCTCTTGCTGACAGTATCTTAAAATCAATGACCGCACAGCTTCCGCTTGCAGATGACAGAGTCCGTCAGGGGAGCCTTGCAGTTGTTAGAAACACTGAGGCTCTAAGTGTTCTGATTGAAGTCGGATACCTTATTAATCCATCGGACAACGCGTATCTGCTGGATAAAGAAATTCAGGCTAATGCCGGCAAAGCTATCGCTGACGGGGTTGAAGATTTTATGACAGAGTAATTGTAAAAGAATGTAATTTTTAGTGCAAAAATTAACAAATTAGTATATGTTTTGTTTTATATAAAAACAGGTAGAAATTTAGGGAATCGTTATGCAAATAGATAACACAAACAATACAACTCAGAGAATTACTTATACACTGATAGGCTGCGGAGTTGGTGCAGCAGCGGGCTGGGCAGGTGACAGGATTGCAAAGCCTTTGTTTAAAGATGATGCAATTACAGATTCTTTTGTGAAAAAAGTTACTGAGCGGGAAAATAAATTAAATGAAAACGATTTTAAAGTTTTTGTTGATGATTTGAAAAAAATCTCTGACTCAGGTGAACTTAAAAATACGCAGGAGTTTACAAAAGCCTATTTTGCAGATTTGACAACTACTGACGAAATCAAAACACTCGGCAATAAAATGCTTGATGATTTGAAAGCCGAATTCGGTGACGGAATTGTTGACGGAAATTTTGATGATTACAGAGCAAAGGCTGGTGTTTCTCCTGAAAATTTGCCGCTTCAAAAAGAAAGAATTAAGTCGGCAATTGATTTTAAAAATAAAACAGTGAAAAAATTATCGGAAAATGCGGATTTGTCGGATAAAAATTTGTTTGAAGCCTTGAAGAAAACAATTTTTGAAACAAAATTGAAGTCTGCAGGCAAAAGTGCGGCAATAGTTGCCATAATACTTGGAGCAGCAGGCTATGGACTTTCTTTGCTGACCGGTAATAAAAATAAATAGCAATTGCCCCTTGGTGTAAAGAAAAAGAATAAATTTATCATTTTGCGCTTATAATAAGAGATTCTTCGGGCTCTGCCCTCAGAATGGCAGTCAGGCGAAGAATTCCATTACTGTTCTGTAAGTAAAAGGTTAATTGCGTTAAATAAAACAGCAGGCTCCGTAAAGAGTCTGCTGTTTGATGTCAAAGTTTTTCTTTGTCTTAAGCTTTCACAAGAGCTTTAGCAAAAGACTCAAGGCTTCTTGATTTAATCTCGTCTTCAATTTTAGAGATGAAATCATCGACTTTGAAAGTTCCGACCTGACCGATGCCTCTTGCTCGAACGGCAACTGAATTCGATTCAATTTCTTTGTCGCCGACTACTACAACGTAAGGAATTTTCTTATCCTGAAGACTTTCTCTGATTTTGTAGTTCATGCTTTCGGATCTGTCGTCGAGTTTTGCTCTGATACCGGCTGCGCGCATTTTTTTGTAAACTTCTTCTGCAAAGTCTGCGTGTTTTTCGTTACTGATAGGAACTATTGCTACCTGCGCAGGTGCAAGCCATGTCGGGAAAGCGCCTGCAAAGTGTTCAATTAGGATTCCGTGGAATCGTTCCATAGAACCGAAAATTACTCTGTGAAGCATTACAGGTGTTTTCATAGAGCCGTCTTTGTCCTGATATTTAATGCCGAATCTTTCAGGCAGGTTAAAGTCAAGCTGGATTGTTGCACACTGCCATGTTCTGCCGATTGCGTCTTTGACTTTGAAGTCGATTTTCGGCCCGTAAAATGCGCCGTCGCCTTCGTTGATATCATATTTCATGCCGCGTCTGTCCATAGCTTCTTTCAAACCGGCTTCTGCTCTGTTCCAGTTTTCAATATCTCCGACAAAGCTTTCCGGACGGGTTGAAAGTTCAACTTCAAACGGAAGGTTGAATATTGCCATTGTATCAGCTACAAAATCTATGATTTCGTTGATTTCTCCGATTAACTGTTCAGGTGTGCAGAAAATGTGGGCATCATCCTGTGTGAACCCTTGAACCCTTGTCAAACCTGATAGAGCACCGGATTTTTCTTTTCTGTAAACAGTGCCGAGTTCTGCCATTCTCAAAGGTAATGACCTGTATGAATGTCTGTTTGCCTGATAAATCAGAATGTGGAACGGACAGTTCATCGGTTTTACAACGTACTGATCTTCAGAGTCGTCGTCTTTTTGTACAAAGAACATATTTTCTTTATAGTGACCCATGTGGCCTGAAATTTCCCAGAGTTTTGATTTTGCAATCTGCGGGGTGTTTACTATCACATAACCGCGTTTTCTGTGTTCTGTTCTCCAGTAATTTTCGATTTCTTCCCTTACTGTTGCAAGGTTCGGGTGCCACAGAACAAGTCCTCCGCCGATTTCTTCTCTTACTGAGAACAAATCAAGTTTTGCGCCGAGTTTTCTGTGGTCGCGTTTTTCGGCTTCTTCCAAAAATGTCAGATATCCCTGTAAATCTTCTTTATTCCAAAATGCTGTTGCATAAATTCTCTGAAGCATTTTGTTTTTTTCGTTGCCTCTCCAGTATGCGCCGGCAACTTTGAGTAATTTAATTGCGTTTGCTTTGATGAATGAGGTGTTTGGAATGTGAGGGCCTGCGCAAAGATCATTAAACAATACATTTCCGTCTTTGTCTTTTGTCAGGTACAAAGTCGGGTTGTCGTTTCTGTGTTCTTCAAGAAGCTCTGCTTTGTAGATTTCACCCTCTGCTTTAAATTCTTTAATCTGTTTGTCCACATCTGGAATTACGTACTTTTCAAACGTAAGATTTTGTTTGATGATGTTTTTCATCTCTTCTTCGATTTTAACAAGGTCTTCTTCAGTAAAAGCATGACCGTCAGTTAAATCAAAATCGTAATAAAAACCTGTGTCCGTAGAAGGTCCGATAGCTAACTTTGCTGACGGAAACAGCTTCTGAACAGCCTGTGCCATGATGTGAGAGCAAGAGTGCCTCAAGATGTGTAAAGTTTCGTTGTTTTTTTCCATTTTTATCCTTTCCGGTCAGTTGACAACGTTCAAAAGACCTATAACGGGGCGGATCCCCCTAACTAACTACAGCAAAATTTTACCACCCGAAAAAAATGATTACAAGAAAAAATCTAAAAAACTTATATTAAGGCAAATTGGAAATTATCTCTTAACATAGACGAAAATAGAATAAATTTGTCATTCTGAGCCTATAATAGGAGATTCTTCGGGCTATGCCCTCAGAATGACAGTTAGGCGAAGAATCTCATTCCTGTACATCAAAAGAGATAATTCCTAATTATTTTCTGTTCAGAGTGAATTTTAAACCCAGCAGAGTGAGTTCTTTTTTCTCCTGATTAAGATTTCTAATCCTGAAAATTTTCTGTCCTGTTGATTTCAAAAGCCTGCCGGCATAAAGCATTGAGAATTCTTTTTGGTATGGCGTTTTCAGAAACAGCGGGAAAGAGTTGTAGACAAAATCTCTTTTATCTCTTGCAACATAGTGGATAATGCAGGCTTCGGGCAGAGTTTTCACAGCAGAGAGTTCTTTGCATTGAAAGTTCCATTTTTTATCAAGTTTTTTTATTTTGCCTGCGAAATAGAGATTAAGCACATCCTGATCGTGCAGTTTTAGTTTTTCCTGATGAACGTTTATCCAGTCGAAGATTTTTTTGGAGAATGCGGATTCTCTAAGGTAATCAAGGTTCATCAAAAGCATTCCGGCATTAAAATATTCATCAAGGTTAAGTCTTTTTTTATGTTTTTCGGATGCAATATCTTCAACCATAGCAAGCGGATTTTGTGAAATCTCTGTGTTAAACAGCGGCGCAAGCGAATGTTTGATTTCCATATCACAGTCGAGGTAGATAATTTTTTCAACTTCCGGCAAAATATCTGAAATTACAAGTCGGTAATAAGATGCAATTGTAAGCCTTTTGGAGTTGTGCATAGGGCAGGAGTTGAATTTGGCTGTATCAACAGGAACAAATGTTATTTCACAGGGGGCAAGTTTTTTTAAGGAGAGAATTTTTTCTTTATCTTCCGGACGGATGCCGCCGTCTAAAATGTAGAAATGAAGATTGTCTTCGGGATTTTTTGACAGCAAAACCGACGCAAGCGAAAGAGACAGATATTTTGCGTAATTTTTGTCGCTTGAATAGCAGATATTGATGGTATAGGCTGATTGTGAATTCAAATCGGTTCCGGTATTTTTGTTTTCTGTTGCCGGCATGAGGGAAATCCTTATTTTTATGTTTTTTCTAATCCCAGAAGTCAGGAAAATTAAGCAAATTAAATGTTATTTTGTCTGTTCTGTAAATTCAGATATTGCTGTTTGGTTTCCTGCAGATGTTTTTCAAGCATTTTCAAATGTTCTACTGCAATTTTGCTATGCTCGTCTACTTCCTGTTTCCAAATTTCAAGATTTCTTTTTTGTTCATCATCCGCTTCTTCAAAAGTGTGATGCTGCATTAGTTTTTCGACTGTTGCTGCCAAATTTTCCCGTTCTTTTCTGATTTCGTCCAATTGTTCCTGAAGATGTTTTAACATTAATTCAGTGTTTTGTTTTGAAATACTATCCTTATTTTCCATGACGCTCCTTATTTTATATGTATATGAATTATCATACAAAAATAAGAATATTGAAAGCGCCGGAATTTTAATTCCGGCGCCTGTTCGTAAAATTATTATAAAAATTAATCAAGACCGTTAAAATCTTTAATTTTATCTATTTCGGTCAGTCTTTTCATTGTTTCAATCCGTTCTTGTTCTTCTTTAAGTGTCTCGATTTGATTTCTAAGAAGCTCGTATTCAACTTCTTTTTTGGCCAGTTCTTCTGTGTTGCCGGATTCACGCAAGTCTGCAATTTCAAAGTGGAGCCGGCGCCAATCCGATTCAAGTTTGGAGATGTTGTCAGACACTGCATCCAACTGAGAATCTAATACAAATCCTTTTCTCTGATTCTCAAGCTGTCTATCAATCTTTTCTTTTTTAGCGGCAAGTTCATTTTCCATTTGCTCCATCAGTTTTTTTTCTTCTTCTAGATGTTTTTTCAAAATTTCGTCAACTTTAGCCTGCATATCTTCACCAGTGTTTGCGGATTTTGTTTGGATAGACTCTTTAACTTTTGCTTCCTGCTGCTGTTTTTCTACTTCCAGTTCGGCTTCAAGTTTTTTGATATCTTCTAGGGTTTTCCCTTCAACTGTTTTCATTATATCGCTGAAATCATGACCTTTTGCCTGCTCTGCAGAGTAATGTTTTTGAATATCCTGTGCTTTTTTTGCAAGCCGCTTTTGTTCATCATCAAGTTTCATCATATCAAGAGTTTCCTGATGTTCATCGTGTTTTTTGTAATATTCTTGTATCTTTTCAGAAGTGGATTTTTTTTCATTTTTTGCTTTTTCTTCTTCGCTCAATCTGTTTTCATTTTTAATGTTGTCAACATTCTTCTGTGAACCTGCACTATTAATTTTGTCTGCACCCATGATAAATTTTCTCCTTTAAATTATCTACACATTGTCTTTTTACGGAATTGGTAGGATTAATCTTTACAGTTTTTAGAGATAATTTTACATTAATTTACAATTGTTTTATTAGAAAAGCGCCGGAACTTTCGCTCCGGCGCTTTTTATATGAGATAATACTCATCTCCCTATTTTGCTCTTTAAGATTCAGGATTTTGTGTGTCTTCAAGTTCAACACCCAGTTCAGCTGCCAGTTGGGCTTCCAGTTCCGGATCAAGTTTTGGTTTTGACGGAATTCTCATTGCATAGAATGAGCGGATTACGAAAATCAAAGCGATTACTAAGAATATCCATCCGGCAACCGGTGCAATATTTCTGAAGCTTTCAGAAATTGCGATTTCCATTGCAAGAAGTCCGAACAGGGTTGTGAACTTGATAATCGGGTTCATTGCAACAGAAGATGTATCTTTGAACGGGTCGCCGACAGTGTCGCCGACAACGGTTGCTTCGTGAAGCGGAGTGCCTTTTTCGGCTAAGTCAACTTCAACGATTTTCTTAGCGTTATCCCAGCAGCCGCCGGCGTTTGCCATAAATACTGCCTGGAAAAGACCAAATACTGCAATTGCAATCAGGTAGCTTACAAAGAACGCTACAGGTGCTGATGTAAACCCTGCCGGTGCTGATAAACAAGCAAAGGCAAGTGCAAACGTAAACAGTGCAATAAAGATATTAATCATACCTTTTTGTGCGTACTGTGTGCAGATTTTAACAACTTCTTTAGAGTTTGCAACGTTGGCACTCTTTGAATCAGCTTCGCCGAGTTTGATGTTTTCTTTGATGTATTCGGTTGCGGAATATGCACCTGTTGTAACAGCCTGCATAGATGCGCCGCTAAACCAGTAGATTACTGCACCGCCTGCGAGGAACCCGAGAAGTGTGTACGGGTTAAGTACGTTCAATATCATTTCCGGTTCAATACCGAGAGTTGATTTGATAACAAGAATCAATGAGAAAATCATTGTTGTCGCACCAACTACCGCAGTACCGATTAACACCGGTTTTGAAGTAGCTTTGAACGTATTTCCTGCACCGTCGTTTTCTTCTAAGTATTTCTTAGCATTGTCAAAATCGGGTTTGAAGCCGAAATCTTTTTCGATTTCTTCCGAGATGTTCGGGATTTCTTCAATCAAAGACAATTCATAAACTGATTGAGCGTTGTCTGTTACAGGGCCGTAAGAGTCAACAGCGATTGTAACAGGCCCCATTCCGAGGAAACCGAATGCTACAAGACCGAAAGCAAATACTGACGGATAAATCATCAGAGCTTCCGGAATGAATGTTGAAGCTACATAAGCCAATCCCATCAAAAGCACGATAACCATGCCGATCCAGAAGGCAGAGAAGTTACCTGCAACAATACCTGAAAGGATTGTCAGGGATGCGCCGCCTTCACGTGAAGCTGTAACAACTTCTTCGGTATGTTTAGCTTTGGGTGAAGTGAATATTTTGGTAAATTCAGGAATAAGAGCAGCGCCGAGTGTTCCGCAAGAAATTATGCAGGAAAGAACGAGCCACAGATTTCCTTCCAGACCTCCGAGGAGCCAGTGGCTTACGCCGAAGGTCATAGCAATTGACAATATTGATGTCAGCCATACAAGGTTGGTCAACGGTTTTTCAAAGTCGAATTTTTCTGTTTTTGCTGCGTAAATTCTGTCTGCAATTCCGTTAATCCAGTATGCAACAACAGAAGTTACAATCATCAAAAATCTCATAACGAAAATCCAGGTTAAAAGCTGAACCTGATTTTCAGGCCCCGCAACTGCAAGCAGGATGAAAGAAACAAGCGCAACACCCGTTACACCGTAAGTTTCAAAACCGTCAGCAGTAGGTCCTACAGAGTCGCCTGCGTTGTCACCTGTACAGTCAGCGATAACACCGGGGTTTCTCGGGTCATCTTCTTTGATACCGAACTGGATTTTCATCAAATCTGATCCGATATCTGCAATTTTTGTAAAGATACCGCCTGCAACACGGAGGGCTGAAGCGCCTAAAGATTCACCGATTGCAAAACCGATAAAGCATGCACCTGCGATTTCGCCCGGTACAAACAATAGAATTGTAAGCATCAAAATCAATTCAACTGATACAAGGCAAACACCGATTGACATACCGGCTTTCAGCGGAATGTTCAATACATTAAGCGGGTTGCCTTTTAATGAAGCAAACGAAGTTCTTGCGTTTGCAAGGGTGTTCATTCTGATTCCGAACCATGCAACTGCATAAGAGCCTAAAATCCCGATTACTGACCATGCCAGAATAATCAGAACGTTTTTAAGCGGCATTCCCTGCAGGTAGCCGAAATAAAACGCAATACACAGCCCTATCAACACTTCAAGAACTAAAAGGAATTTGCCCTGCTGAATAAGGTAAGTTTTGCAGGTTTCAAAAATAGTGTTGCCTACATCAGCCATCGCTGCGTGGACTTCCAGTTTTTTAATCCTTGCAAATTCAATAAATCCGAATATCAAGCCGATAACCGAAATTGCAATACCAATAAGCAGCAGATTGTAGCTTGAAAGGCTTGCGTCTTTAATACTCGGAACAACTAAATCAGCTTCGCTTGCAAGAGCAGGCGAAACAGAGCAGAACAATGCAGCAAGAAGAGCCGCCATCGTTCCGGATGAAAGTAATTTCTTAAACATAAACTCTCCCTCTTTAAATTAAGTCGTTACACGCAACATATTATACTTCAAAGAAAAAAATATTACAACTTTTAACAATATTTGAATACTTATTTTAAGGTTCTAAAATCCGTTTGTAATAAATATCACTTTTAATCGACAAAAAGCTTGCAATAAGGAATAGTAATGCCATACTTGAAATAATTTCTCCGCACAGAATTCCTTTATCAAAATAGTAAATTATATACGCAAACAGTTTAGGAAATACCAGAAAATGTGCAACAGTAATAAAAGGATGAAGTTTTATGACATCCCATATTGAAACCGGCACCCATACCCCTTTATCTTCAATATAATTTTCATACGTCAAAAACCGCCACAAAAGCGTGCAGAAAAACGCAAGAATTACAAAACCGAATGCAATCTGCCCTGATAAAAAAGACGCAACCGTCATTAAATAAAAAACGACAAGCGAGAGCGGAAATACTATGCTAAAATAAATATTGCCTTTTAACACATCAAACACCGAAATCTGTATTTTAGCAGCATCTTGCAGCGACTGCAAATACATTTCATCCATGTTTGAATGTTTTATTGCTTTATTATAAATCTTTTTGTCAATTAAATTTTTATCCGACAATTCTTTGAGAGATTTTTTAAAACTTTCTTTAACGATTTTTTCTATTTTTATCAAATGTCTTTCTCTTTGCGGGCCGAATTTTTCCAGCTTTCCCGTCTGTTTTAAATTCTTCAGTCCAAAGTCATACAAATCCGAATACAGGTTATTTAAAACGGTTTCATGCAAATCCTCAGGAACCCCTGATGCAATAAGGTCAACGGTTTTGTGAAAAATCCATTCTGCTATAACCTGTACAAAAATACTGCGTAATTCATTATCTTTGCAATCCTCCAAACTTACACGCTCTCCGGCAAGAATGGAATACTTATAAACCAGATCACGGATGTAAATTCCTCTGTCACTGTATTCTTCAGGTATCATACCTCTTACCTGAAACCTCAGTTGATTGGCAAATCCTTTATAATCAAATTCTTCGTTCATTTAACTTCCCTTTTCCTATAAGCTCAAATAAACATCTTCCTGTAATTTTATCTCAAACTCGCTTCCTGCAGGGATTGAGACCCGTCCGCCTTTATAACCTATCGAAAACAGAGGAGAGCCTGCAAAATTAACAATATACGCCGCAACTCCGACGATTGTCGGAACAGGCGAAATGATTACGCCGACAGGATTATCCGCAAGTTTTTGGGAAGTCGCACGTGTTTTTTTATAAAATTTGTGGCCTTTTTCAACCTGATTTGCGACACCTTTCCAGTACTGGCGTTTGCCCTTTATGTTATTAATAAAGATTTTTTTATGGTTTGCTTTTGTGACTTTTCCGTGGGCGGAATATGTGCGGCCTTTAAATTGAACCGTTTCGATTTTTAATTCAACAAGCCCGCCGTTTCCGGTAATCTGCGGAAGGTGAGAATCCACAACTGTTGCCGTAAATACAGTTCCGACAGGAATTGTCACATACCTCTGGTAAACCGGCGTGAGGGAAGTAAAGCTGACTTTTAAACCTTCTTTCAGATAATCCGACACAAGATTATTTGATTTCAGGCGGAATTTTGTGCCTTTTTTGATTTTGATTGCAGTGAAATCATCCTGTGTTAAAGTGGTTCCGGGAAGATTTTTGTTGACTTTTTTTCTTGCAGGTTCCGTGACTTGCGGGGTTGTTTTTGGCGGCGCCGCGGAAGTTGATGTTGTTGATTTTGGTTTTGTGGTTACAGTTTTTGAGGGTGAAGCAGTCTTTGGCAAAGGCGGAAGACTTTCCTGTTCAAGTTTCGAGGGGTTGTAATTTTTCCTGATTTCTTCATCCACGGACAGGTCAAGCTGTAATGCCTGCACCGGCATAATTGACAGCATCAGCAATATATAAAGTAACAAAAATCTCTTTTTCACAAGCTCCCCTGAAAATTAATAACGTCAGGCTCGATTCCTGTACGAAATTGTTGAACCTGACGTTATTATAACAAAATTATTTGTTTAACAATTCATTGATAGCCTTGGCGGCTTTTTTACCGGCGCCCATTGCGTTAATTGCGTTGGATTCACCAACCGGCGCAACGTCACCGCCTGCGTAAACTGTCGGAATATTCGTGGCTCTGGTTTCGCCGTCAACAGTTATGTAGCCTTTTTTATCAGTAATTATTTCAATACCGTCAGCCTCGGCAGAACGCTGTATAATCGGATTCGGGCCTGTGCCGAGCGCAACGATTACCGTATCAAGTTCCATTGTTTCAATTTTGCCTGTCGGAACAGGTTTTCTGCGGCCGCTCTCATCAGGTTCGCCAAGTTCCATAACCTCAAGGTCTACAGCTTTTACGTAACCTTCTTCTCCGATAATTTCTTTCGGTGCATAAAGGAATTTAAATACAACACCTTCTTCTTTTGCGTGGCGGATTTCTTCAAGACGTGCGGGAAGTTCTTTTTCCGTACGACGGTAAATGATATAAACTTCTTCAAAACCGACTCTGACAGCGGTTCTTGCAGCGTCCATCGCAACGTTTCCGCCGCCGAATACAGCAACTTTTTTGCCGACTCTTAACGGTGTCGGGCTGTCAGGCTGGCCGGCATGCATCAGGTTTACACGGGTCAAAAATTCGTTTGCGGAAAATACTCCGTTAAGATTTTCGCCCGGAACGTGAAGCATTTTCGGAAGTCCGGCTCCGGAACATATAAATATTGCATCAAATCCGTCATCTTTTAATTGCTTGATAGTAATAGATTTTCCGACAACAACGTTAGTATGGAATTCAACCCCCATAGCCTTGAGGTTTGTAATTTCTCTGTCCAAAACAGTACGTGGAAGTCTGAACGGAGGAATACCGTATCTTAAAACCCCGCCGAGCTCATGGAGTGCTTCAAACACAACAACTTCGTGTCCGGCTTTTCTCAAATCCGCAGCCGCCGTAATTCCGGCACATCCGGAACCGACAATTGCAACTTTTTTACCGGAAGGTTTAATTTCCGGCATATCAGCTTTTGTATTGTCGCCGACATATCGTTCTAAAGCCCCTATTGCGACCGGAAGCCCTTTAATTCCTAAAATACATTTGCCTTCACACTGTCTTTCCTGCGGGCAGACTCTGCCGCAGACTGACGGGAGCATACTTGTTTCACGAATAATTTCACCGGCTTTATCAAGATTTCCTTCCTTAATTTCGTGGATAAACTGCGGAATTTGAATATTAACCGGACAGCCTTTTACGCACTGCGGATTTTTGCAGTTCAAACATCTGGAAGCCTCAAGTTTAACCTGTTCGGGCGTAAGATTGCTCTCAACAGGGTCAAAATTGTGACGTCTTTCCATTTTATCCTGTTCTATAACTCGTTGTCTTTCTACAGCCATTTTTATATCCCCTTCTTATATGTTATGATTTACTATCAACATATAATATTGTAATTAAAAAACAGCACCAATGCAAGAAGTAAATTTCTCCGAACCTGACAGACCAATCCTCTTGCAAAACCTGCTTTTAATAGTAAAATTGCCTTATGAGTATCGAAGAAAAGACCCTGAAAACTTTAGAATTCGACAAAATACAGGAAAAAATTTCTCTTTTTGCTAAAACATCACAAAGCAAGACTATAGCTTTGAATGCTCCGGTTTTTGAAAAATATGATGACATTCAAAAAGCGCTTGATTATACGAAAGAAGCAAAAAGTCTTCTTGATTATGCTCTCGATATTCCGATAGGATTTGTTGCGGATATTGATACTATTCGCAAAAATTCCCTCATCAGCTACCTTACGCCGGAAGAATTAACGGAGTCTGCCAAAACACTTCGTTCTTCAAGGCTTGTTAAAAAGTTTCTCGCTGAAAATTCGGAACAAACAAAAATCCCGCAGCTTTTGACGCTTGCCGGCAATCTTGTTTCTGCAAAAGAACTTGAAGATAAAATTTTCGATACGTTTGACGAAAGCCTTGAGATAAAAAAAGATGCAACTCCGGAACTTAAGGGGCTATGGGCGTCGCTTGGCGACAATGAAAAAAATCTGAAAAATAAAGTTAATGACCTTTTAAATTCCGCAGAATTTTCAAAACACCTGCAGGAAAATATTTACACAACCCGCGATGACAGAATTGTTTTTCAGGTCAAAGCGCCTTCCAAAAACAAGGTAAAAGGGATTGTACACGATGTTTCCGCAACAAACAAAACGTTTTATATTGAGCCGGAAGAGCTTGTTCCTGTAAACAATAAAATCAGAGAAATTAAAGCTCAAATTCACTCTGAAGAAGTCAAAATTCTGGTTTCACTTTCCCTGTTGCTGAAAGAGCGAATGACAGACCTTAAGATTGCAGAAAGAACTTTAGCTGAAATAGATTTTCATTTTGCAAAAGCCAGATATGCAGCAAGAATTGAGGCTGTTGAACCGGAGCTTTCAAAAGAAAACAAGGTTGTTCAGTTTGAAAATATGCGGCATCCGCTTCTTATCGGAACCGTCGAAAATATTGTTTCTAACAATTTCGAAATCGGAAAAGATTACAAATCAATCATCATAACAGGCTCAAACACAGGCGGAAAAACAGTTACTATCAAAACAATCGGACTGTTTATTCTGATGGCAAAGGCAGGATTTTTCCTTCCCTGTACAATGGCTAAACTTTATCCGTTCAAAAAAGTTTTCGCAGATATAGGTGATGACCAGAGTATTCTGCAGAGTTTATCTACATTTTCATCTCATATGAAAAACATCATTGAAATTACGGAAAAATCGGATGCCGATACTTATGTGCTTCTTGATGAAATCTGCGCCGGCACCGACCCGCAGGAAGGTTCGGTTCTGGCTAAAGTTATTCTTGAAAATCTGGCAGAAAAAGGTGTTTATTCTACTATCACAACCCACTACGGAGAATTAAAAGCGCTTGAGTATTCAAACCCGTATTTTAAAAATGCATCTGTAGAGTTTGATACAAATACGCTGAAACCGACCTACAAACTCTTAATCGGAATTCCCGGCTTAAGCAACGCAATTGCGATTTCTGCAAACCTCGGACTCGACAAAAAAATTACGGAGAAAGCCAAAGAGATTTTGACAGAGCAAAAAGATCCGTCAATTCTTGTGGTCGAAAAATTACAGCAAACACAGCAGGAGTTGAGCGACAATTTGAAAGAAACCGAAATTGCAAAAGAAGAAGCGGATGAACTAAAAAAAGAATATGAAGAAAATCTTGAGGCAATTAAAAAAGACAAGAAAAAAACTATTAAAAATATAAAGACAAAATTTGACTATGAAATGCTTGAAGTAAGAGCCGAATTAAAATCAATTATTGATGATATGCGCAAAGAAAAATCAGAAAAAATTGCACGCAGATCATATTCACGCCTTGCAAAACTTGAACAGGGATTCAGAGAAAAACTTGATGAATACGATGAAAAGAATACCTATGCTCCTGTTGATTTTGAAAACATTCAAACAGGATGCAAACTTCTTGTAAAAGATCTTCATCAGACTGTAACTCTTCTTTCGAAACCTGACAAAAAAGGGAAAGTTCTGGTTCAGATGGGCAACATAAAAACACAAATGGATAAAAATAAACTTGCTCCTTATGACAAAAAATACGAAACAAAATCATCAGGCTACAAACCTGTGATTACTGAAAGATTTGAACTAAGAAAAACCGAACTTTCAAACAGATGCGATCTCAGAGGAAAAACGGTCGAAGATGCGCTTGATGAATTGGAATTGTTTCTTGATCAGGCAAGCCTTGCAGGTTTCAGCGAAGTAACTGTTATTCACGGACACGGAACCGGAGCGCTTAAATCCGCCGTTCGGGAATTCCTTAAAAACTCTCCGTATCTGCAGAATTTCAGGCCCGGCGGCGACGGCGAAGGCGGAGATGGCGTTAGTATTGCTTTTTTAAGATAAATTATTATATAATCATTAAACTTTCAAAGATTTTTTTTAATATAGTATAAAATAATTATTTTCTGTGTTATAATACTATGACGGACAGATTTTACCAAGGAGTTTCATATGCTGATTGTAGATTTGAGAGAACAAAATAAGCTGATAGATTTATTCTGCACACTTGCCGAAATACCGTCACCGTCAATGAAAGAAGAAAAAGTAATTGAGTGGCTTGAAAACTATTGTAAAGATCATTCACTTGAATACAGGCTTGATGATTATAAAAACGTTCTAATTAAAATTCCAGCAACCGACAATACAAAACCGCCATTGCTTTTATCTGCGCATATGGATGTAATAGGAGATGACAGCCCTGTTGTAACTTATCTTGACGGAGATTTGATAAGAGCAAAAGGCAGAACTCTCGGTGCCGACGACAAAGCCGGACTTGCAAATGCGCTTTATTTTGCAACAGAATTGTCTAAATCAGACACCCCGCACGGAGAATTGGAACTTGTATTCACCAGAGACGAAGAAAACGGCGCTTCCGGTATCAGGAATATTGAATTTGACAAATTGAATTCAAAATACGTGCTTGTGCTTGACAGCGACAGCCTTGGACAACTTATGACATCCGGCGCAAGTTATACAACAGTAAAAATTCACGTAAACAGTTTTAAAGGCGGTCATTCAGGGATTGATATTGCCGATACGACAAGAGAAAATGCTGCAAAATTGATTGCGGATATTGTTTCAAACCTTCCGCAGGGCGTGTATTATTCAAAAGACGGAGAAGTCGTCACCTCCTGCAACATTGGCGGAATTTCATCAGGAAATATAAATGTGACAAATATTATTAACACTACCGCCGATGCCAGTTACTCAATCAGAAGCTCAAGCCGTGAT
Organism: Candidatus Gastranaerophilales bacterium; assembly: GCA_944325605.1. Taxonomy (GTDB): domain Bacteria; phylum Cyanobacteriota; class Vampirovibrionia; order Gastranaerophilales; family Gastranaerophilaceae; genus Scatenecus. The sequence goes on from CALVAX010000003.1 coordinate 58,729, forward strand.
ATGGAAAATGAATTGAAAGACAGAATGCTTTTTGAAATAGAGGATTTTAACAGGCAATACAAAGGGGTTGCTGAAGCTAAAATAACATTTGAAGAACATCTCCCGCCGTTTGAAAAAGCGGATGATGATTATATCCCGATTTTGTTTGAGGCTGTTGCTAAAAAAACAGGCGTAAAGCCGGAAATTTCTTCATTTCACGCAGGTGCTGAAACCCATATTTATGCTAACAGAACAAATTCTAAAGGCGAAAAATTTCTTCCGTTTCTTGTCGGACTTGCAGATGTGCAAAATATGCACTCCGCTGAGGAAAATGTAAATTATAAATCTATCATTAAAGGTCAGGAATTGCTTAAAGCCTTTTATGAAGCATACAACGGATAAAAAAATTATTTAGTAATAAAAAAAAGGAATCTTTTAAAAGATTCCTTTTTTTAATGTTTCAAAATTCTTGAAGCCTATATAGCAAGTGTAGTTGCTTCGATTTTCAATTCTATCGGCAATTCTTCAAGCGACTCTACACTTGGCTTAAGCGGTTCAACTTTCGGAGCCGGAGGCTTTGCTGAGGTCGCAGGCTTTGCGGCCTTTACCATCATAAGATCCGGATTTGCCTTGTAATTATGATAATCCGCCATAATCTTGTTTACAAAACGCTTGGTTTCAGCATACGGAGGCACGGCATTGTATTTTTTTACATTACCCGGGCCTGCGTTGTAAGCTGCAAGTGCCAGTTCCATAGAGCCGAACATTTTGTACATCATCTTGTAATACATAATCCCGCCTTTGATATTATCATTCAGCAGGTATGGATTTAATCCCATTCTTCTGGCAGTAGACGGCATAAGCTGGAATACTCCGACAGCACCGTGGGCGCTTTTTGCTTCGTGCCTGAAACCTGATTCTGTTCTTGCTATAGAAAGAGCAATTGCAGGATCTACTCCCATCTCCAGTGCATGTTTAACAATAGTAGCCTTTACTGTGTTTATGTCCGCAGCATTTGCAGACGTAGGACAAAACATACACAAGAGTGTAAAAGTGATTAATAGTAGTTTTCTCAAAATGTAATCCTCTGGTTGTAAATTGAAAATCCCTGATAAGCCATATTCTCTCCTCTTTTTCTAAAAGGTCTTTGACCTTCAGGAACCAAATCTATACATCTATAATATTACAAAAATTTTAAATTTCAACCCCTTATTCAAAGCCACTCGCCAAAACCCGCTCAGGACAGGTATTTAGCAATTGTAAATTTTACATTTATTTGTCAAGTATAAAGTCAAATTGTTAAGTTTGCTATAAGATTTTTTTATGTTAGAATTTGAACAAGGAAGTATAGTTTTTAAGGAGAAGCAAAATGGAAAACAAAAAACTTGCAACTATAGGTGTATTCGGCGGTTCAGGATTTTACAAGTTTTTGGACAATATTGAAGAAGTAAGAATAGAAACCCCGTACGGAATGCCGAGTGACAATCTTTTTATCGGCACGGTCGGACCTCATAAAGTTGCATTTATGCCGCGGCACGGCAGAAACCATACCATATTGCCTCACCTTTTAAACTACAGAGCAAACGTTTGGGCGATGAAATCTGTCGGAGTTGAAAGAGTAATTTCTCCCTGTGCGGCAGGCAGCCTTCAAAAACATGTAAAGCCGGGCGATTTTGTGATTTGCGACCAGTTTGTAGATTGGACAGACGGCAGAAAATCAACCTTCTTTGAAGGGCCGATTGTTACTCACCCTTCTGCAGCTGAAACTTACTGTCCGGAATTAAGAAAACTCGCAATTGAAACAGGTAAAGAAATGGGTATAAATATTCACGAAACCGGTACTGTTGTTGTTATTAACGGCCCGAGATTTTCGACTAAAGCAGAATCAAAGTTCTTTACCAATCAGGGTTGGGAAGTTATTAATATGACAGCTTTCCCTGAAAATTATCTTGTAAAAGAAATGGATATGTGCCCGCTAAACATTTCATTGATAACTGATTATGATGCAGGACTTGTCGGGGATGTTCCGCCGGTTTCACACCATGAAGTTATTGAAGTTTTTGACAACAATCTCGCAAATCTTAAAACACTGCTCTTCAAGATGATTGAAAAAATTCCTTTTGAACGCAACAATTGTAAATGTGCCCAAACTCAAAAAAGTTCAAGATTATAAAATTAAAAAGGTAGTGTTATTATGATAAAAGGCCTGCTTTACGGCATAAATAATATATTTTTATTATTTTATATACTTATTTTCACAAGACTCCTCTTAAGCTGGGTTCCGAGATTGGACTGGTATAGACAGCCGTGGAGGTTTATCTATCAATCGACTGAACCTTATCTTGCAATATTCAGAAGATGGATTCCGCCTTACAGAATGATTGATTTTTCGCCGATTGTTGCACTGCTGGCGCTTAACCTTGTGCAAAATCTGATTATTTTTGTGATGCTGCAATTTACATAATACGGTGGACGGCTGCCGTTTATAAGATATTGTTTTTTTTTCTGGTTTGCGTTAAAGTTTTTTATTATGAAGATAATAATTTTCGGGGCAACGGAGGTGGGTTGCCTGCTTGCTACGGAATTCTTTGAAGACCATGACATTACGATAATCGACAAAGAAGAAAACCGTACAGATGAGTTTAATAAGCTGGATATCAGTTTCATTCAGGGAAATGCTTCGGATTTAGAAGTTTTAAATCAGGCTGATATAAAAAATGCTGATATATTTATTGCTTGCACAGCAATGGATGAAATCAACATTGTCGCATGTCTTGCGGCAAAAAGATACGGCAAAATCAGAACTATTTGTTTTGTAAGTAAAGAAGAATACAAAAATACTTTGACTTATGAAAAAAATGATGATTATTTTACGGATGTTTTCATTGATTATATAATCTGGCCGGAAGAACTTTTGACTCAGGAAATTTTCAGAATTGTCACGGTTGCGCATGCACTTGATGTTGAAAATTTTGCGGACGGCAAGGCAAGGCTTCTTGAATACAAGGTTAAAGAAGGACTTGCTATAATCGGTAAAAAAATAAAAGATATCGGGTTTACGGAAGAAACGTTAATTGTCGGAATTACAAGGGAAGGCCAGCTTTTCATCCCGAATGGTGAAACTGAAATTTTAACAGGCGACAAGCTTATCTTTATGGGAACTTCGCACTCGCTTGACATTCTAGCCGGTACATTTTTCCATGAAAAAGAGTGCGTGAAAAACGTTGCCGTAATAGGCGGCGGCAATGTCGGGCTTATGCTTGCAAAGAGTCTTGAAACTCTTAAAATTAAGACAAAAATTATCGAAAAAAATCTTGAAAGATGCCACTATCTGGCTGAAGAACTTACAAACACTCTTGTAATAAACGGCGACGGAACAGATTTGAAACTTCTGGATGAAGAAGACATCGGCTCTTCTGACGTTGTAATCAGCGTTACGAACAATGACGAAAGAAATCTTTTATGCTCGCTTCTTGCAAAACAGCTTGGCGTAAAACGTGTTATTGCAAGAGTGTCCAAGGTGTTGAATATTCCGCTGTTTGAAAAAGTCGGAATTGATATTGCAATATCTCCAAAAAATTCAGCGTTGAACGAAGTTAGAAATGACTTGCAGGAAAATGATGTTGACATTCTGGCAACTGTAGAGCAGGGTCAGGGTGAAGTTTTGGAAATCGGTGTTCTTCCGGAATTCAGCTGCCGAAAACTGATGGATTTAAACCTTCCAAAACGTGCAATCATCGGGATTATAGAACGAAAAAATGCCGTTATTATCCCTAAAGGTGATACTGAACTCAGATCCGGTGATGTTTTAATTATATTTACAAAAGCTGAAGACGCGCCGGAAATTAAAAAATTCTTTAAGGTAAAGTAGTATGCGTTTAAATTATCTTGCAAATGCACTCGGACTCATTCTTAAATATATCGGGCTTGTTGTGTTGATTCCGATTATTGTTGCGATAATCTACGGGGATTATGAATCAATTTATCCGTTTTTAATATCAGGCCTCGGCTCAATTATTGTCGGATATCTTTTAAGAAAATACGTTAAAGATGCATCAACCATAGAAAATCTTAACGATATCAAAAAATCCGAAGCCCTTTTGATAGTTGCTGTATCTTGGATTTTGTTTGGAATAATATCCGGAGCGCCGTATTTGTTTTACGGCTTAACTCCGACGGATGCACTGTTCGAAGCTGTTTCGGGAATTACAACAACGGGAGCTACAATACTTACAAACTTTGATTATCCTGAAGCTTTTTTCTTCTGGCGTTCATTGTCTCAGTGGCTGGGCGGTTTGGGAATAATCGTGTTATTTATTGCGATTTTACCTCAATTTGCGGTTGCTGGACGACAGATGTTCTTTGCGGAGGCTCCGGGGCCGACGGAAGATAAAATTACTCCGAGAATCAGAAACACGGCAGGAGCTTTGTGGAAAATTTATGCGGGTTTGACTGTTATAGAAATTATCCTGCTTCACTTTACCGGAATGCCCTGGTTTGATTGTGTTTGTAATTCTCTGTCAACTCTTGCGGCAGGCGGGTTTTCTCCAAATCCGCAGAGTCTTGCCGGATACAATTCAAATGCTGCAATCTGGATTACTACAGTATTTATGTTTCTTGCCGGCGCAAGCTTTATTCTTCAGTATAAAGTTGTTGTTCAAAAGAAGCCTTTGCTAATATTCAGAAATGAAGAATTCAGAGTATATGCGGGCATGGTTTGTATAATGTCGCTCTTAATTGCTCTGTCACTGTATTTTTCAGATGGTTATACAATGAAAGACGGGCTTATGCATGCTTTTTATCAGGTAGCCAGTATAACAACGTCAACAGGAAGCGCAAGTGTAGATTTTGCTCAATGGAGTTTTGTGCCGCAGGTGCTTTTGTTTACGGTTATGTTTATGGGATCCTGCGCAAGTTCTGCCGGCGGCGGTATCAAAATGATGAGATGGATCCTTGTATATAAATCAATGAAAAATTCGATAACAAAAGTTCTACATCCGAATGCCATTTTGAACGTCAAAGTTGATAATGTCATTATTCCGCACGAAATTTTAAATCAGACGGTAGTATTTGTATTCTTTTATTTTTTATGTTTTTCTGTTGGTGCACTACTGATTACTATGGTAGAAAAAGATGTTGTAATCGGACTTGCAGGCTCAATCACCGCTCTTGGAAACATTGGCCCGGGATTTGGGACAATTACAGGTCCGATGGGTTCATTCAGCAGTATGCATGAATTAACAAAAATTATAATGATTGCGTCAATGCTTATCGGCAGGCTTGAAATAGTTCCGTTCCTTGTAATGTTCCAGAAAGATTTCTGGGTATTCAAACGACAAGCTTAATGTTTATAAATTTTGATAAAACTTTTCTGTGTCTTTATTTAAAGTGAATAAGTGATGAAGTGAATAAGTTCTTTGCGGCGCTGCGTGCAAATTTTAATTAACTGTAACGCACTTATTCACTCTTAATTTTCATTTCCATTCAAACTTCCGACCGCCCTATTTTGTCTTTCTCTGTCATCCTGAATTTATTTCAGGATCCCAACGTCATCCTGAGGCGTACGAGCAGAGGCTAAAAGGCGTTAGCCGTACCGGTTAACCGCGAGTGCGAAAGCCGAAGGATCTCCTTAAAAATTTTACTGTCATCCTGAGGCTTAGCCGAAGGATCCCCTTAAAACGCCATGAGATTCTTCGGGCTCCGCCCTCAGAATGACATGTCCGGTGTGATGGGGTTCTTCGGTCGCAGGTTCCCTCAGAATGACAGTGATAGACAAAATTGGGCGGAGCATTATCGCCTTACTGACTTGCCGCCCTAATCCACAGGCTTTATGTAGGTATAAAAGAAAGCTTTGTAAAACATTGGTCTGAACATAAAAAGAGGTCTGTATTTCAGATACCCGAAAAGAGAAGCTGTTCTGTTTTTGTCGTACCAGTACTTTTTCTCATCTTCGGATAAAGCCCACGGAGTCATTTGCAAATATTTAAAATAATAATCTTTGTGGTAGCTGAATGACGCAAAATGCCATGGCTTTCTTTTAGAAACAAAATGGATTATCCATGGATTTTTTGTGTAACTTGAGCGGTTAGTGAAATTGCTTGATTGAACATTCCATCTGTCATCAAGAATTTTAATTTTCCCTTTCAAAACTTCATTTATAATTTCCTGATCACCCATTTTTATTGTATCAATGTGCTTTTGAGTCCAGTCCAGAAATTCATCCTCAATATTTTGTTCTCTGATTTTCTTCAAGTCCATCACAAGCATTCCGGCATTAACGTAAGACGGATTTTTCTTAAGCATTCTTTTATTTATATCACGAACGCCGCCCGCGATATTTTCGCCTAAATCCGACTCAAAAAGTTCTCTCAAACTTTTATTCACAACAACATCACAGTCAAGATAAATAATTTTATCTATATCTGGCAGAATATGCGAAAGTTTTAGACGATAGAAAGTACATATCGGAATATATGAGTGAGTTTTTATATTTTTGTAAGCGTCAAAAAGTTGTTCATCCAACGTTATAAAATTTATTTCACAAATCTTTATATCTTTCAGCTTAAGTATTTCTGATTTTTTCTCATCGCTCAATCCGTCGGTCAAAATATAAAAACACAAATCATCATCTTCAGACGCATTAGCTAATACAGATGCAATTACCACACCTGCATATTTTGAATAATTTTCGTCACAAGCCAGACCGACATTAATCATATTTAAAACCTTATTTAAGCCCTAAAATTCGCCGTATTTGTCAAGCCATGTTGTCGGCTTAACATATCTGAGTCCGCCTTTGCCCATATAGCCTCTGCGGGCCTGCGCAGGGGTCGGTCTGCCATGGAACACAATAATTTTCGGTTCTTCAGGCTCTTTCGGCTCCTTAAAAAAGTTCAACGGGAATGGTTGAAGACAATGACGCTTAAAACTTACACACCAAGATTTGTCCCAGTATTTCAGAATACCCTTTTTGTACATTTCGTCTGATAAATAAGCCTGCTCATTTCTGTAATATTTAACAACGTCGTTTCCGAGTTTGTAGAAGTTTTCCAAAATTTCCGGATACTTGCCGACTTCAAATCTGAAAACAGACGAATTTCCAGTCACAGCATTCGGAAAATCCCAATCCTTAACAATCAAAAAGTCACCTTCTTCTTCAAAGAACGGAGTCAAATCTTTTCTTATAACAACATCCAGATCCAAAAACAGAGCCAGACCTTTTAAATCAGCAAGCTGTTCTTGAAAAAGCGAAAGTTTTCTCCAGCCTCTGTCAGGAATTTCTGTATTAACGACAAAATCGGGGAGATCTCTTACTTCAACCTGAGGCAAAAGACCGTTTCCGTCATCTGTAAAGCATACAAATCTGTAAGGAAGAGTCATATTTTTATCAACAGCTTTGTAAAGCCTGTTGACATATTCCGGCCCGAATTTATTTCCCCATTTAATACAAATAATATTCTTTTCCATTCAACTTCCCTCACAGAATAATTACAAAATACAAGCTCTGTTTTTCTGTAATTATAATACAATAACATAAATGCATGCAAGCTATTCCGAAAAAATGATTTATTTAGTGTTACAATTCAAGTCCGTTTTTATAAATTTAATCTTTATACATGATTAAAATGAACAAAAATTATACTAAAATCGTTAGTTGCATGTGAGAAGAAATTGAGGACAAAAGAGAATTGAAACTTGCCGGCAAAATAAAAATATTTTTAGTTATCACAGGCTTATTCATATCATTTACTCCGGTGTTTTCAGCAGAGTTTGCAGCGGTTCAAAAAGGTATGGTTTTGTCGCTGGACGATTGTATTGAAATTGCACTTAAAAACAGTCCGAACATAAAAAAATCACAGTATAATTACAGATTAAGCAAAACCGACGTAAATCTTGCAAAGTCAGACTTTTTCCCGACGATAACCCTTGGCACCGGCTTGAACTACAATGACAGCAAGTCCAGAATAAGAAACTATGAAAACAGCTACTATAGTGCACAGGCTTCAATTAATCAGCTTATTTGGAATTTCGGAAAAACTAATGCAAGAATTAAAATGCAGAAATTCAACATGATTTCTTCGCAGTTTGGGTTTGACAACACGGTTTTATCAACGATTTATACAGTTAAAAATAATTACTACGGTGTACTTGCGGCAAAAGCATCCCTCGATGTAAACAGAGCAAATGTCCAGATTAATGAAAGAAATTATCAGAGAACTAAAGCCTATTTTGATGAAGGAATTCGTTCAAAAATAGACCTTGTAAATGCGGAAGTTTATTTGAGTGATTCAAAAATTGCGCTTGTTCAGGCTGAAAATCAATACAAAAATGCAATGGTTCAACTGAATAATTCAATGTATATTGCCTATGCGCCTGAGTATGAAATCAAAAATACGGAAACTTTCAACTTCAAACGCAACGAAATCCCGGTAAATCTTGAAAAAATTTCCGAAAAAAATAATATGACTACCCTGCCGAAAGATGTAAGCGACGCAACTCTTACTTCTTCTGTCGAAAAATTAAATGTAATGGAAAATTTTAAATTTGACCCGTTTCCTTACACATTTGAAAAATCCGTAGAAATCGCAATTGAAAACCGGCCTGATTTAAAGGCATACGAAAACACCCTGAAAGCAATGAAACAGTCACTCCTTTATATCAAACGCCAGTACTACCCGACACTTTCAGGCACAGCCGGCTATACCCTCAGAGATTCTCAATACAGCACAAACTCATTCAATATGGGGCTGACATTGAACACTTCTTTTAACATCATGGGGCTTAAAAATGAAATCGAAGCCGGAAAAATTCAGGTTGACCTTGCGCAGAATGATATAGACCTTTTAAAACAAAATATTTATTTTGAAGTCCAATCGGCATATATTAATATGATACAGCTTGAAAAACAAATCCCGCTCCTTGCAGTCAGCGTAAAACAAACGCTTGAAAACCTTGAGCTTGCAGACGGCAGATATTCGGTCGGAATCGGGGATTACATAGAACTTCAGGATGCAAAAGTTAACTACAATAACGCACAGCAGGCTTATGTTGAAGGCGTTTACAACTACAACGTTGCCCGTGCGGCACTTGAACAGGCTATAGCGTTAAAGCCTAATGTAAAAATCAATATTGAGGATAAAAATTAATGGAAATTAAAAAATTCTTAAACCAGAGATTTATAATTACAGGCGGGGTGCTTCTGGCGCTCACGGTCGGAACAGCGTCTTATGTAACAATAAAAAACAAAGTCCACTACATAACCCAGCCTTTAAAAAGATGCACAATTACTGAAATTGTCGAGGCTTCCGGTACAATAAACCCTGTAAATACTGTAAGCGTAGGTTCTACCGTATCAGGACTTATAAAAGAAATTTATGTTGACTTTAACTCCGAAGTCAAAAAAGGCCAGCCGATGGCGCAGATTGACCCCGCAAACTTCCTTGCGACGGTTCAGCAGAATGAAGCACAAATTGCAAACGCTCAGGCAAATCTTGCAAGGCTTCAGGCAGTAATGGATTATGACTACAAGATGTATGTGAGATACAAAAATCTCTATGCTAAAAATTTCATCGCAAAAAGCGAACTTGATCAGGTGGAAAGCACCTATAGATCTGATCTTGCCCAGATAAATGCCGCAAAAGCACAGATTGCCCAGTATCAAGCCTCATTAAAAACCGCCAAAACAAACCTCGGTTATACAAAGATTATTGCACCTGTAGATGGAACCGTAATTTCACGTGAAATCGACCTTGGCCAGCCGGTTGCAGCAAGCTTTCAGGCTCCGCAGTTGTTCACAATTGCTCAGGATTTAACAGAAATGCAAATCGAAGTAAACGTCTCGGAAGCCGATATCGGAAAAGTTAAAGAAGGCCAGGATGTAACTTACACACTTGACGGATACGCTGACAGCCTGTTTAAAGGTAAAGTTACTCAGGTAAGACTTGCCTCAACCACGACAAGCAACGTTGTTACATATTCGGTTATTGTTGACGTTAAAAATGAAGATTTGAAGCTTAAACCCGGCATGACCGCAAACGTTTCTATTATCACAAACCAGAGAAATGATGTTCTGTGCCTGCCAAATATTGCGCTAAAATTCACTCCAAACACTGACGGAAAAAAATATGAAAATCAGGGTGTCTGGGTATTAAAACACAACAAACCCGTAAGATACGACATCAAAACAGGTGCCGGAAATGACAACTTTACGGAACTTATATCAAAAGATATTCAGGAAAACGATGCGATTATTACAGGAATAAAAGGCAAAAACTCTTCCGGCCAGACCAAACGCCGCAGAGGCCCCGGAATGTTTTAGTACAAATTATAAGGATAAAAATGTCACTTATAGAAGTTAAAGATGCAATAAAAACTTATCAAACAGGCGAGGACAGCTTCAATGCCCTTAACTGTGTATCTTTGAGTGTTGAAAAAGGCGAGTTTGTCGCAATAATGGGTGCGTCAGGTTCCGGCAAATCAACATTTATGAATATGCTCGGTACTCTTGATAAGCCAAATTCCGGAAGCTACCACCTTGACGGAATTGATATGCTTCATTTGACACCGGATGAAGTCGCTCATATTAGAAACGTTAAAATGGGGTTTGTATTTCAAGGCTTCAATCTTATTGCAAGAACAACCGCGCTTGAAAATGTTGAACTTCCGATGATTTATAAGGGAGTTCCTGAAGAAGAACGGATAGAAAGAGCAAAAGCCGCACTTAAAATTGTCGGGCTTGAAGCAAGAGAAGATCATATGCCGAACCAGATGTCAGGCGGCCAGCAGCAGCGTGTTGCGATTGCCCGCGCAATAATTAACGATCCTCCGCTTATCTTAGCGGACGAGCCGACAGGTAACCTTGATACAAAAACAAGTATTGAAGTTATGGAATTTTTTGTTAAATTAAACGAAAAAACAGGTAAGACAATAATTCTGGTCACTCACGAACCCGATATCGCAGAATACTGCAAACGGGTTGTAAGGTTTAAAGACGGAAACATAATATCCGACGAAATTAACAAAAATCGCAAACTTTGCGGGTAAGGAAAACTTATGCTTGATTTCAAATCAACCGTAAAAATGGCAATAGTATCATTAAAAATAAACAAAATGCGCTCAATGCTGACTTCTCTCGGTATAATTATCGGCGTAAGCGCAGTTATAATAATGCTTGCAGTAGGCTCCGGCGCAAGCGAAAGAATTGCAAGAGATATGGAATCAATGGGCAGTAATCTTCTTATGATACGTTCAAGTTCAGCCACAACAGGCGGTGTTAGAATGGGATCCGGCACAAAACCTTCACTGACACTTAAAGATGCGGAAGTAATAGAAAGCAATGCACAGGGTGTTCTTGCAGTTGCTCCGTATTCAAGCGCAAGTTCGCAGCTGACTTACGGCAACCAGAACTGGGCAACAACCGTTGCCGGAACAACAGCCTCATATCTTTATATAAGAAATTACGAAATTCTTCAGGGCAGAAATTTTATTCCTGAAGACATCAAAAACAGCACCAAAGTTGCAATAGTCGGCGACACTGTCGCAACCGAGCTTTTCGGTGACATGAACCCGATAAACAAAACAATGAGAATCGGAAATGTTCCGTTTAAAGTAATCGGACTTTTAAAAACCAAAGGTGAAAACGGAATGGGCATGGATCAGGATGATCTTGTCTTTATTCCGATTACGACGGCGCAGAAGAAAGTTTTCGGAACAGATTTTCCGGGCAGCGTAAAGATGATAAACGTAAAAGCCCTGAGTGATGAAACCCTGAGCCTTGCGGCAAACGATATAACCGATATTTTAAGACGGCGGCACAATATCGGCAAAAATCAGGATGATGACTTTGAAATCAGAAACCTTGCCGAAATGCAGGAAACAATAAAATCTTCAGCCAGAACAATGTCGCTTCTTTTAGGTGCGATTGCCTCGGTTTCGCTTCTTGTCGGCGGTATCGGGATTATGAACATTATGCTTGTATCAGTAACTGAAAGAACAAAGGAAATCGGAATTCGTATGGCAATCGGCGCAAAGGCATCAGACATAAGAATTCAGTTTTTGATAGAATCCTTTTTGTTGTCAGTAATCGGCGGGCTTATCGGAGTAATCCTCGGAGTCGGCGGAGCGCAGCTTCTTCATATATTTGCGGATATGTCTATTTCAATATCAACGTTTTCGATAATTCTGTCGCTCGGATTTTCGGGTGCAATCGGGGTTATGTTCGGGTACTATCCGGCCTACAAAGCCTCTCTTCTCAACCCGATTGATGCGTTGAGGTATGAGTAGAGACGAAAAAAGGCGATAGGACTGCAAGGCGATAAGGCGATAAGTCCTTTACATAAAATAAATCCCCTCTCCCTTGAGGGGAGAGGGAAGAAATTGTTAGTGAGCATTAGCGAACTTACAATTTCGGGTGTGGGTGATTTGTAAGTCAGGTTCTAACAAAGTGAGGGGTGAAGGGTGAGGAGAGTTGAATAGTGGAACGGGTGAAAGGTTGAAGGGTTTGTTTCAGAAAAAGGCGATAAGAAATCGCCCCATTTTGTCTTACACTGTCATTCTGAACTTGTTTCAGAATCCCGTTGAGATACTGAGATAAACTCAGCATGACAAAATGGGGCGGAAGTGTGAAAAGTCCTTCACGTAAAATAATTCCCAAATTCCTTGAAAAACTTCAAAAATCATGCTAAAATAAAAGAGTAACGAACGTGAAAAAGCAAAGGAGCTAAGAGTATGAAAAGCAGTACTATGATTGAATTTACGGGGGGGGGGGGCAACCTGTAATCAGGCTCCTTCAAGCGTTTTAGCCGAAAGTAATGGGATTATGCATCATCCTGAGCCGAAGGCGAAGGATCCAATTAAAAAGCAAGTAGCTTCTTCAGTCGCTTCGCTCCTTCAGAATGACGTGCAGGGTGCGTGGGAATTTTTCGGGCTTTGTCCTCAGAATGACAAGGCAGCACAAGGAGATTCTTCGGGCTTTAGCCCTCAGAATGACATAAGAAAGGACGTCATCCTGAGCCAAAGGCGAAGGATCCACTTAAAACGTAATTGGATTTTTCACTCAGTTCAGAATGACAGGAAAAAATCCAAACACGCGGCCTTCACAATGGCGGAAGTCCTTATCACCATCGGAATAATCGGAGTTGTTGCTGCGATGACGCTGCCGGCGCTGATTAATAATGCACAGAATAAAGAACTTGAAGAAGGTTTAAAAAGATCATATTCTGTCCTCAGTCAGGCTCTTGATATGTATTACGCCCAAAATGAGGAAAGATTGACTAACGAAAATGTTGGAGCGTATAAATTAAAGCCTACCTTAATGAAATATTTGAACGTTGTACAGGATTGCGGGAGCGGACATGCTGATGCTGATACTGCGTGCATTCCTAATACCGTCAATGGAGTTTGGCATGATAATGGGCAGAAGATTAATAAATACAGAACCTATAACAATAAAGCTGATATTAATATGGATCTTTTTGATGACGGACAATTTGTTTTGAACGACGGCAGTTTAATTTTGATAGAAAACTCGGCATACGCTTCCAGATTGTTTATTTCAGTCGACTTGAACGGATTTCATAAAAATCCGAACAGGTTAGGGCAGGATTTGTTTATGTTTCAGATAGATGAAAAAGGAAAACTTCTTCCTATGGGTGCTGAAGGCACACAATATTACAGCAAAACAAACGAGTATTGCTCTCCGACTTCCACAAGTAATATGAACGGTGCTGGCTGCACTTACAGAGCACTCACTGACAAAACTTTTTTCAGAAGAAAAGGAAGATAATTAAACCAAGGCAGACAAAGCTGTAAGGATTTATATAGCAAAGTCCACTAAAATTTTCCAAAACAATGTCATCCTGAACGTAATCGAATGCGTCCTGGCAAACACCCGATGAGATTCTTCGGGCTAAAGCCCTCAGAATGACATGAGATAGGCGACGGAATTCTTCAGACAAAGCCTTGCAAGAATGATAACAATGCCGCAATAGCGTAGTGAACAATAATTGCAGACAAGGCAAACGTCAAAGGCGGGTATTGTCCGAGCGCAGCGAGTTTACCCGCCAAAATGCCGAGTCTAGCAAATTATTAGCGAACGCAGCGTGCGGCCGGTTTTGTGAAACTTTTTCCGAAAAAAGTTTCCCCGTCCGGAGGACAAAATAAAAAACGCCATGAAATCCGATAGAATTCTTCAGACTTTCGTCCTCAGAAAGAGGTGGAAAAATAGCATGTCATCCTGAGCCATTCTGCCGAACAAAACGATTAAGTATCGTTTTGCGAGAGGGCGAAGGATCTCCTTCTTAAAAAAGACTAATCCGCCGAGAAGATTTCTCTGATGTCGTCTAAAGTCAGAGATTTTACGATATTTCTGTCAACCGAAATTACGCTGTCAACAAGGTTACGTTTGATGGTCTTGAGTTTCTGGATTTTCTCTTCAACAGTATTTTTCGTAATAAGCCTGTAAACAAACACTTTCTTGGTCTGTCCGATACGGTAAGCTCTGTCTGTTGCCTGATCTTCGACAGCAGGGTTCCACCACGGGTCGTAGTGGATTACGTAATCGGCTCCTGTCAGGTTCAAGCCTGTACCGCCGGCTTTCAGGCTTATTAAGAAGATAGGAATGTTGCTGTTGTTAAATCTTTCAACTGCCGCCTGACGATCTTTTGTCTTGCCTGTCAGATATTCATAATCAATACCGGATCTTTCAAGCCAGTCTTTTACTATATCCAGCATATTGACAAACTGGCTGAACAAAAGCACCCTGTGGCCTTCCGAGATAATTTCTTCAAGCATAACTTTAAGTTTTTCAAACTTGCCTGATGACATAACGTGCTTGACATTTTCTTTGTCATACAATCTCGGATGACAGCATATCTGACGGAGTCTGAGAAGGGCTGAGAATATTGAAAGTCTGCTCTTTTCAAGTCCGTTCTGTTCGATTGATTTGAAGAGTTCTTCTTTTGTTGAATCAAGAACCTGCAGATAGAAGTCTTTCTGTTCGTCAGTAAGTTCGCAGTATGCAATGTTTTCAACTTTATCAGGAAGATCTTTTGCAACATCGCGCTTCATACGGCGGAGGATGAACGGATAAATCTGTAATTTCAAACGTTTTTCAACTGTTTTGTCGCCTCTTTCCATAATCGGATTGACATAGCGGTAATTAAATTCAGACACACTCATCAAAAATCCGGGCATTAAGAAATCAAATACTGACCAGAGTTCTTCCAGTTTATTTTCAATCGGTGTGCCTGAAAGCGCAAGTTTGTGGTCTGCATTGAGTTTTTTTACTGCCTGCGCTGTTTGAGAGAGTGCGTTTTTGATATTTTGTGATTCATCCAGAATTATGTATCTGAAATTATATTTTTGAAGTTTTTCAATGTCGCGGCGGACAAGGGCGTAACTTGTGATTACAACATCGTATTCCGGAATTTTTTTAAACAAAGTTTTTCTGTCAACACCTGAAAGCTTTAGACAATTGAGAGTCGGCGCAAATTTTTGTATTTCAGCTTCCCAGTTGAAAACAACCGTTGTCGGACAAATTACGAGAGTTGGCGCAGGGCCGTCGACTTCTTTGGCTTTTTGAACAACCGCAAGCGCCTGCAAAGTTTTACCAAGCCCCATGTCATCAGCAAGTATTCCGTTAAGCCCGTATTTATACATAAACCACAGCCATCCGTAACCTTTAATCTGGTATTCACGGAATTCAGCGTTGATGTCTTTGGGAAGTTCGATTTCTTCTGTTGTCGAGAAGGACGACATCTGCTCCCAGAATTTGGCAAACTCATCACTCAGGACAAGTTCCACATCAAGGTTTTTAAGTTCGCTGATTAAGCCTGCACGGTAGGTTTTGACCGTAAATTTGTCATCGTCATTTCTGTAAACATCAAAAGAGTTGAAGGCTCTCATCATTGCATAAATATTCTGCGCCGGAAATTCAACAAAGCCAAGGCTTCTGATTCTGCTGTATTTTTCACCGCTCTGGATTGTGTCATAAATATCACTGAACGAAATTATTTCATCTCCGACTTGACCGTAGAGGGTTATGTCAAAGCTGTCAGAGGCTTCTTCGCTGAAATCTATTTTTGCACAGAGTCTGAAAGGGTCATCAAGAAGTTTAAAGAAACTCATATCGTCTTTTTCTTCAAACTTCCAGCCATCCCCTGCCTGCTTGATGTAATAATTATAAAAATCAATTGCGTTTTCTTTTTCAAGCGCAAGGTTGTTTGTCTGCATCGGAACAAACTTGCAGGCCAGAAGCATGTGATAAGCTTCAATTTCGTGCTGGTAATTCCTTTTTATCCAGTAAACTAGGTCTTCTCCGGGCTTTTTAATTGTAATGTACGGAGATTTTTCCGCTGTTTTTGAAAACGGAACCTTCACCCCGTCATATTCAAATTCCAGAGTAGCCTTCAGTGACTGGTCGTAGTCAATTCCCATAGTCACGATGTTCAGAGGCGGACGTTCCTCAAGCATCAGTTTGCTTATGGTTTCGGATATTTCAACGTCCATAATTTCACGAAGCTGCGGAAGTTCTTCGTAAATAAACTTGCCGCCGTCAGAATCTTTCAAATCCGTGAAACTTGATTTTATCAGGTTCTGCGGAAGTGCCTGAATTGCTACATTGGTCGGAAATATAAGATTTTTATATCTTCCCCATTTCAAATGTCTTGAAAAATATCTTACTTCTTCAAACGGAATAACATCATCTTTATCCGGCCGGATCCATTCAAGCGAAAGCAGAATTGTACCCTGAGTTCCGGCATTTACATATAATTTCAGGCGCCATTCCTCATCTGTAAATTTCAATCTGTCTTTTGTTTTTTCATCTAAAACTTCATCAGCTCTTGAAAGAAGAGAAAACATCGGCCCGAATTTTGTAATCGGGATATCATACCAGCCGGCTTTTTTGTCCTGTCTGGAAATTGTCAAAAGCTGCTGGAATATCGCTACTTCAACTTTCTGAGAATTATTAAGTTCAAAATTTTTGTCCTGTTTTTGCGCTTCAATTAAAGCCCTTAAAATAGGTTCAATCTGCCTTACGACCTTGCCGGTTTCTCGTGACATTACAAGAACAGAAAAGAAATTAGCCTTTCTTTTGGGATTAAAATGAAAAATAAAATTCCCTTTCGGCTCTTCCGTAAGCGCAGTATTTTCATCCGGAAAACTCGGTTCTATGCCGAATTTAGTTTCGAGCCAGTCTTCATAAGCATGTTCATCAATTGCTTTCAGTCCGACAGCAACAGCATGCTTGCACCATTCTTCTTTTAGAGGGCAGTTACAACGGGCTTCAACCTTGTTTTTTTTGAAAATAAGGTCGGTTTTATAAAAATCCTGAAAATTGCCTTTAACTTTTCCCATGTAAAAGTTCTTTTCAGGATACGTATCAAACACCATATCTTTCAAATGGTATTCGTATCCGCGTCTCCAGCTTCCGGCACTTGCCCTGTCTTTTATATATTTGTAATTAAATTCTTCAACACTCATGTAGTTCTTTGGAGTATCACTTACTTTCCTGAGGGTATAAACTTCGAATATAGAAACAATATTGAATCTATAAACCCTTAACAAGTTCTATTATACATGAATTAAAAAAAAAGGCAAGCTTTAATATTAGAATTTCATCAAATACTGATGGAAACAGAATGCATAACAAATGCCGAAAATTGCACCCATAATAACTTCAAAAGGTGTATGCCCGAGAAGTTCTTTGAGTTTGCCGCCGATTGCCTGAACTTTATGTTCATAAAAATCTTCCATCATGCGGTTTAAGCAGGCAGCAGTTTTTCCGGCAGCACGTCTTACGCCTGCAGCGTCGTACATCGTAACAAGCGCATATCCGATTGCCACTGCAAAAATTACGGAATCAAATCCCGATATAAGACCTACCGATGTTGAAAGCCCCATTACACCTGCGGAATGAGAACTTGGCATCCCGCCGGTTGTTGTAAATATCTTAAAATTGATTTTTTTTGATTGTATAGTGAATATAAAAAACTTAATAACCTGCGCAAAAAATGCAGCCGTCAAGCCTGAAAATATTGCCTCGTAACCTGTATTCAAAATCTTTTCTATCATTAAATCCTGCTCTCTAAACAAAAATTACATTTTTATTCTAACACAAGTATGTGAGGTTGCAAATTAGTCTTTTAATTTTATTTTCTGACCTTGCGCAAAATTTCACTGAATATATCAGTTTTTAACCTGTTGTCCTGCAAAATCTTTTCGCACTCATCAAGAAGCAAATTCAAATCTTTTCTGGCTTTTTCCATACCGTAAAGACTTGTATAAGTTAATTTTCCGGATATTTTATCTTTACCGGGGGTTTTGCCGATTTCTTCAAAATCTGCAGTTTCGTCAAGAATATCGTCAGCAATCTGAAAAGCAATTCCGAATTTTTCAGCAAAAACTGTCAATGCTTCAATTGATTTTTCATCGGCGCCGCCTATTATTGCGCCTGTTCTGACAGCAAGCCTGAATAAATCTCCGGTTTTGTGAAGATGCAGGTAATGAAGGATTTTTTCTTGTTCTTCTGCGGAGAGGTTTTCGCCTTCATTTTGCCTGTGTTCATTTTCAATATCAACAACCTGTCCTGCAATTACCCCGTAAGCGCCGGCAGCCTGAAAATATTCTTCCATAATCCTCACAAGTTTTTCACTCCCGAGGTTTTTAGAGTTTTTCAAAATAATCTGCGGTGCAAAAGTCAAAAGAGCATCGCCTGCAAGAACAGCAATTGCTTCTGAAAATACTTTATGGTTTGAAGGTTTTCCGCGTCTGAAATCGTCGTTGTCCATGCACGGAAGATCATCATGTATCAGAGTCTGCGCATGAAGCATCTCAATTGCGCAGGCTGCCGGCAAAACATCTTCCAAATCCGCTCCGAACATCCTTGCGCTTTCAATACACATTACCGGACGAAGCCTCTTGCCCGGCAAAAGCACCGTATATTTCATTGATTTAAAAATATCTTCAGGATAAGAAATTTTTAAATACTCATCAAGTTTTTTATCCACAATTGCGCTTAATTCTTTCATCTGCATAATTTTGACTCTTTCTTTTCAGGTTATTTTAGAATGTAAAAACTATTCTTCAATATCAAATTTTTTTAAATTCTGCTTTAAAGTATTTCTTCCGCCTGTGCGTTTTTTAGTGCTGATTTTGGCGATTTCTTTGTTGTGAACGGTTTTCTTTGAATGTTCTTTTTTTACTCCTTCATACTTAATTCGTTCTTTGTATTCTTTCGCCTCTTCAACAAAAGCAAGATAGCTTTCATATCTTGATGTATCAATTTGGTCAAGGTGCGCAAGCACGTTGCAGCCGTCCTCTTTTATATGAAGGCAGTCTGGATATTTACACCCGTTTTTTAGCGCCGCAATTTCATCAAATAATCCGCCGACTTCTGCCGGAAGAATGAAATCAAACTTGACGTTGCTGAACCCAGGAGTGTCGACAATTCTTGTGTTTTCTCCGATTTTAATGATTTCGCAGTGGCGGGTTGTGTGGGTGCCCCGTTGAGTTTTTTCACTGACGGATTTTGTCCTTAAATTGAGTTCAGGATTTATTGCGTTGATAAGGCTTGATTTTCCTACTCCTGAATTCCCGCAAAGGACGCTTGTTTTGTCTTTTAAAAGTTTTTCGAAAGTTTTTATCCCGTTATGTTCGGTGGCTGATGTGTAGACCGCTTTGTAGCCCAAAGGTTCATAAATATCGTGGATTTTGGACTTTAAGTCTTTTTCAAATTTCAGATCGCTTTTGTTGAAACACAAAACAGCCGGAATTTTAAAATATTTTGCAAGTGTTATATACCTGTTCAACTGGAGAAAGCTTAAATCAGGCTCTTTAAGCGCTGAAACTATCACAACCTGATCAATATTTGAAACGGACGGACGGCTTATAAAGTTTTTTCTCGGCAGAACTTCTTCAATAACTCCGCCGGAAAATTCCACAAAGTCGCCGACAAAAATTTTTTCTTTTCGCTTTTTAAGCACTTCTCTTATTTTGCACTCGAAAATTTCCGCTCCGTCATCGACGTAGTAAAAATCGGAATGAATTTTGTAAATCTGTCCTTGTGCCATATATCAATTTTAGCATAAAAAAGATTGAGTAAAAATTCAAAATTTACTTCTTATAATTCCACGGATAATCGTCGGAAATTTTCCATCCGTCAAGTATTATCAAAAGAGAACATCCATCGCCTGCACTATAACCGAACTGATCTGTTGCATTAAGATTACACGTGCCATAATCTGCTGAAAGTAAATAGCTGCGGTTTTTATTTGTTTCTGAATTTTGTGACCATTGTGAATTTTCCTCACTTCTATCTGCTCCGAGTGTAAATCCGTAAGTCTTTGTAATTGACATTCTGAAAATATCATGTCCAATAACGTTAGGTCCTGTTAATCCGTTTGTATCAGCATAAATAATAATACTTGTCCCGTTGTCCATTGCAGATGTTCTTACGGCAACAAGCGTTCCGTTTGCAAGCGAAAATTTTGCATATTCTGTTGTATTAAGAAAACCATCTTCACCACCCCACGTAGCTTTATTTAAAGACCTGAAATTCCAGACAGAATTATTGATTTTAAAGTTTTTAATATATGGTGCCAGATAAATTTTTACAAATTCATCACTTGAAAGTGTGTAATCCCACGAATTTACAACCCCGTTATCAGTTTCGGAAATCTTGATTACTTCAGATAGTTTAGAATAAATCGTTTTTAATTTTTCTACCGTAACTTTTTTCTGATAATGTCCAATTAGTGCAGGAAGTGTCATTGCGATTACTACTCCGAGAATGCCAAGTGTAATCAAAACTTCAGCCATAGTAAATGCTTTATGCTTCATAAAAAGTTCCTTTCTTATGAAAAAATATCGAATATATAAATATAATATTGATATATTCAATAAAATATTACGTAAGTTGATATTGAAAGTCAATATTTTATACTTTCTATTATGAATATTACAGACTGGAATAACGACGAAATACTGCGGCTTGTTATGGCAAAAGGCCATGTTACTCAAAAAATTCTTCTTGAAATGCTTAAAAATAAATCAGGTGAAGAAATTCCGCAGAGTACTTTTTCGTGCAAGATTAAACGCAACGGCCTGAAACTGGCGGAATTTCAGCAGATTTGCACTATTCTCGGCTATGAAATTATTCTCAAACGGAAATAAATCCGCTCCGCCGCGGAAGGTTTTGTTAATATAACCCCTAAAATTGTTACAATTATTTGAAGTTTAATACTTTTATGTTATCATCAATGTAAGAATAGATGATTATACTTTAATAAGGGGAATAATATGATTTCAGTAAACGACTTAAAAACAGGTTTGACATTAGAACTGGACAACGGCTTGTGGTCAGTTGTTGAATTTTTGCACGTTAAACCGGGAAAAGGAGCCGCTTTTGTAAGAACAAAATTGAAAAACGTTGAAACCGGACAGGTTATAGAAAAAACTTTCCGTGCCGGTGAAAAAGTCGGCAAAGCAACTCTTGACAGACGTGAAATGCAGTATCTCTACAAAGAAGGCGCAGATTACGTTATGATGGATAATGAAACTTACGACCAGCTTCACCTGACAGAAGATCAAATCGGTGACGGTCTTAAATACTTAAAAGAAAATATGAACGTACAGGTTCTGATGCACGATTCAAGAATTATAGGTGTTGATATTCCGGCTCACGTAGAACTGGAAGTTGTTGACACTCCGCCGGCAGAAAAAGGCAACACGGCTCAGGGCGGAACAAAACCCGCTAAGCTTGAAACCGGTGCTGTTGTAAACGTTCCGTTCTTCGTTTCTAACGGCGACGTTATCAGAGTTGATACCAGAACAAACGAATATCTCGACAGAGTTTAAAACCGGCTCTGGAGTCTTAAAATAAGTATGTCATTCTTAGCAAAGCGAAGAATTTCAAAATACTTTAAACTAAGGCTCGAATAATTTACCTGAAAGGAAAGAAAAATGAAATTTGAAATAGATTATATTGAAAAACTTGCAAAAGTATTGTCTGACAATTCTCTGACAGAAATTTCGCTGGAAGACGGCGAACAGGCAATAACAATCCGCAAGGAATTAATCGGAGCACCGGTAATTACAGCCGCTCCGGCACCGGCAGCCGCAGCCCCGCAGGCTGCAGCAGCTCCTGCTCCGGCTAAAGAAGAAGTTAAAAAAGGTAAACCTCTTACTTCTCCGATGGTTGGAACTTTTTACACAGCTCCGTCGCCTGATGCAAAACCGTTTATCGAAGTCGGACAGACTGTTAAACAGGGCGATGTTGTTTGTATCGTTGAAGCAATGAAACTTATGAACGAAATCGAATCCGAATTTTCAGGCACAGTTACGGAAATTTGTGTTAAAAACGGCCAGCCCGTTGAATTCGGTCAGGTTTTGATGTATATAGAATAGCTAATATTAAAAAAGGTGAAAAGTTTGAATAAAGCTTTTCACCTTTTAATTATGTTTGCCTTCAAATTGGCATAAAAGGGATTAGATATGTTTAAAAAAGTACTAATAGCAAACCGCGGTGAGATTGCGGTAAGAATTATCAGAGCATGCAGAGAAATCGGTATTCCGACAGTTGCAATTTATTCGCAGGCTGACGCAAACTCGCTTCACGTAAGACTTGCAACCGAGGCATACTGCATCGGCCCTGCAGAAAGTTCAAAAAGTTATCTGAGCATTCCGGCAATTATTTCGGCAGCACTCGTCGCAGGCGCGGATGCAATTCACCCCGGATACGGGTTTATGTCTGAGCGTGCGGATTTCGCTGAAATTTGCGAAAAGCACGGAATAAAATTTATCGGGCCGACTGCTGAAGCTATGCGCAAAATGGGCGACAAAGCAACAGCGCGTAAAACAATGATTGAAAACAACGTGCCCGTTACTCCCGGAACCGGAATTTTGAAAACTCCTCAGGAAGTTAAAGAATTTGCCAAAAAAGCAGGCTATCCGATAATCCTGAAAGCCACGGCAGGCGGCGGTGGAAAAGGTATGAGAATTGTCCGCTCGGATGATGAAGTCGAAACCAATATGAATCTTTGCCAGTCTGAAGCGCAGAATTTCTTTGGAAATCCGGATGTTTATGCTGAAAAATACCTTGAAAATCCGCGTCACATTGAAGTTCAAATTCTAGGCGACCAGTATGGCAACGTAGTTCACCTCGGTGAACGTGATTGTTCAATACAGCGCCGTCACCAGAAATTGCTTGAAGAAGCGCCTTCACCTGCGATTGACGAAGCAACCAGAAAAGAAATGGGTGCAGCGGCAGTCAGAGCCGCTAAGGCTATCAATTACGAAGGTGCCGGTACCTGCGAATTCCTTCTTGACCACGACGGAAAATGGTATTTTATGGAAATGAATACACGTATTCAGGTTGAACACTGTGTAACCGAGATGATTTCCAATGTTGATCTGGTGAGAGAACAAATTATGGTTGCATCCGGCGAACCTCTTGACTTTACACAGGAGGACATAGTTTTAAGAGGTCATGCTATTGAATGCCGTATAAATGCCGAAAATCCGGCAAAAGACTTTATGCCGAACCCCGGACAGATTACGGGTTATGTGACCCCGGGCGGTTTTGGGGTCAGAGTGGATTCGCATGTTTATCAGGATTACAAAATCCCGCCTTATTATGACAGTATGATAGGAAAGCTTATCTGCTGGGGCAGAACCCGTAACGAAGCCCGCCGCAGAATGTACAGAGCCTTAAAAGAATATGTCATTACAGGTATTGAAACCACAATCCCTTTCCATCAGGAAATAATCGAAGATCCTGTGTTTATGAGCGGAAACTTCAACACTGGTTTTATTGAAGATTTCTACAAAAGAACGGGCAAAAATAAAAAAGAAAAATAAATGTGTCATTGTCATTGCGAGCGAATGCGAAGCAATCCAGCCGTTTAAATAAACATGTCATCCAGAGGAAAGGCACAAATGCACACTTAAAAATTGAAACAATTTCTTGTCATCCTGAGGGCAAAGCCCGAAGGATACTCAGAAAAGCTACTTGGATTCTTTATTTCGCTCAGAATGATCTAAAAAACAACCACCTGTTGTAACAGGGTTAGCAATCATTATAAAAAGGCGCCGGCTCGTTGAGCCGGCGCCTTTTTAATATTTCAAATTTTAATTAATGTAAATCTTAAACAACATAAACGAAACCTGCTGTATTATTAGCAGTAACAAAAAAAAATTATTTTTCCATTAAACTAAACAAGCAGGGGATAATGTTCGTTGTAAAAGTCGCCGAACCTGTCATTTAAAATAGCCTCGCGGCATTTTTGCGAAAATTCAACAAGGAATTGGATATTATGAATTGAAAGCAAGGTTGCGGCAGTGCTTTCACCGCATCTCCAAAGATGCCGGATGTAAGCTTTTGAATGATTACGGCAGGTGTAGCAGTTGCAGCCTTCTACAAGCGGAGATTTGTCGTCTTCGTAGGCTTTGACTTTAATATTTCTTTTGCCTTCCCACGTGAAGAATGAACCGTGGCGGGCGTTTCGGGTTGGCAGAACACAGTCAAACATATCCACACCGCGCTTAATCCCGTCTAACAAATCTTCAGGCGTTCCGACTCCCATCAGATAACGGGGTTTGTTGTCCGGTAAAAGCGGGGCTGTAAATTCTACAAAATGATTCATTATATCTTTTGTTTCACCGACGCTCAAGCCGCCGATTGCGTATCCGACTGCGTCAAATGAGGAAATTACCGAGGCGCTTTCTTTTCTCAAATCATCAAAAAATGCGCCCTGAACAATCGGAAACAATGCCTGACGCGGGTTTGTTTTTGCTTTAAAGCATCTTTCAAGCCATCTGTGAGTGCGCTCCATTGCTTTTTTCGCATCATCATATTCACACGGAAAAGGCGCACATTCGTCAAACGCCATCATAATATCCGCACCTATGTCCTGCTGAATTTCCATTGACACTTCAGGAGAGATAAAATGTTTTTTGCCGTCCTTCGGGTCGCGGAATTCAACCCCGTCCTCCGTAATTTTTCTTAAATGCGCCAGCGAGAATACCTGAAATCCGCCCGAATCCGTCAGAACAGGTTTGTGCCAGTTCATCCAGCCGTGAATTCCGCCAAAATCTCTTATCCTTTTTGTTCCGGCTCTCAAATACAGGTGATAAGAATTTGCAAGAATAATCTGCGCACCTGTATCTGCCACCTGATCGCAGGTAAGGGTTTTTACGGCAGAATTTGTGCCGACCGGCATGAATATCGGAGTCTTTATAACCCCGTGCGGTGTCGTGAATACACCTGCTCTTGCTCCGGTCTGGGCGCATGTATGAACTATTTCATATTTAAAAAAATCGCTTTGCATATCTGTATCTTTTTATTTTGGTTTGTCCTTAAAAATCTGAGGATTTGGCTTAAAATGAAATTCCGCCTGTCTCCTCAGAATAAAAACGGACAATTTTCTCAAATTTGATTATTCATCAACATCTTCAGTCACAAGTTCCATCATATTTTTGTAATTCGGACAGAGTTCTTCGGGCTTAAAGTAAATAGCAATTTCTCTTTCAGCACTTTCAACACTGTCTGAACCGTGAACTGTATTGTAAGCTTTCAACTGTGCATAGTCTGCTCTGATAGAACCAACATCAGCCTCGCAAGGGTCAGTCGCTCCGAGTACGTGGCGGATGCCTTGCACGGCAAGATATCCTTGAAATACCATTGCTACAATCGGACCGCTTGTAATATATTTTACAAGGTTAGGATAAAACGGTTTTCCGACGTGTTCAGCATAATGTTTAGCAGCGATTTCTTCGGTTACCTGAAGCATCTTCATACCGATAAGTTTGTAGCCTTTTTTCTCAAAACGGCTGATAATATCCCCGACTAAACCTCTCTTAACTCCGTCCGGCTTAATTGCCACAAATGTTCTTTCTTCTGTATGCATATTTCCTCCATTCATGTAGATTATATCATAAAAACGTTTATTTTGAGCCTGATTCGGGATTTTGTGCAATTGCCGGAACCGTGCTTTTAAGGTTTTTAAGCTCTTTCCCGAGTACAGAAAGCATAATTATACACAATGTAATCGCCGCAATTACAAGCCCGTACCAGAACCCTTTTAAATTCATGTTCATTTTGAATGCCAGATAACAGCCGAGCGGTAAAAATAAAAGCCAGTATGCAGTAAAATTTGAAATCAAAACAATTGTCGTTTGTTTCATGCCCTTAAATATTCCGGCAAGCGCAACCTGTAACCCGTCAAATACCTGAAATATTGATAATATATATAATATCGGAACAGAAATTTTGAACAAATTTTGATCCGCAGTAAACAATCCGACAAGGAAGTTCGGGAATGTCGAAAATACGACTGAGCTGCACATCATAAACCCCACTGACATAACAAGTCCGACAAATGCATACCTTTTAAGTTCATAAACATTTCCCGCCCCGTTTGCAAACCCGACTTTAACTGCAATTGCGTTTGAGATAGCCAGCGGAACCATAAATGATATGGTCGTCAGCGTGCATATCAAATTCTGTGCTGCCGCATAGACTCCTGAAATTCTGCCCATTATAATTGCAACACTGTTAAATGCTATAAATTCTACAATTATTGCCAGCGAAATCGGAAGTCCTATTTTCATCAGATTTTTGTAATAGTCAAAATCTTTATAATCATGGAATTTCATTATTTTAAAACAATAAAACAGGAGGAATAATCCCATAAAATATCTGACGATAAAGCTTGCCCACGCAAGCCCGACTGCACCCATTGATTGTATCGGCCCAAGCCCGAATACAAGGGTTATATTCAATGCAATATTCAAAAATACTGAAAATACTGTCACTAAATTCGGGACAAGAACAATCTCAAACGCCTGCAAAAACTCTTTCAAAGCTGCATGCAAATACCCGCCGAATGTCGCAAACGCAGTTATCAGCATATATTCCTTAATCATCGGCACCAGCTTTGCTTCAAAATGCAAAAAATCAATCAACGGAATTGCCGCAAGCACCGCAAACATTATAATTACCCCGAGAAGCATTGAAAATCTGATTGTCGGATAAAAATATTTTTTAGCGGATTTTCTCTCCCCTCTATAGTTTGACAAAAGAGGAGAAACGCTTGCAATAAGTCCTATGCCGAAAGTTTGGATACAGTTTGTAATTGCTGTAGCGATACTGATTGCAGCAAGTGTATCCGTCGAATGTCGTCCTGCAATCAAAACATCTCCGGCACCTATCAGTATAAAACCGAGGTTTCCCATGATTATCGGCAGGGCAATGTTTAAAAGTTCTCTGGCATAGTGCCTGAATTTCATTCTACTCATTATGTTTCAATTATACTTCAAAAATATTTTTTGAAAATATTAATTAAACAAATTCAACTGTGGAACAACAAGGTCTTTGTTATCAGTTTTTTTGCGTGTCGAAAGGTTATTCGAAAAATCTTTCTGCATTTTATTCATCAAATCCTGAGAGCGTTTAATGACTGATGCCGGTAGTCCTGCCATCTTAGCAACCTGAATACCGTAACTTTTGCTTGCGCCGCCCTGAACAATCTTACGCAAAAATTCAATTTCTCCGTCAGCTTCCGCAACTGTAATTCTGTAATTTTTAATTTGCGGGTAAGTGTTTGTCATGACGTTTAATTCGTGATAATGGGTTGCAAAAATGCATCTTGCTTTAATTTTTGTAGCTATGAATTCAGCGACAGACCATGCTATTGCAACACCGTCATAAGTGCTTGTGCCACGGCCGATTTCATCAAGAAGTATGAAACTCTTGTCGGTTGCAGAATTCAGGATATACGCTGTTTCAATCATTTCGACCATAAACGTAGACTGGCCGAGGGTTAAATCGTCAGAAGCACCGACTCTTGTAAAAATTTTATCAATCACGCCGAGTTTCAGATAATCCGCAGGCACCCATGAACCAATCTGGGCTAAAAGTGCAATAAGAGCATTCTGCCTCATATAAGTAGATTTACCTGCCATATTAGGCCCTGTCAAAATCATGAACTGGGTTTTGTCATAAGAATTGCTTTGGAGTTCAAGGTCGTTTGCAACATACTCACCGAGCGGAAGAATTTTTTCTAATACCGGATGTCTGCCGTTTTTAACTATAAAGTCGCCGGAGTCATCAATCTCAGGTTTGCAGTAATTGTTTTCTACAGCCGTCTGCGCTAAAGATGTCAACACATCAGCTTCCGCTATACAATTTGCAATTTCCCGAATTCTTGTGACAAACTCTTTTGAGTACTCTCTAAAGTCCGTAAACATTTTATATTCAAGTTCAGTCGCCTTGAATCTTGCAGACAGAACATCATCTTCATGTTTTTTTAGTTCTTCTGTAATAAATCTCTCGGCACCTGTTAGAGTTTGTTTGCGGATGTACGTTTTCGGAACTAAATTTCGGTTGGCATTCGTAACTTCAATAAAATATCCGAAAACTTTGTTGTATCCAACTTTTAAGTTTTTAATTCCGGTTGCTTCTTTTTCCCGTTCCTCAAAGTCAAGAAGCCACTGTTCTCCGTTTGTCAGAAGATCCCTGTAATAGTCAAGTTCTCCGGAAACTCCGTCATTTATAATGCCGCCTTCCTTTATTATCATAGGAGCGTCTTCTTTTATTGTTCTTTCAATCAAGGAAGAAAATTCTTTTATATCTTCCTGATATTGAATAATATTTTTGAACGGGTTATTTTCAAGCGGCTCTGCTGCTGCAATCAGATCCGGAAGCATATTTAGAGAAGCTTTTAAGCTTAAAAAGTCTTTCGGATTTGCAGAGTTGTTGCTTAATCTGGTCGCAAGTCTTTGAATATCATAGATTTTCTCAAGAGTTTCAATAAGTTCAACTCTGACAGCGGATTTTTCAACCATTTCACTTACAGCATTCTGTCTTTTTAAAATATCCGGAACTCTTTTTAGCGGCTGACAAATCCAGTTTCTTAAAAGCCTTGCACCCATATTTGTTTTTGTCTGATCTATTGCCCACAAGAGCGAGCCGTATTTGTTTTTTTCGCGTAAAGTTTCAACAAGTTCAAGGTTCTTTCTTGTGCTTGAATCAAGAATCATAAATTCAGAAAGTTCGTACGCTTCAATTCGCTCAATTTTCGGGACACTATCTTTCATGTTTTCCCAGACATAGGCAATTAAAGCTCCTGCTGCTCTAAAACCTGTTTTATACTTATCATACCCGAATGCTGTAAGAGCTGCCGGTGTAAATATAGCTTTCAAATTGTTATCTGTCATTGAAAAGTCAAAAACATTCGGCGGAATTTTTGTACAATTATAAGTTTTTACAATCCCTTCCGGCAAATCAACTTTTTCATCAGGAACAATCTGGAAAGGCTTAATTTCGCCTCTTATAGATGGCGCCACAATTTCAGAAGGCGAAATCCTTGCAAGCTCTGACATTAAAAGTTCCAGAGGAGCCTGTGTAACTTTGAATTCGCCTGTTGAAATATCTGCGTATGCAAATCCGTACAAATCAGACTTATCCTCTTTGAACATTGCAGCTATATAATTGTTTTTATTCTGATTTAAAAAATCGCTTTCGGTCAGCGTTCCGGAAGTTATAACTCGGGTCACACCTCTTTTGACAAGACCTTTTGCATATTTTGGATCTTCAAGCTGGTCACACAGGGCGACTCTGATATTTTTTTGTACCAGCTTTTCCAGATAGTTGTTTACAGCCTTATAAGGAATACCTGCAAGCGGAACTCTTCCGTAAACAGGGCCTGCATCTCTGCCAGTAAGAGTTAATTCAAGCTCTTTTGACATTAAAACAGCATCCTCAAAAAAGGTTTCGTAAAAATCGCCTAAACGGTACAAAAGTACGGCACCCGGATTTTGCCGTTTCATCTGCATGTACTGCTGCATAACAGGTGTAAGATCTTCTATCTTTACATCCCATGAATTTATTTGATTGATTTCTGATTTTGACATAGCTATAATTAGATTATAGCATGAAATAGGAAAAAGATATGGGCTGCTTAAAAAATATTTGCATGTCAATTTTATTGGCACTTGCATTTGTCGGATTTATGTCGCTCGGCGGGGATAGAATAGCCGGCGATATTATCGAGAATTTTCTTAATCCGCCTAAAAGTGAACTTGTAAAAAAAGCCGAAAAAGTCGGTGATTTTTCAAAAATTAACGATGAATTTGAACTTGAAAGAGCTGCCGGTATGCTCGGTTACAACGGTGTTGTAGCTGAACATAAAGCTTCGGGGCAGAAGCTTCTTGTGATTGATACTAACAACAAACCTATCTTAACTCAGGATGATATTAAATCCGACAAAATCGAGGATAAATTAATCGGGCTTACTAAAAAAGTAAAATATCAGGCTTTTCAGGTTGAAGAATTTAAAGTGACAAAACATGGAACTTTAGTTTCGTTTGGAAAAGAAGCTCCTTATATTAAATTTGAAGCCAAAGCTAAAAAAATTCCTATAGGCGACATTGCAGGAATTATTTCAGTTGCAGAGAATAAGAACGGTGAACAGCGGCTTCTTGTTGCGGCAAATGAAAAGAAGCGTTATTCCCAGCTTATTTCAGATGAATTTTTTAAGTCAGTAAAATAAAGTCCGAATTTTTGGGACTTATAGCAAAATCCACAGATACTATAAAAGCCCGTCATTCTGAGGACTTTAGTCCGAAGAATCTTTTTTATTGAGATATTTCGTTAACCATCAGTATGACGCTGTTATGAAAATTTTTGGCGGAATTTGCTATATACATCCCGAATTTTCTGCTTACATCTGTAAAAAAGCATGCGCCGGCAGAATGGCGGCTGCTTATTTTAATATTCAGACTAAACATTTCCGGTTGAACTGTTTCTGTCATCTTCGAGTTGTCTTATATCAATACCGGCGTCAGAATCATCCGAATATGTTGTCATTACAGGAACCTCAATTTCAACATTAACATCAGCATCAACCATTTCGATATCGCCTTTCGGAAATTCTTTAACTTTACCATCTTCCATTTTGACTGCGAC
Source organism: Candidatus Gastranaerophilales bacterium (assembly GCA_944325605.1). GTDB lineage: Bacteria > Cyanobacteriota > Vampirovibrionia > Gastranaerophilales > Gastranaerophilaceae > Scatenecus. The sequence continues at coordinate 89,672 of CALVAX010000003.1, forward strand.
TTTTCCGCTCAAAAACTGGAGATAGCAGACTTTTCCGAGTCCTTCAGGTGTCATAACGGATGAGCCGACAGGCGGCATGCCCTTTGCTGCGTCAATGTAGTTTGAATATTCATAAGTCAGACAGCACAGAAGCCTTCCGCAGGTGCCGGAAATTTTCCCCGGCGCAATTGGCATACCCTGATCTTTTGCCAGTTTCACGTTAATTGTCGCAAATTTTCTCAAAAAACTTGAACAGCAGAATGGCCGGCCGCAAATCCCCATACCTTCTAATATAGAGGTTTCATCTCTGACCCCGATATGGCGCAGGTCAATTCTGACACGTGTAAATGTCTGCGTCAAATCCTTAAGCAAGGCTCTGAAATCAACCCTTTCAGGGGCTGTGTAATAAAAAGTTATTTTACGCCTGTCAAAAGTTATTCTGCATTGGACAAGGTTCATAACAAGTTTGTGCTGCTGTACAAGTGCCTGACATTTAAAGAATGCAGTTACTTCTTCTTTCTTTATATCTTCCAGTGTTTGCAGATCCCGCTGGGTCAAAACTCTGATAAAAGAAAGCGGTTCCGGTTTGTTTTTGCTTTTTTCCCACAAGTCGGAAATCTTTGAATTTACAAGGATTGCCTTTAAGGCTTCTTCGCCCTTGTCTGTTCTTACAAGTACCATCTGCCCGTCTTCAAGCTGAATATTATCGGGCACATTAAGAGGGTAAAAAGTATTTTTTATATAATTTACTGCAAATTTCATGTTTATACGTATCTCTCTTCTTCTTTAAGTTTTCTGTTCATTAATTTTTCGAGTAATGCCTGAGGAGTTATATCAGTGTAAACAGCTTCATAAATAGCTGATGATACAGGAACTTCTATATCCAGTTTTTTTGCTAGTTCGCAAATAGCTTTTGAAGTTTTAACGCCTTCCGCAACTGAACCAAGTTCAGCCAGAATGTCGTCAATTTTCTTGCCTTTTGCAAGCATTGAACCGACTGTGTAATTTCTTGACATCGGGCTTGAGCAGGTTGCAATCAAATCCCCCATGCCGGACAGCCCGTAAAGCGTTGACGGATTTGCGCCGAGTTGAATGCTGACTCTGACAATCTCTGCCATTCCGCGTGTCAAAAGTGTGCCTGTGCAATTGTCCCCTAAACCCATAGTTTTCGCAAACCCTGAGGCAATTGCAATTACGTTCTTTAAACTTCCCCCCAGTTCTACTCCGATTACGTCCGTGTTTGTGTATAATCTGAATTTTGACGGAACAGTGCAGGCTTTCTGGACAAATTCAGCGGTCTTGATATCCTCGCAGGCAACTGACGCTGCTGTCGGAAGCCCTGCAAGAACTTCTTTAGCAAGAGTCGGGCCGGATAAAATTGCAAGCTTTTGTTCCGGCAAAACATCTTTTATAACCTCGGACATCCTCATTAATGACGGAAGTTCTATCCCTTTTGAGGCGTTTACAAGAATTTGTTCGGGCTTAATCCCTGCTTTTTTTAAGTTTTCGCACACGTCGCGCGTTCCGGAGGTCGCAACAACATTCAAAATAATATCCGCATTTTTTATTGCTTCTTCAAGGTTTGATATTATTTCAACTTTGTCTTTTAATTGTACTTCCAGAGGTTTTGATGTGTGTTTGTTTTTTATCAAATCTTCTGACAAATCTTTTTCGCGCCCCCAGACGGTGACGTTTTCAAAGTTGTCCGTCAAAAGCCACGCAAGCGTAAGCCCCCAACATCCAGCACCGATTACTGTCAATTTCATAAATTTTTATCCTCTTTTCTGTCCGATTATTTTTTAGACTGCCGTAGTCTTTGAATTTAAAAGTTTTCGCAAGACTCCGCGGTGTTTTTTTAATTCTGCTCTTGCCTGTTCTATATCAAAATTCAATTCAAGCATTACAATTGCGGTTTTTATTTCCCAGTCACATTTTAACAAAGCTGCAAGCGCTTCACTGTGAGAAACTCCGGCAATTTGTGCAACAATTCTTATCGCACGATCTTTGAGTTTTTCATTGACTGCCTGAAGGTCAATCATGAAGTTTTCGTAAGTTTTGCCTATTTTAATCATAGCACCGGTTGAGAGCATATTCAATATCATTTTCTGCGCAGTTCCGGCTTTCAGGCGGCTGGAACCTGCGATAACTTCAGGGCCTACTTCCGCGCAGATTACAAGCCCTGCTTCTTCGGCTATCCTGCCTTTAGGGTTGCAGGTAATTCCGATTGTTTTGCAGCCGGTTTCGTCCGCACGTTTTAAAACCCCGAGAAGATATTTTGGATTTCCGCTTGCTGAAATTACAACCGCAACATCATCAGGTTTTAATATTGAAGCATCTTCATAGCCTAAATCCGGATTATCTTCAGCCCCTTCGATTGAATGACGGATAGCTTTGTCTCCGCCTGCAATGAACCCTGTTACCATATCTTTCGGAACGCTGAAGGTCGGAGGGCATTCTGAGGCATCTAAAATTCCAAGACGTCCTGATGTGCCGGCGCCGAAATAGTAAAGCTTGCCGCCTTTCAAAAACTGTTTTGCGATTAAATCAATGCCTTCTGCGATACGTTCTGCCTCATCTTCCACCGCAAGCGCAACCAGCTTGTCCTCGTCGTTCATCTTTCTGACAATCTCAATGGTCGGAAGGATATCAATATCCTTTGTGTTTTCGTTCCTGAATTCCGTAATAATGTCGCTCATTTTCAAACCCTTTCTATATAAACACTAAATACATTTATGCATAATAAGCTTTTGCTGCTGTTTTTTGTTCGCTGTTCATTTTTGGCAGAACTTTTGCAAAAGAAAGTCTTGATTTTTCTATTAAAAATTTGCGCAAATTCCCTGTTTTCGGATAAAGAGCGTCAAAGGCTTTTTCAAATTTTTCGTAGGCAGGTTTTACGTCCGGGTGTTTTTTTAGTGCATTGTAATTATAAAACCATTGAGGATACGCTAAAACCGGAAGTGAAAATGTTTTGTTTGTTTCTGTTCCTGCGATTGCTTTTGCTACAGAAGGGTTTTGAGCGCCTTCCGTGTAGAAATTAATCATATTCTGCGCGGCAGAACTTTTTTTGCCCATAGGTGCAGAGTTGTAACATGCTTTTATAAAATAATTTCTTACTGATTGAACATTCATTCCCATTAAAAATTTTTACTCCTATAATTTCATTAAATTTGCCATTTCAATAGCGGCTTTTGCAGCGTCAGAACCTTTGTTTCCGGCTTTTGTTCCTGCTCTTTCGATTGCCTGCTCCAGATTATCTGTTGTAAGAACTCCAAAGATTACCGGAATTCCTGTGTGCAAGCTTACCTGTGCAACTCCTTTGGAAACTTCCGCGCTTACGTAATCAAAATGCGGGGTTGAACCTTTGATGACAGCACCAAGTGTAATAAGCGCATCATATTTTCCGCTTTTTGCAAATTTTTGTGCCGCTACAGGAATTTCAAATGCACCCGGAACTTTTACAATATCAATATTTTCTTCTGATACCCCGTGGCGTTTGAGTTCGTCTATCGAGCCTGATAGAAGTTTTGAGCCGATAAAATCATTGAATCTTGATATAATTATACAAAATTTTTCATTTCCTGCTACTAACTGACCTTCATAAGTTTTCATAACTGTTTTCTCCATTGGCTTTGTTTTAAAATATATCCCTTTTTGATTTGTTCAAAGCCTTAACCTTTGTCTATGCAACTATTTTAACTCATTTAAGGTTATTTTACAACAAACGGGAGAAAAATCTTATAAAAAATATATAATGCAGCGAGTATCAGCAGAATTCCGCTGATTTTCAAAAGCCAGTCGGAAAATTTGTAAAACCCTTTCCAGTTTTTGAGTTTTGAAGTCAGGACGCCTGCAAAAATAAGAATTATTCCCTGCCCGAGAGCAAACAAAAACAGCATTACAACAGACTGTGCCATGCTTGCCGAAAGCGACGCAAATGCCATTATCGCAGCAAGTATCGGGGTCGAACACGGGGTTCCGGCAAGTGCAAACACTGCTCCTAAAATTACAGGATACAAAAAGGTGTTAGTCCCTTCGTTGCGCGGCATTTCTTTTATTATTACAGGCATGTCAAAATCAAGAATTCCGACAAGTTTCAATCCCATTACAAGAACAAGCGACGCCAGAACAAGCCCGAAATATCCGCCCGCAAATGATACAAAAACTTTGCCAGTAAGTGCACAGATTATTCCGATAATTGAAAACACAACCGCTGTTCCGAATACAAAAAACAGCATTTGTAAAAATGTTTTTTTGCCCGAACTTTCATTTGAATACCCGCCGATATACCCCACAATCAGCGGTATCATCGCGAGTGAACACGGCGAAATTGATGCTACAACCCCGCCTAAAAACGACAGCCAGAACAAAAGTGCTATATTGCCGTTATTTGTAAACAGTTCAACGTAATTTTCCATTATTTAAGCCCTTCAAGATATTCTTCCAAAATCTCTTTTTCAATTGCGCCTTCTACGCGTCTGACTTCTTTGTTGTTTGAGTCAAGAAAAATCATTGTCGGCACAAGCGTTATATTGTATTTTTTTATCTGTTCATTTGTAAATTCTTTGCCGTCCTGAACAGAAATTTCCGTCAATACTATATCATTTGAATATTTCGGAAAAACTTCTTTGAATAATTTGTTCATAGTCTGGCAGTCAAGACACATTGTTGAAGTGAATTTTAGAACCTGAGGTTTGCCGATGATAACTTCCTCTGCCTGCGGAACTTCCTGAGGGGTAGTCTTGGCTGTTGTGGAGCCTGAATTGCTCAATATCCAGAATGCAAGAAGCGGCACTATAAACACTAACGCAATAATTACAATATTTTTTTTCATAAAAATCTCTCCTTTTTGACTTACATATTATCATAAACCAAAAAGGATTTTTTCAAAACGCCTGCCGGGTATTTTTTATTTATCCGTTTGGGCTACCTGTTTGAGTTTATCAAGAGCTTTTGCATTGTTAAGCATATTTGCACCGAAGAATGCAAGCGCTCCGCCTGCAGGGATTGCAAACAGTCCTCTTACCCATTTTTTCGGGCTTAAAAATGACAGTGCGCCTAAAACACCTATTCCCAACAATGTGCCGCCTAAGATTTTCTGTACTTTTTGCATTTTATTTAGCTGTGACATAAAAACTTCTGCTGCATTCTGCGGTTTTGCTTCCGGCGCCGGCTGTGATGTTGTATCCGGCTGAGCAGTTTCTTTTTTCTCAAACTTGTCCTCATTAGTATTTGTTGCAGAAATTTCCGGTGCTGCTGCGGCAGGTTGTTCCGGTTTTACATCTTTTATTTCAGAGTTTTCGTTCGCTCTGAATGAATAAACATTGTTGCTTTTTACAGAATTTACATACATAGGCAGACCTCCTGTCCTTATTAAAACCGAACAAGGATTTTTTTGCTTGTTTTTAACGTTTTGTTTACAAAAATTTAAAAATCTTCCGGCACAAAAAATGTGGCTTTCTTAAGAAGTTCTCTCGTGTGCTCATAGCAGCAGGAATTTCTCGTTATCTGCTGGTATTCTCTTACAATATTTAAAACGTCATCCACGCTCATCTTGATAATCCGTCTTTTCCCTTCAATTATTCTTGCCATACTTCACATCCTTTCCGGATTAATTATCGGCAAAAACTGTTGAAAACTTTTGGAAAATCACCTTTGCGGTTTAGAAATTCCCGTTGAAATTTGAAGTCAAACTTATAGTCCTGTTTTTTCATCAAGTTTGAAGTAATCTACAAGCGCAAATATTGAAATAAGTTCGTTCATAAACTTTTGCAGCTGTTTGGGTTTATTTAAAGAGGTAAACAAATTCCCGACTTCAAAGAGATTTTTGCCTGTCGTTATCGCAAACATTAAGTTATCTCCGTAAAATGAACACTTTGCGCCGCGTGCGCCGAAGGCTGTCTTGATATTATTGAATCTCTCCATAAATGCAGTCGTTATCAAATATCTCCCTTCAACTTCATTTGATGAATAAGCTCTGTATCGCTTGTTGAACTCAGGATCTTCAAGTTTAATTTCTCTTAAAATAGTTTTATCTTTGCTGAATTTTTCATGCCATATAGACCCTATCATTAGAACTAGTGATATTCCGCTGCAACCTATGATTTCAAAATCGTTGAAATACAATCCTAAGCCTAAAAGGAGTATCGTGATTAAAAGAGAAGCTCTTGTAAACCATCTGTTTTTAATATTTTCGTCACCTTTTGTTGCAATTATCGTGTTGTTTTTTATGGGCTTGTTCGCATCAAATCTTATAATAACACCCTTAAAGACATGCCTGCAGGTGCGGTTTTTGCCTGAACCCGATTCATACCACAGATGTGTTTCTATGATTGAAAACTTTACACCTTTATATGTGCCTGAAAAAGTATCATCGCAGGACTCCCTGTTATAGCTTGAAAATAATGAACTCTGCGAGTAATCATAATCAGTCTCAGGTAAATAAGAATTTAATTTGTTTTTCGCATTATACCATTCAATATCCCCGAATGCTTTTAATATCTTATCCATGCAATTATTTTTCAGTTCCTTTGCAAAATTGCAGCTTTGCACAACTGGTATGCCTAAAATTCCCCCAAGACAGGCAAGACTTGCAAATATAAATAACATAGCACTCGTATCAAATCGGTTCATAATACTGTTCCAGAATGCTTTTGCGCAAATAACCAGTAATGTTATCAACACAATTTCTATTATATAAATTATAAATAGTTTTCTTCTGCGTTCTTTTTCATAGTTTTCCATCACCGGTGCAATTTCATCATAATAAATTTTATGAAAACTTTTGCGCATATCCGTCGTGTCAATTGTAGTCTTTGTCATATTTTCTCCTTGATTTATTTAAAAGTATATCAGATTTTAAAAATTTAAACATAATCTGAAAAATGGAAATTTTTTTGCACAAAAAAGAGGAAACTTTTTAAGGTTTCCTCTTTTTCATTTTTATATTTTGGAAGATTTTTATTCTTCGTCGTTGTCGTGCTCATCGTCAAGCTGGAAATCAGGAGCTCCAAACATACCTTCGATTTCTTCCAAAATCGCAGACGGTTTTCTTGCCTGATTTCTCTGAGCAACCGCACGTTTTCTTGCTTCACGTTCTTTTTCTTCGTTAGCGTTTGTAAGGTGGTGGAAGCCTGTACCTGCAGGAATCAAACGTCCGATAATAACGTTTTCCTTCAAGCCTCTGAGCATATCCTTCTTACCTTCAACTGCTGCTTCTGTCAGGATTCTTGTTGTTTCCTGGAATGAAGCTGCTGAAATGAAGCTTTCCGTGTTCAATGATGCTTTTGTGATACCTAAAAGCATATATTCGCAAGTTGCAGGAGTTTTGCCTTCTTCTTCTGCCTGTTTGTTAATATTTTCAAAATGCTGAATTTCAATTAACTCACCTGGTAGAAGTGTTGTTTCGCCTGCATCAACAACCTTAACTTTTTTAGTCATCTGGCGAACGATAATTTCAACGTGCTTATCTGCGATTTCAACACCTTGTGAACGATATACGCGCTGAACTTCGTCAACCAGATACTGCTGGGCTGCTTCCGGTCCGCAAAGTCTGATGACATCATGCGGGTTCAGAGGACCGCTAGTTAAAGGCTGGCCTTTTGTGATTTTCTGTTTATCCTGAACTATGATATTTGCATCAATTGCGTATTTGATTTCAGTTCTGCCGTTGTCTGTTACAAGATAGAGTCTCGGCAAATCTTCATCAGTTTCAATTTCCGCAACGCCGTCAACTTCAGCCAATATTGCGCAGTCTTTAGGTTTGCGGCCTTCAAGAAGTTCTTCAACTCTCGGAAGACCCTGAACAATATCACCTGTTTTTTGTCTTTCAAATACCAGAGTTGCAATGATATCACCTCTCTGTACAAGTGCTCCTGATTCAACCTGAAGCATTGTACCGGGGCTGATAAGGTAAGGACGGCCGTTTCTTATTTTAACTTCACTCTTGTCTATTGAAACAACCTGACCTGAAACAGGTGATCTGTCGCCGTTGTCTGAAATTATTGCGTCAAGCTTGATGAAATCACCTTTCTTAACGCTTGCTTTACCGCTTATTTTAACATCGGTTTCATAGCTGTCGCAGACAATCAGTAATCTTCTTGCTTCTTCGTTGTCGTGCTTGATTGATGCCGTACCGTCGTTGATTGCAAGAACCTGAGTTTTTGCAACCGGAGTTTTCGGCTCAATAATCTGTCCGTCTTTTACAAGAAGTTCTGTTTGAAGTGAAGACATAAGTTTTGAATTGCCTTCAAATTCACGGCGGACAATCAGGTTTTCAAGAACAACTATTCTCAAATTGCCTTTTTCATCAAGTTCAACCATACCTTTCAAGTGAGAAAGATATCCCTGCATCTGAAGGACAAGGCTTGTTCTTGTAATAGTTGAACCGTCAAGATTTCTTACTCTTGCGCCGTCTTTATACTGAAGCTGTGTTACAGGAACGATATCAATTAAATTGTCTGTTGTGTTGAATTTAATAGATACGTCTTTCTGTTGAACTTCAAGTACCTGTACTGGTCTAATCAAGATTTGAACAGGCTGGTTTGCGATGTTGTCCTCATCAAGTGAAAGGTTAGCATCGAGTTCTTCATCCAAATCATCAATATCAATGTCATCATTTGCTGAATCCATAATTGTGATGATTGAAGTTTCTTTAGCCTTGATACCGTCAGCAATTACAGTACCTTTCTTAACGACTTCGCCTTCATCAACTTTTAATTCAGAGATGCTTGAAAGCTGGTGAACTTCGCCGGGACGTACCGTGATTTCGTGAATAATATCATTAAATTCTTTGAATTCAACAATACCGTCAATATGACAGTAAACGTCTTTTACAACTTCTGTACCTGCTGTGACGTAAGTTCCGTTTTCAACCATCTTCAAAGAACTGTCTTTTGAAATCTGGTGAATTTCTTCCGGAATAAATACAACAGAACCGGGTTTTGTAATGATTTGATTTTCATCAACTTCGACATCAACATATCTGATTTCGCCTGAAGATGTTACAGCGCAATCATCATCGAGAAGTTCTGCGATAATCATTCCGTTTTCTACCGGAGTGTCAACCGGAGCTTTTACGATGTATTTTTCACCGGTTTTGTCAACTGTCCAGAGTTGTTCTTTCTTTGTTTGTTCAAATGTCGCATTTTCCGGCTGTAATGATGCAATTACGATTGTCAATTCTTTACCTTGAACAATCTTTCTGATATTTTTGCCTTCAAATTTAACATCTTCTATAACAAGATCTTCTCCGAAACGAACTTCTCCGCCGTGTTCAGAGATCATCAATGTTTCAGCAAGTTTTTCACCTTCTGTAACTTTCTGTTCGTCTTTTACAAGTAATTTTGAACCGCCCGGAAGGTTGTAAACATCACCGCCAAGAACCCAGATAATACCTTGTTTGTTTGTAGTTCTTGAGATGTTGCCCTGACGGTCTTTCTTTTCATCAGCGATGAAGTCTTCGTAAATAACTTCACCTGAAAGGTCTGATGTAATATCTTTTGTTGCTTTTTCTGTCAAACGTGAGCCGTCGCCGGAGGATACAGGTTCGTAAGTTGCAAGTTTGAAACCTTTTTCTACCTGCATACCATTTTCAAAGAATACGGTAGATCCAGCCGGAATGTGATATTTGTCGGTACGTTTTGCACCTTTAACTTCAATATCTGCTTCATAGTTTGCAACTTTTACAACATCCCCGTGGCGGGTTCTAACTTCTCTTGTTCTGACATTAGAAACAACTTCACCTGCAGATTTTGCTTCGATAGATTTCATCGCACCGGCACCTTTGAATACACCGCCTGTGTGGAATGTTCTCATTGTAAGCTGTGTACCGGGTTCACCGATTGACTGTGCTGCAATAATACCGATTGCTTCACCGATATCAACGAGTTTCTGGGTTGTCATTGCCCAGCCGTAGCATTTCTGGCAGATACCGTATTCCAGTCCGCAGGTTAAACCTGAACGTACTTTTAAGTGCTGAAGATTTAAGTGTGCAACTTTTTTGATATCATCACGGTTCATTGTAGTTCCTGATTTTACAAGAACTGTACCGTCTGTATCGACTATATCTTCTGCAATTGTTCTGCCCAAAAGTCTGTCAATCAACGGAACAATTACTGCATCTCCGTTTGTAATCGGTTTCATATTGATTGATTTTGTTGTGTGGCAGTCATCTGCACGAATAATTACGTCCTGTGCAACGTCAACCAGACGTCTTGTCAAATAACCGGAGTCGGCTGTTTTCAGCGCCGTATCTACAAGACCTTTACGTGCACCGTATGATGAAATGATGTATTCTGTAACGGATAAGCCTTCTTTGAAGTTTGACTTAATCGGCAAGTCAATAATCTGTCCCTGTGCGTCAGCCATCAAACCACGCATACCGACAAGCTGTGATACCTGTGAAAGGTTACCTCTCGCTCCGGAGAATGCCATCATATATACCGGATTTAATCTGTCAAAGTTTTCAACTACCTGTGCTGTTAATTTTTCTGTTGTTTCAGACCAGGTGTCGATAACTTTTGTATATCTTTCAACTTCTGTAATTTCACCTTTTAAATATCTGTTAGTTGATTTTTCAATTTCTTTTTCTGCATCCTTGAGCAGTTCTTTTTTTACTGACGGAACCTGCAAATCTGCAATTGAAATCGTTGTGCCGGATTTTGTTGCATACTTGTAGCCGAGGTTTTTCAGGCTGTTTGCAAGTTCTGCGGTTTTCGCGCCGCCAAACTCAAGATATATCTGTGACAGAAGGTTGTTCAATCCTTTTTTGTCCATCTGTTTGTTAATATATTCAAGAGTTTTCTTTGAATTTGTGTATGTTTCCATTCTATATTTCCTTTTCTTAATATAGTTTACATTTTATTTGTTTGGATTAAGCAAGTGCTTTTCTGACAGCTTCATTGAAGATAATTCTTCCGGCTGTAGTTTCAATTCTTCCGCCGTGCTCATCACGAACAACAATTTTGTCGTGAAGATCTATCACACCTACTTCCAAAGCTGAAATTGCATCCTGGAAGTTGTAGAAGTATCCTTTTGGCTCGGATTCCGGATTTTTGAGAATTGTCAGGTAGTACATACCCAAAACCATGTCCTGAGTCGGTGTAATAATCGGCTTGCCTGTTGCCGGAGCGAGAATGTTGTTTGTCGCAAGCATCAACATTCTTGCTTCGGTTTGTGCTTCAATTGAAAGCGGAACGTGAACAGCCATTTGGTCACCGTCGAAGTCTGCGTTGAATGCTGTACATACAAGCGGGTGAAGCTGAATTGCACGGCCTTCTACGAGTTTCGGTTCGAATGCCTGAATACCGAGTCTGTGAAGGGTCGGGGCACGGTTCAACAATACCGGATGTCCGTCGATTACTTCTTCTAAGATATCCCAGACAATCGCTTCAGAGCGTTCGATTTTCTTCTTAGCTGATTTAATATTTTGAACATATCCGCGTTCAATAAGTTTGTTTACAACGAACGGTTTGAACAACTCGATTGCCATTTCTTTCGGCAGACCGCACTGGTTAAGGCTTAACTGCGGGCCTACAACGATAACTGAACGGCCGGAGTAGTCAACACGTTTACCGAGAAGGTTCTGGCGGAAACGTCCCTGTTTACCTTCAATGATGTTAGAAAGTGATTTCAACGCTCTGTTGTTCGGGCCGACAACCGTTCTGCCGCGTCTGCCGTTATCAATCAGAGCATCGACTGCTTCCTGAAGCATACGTTTTTCGTTTCTTACGATAATTTCAGGTGCGCCCATTTCCAGAAGTCTTTGCAAACGGTTGTTTCTGTTGATTACACGTCTGTACAAATCGTTCAGGTCTGATGTTGCAAAACGTCCGCCGTCAAGCTGTACCATCGGTCTTAAGTCCGGAGGCGTTACAGGAAGTACATCCATAATCATCCAGGTCGGATCTGTTTCTGATGAAATCAGGCTGTCTAACAATCTTAAACGTTTAATTAATTTACTTTTCTTTTGAACTGAATTTACAGATCCTGCAAGTTCTGTTCTTATTTCTTCTGCCAGTTCTTTTGTGTTAATTTCTGACAAAAGTTCTTTGATGGCTTCGGCGCCGATTCCGACTTTCAAAGTAGAATCTTCGTTTTCTGCCATATAATCTTCATATTCTTCTTCACCTAAAAGTTGAAGTTTTTTGAACTGGCTTTCGCCCGGATCAAGAACTACGTAATTGTTGAAGTAAATTACCTGTTCAAGATCTTTCAAAGTCATATCCAAAAGTAAACCTAAATAAGAAGGAATACCTTTTAAGAACCAGATATGAGAAACAGGAGCGGCTAATTTGATATGCCCCATTCTCTGACGTCTTACTTTTGAATCCGTAACTTCAACACCGCAGCGTTCGCAGATAATACCTTTGTGGCGGACTCTTTTATACTTACCGCAATAGCATTCCCAGTCTTTCGATGGTCCGAAGATTCTTTCGCAGAAAAGACCGTCGCGTTCGGGCTTCAAGGTACGGTAGTTGATCGTTTCAGGTTTTGTAACCTCACCGTAGGACCATTTTAAAATCCTTTCCGGTGACGCTATACTGATTCGTATATAGTCAAAATAATCAATACTTGTTGACATTGTTTTTAATTTCTCCTTTTAATTAGTTGAAAATTGTTTTTGTTGAAGGTTTAACGGTTGAACAGTTGAGTTGTTTTTATCGAGTTTTGAATTATTAATATAACTTTTCAACTCTTCAACCTCTCAACCTTTCAACTAATATTATAAATCTCCGAATGTTGTCGGTGTTTCAAAGAAGTTGATATTCAGCAATTCTGAATCTATATCAGACAGAGTTCTTTTCGGAGCGGATTTTCTCAAATCGTCCATATCTGTCATCAGGTCAACTTCAGCGCCGTCTTTCTTCGCAACCGTAATATCAAGACCGATTGACTGTAATTCACGAACCAGTACTTTGAATGATTCAGGAATTCCCGGTCTCGGAATATTGTCGCCTTTTACGATTGCTTCGTAAGCGCGGTTTCTGCCGTTTACATCATCGGATTTAATTGTCAGCATTTCCTGTAATGTGTAAGCTGCACCGTAAGCTTCCAATGCCCAAACTTCCATTTCACCGAATCTTTGTCCGCCGAACTGGGCTTTACCGCCGAGCGGCTGCTGGGTTACGAGTGAATATGGCCCTGTAGAACGAGCGTGGATTTTGTCATCTACAAGGTGGACAAGTTTAAGGATGTATGAAAGTCCGACTGCTACAGGCTCATCAAACGGTTCGCCTGTACGTCCGTCAATCAATCTGACTTTACCGTCTTCTGTTACCCAATCGCATCCGGATTCTTTGATACCTTTCAAAAGTTCCTGTTTTGTTGCGATTTCGGATTTGTTGTCGCCGTACATTTCGTCAAACGAAGGTGCTTCGTAATAGTTGCCTGTCAAATATGCTGCAAGACCTAACAACAATTCATAAGTTTGACCTACGTTCATACGGGAAGGTACACCAAGCGGGTTAAGTACGATATCAACCGGTGTTCCGTCAGGCATAAACGGCATATCTTCTTTCGGTAATATTCTTGATACAATACCTTTGTTTCCGTGACGTCCTGAAAGTTTGTCACCGACTGAAACCTTACGTTTTTGCGCGATGTAAACTCTGATTACTGTATTTGCACCCGGCGGAAGTTCGTCGCCTTTTTCTCTGTCAAATACCTTAACGTCGAGTACTCTTCCGCCTTCACCGTGAGGAACACGAAGAGAGTTGTCTTTTACATCTCTTGCTTTTTCCGCAAATATTGCGCGGAGAAGTTTTTCTTCCGGCGGATGTTCGGATTCGCCTTTCGGAGTAACTTTACCAACGAGAATGTCGTCCGCGTAAACTCTTGCACCGATACGGACAATACCGCGTTCATCAAGGTGTCTGAGGGCATCTTCCGAAACGTTCGGAATTTCTCGTGTGATTTCTTCCGGCCCGAGTTTTGTCTGGCGTGCGTCTATTTCTAATTTTTCAATGTGGACTGATGTGAAGATATCATCGTGTACACATCTTTCTGATAACAAAATCGCGTCTTCGTAGTTGTAACCTTCCCACGGCATATAAGCAACGATTACGTTTTTACCGAGTGAAAGTTCTCCGCAGTTTGTAGAAGCACCGTCTGCAATTACATCACCGGCTTTAACCTTGTCGCCTTCATTAACAATCGGTTTCTGGTTAATGCAGGTATCCTGGTTGCTTCTGAGGTATTTCATCAACTGATATACATGCGGTTTGTTGTTTTTATCTCTTATTATAATTTCTTCACCGACTACTCTTTCAACAGTACCGTCGACTTCTGAAACTACAACCATACCTGAGTCTTTTGCTGCACGGGCTTCAAGACCTGTTCCGACTACCGGTCTTTGTGTAATCAAAAGCGGAACTGCCTGACGCTGCATGTTTGAACCCATCAACGCACGGTTTGCGTCGTCGTGTTCGATGAACGGAATTAATGAAGTTGCAACGGAGATTACCTGAATAGGTGAAACACCCATATAGTCAACTTTGCTTGATTCGCCCATTGTAAATTCAGATTTGTATCTGACCGGTACGTATTCATCTTTGAATGTATTATCAGGATTCAACTGAACGTCTGCCGGTGCAATACGGAGATTTTCGTCTTCGTCTGCTGTCAGGTAGTGAACTTCATCTGTTACAACTCCGTTTTTAACAACAAAGAACGGTGTTTCAACAAAACCGTAGTCGTTTACTTTCGCGTGAGTTGCAAGTGATCCTATCAAACCTGCGTTCGGACCTTCAGGTGTTTCAATCGGGCAGATACGTCCGTAGTGTGACGGGTGAATGTCACGAACCGCAAAACCTGCACGTTCTCTCATCAAACCGCCCGGCCCAAGAGCTGAAATACGTCTTTTGTGAGTAAGTTCGGCAAGCGGGTTGGTCTGATCCATAAACTGTGACAACTGTGAACTTCCGAAGAATTCTTTTAATGATGCAACCAGAGGTTTTGTATTCAAAAGATTCAACGGAGTCAAAGTTTCAGAATCCTGAAGAGTCATTCTTTCTTTTACTATTCTTTCAATTCTTGAAAGACCTACTCTGAACTGGTTTTGAAGAAGTTCGCCAACTGAGCGTATTCTTCTGTTTCCGAGGTGGTCGATATCATCAACTGAACCTTCGTCGTATGTAAGGTTAATCAGGTATTCAATTGAGGCTACGATATCCTGAACAGTTAATGTTCTCTGGTTTTTCGGAATGTTCAGATTTAATTTTTTGTTTAATTTATAACGACCGACACGTCCGATGTCGTATTTCTTTTCATCAAAGAAACGAGCTTCAAGAATCTGGCGGCCGCCCTGAGGAGATGCTGGATCTCCCGGTCTGAGTTTTTTATAAACTTCAATCAAAGCGTCGTCGGTTGTTTCGGCGGTATCTTTGTCTAATGTTTTCTTTAAGAATTCAAAGTGTGTGAACAATGATTCCATTTCGGAAACAGTAATACCCATAGCTTTCAACAATGTTGTAGCAAGGATTTTTCTGTTTTTGTCGATTTTTACGTAAATTAAATCATTGGAATCTGTTTCGATTTTCAGCCATGCGCCTCTGTTCGGAATCATGGTTGCGTTGTATAAACGTTTTCCGGCCGGGGAAATTTCACGTTTGAAGTAAACACCCGGAGAACGTACGATTTGCGAAACGATAACACGTTCTGCACCGTTTACGATAAACGTACCTTTGTCTGTCATAGTCGGAATATCACCGATATATACTTCCTGTTCTTTAATTTCACCGCTGTCACGGTTTACGAGTCTTATCATAACGCGGAGTTGTTTTGCATAAGTTGCGTCATGAATTCTTGCTTCTTCAACTGTGTATTTTGCATTGTCAAACGTATAGTTTGGCAGGAAGTGCAGCTCTAATCTTCCTGTGTAGTCTTTAATCGGAGAGAATGAAAGAAGTTCTTCTTTCAAACCTTCTTTTAAAAACCATTCAAACGATTTTTTTTGCACTTCAATAAGATCCGGTAAATCGTCCAATCGGGTATGAGGAATACCCATCGGCGTTACTCTTTTTGCATATTTTGTCTTCGACATCAATTCACCTCATTAATAATGGTGTAACTACAAAAAAATATTTTAACTATCTAACTTAAGGCTGTAAACCTTTTATCTGTCTGCTTTTGAGACTGATAAACTTTTATATGTAATTCGGGAAAATTTTAATTTAGGCACAATTCACCCGACTTTAATTTTTCATGTTACTTTATCGTAATACATCAAATTTTTTAGTCAAGAAAATGATAATTCTTTTTAATTTTCTTGTTACGATTTCTTTACAATATGTTATAAAAAAGATTATTCAGGGCATAAAGTTTCTTCCCGTGCCGGTTTTCGCCGCGAGCCGGTGATTGTTGTTCTGATAAATCATCTTCCGCCGAAACTTGCGTCCAGCAAAACTTTCTGCTATATTTCTTTTATGGGGGTGTATATGAAAAAGTTTTTAATATTATTGCTCGCAATTTTGACTGTTTCCTGCGGAATTGTTTGTGCGGAAGAAGAAAAAATTCAGGAAGAAAATAATAATATTGTTCTCAAAGGCGAGGCTGTTTTTAACTGGCTTGATATGTCGCAGATTGAACGTGATACGATTATTCAGAATTACAAAAACATAATCTTTGGCGAAGATACCGTCTACAAATACAAACGCAAAGAATTCAAGAAAATGCACGATGGTTTTGTGAAAGATAAAGATTTCAAATACCATTATATTGAAGCCAAAAATGGAATTACTGAAACCCCTCAATACAGACTCAGCGCATTTTTCAGCGGGAAAATTTTAATAAGTTATGCAATCCAATACAAAAAAAATCCGAGAACCGTTTATTATTACGACGCAATGGGACACTTAAAATACGTGGATATGATTTCGGAAAATTATCCGAACTTCCCGTACTGGTCAAAGCAATACAGAGTAAACGGCAAGATGATAAGCGCCATATATTTTGTGTCGCACGATATGCAGTATATGTACGAACCTGACGGAGAATTTCAGGGTGTATGGTTTATGGACAAAATGTATGACAGGCACGCAAAACAAACTTTAACACGTACAAACTGGTAATTTTTATGAAAAAGTTTCTGGCTATTCTGATATTTTCAACAGTTTTAATCTGTCAGGCGCTGTGTGCTGAAGAAATTTTGGCATACGGAGTGAGAGTTCAAAAGGATTATCGGTTCACGACACAGCAGGATCGTAACAAAAGAATAAAAGTTTATCAGGAATACCTCCAGAAAACCGGAATTTTTAACGAAAATCCTGATGTAAAAAAAGAATCTTATAAAAAATACAGAAAAGACAAAAATTTTAGAGCAAATCTTAACCACATAAAACACGGAAAACCTTTGCCCCAGAAAGGTTACACGGCTAAAGGCAACTACTATCAGATGGCCGATAAAATTCTTTCCGGCTACTCTATTATTTATGATGACGATCCGGATACGGAATACGTTTATAATACTCTGGGGGATTTGTACGAAGTAATTTATTTAATCGGAGAAGAAAATGTACTTCCGCACTACAAAGCGGTCTACGCGTTCAACGGTTCTTTGCAGAAGGTTATTTTTTCTGCAATCGACGGATATGATTACATTTTTTATCCGACCGGAAAGCTTCAGGGAGTTGTTGTTGACGGCAAGCTTTACAATAAAATTGGAAGGCCGGTAAAAGTCTGGTTGAAGTAGTTTTGGGAGAGTTAAAATGAAAAAACTTTTCGTAATTTTTGGGTGTTGTTTATGGCTGGTTTTAATCCAAAATATTTCAGCGTTCGCAGGTGAGGAAAAACCAGGCGCCCCTCAGCCGCCGCAAATTACAAATGAAAAACTTCGTGCGTATAAGGAGTTTATAGACAATAACGGAATAAAAGAAAAAGAATTTCCGAATTTAAAAACGGACATTTCAATACACGAAAAAGATCCGAATTACAAGGAAAATGTACAGCGTGCGCTTGATGAAAACACGGATTCAATAAACGGCTATAAAGTCAGGCCAAACTGCGGAAAGAAAAATGACATAAAAATTCTTCTGAATTATTCGGTAATTTATGACGCTGACCCGCAGAAAGAATTTATTTACAATATTTCGGGAACTCTGTATCAGATTGCTTATGTATATCCTGAATACAAGGCTGTTTACTCAAATTTAGGGCGGCTTGCGCAGATAATTTTTCCGCTGGAGAATGATTTTTTCTGCGTATTCAGCGGCAAAGGCGCACTGCAGGGAATAGTCGACAGGGAAGGAACCCTCTACAACAGAAGCGGAAAGCCCTACGCTTCTGAAATCCGGCAGGAATAAAATATAAATACGCAGGCACAGCTTGGGGAAATGGTGGAAATTTCCGAACACAGAATAAGCCAGATTGAAAACGGCAAATGTAATCTTACTTTAAAAACGGTAAACCGTTTATCCCGTGCACTTAACATACAGGCCGAAAAACTTTTTAGTTTTGATTTGGGATAAATTTTCGTTAATTAATGAGTTAAATTTTTATATCTTACTTGATTAGTGAGTGAAGCTCCGGTCGGGAGTTTCTTTGCGGAACTTTCTTGTCGGCACAAGAAAGTTCCTATATTATAAACATTTTTCCACTGCTTTGCGTCACAACAAAAGAAAAGAATGAATATAATAAAAAATAAATTATAAAAATAACCAAATAAAAAGCCCGGTTTTATTCGGGCTTTACTATTGATATTACGTAATTGTCATTGAAATATTTGTTTGCGGCTTCTATTATGTCGGATTCTGTGACGGAATTTATAAGCTTTATGTATTCGTCATCAAATCCGTATCCGCGCCCTGAAACTTCATACCAGCCAAGGCTTGAAGCTTTTTCAAGATTGGTTTCGCGCGCAATTATGTAGTTTCCGATTAACTTGTCTTTTGCCTCTTTAAGTTCTTTTGTGCCGACAAACTCTTTTTTGAGTCTGAAAACTTCTTTGAGTAAGAGAGATTGAGCTTTATCAAGGTTTTGAGGGTTGGTGCCGATGTAGACAACAAAGGCGCCTTTCAGAATGTTCGGCGCATAGCCTGAACCCAGCTGATAAGCCAGCCCTTCCTGATCGCGAATGTTTTTGAAAAGTCTTGAACTCATGCCGGAGCCTAAAAGTGAATCAATAACCTGTAATGCGGCATAATCTTTTTTCTTTTCAACCCCGCAGGTCTGCCATGCGATGAAAATCCAGTCGGATTTTGTCTGAGGCATGATTTTTACGGCTTCTTTTCTGTTCGTAAGCCGCCCGAGAATTTGTGAGTAAGTTTTGTAGTCAAACTTTTCGCCGCCTTTTCGCCCGTCAAAGATTTTGGTGAAATCTTTAATAATTTTTTCGCTGTCAATGTCGCCGTTTATTGAAATTACAATATTTTCAGGATTGAAAATTTTGTTGTAATAATTAACGATTTCTTCGTGGTCGATTTTCGGGTAAGTTTTTTCAAAAATCTTGCTTGTGTAAGAATACGGAGTTCCTTCAAAAATCAAATCCTTATAATTTTCTATTGCAACCTGAAGCGGAACATCTCTGTTTTGTTTTATTTTGTTTAATTTTTCATTTTTAGTTTTTTCTATTTCATAATCGTCAAATGTTGCGTTATTCAGAACTTCGCTTAGAATTTCAATTGTTTTGTCATACTGGGGTTTTGTTGTCAAAACATTTACAGTAAAAGCATCTGCTCTTACTGACGGTGAAATTTTAATTCCATTGTCCTCAAGCACACGGGCAAGTTCTGTCGGGGAATATTTGCTTGTACCTTTCATCATAACGTCTGCCGTCAGAACAGAAGTTCCGGGGATTTCATCAAGGAAAGTTCCGCCTTTTGCCCAGATGCTAATTGCAATAATCTCGTTCACGTCGTTTGGCGTAATCAGAAGTTCCGCGCCGTTTGAAAGTTTATATTTTTTAGTTTCGGAATTTTCGCTAACCAGAGCGGCAGGCGCAGCTTCTTTTGCCGGAAGTTTCGCGGACACTCCGACTTCTTTGCAATTCTCCGGAAGAATTACAGACACTGCGGATTTGTCTTTTCCGAGGTATTTGTTTGCTACGCGTTTGACGTCTGCCGGAGTAACTTTTTTAATATTATCTATATAATTGTCATAATATTTTATACTTCCGGTAACAACCATTGTATAGCCGATTTCCTGTGCTATATTTGAAATTGATTCTCTTGCATAATATGTATCTCTTTCTATAACATTTTTTGCGAGATTAACCTGTTCTTCCGTCACACCGTGCTTCTGGATATTTGTGATTTCTTCAAATATTGCGTTTTCAAGCTTGTCCAGATTTTGCGGAACAAAATTGGCGGATATATAAAATATTCCGTCATCTTTGAACCCTGAATTTGCAGCACCGATTGAATAAGCCAGCTGTTTTGCATCTTTTATGTTTTTATAGAAAACGCTGGAGCGTCCGTCCCCGAGAATTGTGGATAAAACATCAAGAGCATAACCGTCTTTCTCATCAGCCTTAACTGCTCTAAATCCAATCAGCATATAACCGGATTGGGCAGGAAGGTATGCGGTATTCTTTTTTTGTTCTGTCAAGGGTTTTTCATGCGGAAACGTATTTTTAACAACTTTTCTTCCGTCAGAAGCAAAATATTTATTAATAAGTTCAATAGTTTTAGCCGAATCCACATCGCCTGTAATGACGGTAATCATATTTGACGGAGTGTAGAACTTGTTATAATAGTCAAGAATTTTTTCACGCTGGATTGAACTTATAACATCTCTTGTTCCTATAACCTGACGTTTGTATGGGTGGGTTGTATAAAGCATTGAGACCAGATTGTCATAAACAACGCTCTGCGGTTCTGTTTCGTCCTTTGCAATTTCTTCAATAACAACTTTTCTTTCGCGTTCGAGTTCTTTTCTCGGAATAAGCGGATGAAGAAGCATATCCGCATGAAGTCCAAGTGCAAGATCAAAATAATTTGACGGAATTGTTATGTAATAATGCGTGAAATCTTTGCTTGTTGCAGCATTTGTGACTGCACCTTTGGATTCAAGGATTTTATCAAACTCTCCCGGCGGATGGTTTGTTGAGCCTTTAAAGAACAAATGTTCCAGAAAATGAGAAACTCCGTTATTTTCGTCTGTTTCATTGATTGAACCTGTATTAATCCAGGTATCAATCGTCACAATCGGATTTGAATGAACTTCCTTAATAATAACAGTCTGTCCGTTGTCAAGGTTATAAACCGCAGCATCAGATGCTAATACGGAATTCCCGATTAAGAAAACACTTAAAACAAATAGAATTCTTTTAATCATATCCCCTCTCTTTTTTAGTTAAAATCATTATACCACAAAGCACCGGATATAATACAACAGCCGGTCGGGTGTATTATATAACAGCTACCACTTCATAGCTTTTTTAAACACAAGCCAGCCTCCGCCTGCAGCAGCGGCGACAAGTGTTAAGATAACAGATAAAGGTGTTTTCCTTTTATCTTGAAACCCTTTAGAATGTTCTTTGTCATAAATGTCTTTTGAAATTTGTTTAAAATTGGAGTTTGCCTCTTTGTCGGAATACAAAACAGGTTTGTACAAAGCATTAGGCGGATTTAACACGCCTATATTTAACGGATGCTTTTGTACCTGAGTATTTGCAACATGATTAACTACACTATCTGCCATATTTATATAAAAACATGAACCCGCAAAAAATTGCTTATTTGTAAAATTTTGTATCTTGACAATAATAATTTTCAATAATAAAATAAGAATTATTATCAATTATTGGGAATTGTATGAATTATTCTAAACAAAGAGAAGTTATACTTAATACATTAAAAGAGAATGTTGTCCACCCGACAGCAGAATACTTATATGCAAAAATACAGGAAAAGGATCCCAAAATCAGCCTTGCAACTTTATACAGAAATCTCAATCAGCTCACGGAAAACGGGATAATTAAAAAAATTGACGGTCTTGAAACTTCCTCTCATTATGATCATAATACGCATGAGCATTATCACTTTATATGTACAAAATGCAGAAGGGTTTTTGATATAGATGCGGAAGTTGCACCTGAATTAATCAGACGCACGGAAGAAAAGACTGATTTTTTAATTGAAAATCATGATATAGTATTTTCAGGCATCTGCAAAGATTGCCGGCAATCGGAGTAATTAACAGTAAAGGAGAAAAAAATGGAAAAATTTGTATGTACAGTTTGCGGTTATGTTTATGACCCGGCAGAAAATGACAATGTAGCTTTTGAAAATCTTCCGGACGATTATACATGTCCTCTTTGTGGTGTCGGCAAAGATATGTTTGAAAAACAATAAGCGTTAACTAACTAAAAAAGAACAGGAGTTAATATGGATTTAAAAGGAAGCAAAACAGAAAAGAATCTTCTTGAAGCGTTTGCCGGAGAATCTCAGGCGAGAAACAAATACACTTACTACGCTTCTCAGGCTAAAAAAGAAGGTTATGTTCAAATAAGCAGGATTTTTGAAGAAACCGCAAACAACGAAAAAGAACATGCCAAACTCTGGTTTAAAGCCCTTCATGGGGACAAAGTTCCCGATACCTTAACAAACCTTGAAGATGCCGCCGCGGGTGAAAATTACGAGTGGACGGATATGTATGCAAGGTTTGCCAAAGAAGCAAAAGAAGAAGGCTTCGACACAATCTCGGCTCTGTTTGAAATGGTCGGCAAAATCGAAAAAGAACACGAAGAAAGATACAGAGCACTTCTTAAAGCAGTAAAAGAAGGAACAGTTTTTGAAAAACCGGAAAAAGTCGTCTGGGAATGCGGAAACTGCGGGCATGTTTTTGAGGGCGAAAAAGCGCCGCAAATCTGTCCGGTATGCAAACATCCGCAGGCATATTTCTTTATGAAAGCAAAAAATTACTAAAAATTAAAAGGCTTTGCTTTTGCAAAGCCTTTTTTAATGTGATATGATGTATTTGCATGTGAAAAATAAAAAGGGATAAAAAATTGGATATTAAAGGCTCCGAAACAGAAAAAAACTTAAAAAAAGCATTTAATTTTACGGCAAAACGAAGAACTGAATACGATATATACGCACTGATTGCCGAAAGACATGGACAAACGGAACTGTCCAGACTTTTGAAAATGTTTGCAAACATGGAAACTGAACACTCAAAGCTCTGGTATAAGTGGCTTAACGACGGGCATACGCCTGATTTAGTGAATTGTCTTGAACGTGCTCTTGAAAAAGAAATACAAGATACACAAGGCAAATGTGAGATGTTTGCACAAAAAGCGGAAGAAGAAGGATTCGACCATATAGCAGGCTTGTTCAGAAATATTGAAAACTTTGAACATACTCACCTTGAACGCTTGAGAAAAGCAATTTTAAAACTCAAGGACGATGTGACGCCAAATGAAGACGGAACATTCAACTGGACTTGCTCGGTCTGCGGTGCGATTTTCAGACAAACGGAAGAACCCGATTATTGCCCGCTTTGTGTCAAAGAAAATGTTTTCTTTTATAAAAACCCCAATTAAAATATAAATAGTAAAGGAGAGATGAAATGAAATTTCAGGAAATCAAAAACAATATTTATTACTGCGGGCTGAACGACTGCGACAGAAGAATTTTTGACGAGCTAATTCCGCTTGAACACGGAACAAGCTACAATTCTTACCTTGTAAAAGGCAGCGAAAAAACAGCAATAATTGATACAATGTACCCGCCAAAAACCACTGAATATTTGAAAAGATTTGCAGAGAACCAAATCGGCAAAGTTGATTATATTATTGCAAACCATGGAGAACAGGATCACTCCGGTTCAATTCCGGCGCTGTTAGAAAAATATCCGAATGCAATTGTTCTGACAAATTCAAAATGTGCTGAAAATATCAAAAATATGCTTCATGTTCCGGCAGAAAAAATCAGAGAAGTTGCAGACGGCGAAGAAGTTTCTCTCGGCGACAAGACTTTAAAATTCATTTTTGCTCCCGGAGTGCACTGGCCGGATACAATGTTCACTTATATAAAAGAGGATAACGTAATTTGCACGTGTGACTTTTTAGGTGCGCATTATACTTTTTCCGACGTTTTTGCTGTTGAAAGCAAAGAGCTTGAAAAGAGTGCCAAAAGATATTATGCGGAGATAATGATGCCGTTCAGAATGATGTGCAAAAGATATACGCAGATGATTAAGGATATGAATGTTGATATGATTTTGCCAAGCCACGGGCCTGTTTACAAAAATCCGTCGTTTATTCTTGATTTGTATGCGGATTGGACGTCAGACACTCCGAAAAACCTTGTTGTTCTTCCCTATGTTTCAATGTACAACAGCACAATGGAAATGATTGACAGACTCGCTGAAAAACTTAATGCCGAAGGTATTGAAACTTTCAAATTTGACATTGTGGATGATGATTTAGGCGATTTAGCAATGGCGTTAGTTGATGCGGCAACGATAGTAATGGGAACATCAATGGTTCTTGCAGGGCCTCACCCGATGGCAGTAAACGTTGCATATCTTGCTTCTGTATTAAGACCGAAAGCAAAATTCGCCTCGCTCATCGGCTCTTACGGCTGGGGCGGAAAGCTTTTTGATATAATCGTAAACCTTCTGGCTCCTCTGAAACTTGATTTGATTGAACCGATACAAATTAAAGGAAAACCTACTGAAGAAGATTTCAAAAAAGTTGACGAAATGGCCAAAACAATTCTTGAAAAACATAAATCAATCGGACTTGTTTAAAATTTAATCAAAGAATTATAAATGGCGGCGGAATTTTTAAAAATTCCGCCGCCCGATTTTTTATAAAAGAAACATCCATTAAATATTTTTCAAATAATTCAGGAATGTTCTTACACCGGCGCCTGTTGCACCTGCAATGAATTCTTTCTGCGGTTTTTCAAGGAAGGCTGTTCCTGCAATATCAATGTGGCACCATTTCGGGCAGGATACAAATTCTTTTAAGAATACGCCGGCCGTTGAAGCGCCGCCGTAGCGGGAGCCAGTGTTTTTCATATCAGCGATGTCAGATTTTAAGCTGTCTTTGTATTCTTCAAACATCGGTAATTCCCAGTAAGTTTCGCCGCTGGATTTTGCGGTATTAATAAGGCGGTTAATCATCTCTTCATCGTTGCCCATAATACCTGAAGCCGCAGTGCCCAGAGCCACCATGCACGCGCCTGTCAGGGTTGCGATGTCAATAACTTCGTCAACTCCGAGTTCGCAGGCATAGCAGAGAGCATCGGCAAGGGTCAGGCGGCCTTCCGCGTCAGTGTTGTCAACTTCGATAGTCTTTCCGTTTTTAGCTGTCAGAATATCACCGGGTTTGTAAGAACTTCCGGAGGGCATATTCTCGCACGCAGCAATAATCCCGTGAACTTCAACATCCGGTTCAAGATACTTTAAAGCGCTCATAACGCCAATAATGCAGGCAGCGCCGGACATATCATCACGCATTGTAAGCATTGATGAGGCAGGTTTAATATCAAGTCCGCCCGAGTCAAAGCAGATGCCTTTGCCGATAAGCGCGATTTTCTTCTTAACATTTTTGCCTGTATATTTCATATGGATAAATTTCGGCGGATTAACGCTTCCTTGTCCGACAGCAAGGAATGCGCCCATTCCCATTCTTTCGATTTCGTCTCTGTCGTAAATTTGAGTGGTAATTCCTTCAAGATTTTTTGCGGTATCAGCTAGTTTAGAAGGTGTCATTACCTGCGCTGATTCATTTGCAAGATCTCTTGTAAGCTTCATAGCATTTGCAAAAACAATTCCTTCATTAACTTCTTTTTCGCTGAATTTTGCAAAAGTAATTTCGTCAACTCTATCAGCTTTTTTGTTTTTGTATTTGTCAAAAGCGTAATCCGCAATCAAAGCGCCGATGGCTGCAGATTTTCCGTAATCGGCATTTACGTCAAAATCAAAGCAGGCGTTTTTTGCCTTAATCTGCTGTAATTTTTTAACTGATTTTGCAACGGCTTCGCGCATTTTATTTGCGTCAAATTCTTCTTTTTTACCGAGTCCTACAATCAGAATTTTGTCTGCCGGAATTTGTCCGAGTGTGTGCATTAGATATGTTTCGCAGAACCTGCCTTCAAAATGGTCTTTGTCGACCGCATATTTATTTGCAAGTTCCACGGAAGTCTTTTCACCCTCAAACTTGCCTGTAACAAGAACTTCGCAGGGGGTGGAAGATACATTTTCTGATACTTTAATTTCCATGGTTCTCTCCTTCTTTCGGCTTAATTATACACTTTTTTTGAAGAATTGTAAATTTATTTTTTTAATAAAACAAAATAAATTTTTCAGAGGTTTTAGAAAACTTCGGAAAGCATTAAAAGGAGCTAAAAATGGATATAACAATTACCCCGAACAGAACAGCAGGTTGCCGCAAACCGAACTTTACCGCGCAATTAAGAGGTTCTGCAATCAGAGAAGCGATTAAAAGCGCAAAAGATTCATTCCAGTTAGGTGAAGTAAAAGAAATTATTGAAAACGTAACCCTTAAAGGCGACAAAGATACAATAATAGATTGTACCTACGACGGGTTTGTTAAAGTAAAAAACGCAAAGCTTGGTGAAACTGTATATTCCGAAAAGCTAAAAAGAAATGAAAAATCCCAAAATCCGTATCTGGAATTTTTAAGAGTATTTAACAGCGACAGCAATATAAACAAATATGAGAGTTCACTTATAAACAGAGTTTTCAGCCACAGTAAAAACAAACAAGGGTTATATAATTTGTTAAAAACTTATGATTTTACTCCGAAAACAAAGCTTATTATTCAAATAGAGGCATCAAAATATCCAGAAATAAGTGTCTTGAAAAATGCCGGAATTGAGTTTGTTATTTCTGATTTAGAACAGCTGAAAGAACGATTTTTGAAACAATTTGCCCCCCGTTTCTAATGTATCAAAAAATAAATAACTACTATACAAATTGATATTTGCATGATATGATATTGACAGATGTAGTAGGTAAATATTTTTGGATATATATGCAATGAAATTCATTTAAATATTAATTTAGTGAAAGCTCGATAGGATATATGTATCGGGCATTGCGTGTATTATTAAAAAATAGAAAAGGATAAGGTAAAAAACTTCATGGATTTTTTATTGATTATCGCGATTATTGTGGTAATAGCATTAGTCGCTGTGCTGATTATCCAGCAAAACAAAGTTAAGTCCGTTTTAAATGACATTGAGAAAGACAGAAATGCTTTAGAGGAGAAGGAAAAGCTTCTCCTGAAGGAAGCAAAAATTAAAGCAATTGAAGAACTTCAAAACGACAGAGAAAAATTAAACGAAGAAGAAAGAGAACGCAGGCAGGAAATCGCAAGGTTAGAAACAAAACTTGCAAAACGTGAGGATGTTCTTGAAGATAAAATTCAGGAATATACCGAAAAAGAAATACAGGTTCAGAAAAAAATAGACGAACTTCTTGATAAAGAGGATTATCTGGCGGAAATTGTCCAGAAACAGACAACAGAACTTGAAAGAATTGCCGGCATGAGTGCAGAAGAAGCAAAAACAATGCTTCTGGATCAGCTAAAACACGATTTGGCGCAGGAACAAATGCAGCTTATAAGAGAAAACGAAGCAAAAATAAAAGAAACAGCGCTTGAAAAATCAAAAGAAATTCTTTCAACAACAATGCAAAGGTGTATGATAGAACAGGTTGTAGAAACGACAGTTTCTGTTGTTGCACTTCCGAATGATGAAATGAAAGGTCGTATTATCGGCCGAGAAGGCAGAAATATCAGAGCTTTGGAAACTTTAACAGGGGTCGATTTAATTATTGATGATACCCCTGAAGCCGTTGTATTATCAAGCTTTGACCCTGTCCGCCGCGAAATTGCAAAACTTGCACTTGAAAAACTTATTGTGGACGGGCGTATTCACCCTGTAAGAATTGAAGAAATGGTCGAAAAAGCCCGTGATGAAATAGAAAAGAAAATATGGACAGAAGGTGAAAATGCAGCCCTTGATATGGGTGTTATGGGATTGAATAAAGAACTTATAAAAACACTTGGCCGCCTTTATTACAGAACAAGCTACGGGCAGAATGTTTTGAAACACTCTCTTGAAGTCGGGCATATTGCGGGCATGTTGGCTGCAGAACTCGGTGCAAATGAAGCTGTCGCTAAACGTGCGGGGCTTCTGCATGATATCGGAAAAGCAGTAGACCAGACTCAGGAAGGAACCCATATTCAATTAGGTGTTGAACTTGCCTCCCGCTACGGTGAACGACCCGAAGTTATCCATGCAATAGAAGCACACCACGATGATGTTGTTGCAAATACAATAGAAGCCGTTCTTGTAAAAGTTGCCGATGCAATATCTGCCGGCCGCCCCGGCGCAAGACGCGATACTCTTGAAATTTACATCAAACGTCTCCAAAAAATCGAGGAAATCGTAAACAGCTACGAAGGTATTAAACAATCGTTTGCAGTTCAGGCAGGACGTGAAGTCAGAATAATCGTAGAAGCCGAGAAATTCGACGATCTTGCATCTCAAAAGCTTGCCCGTGATATTGCAAAACGTATAGAAGATGAACTTGATTATCCGGGACAAATCAGAGTAACGGTTGTAAGAGAATTCAGGACAACCGAAATAGCAAAATAGGTTGAATTGTTGAAAAGCTGAAGGGTTGAGTTCTTAACCCTTCAGTTATTCCATAATAAGAAAGAAGAACAAATGTCAGGTGATGATAATAAAAATTTAAAAATACTATTTTTCGGAGATATTGTCGGCAAACCCGGCAGAAATGCCGTAAAGTTTTATCTTGAAAATCTGCCGGAAGAAGAAAAACCTGACTTTGCGATTGCAAATGTCGAAAATGCCTCCCACGGGTTCGGGCTTACGGAAAAAAATTATAACGAACTTTCCTCATACGGGATAGATTGTATGACTTCCGGAAACCACATCTGGGATAAAAAAGATATTTTCAACTATATTGACACAGCCGGAAAACTTCTGCGGCCTCTGAATTATCCTCAGGGGGTTCAGGGGAAAGGAAGCGCAATTTTTGAATGCGGAAACTATAAAATCGGCGTCGTAAATTTTCTCGGACGGGTATTTATGAACCTAGTCGACGACCCTTTCAAAATTGCGGAAGAAGAAATTAAAAAATTAAAAGAAATTACACCTGTTGTAATAGTTGATTTTCATGCAGAAGCAACAGCGGAAAAAATTTGTTTTGCAAAATATTGTGCAGAATTGGGCGTAAGTGCATTCTTTGGCACACATACTCATGTTCAGACAGCGGATGAAAAGATTTTAAACGGGATGGGATATATAACGGATGCCGGATTTTGCGGCACAATTGATTCGGTTATCGGGATGGAGTATCAGACATCTCTGAACCGCTTTTTGAAAGGAATTCCCGAACGTTATGAAGTAGCAGAAGAAGGGTGCGCTCAAATTAATGCAGTGCAGGTGGAAATTAGTCCGGAAACAGGATATGCTTCTGCTATTAAAAGGATTTTTTGTAGTATAGATAAAGTAGAAAAGGATGAAAGTCAATGAAAAGCGATTTGCATATTCATACTTATTATTCGGACGGTGTTTTCACCCCGGAAAAAATCGTTGACACTGCACTTGATGTAGGGCTTGAAGTCATTGCTTTGACGGATCATGATAATGTGCTTTCATACGATGTCGCAAAAAAACATTTAAAAGAACTCGGGAAAGAGGATAAGCTTGAAATTATACAGGGAGTAGAAATCAATACTCTTTACAAAAATTATGAAGTGCATATTCTGGGATATTTTTTCAATTCGGAAAATAGCGATTTTAAAAAACTTTTGAGAATTCAACAGGACGCGCGTGTCGAACAAACTCATGAAATAATATCACTTCTTGCCAAAAAAGAAGGTATAAAAATTAAATACGAAGACATTCTAAAACAGGTTGCACAGGGCGGAAGTATCGGGCGTCCGCATATTGCAAAGGCAATTACAAACGCAGGCGGCACATCAAGTGTAATTGAAGCTTATGCAAAATATATTCACGATGACAGCCCTGTATATGTGCGAAGAAAAACCGTTTCCCCTCAGGATGCCGTGGAAATAATTTATGATGCCGGCGGAATTCCTGTAATTGCACACCCGCATGATATTGATATTGCGGAAACATTAATCAAAGATTTGATGAACTACGGTCTGCGTGGAATTGAAGCTTATCACAGAAAGCACTCTCCGGCGTGTGTTGAGTATTTTTCATCAATGGCAGAAAACCTCGGGCTAATTGTGACAGGAGGGTCTGACTTCCACGCACCTAATCTTGTGAACGGACAGATTATTCTCGGCAAACATTTTGTTCCGGAATGGGTTTATGACAAACTTATCAAAGAAAAAAAATTAATGGATATGGCATAAAATATGGCAAAACGAAAGCTTTTAAAACTTGAATATATGGTGACTCTGTTTGTCATGATTGCTGTAATTCTTATAATCATGCCGGTTGATATTGAAAGCACTGTTCAGGCAAATTATATTTCACGCTGGAACGATAAATTTGCGCGGCTTGAGTATATGTTTGACGTCATCACAACACATGAAAAGGATGAAATTTTAAAGAGTTTTAAAAGGGCGCAAAATGCAGAAGAGCGCGAAACTATTTTAATAAACCTGATTGAGCCGTATTTCAGAATTCATAAAGAAAAACTCCCTAAGCGCTATACTGTTAAATATTTGAACAAAAATAAAGTTTCACATACGGACAAATATTATTTTGAAGACTTGTACTTCAGCGAAAATGGTATGATAGTTGGAATAAAAGACATTGACAACCCGAATTTATCAGAACCTGTATTTATGATGATGTTTGATATCAACGGAATACTTCCGCCAAACACCTGGGGAAAAGATATTTACGGAGTGGATATCAGAAAAGAAAAAATTGAACCTTTCGGCGCGCATTTATCAATGGAGGAATTGAAAAAAGACTGTTCTCCGGCCGGAACAGGACTCGGGTGTTCATATTATTACAACATAGGCGGCGGGTTTGATGAGTAAAGGAGTATGTATTTTTGCAAGTTCAAGTTCTAAAGTTGACGGATGTTATTATGAGGCAGCGCAAAATCTGGGAGCTTTGCTTGCAAAAGCGGGGTTTGATATTGTCTACGGCGGAAGTTCACTTGGTTTGATGTGGGCTTGCGCGGGTTCTGCGCAGAAAGACGGCTCAAAAATTTACGGCGTTATGCCGGAAAGACTTTATAATATGGGCGTTGCAACCGATCATTGCGTTGAATTAACCGTTACAAAATGTATGAGAACAAGAAAAGCCGAAATGGACAGAATTTCGGATGCCGTAATTGCGCTTCCGGGCGGTTTCGGAACTCTTGAAGAATTGGCGGAAATGATTGTCCAAAAACAATTAGGCTACAATAACAAACCTGTTGTTATTTTAAATACAAACGGCTTTTATGACAAACTAACCGGATTTTTTGATACAATCATAGAACAAAATTTCGGCAAAGGCAGCCATAGAGAGATTTATTATGTTGCAAAAACACCTGAAGATGCAATAGAATATTTGAAAAATTACAAAGCGGATTTAAAACCCGTCACAAAAGAAGACATCTACGTAAAATAGGAAAAAGAGTATGCAGTATGTTTCAATAAAAAAATCAGTAAAAGACGGCAGAGAAGTCTTTTTAGTGCCTGCGTTGAACCTTAAAAATTCAGAAGGGACGACAAAACAGAGCATCGCACATCCGCTCGGAGATGATTATCTGGAATTTCAAACTCTGGAAGAGGCAATACGTGCAGCAGAACTTTCCGGATTTAAGTATATTCTACCTGACGGTACAAAGCAGGCTGAAACAGTAAAAATTCAAACCTCCAACAACAATATTGATGAGGCAGTTTACAATACTCTCTTAAATCAGATACGCGATATAAATCCGGCGGTTTCAGCGGCGGCGATTACGGCACTCGGGGAATTTGAGGATGCGAAACTTATTGATTTATTTATTGAAAAAATGGGCGAAGACAATGATGCAATCAGAACAAGTGCGATTAATTCAGTTTTGAATTTCGGAGAACCGGCCGTTGAAAAACTTCTGACAGCATTGAAAAGCGGGAACTGGGTTAAGAGAAACTCTGCTCTTATTGCACTTTCGCGTCTTATTGACAGCGAAACAGTTAATCCGGAAAAGCTTTTTTCAGCTTTGATAGAGGCAGTGGAAGACAAAAACACCATCGTTAAGACGACAGCGGTTACGACGCTCGGCAAAGCCTACAAGCTGTACAAAAAGGAAGTTTAAATGTACAAAGACGGAAAAAAAATTGATCTGGAATATATCCAGATGCTTTATCACAGCGGAAAATACAATAAACTTTTTAAAGCTATAAAGAGGCTTGCAAAAGTTAAAGGCCGCGAAAATTCCGAGGATTACGATTATATACATTATTTTATTCTGGCTTTGATTAAAACAAAAAATTACAAGAAAGCACTTGAATATTCTGTATATTATACAAAAAAATATCCGGAGGATTACCGCTGTTATATGGACAGAGCAGAAGTTTGCACGGAAATTGCGGGTTACAAAGAGGAGGATTGGCCGAAATGTAAACTCTGGCTTGAAAGGTCTTTGAAAAATCTGAAAAAGGCCTTTGACTTAAACTCAAATGATGTTCGGGTTTCTAAAGAAACAGCACGAATTTACGGTGTACTCAGAATTTATGACAAAGCGATTGAGTGGTGTGACAGAACAATTCAACAAGATTCGAGTGTTTATCTTGCATACGAGATGAAGGCGGATATACTTGAGAAGTTGAATGATTTTGAAGGTGCAAATGAGGTTTATAAAAAATATATTGAAAGATTTCCGGCAAGCGCCGCTTACGGTTATAGGAAAATAGGGGAAAATTATCAGGACAAAGGCGATTACAAGACTGCGGCTCAAATGTTTGAAAAAGCTCTTAATACCGGAGATGATTTCTATTATAGTTCTTTGCTTTACAATCTTATAGACTGTTACAGCGAACTCGGTATGGAGGATAAAATCCTTGAAACTTATGAAAAAGCATTAAAAAATTGCGATAAAGATTATAAAGCTGAAATCTTTAATCGGGCGGGAATTTATTTGTATGAAAAAGGCCATTATGATGAGGCGCTCCGCTACTTTGACATGGCAATTAATGAGCCGGGAGAACTTATTCCTGTTGCAATTGAAGCCTGCAATTCTGCTGCAGGCATTATGGAATATAAAAAAGATTATAAAAAATCACTTGAATATATACTTAAAGGCGAAAAATTTATAAAGTTTATGGCAAAAAAATATTCGGATTTCAAAACAGACAATCCGTCTTTAGTAGGCAATATCAAAATAAGACGGGGCAGTGTAGAAATTCAGCTTGAAAAATTTCAGGAGGCAATAAACTCTTTAAAAGAAGCGCTTGTGTATCTTGAATTTTGCAGACAAACAGTTTCTTCGGATAAAGAAGACCTTGACCGTGTTAATGAATGCGAAACCTGGATTAACAGCAATACTGTATTTTGTTATCTTTGCTTGCGGGATAACAATAATGCCGGTAATTATCTTGAAAAAATTAAAGTCGATAAAGCAGATCCGTGGTATTATTTCAGCCTTGCAGAACTCTCATACCGCAGGGGTGATAAAAAATCCGCAAAAGAATATCTGAAAAAGTATGCCGCGGTAAATGGCAGCGATAAATTTGAACCTGATGAACAGGATTACAAATATTTTGACTTAGTAAAAGATAAAGAATTTTTATCCGATGCCGGTGCTGATAAAAATTAATTATTTTTCCTTTTGGTTTGTAACTAATTATAAAGTCATATTTTTCTTTAAAAATTGCCTGTTTTAATACTTTTTCCATTTATAATTCTTCTGACGTAATTAAAGTATTTATAAAATCGTACCGTTATGTGGAATATAAATTTGTACGAGAAAAATTTAACGGAGGTATGTCAATGGGCATTGGTGACAATTTTGATGTGAAGACCGCAGGTAGTGTGGATTCAACCTACACAAAAAAACGAAAAGAAGATTTGCAACTTCAAAAACAGGAGAATATTGCGTTGGCAATGCAGTCTGAATTAAGAAGACTCAATCAAAACGCGCCGCAAGAGCAGAGCGGGCAAAAAGAATTTACAATTACCGGTTTGAATATTGATGAAATAACACCTGAGCAACTCGAAAAACTTAAGCAGAAAGGCATTGAAAAAGAGTCCACTGAAGAAGCAGATAACGTAGAAGCTGATAATGCAGGAAGCAGCTATAGATTCTTCAGTGATAGATACAAGGGTGAAAACAAACCCGCTAAAACTGCAAACTGGGCAGATTTGAACGGAAACTATTTTGAGGTAATTGATGAGCCGGATGAAAACGGAAACGTTCCGACGCGCCCAATACGCGGAGAGATAAAAATCGAAGGTGAAGCGAAAAACGGAGAAAATCCAAAGAAATTTACAATTACCGATAAAAATAACGGCGAAGTTTATACATTTGAACTTGACGAAACTCAAGACGGAAAAGTCGTTTACAAATGCACTTCCGGTCCGGGAGGCGCATATAAAGAAGGTAATGAGTATGAATTAAGAACAATCAACGGTGTTCCAATGCTGGTTCAGATGAAAGAATCCGAAGGTTACGGAGTGGCCGTCGGAAAGACTAAGGCAACAACTTCGGCTGATAATGCAGAATCGCCGGCAGATGGAGCTAATGATGTAGACGGAACGCAGCAGAAACCTCCGGCAGGCGGAAGTGAACAGGTTGAAGGTACTCAAAAATCACCTGCTGAACAACGGGAAGAAACAATTAATAAAGAGGCGGCAGCACTTGAAGTAGATTTGACACCTAAAAAGAAAATTGATAAAGACTTGCAGGCTAAAGCAGATAAAATTGGTAAAGCCAAAAAAGAAGCTCCGCAAGTTGCTCAGGATATCAAAGATGAGCTTGAAGCCTTCTGGACTGACAATGATGACGCAAGAGCACTTCTATCTAAGATAACACCAGAAAATGCTGCTTATGTAATTGCTGCGTATCCAAACATTGCAGACAAAATTGATAATGTTATAGGGATGGACACTGACGATATCTATGAATATCTGTATAAACCTTTAAAAGCTCGTTTAGTTGAACACGGGCTTCCGGATCCGTTTGGAGAAGGAAAGACACTTGGTAAAGGTGCAAATCTGAAAGGTATGCAAGACTGGATAAAAAAAGCGGCTTCAGCAATAGCACAAAAAGATACCGAAATCACCAAGCAATTTATTAAAAATCATTATGATGTTTCATATGAGCAGAAAAATCTCGAAGCTATAAACACAAAAGCTAAACCCGTTATTGATAAGGCAAACAAGACTCTTGCTGAAGCGGCAAATGCGGAGCCAAAACTTGAGGTTAAAAAAGATGAAGATGGTTCTGAATATGTAAAACTGGCTGATGGCCGCCGGGTTTGTGTTGAACGGAACGATCAGGGAGAAATAGTAAAAGTCTGGATAGATAACGACAACGACAACAAAGATTATGATGTATTCTATTCTCAAGACTGTTTGAAGATAGATACAAATAATGAGAATAAAGTATGGGAGTATAGTATAGATAACGACAACCGTTATGACTATGATAAAATCCTCGCTCTTGCCAATCGCATTTTCGGCGAAAAACCGCAGGAATAATAAAAGTCTGAATAATTTAATAAATATTCCGCAAAATATTCAAATACAAACCTCTCATAAAGCCTTAAACCTATTATGAGAGGTTTTATTATTTGAAATTTCAGAATTTGTCTGGCGGAAAAACTTTCGTCTATGCAATCCTAGTATTTAAGCATAGAAACAACCCGTCCGCAGTCTTTGAGTTTTTCGCGGCCGTTCAGGTCTTCAAGTTCTATTAAAAATGCTATTCCGACAAGGTTTGCGCCTGTTTTTTTGACAAGTTTGCAGGCAGCTTCAGCCGTTCCGCCGGTTGCAAGAAGGTCGTCAACAATTAAAACATTTGCACCTTGAGGAAGTGCATCCTGATGAATTTCAATTTTGTCCGTACCGTATTCAAGCGCATATTCCTGAGAATAAGTTGCGGCAGGAAGTTTGTGAGGCTTTCTGATAGGTACAAAGCCCGCATCCATTTTGTATGCCATCGGCATGCCAAAAATAAAGCCTCTTGATTCAATCCCTGCAATATAATCTATTTTTACATCTTTAAACTCATCGCAGAGATAATCAATCATTACCCTTAAAGTTTCGGCGTCTTTAAGAGCCGTTGTTATATCCCTGAAAATTATGCCTTCTTTCGGGAAATTTTCAACGCTTCTTATTTTTTCTTTAACATCCTGAATTGTTTGTGCTGTCATTTTATTTGTAATCTCCTTTTATACTTTTGTTAAATTATTTTCTTCGTCAATATTTGCCTGTTCTTCCATAACAAGTCCGTGGGCTGTTTTCCCCCAGTTCATGTCTTTTTTGCAGAATAATATTTTAAATGCAATAAACAGTACGAGCGGGAACCATATTATGAAAAGATAAATAGATGTCTGCAAGGCTTCAAACATAGCATCAAGCCTTGGCAGATTGTCATAACGCCTCAGAGCATATCTTGCCGCAAGGAAAAAACCAAGCCCGATTATGCACCCCAGAACTATTGATGAATAAAGCGTCTGTGTCGGTGCGTCTTTTGCAAGAATTTTAAACAGCCGGATTAAGATTTCTAAGATGAACCACCCGGGCATGATAAATTCCGACACGTAAGCCGTCATATCAAGACTTGCCCTCAAAGACATTTTTCTTGAAAACAGAACCTGATCAAAGTATTCAAGATATCTTCTGATAGTTCCTTCAAGCCACCTTCGTCTCTGGCGGAAAAGCGGCCAGATGTAGATGATGCCTTCTTCATAAACAATAGCATCAGCACAAAATCTGATATCCCAGCCTTTTATATGGAGTCTTGTCGACATGTCAAGGTCGTCCGTGATAGTATAATTGTTCCATCCGCCGATGTCTTCTATAGCTTCTCTTTTAATAAGTTCGCCGTTGCCTCTGAGTTCAACAGCCCCCTTCACACAGTCACGGGTAACCTGAAAATGGGTGTCCATTGTGTATTCATTGTTCTGGCAGCGGGTTAAAAGATTGTAATTTTTATTTCTAATAACTTTTCTTGCTTGAACCGCTCCTACGTCTTTCGGCTCAAGTTCTGAAACAAGTTTTGTCAAAAAGTCCGGCTCAACGGTCGCGTCAGCATCAAAAACTAATATTGCCTCACCTTTTGCGATTTTAAAAGCATCGTTCAATACGGCGGATTTGCCGGGAAAAGCGTCTTTTTCTCTTACAAGCGCTGTCACTTTAGCAAAACGGTTTGCGATTGCTTCAATTACTTTTGCTGTATTATCTGTACTTCTGTCATCTATCAGTATAATTTCATAATTCGGATAATCAAGCCCCATAATATTTGCGGCTGTATGTTCAATTACAGACTCCTCATTGTGGCATGGAATAAGAATACTCACAAAAGGTTTGTAATCCGGATTAATTATTTTCGGGTGCTTTTGCATCTGGCGTTTTTTGAGTTTGTAAGCAATGTTCATAAACAGCACATAAAGCGCCATTGCAGAACACAAAAACGCAAGCCCCCAGATAGTATTAAAATAGCTCTGGAATATATAAATGAATATTCCCATGCCGAAAACTATTATAAATAAAACAATCCGTTCCTTCATAATATCCTCTGTACTAAGCTTTAATTCTTAAATTCCTTCTCCCCGGCTTTGTGACATCCTCTAACATTGTACCAGAAAAACAGAGAAATGCGCATTAAATCAATCTTATAATGTAAAAATTCCTTAAAATACTTGCATATATTTGAATTTTGGATATAATGAAGCATGTACATAAAGTAAAGGAGTTTGATTATGAACAAAGAAGAGTTAGTACAAGAAGTTGCTAAAAAAGCTAATGTTACTCAAAAAGAAGCTGCAGAAGTAATTACAGCTTGGATTGATACAATCCAGAAAACAGTAGCTAAAGGTAAAAAAGTAACTTTAGTAGGCTTTGGTACATTCGAAGCACGTAAAAGAGCAGCTAGAGTTGGACGCAACCCGCAGACTGGCAAGGAATTAAAAATCCCTGCAAAAACAGTTCCTGCATTTTCAGCTGGTAAAAAATTCAAAACTGCTGTTAACGGCAAATAGTTTTAGGATTAAACCAAAAGTTTTGGCGCCGGTCGTAAGACCGGCGCCATTTTTATAAATTTATCCATTACAGAATTCCTGCCCCACAGGTGTTCTATCTGTACCACGGGTAATCCGGAGCAAACTCCCACCCGTCAGACATAACTTTCGAACCGCAAGACCTTGAATCTTCTACATCATCTATCATATCTATTGTGCAGAAGTGTCCCTCTCCAAAACCTGTTATTACGCCTTTATCAGTGTTGATCATGAATTGAAATACGTCAATCCCTATTATATTCGGATTTTTGGGGCCGTTTAAGTCAATTGAAAGAAGCTGAAGCTTTTGAGGATTATCTGCCGTAGAATTTCCGTTATATGGTCTTATATATGCATAAGTCCCGTCGCCAAAAATAAATCCCGGAATATTGTTATTCTGTCCGTACCATTTGTAATTTTTTAAGTCAGCAACACTTGCATAACCGGTTATCTTATATCCGCAGTCTTTCATCTTTTCGCATATTTGCAAGACATTAAGGTACGGCTTCCAGTATAATTCAAAGTATTTCAGGTTTTCTTTGTAAGTGCTGGAAGGTTCAAGCGTCCACCAGGTGTAAGAAGGCCCGTTAAACTCCTGTGACATCATCAGTGCTTGTGAAAATGTTGAATATGCTTTTTTCAATTGTGCGGAAAACTGTTTCTTTTGATAGTTTGTAACAAGCGCCGGCAGTGTCATAGCAATAACAATTCCGAGAATTCCGAGAGTTATAAGAACTTCGGCGAGTGTAAAAGCTTTTTTCATGTGACCTCCTGTATTATAAATTTTTCTATATATTAATTTATAAAATAATATATATTTTTGTAATATTTTATAAAATATTACTTAATATCATATATTTTGTCAATATAGAAGAAAATACGCTTATAATGTTGCCATGATTAAAATTAAGTTAAGACAGCTGCTCTGGGATAGAGATGTCACGGCAACAGCTGTGCACAATGCAACAGGAATAAGCCAGTCAATTTTGTCCGACATAGTGCGCGGCAAAAGAACTAATGTCGGATTGGATATTATAAATAAATTGTGTGTTTATTTAGAATGTGATATTAACGATATTTTAGAGTTTGAGCCTGAATAATTTTACAGATTTTCCAGAGCCGCAACTTTCATTGCGTTGAAATCGGGAGTTCTGCCAAACCATATTTCCTGAGCGCTCATTGCCTGATAAATAAGCATGTCAAGTCCGTTAATTGTTCTAAATCCAAGTTTTTCGGCGGTTTTCAGGAGTATTGTTTTTTTCGGATTGTAAATTACATCGTACACAACAGAACCTTCATTCATTGTTTTTAATACAGGCTCCTCAACAGGCGTCATGTCGGCAGATTTTCCCTGCATGCCAATCGGTGTGGTGTTTACAAGCATTTTGTATTTAGACAAATCTCTTATCTGATCAATCTGGTAGACTTCAAAGGTAATTTTCGGGAATTGTCTGCGCATGTATGCCATATAATCCATCGCATTCGGGATATTTCGTGTATAAACCCCGATTTCTTTCACTCCGCATTCTGATAAAGCAAGAACTGCAGCGCGGCTTGCGCCTCCGGTGCCGAGAAGCGCAATTGTTTTTCCGGTCAAATCAATGTCTTTTGGTATTGCTTTCTTAAACCCGGAAGCATCAGTGTTAAAACCTTTAAAAGTCTTATCAGAGTTAATTTTTACGGTATTCACAGCCCCTGCAATGTCGGCGTATTTGTCGACTTCCTGCACAAAAAGCGATATCGGAAGCTTCAGAGGAATTGTGACGTTAAAGCCGGAATAGTTTTCCCGCTTTAAAAATTTTACTCTGTCCACCAGATCCTCAGGGTCGGTTTCAAGAAGTTCGTAACTTGCATTAATGCCAAGGCTTTCAAATCCGGCTTTATGAATAAATGCCGAAATCGAATGCCCTAAGGGAAATCCTATAAGTCCGAACTTTTCCATATTACCTCCTTTTTTGCAGAAATAAATTAAATATCCGTTTCGCTTTCAGTAGTTTCGCCTGCCTCCTGCACAGGCGCTTTATAACCGCAGGAGCGGTTTGAACATTCTATTGTTGTTCCTTTTTTGAGGACTTTCTTAACCAGCAGAGAGCCGCAATCCGGACAGGTTTCGCCGGTCGGTTCATTCCAGAGAACAAAATCGCAGTCCGGATACCTGTCACAGCCGAAAAATACTGTTCCGCGCTTTGATTTTCTTTCGACAATTGTTCCTTTGCCGCATTTCGGGCAGGTGACGCCTGTTGAGCGGCGGTATGGTTTGCGGAATTTGCATTCTTCGTTTGTGCATTCAAGATATTTGCCGTAAGGCCCCTGCTTAAATACCATATCAGATCCGCATTTTTCGCATTTTTCTTCGCATTTGGGCGCTTCTGAGGGGGTATCTTCCATATTTTCGGTCAGAGCATTCATTGACATAACCGTTTTGCACTCCGGATACCCGGAACAGCCAAGGAATTGCTGGCCTTTGCGGCTTGTTCTCACAAGCATCGGCCGGCCGCAGTTCGGGCATTTGATGTTGCTTTCAATTTTGACCCGCTCGTTGTTGCCGAGAGCTTTGTTTACTTCCTGAATGAAAGGTTCGTAAAATTTTTCCAGAACTTCGTTCCAGACGGCTTTTTTCTCGGCAATTTCATCGAGTTTACTTTCCATGCCTGCCGTAAATTTGTAATCCATAATGTCCGCAAACTGGTTTACAAGCTGTTTTGAAACGGTTCTGCCTAACAGCGTCGGAAATAATGCTTTGTCGCGTTTCTCAACATATTTGCGGGTCTGGATAACCGTAATAATTGTGGCATACGTTGACGGACGTCCGATTCCGTGTTCTTCAAGCGCTTTAACAAGAGAGGCTTCGTTGTATCTCGGCGGAGGCTGGGTAAAGTGTTGTTTAGGATTAATCTTTTTGCAGATTACCTTATCTCCTTTTTCAAGATCCGGAATTTTGCTGTCCGAGGCCTGTTCATCTTCTTCCGAGTCATTGTAAAGCTTTAAAAATCCGTCGAAGGTGACTTTTGAAGTGCCTGATTTCAGGAGGCAGTCGCCTGCTTTAATTTCGATTGATTTGTTTGCGATTTCTGCGTTTGCCATCTGGGAGGACATAAATTTGTTCCAGATGAGCTTGTAGAGTTTAAACTGGTCGCTGTCGAGGTATTGTTTAA
Organism: Candidatus Gastranaerophilales bacterium; assembly: GCA_944325605.1. Taxonomy (GTDB): domain Bacteria; phylum Cyanobacteriota; class Vampirovibrionia; order Gastranaerophilales; family Gastranaerophilaceae; genus Scatenecus. The sequence goes on from CALVAX010000003.1 coordinate 130,928, forward strand.
TGCTTTCCGGCGTTCTTTCAGGGTATGAAGGGCGGATTGCTTCGTGCGCATCCTGAACGTTTTGTTTGCCTTTTGTGTAGACGTTCGGGGTTTCAGGATAGTATTTTTCGCCGTAATTGGAGAGAATAAAATCCTTTGCCATTGTCTGCGCATCATCGGAAACCCTGACACTGTCCGTTCTCATATATGTAATCAAACCGACGGGAGTGCCGTCTATTTCAATACCTTCGTAAAGTTTTTGGGCCACCTGCATTGTCTTTTGAACGCCGAAGCCGAGTTTTGAACTTGCCGCACGCTGAAGGGTTGAGGTTATAAAAGGTGCGGTCGGCTTGCGCTTCATTGTCTTTTTAGTGACTTTTTCAACTTCAAATTCTCTGTCCGGACTTTGAAGATAATCTACAATTTTTTGCGCTTCTTCCTGATTTTTAATTGTTTTTTCGATTGCTTTATTTTTGTATTTGGAAAGTTCGGCTTCAAAAACTTTGCCGTCTTTATCAAGGTCTGTATGGATTGACCAGTATTCCTGCGGAACAAAAGCTTCTATTTCATCTTCTCTTTCGCAAATCATCCTTAGAGCAACCGACTGAACGCGGCCTGCTGAAAGGTTTCTGTTGCCTATCTGTTTCCACAGTACGGGGCTAAGTTTGTAGCCTACGAGTTTGTCAAGAATCTGGCGGGTCTGCTGGGCTTTCACCATATCCATGTCGATGCCTCTGGGGTTTTCGACTGAATGCTTCACGGCTTTCGGGGTGATTTCGTTGAAAACAATCCTCAAAACCTTTTCGTCAGGAACTTTCAAAAGCTGGCGGACATGCCATGCAATTGCTTCTCCTTCGCGGTCAGGGTCGGATGCAAGATAGATTTTGTCGGCTTTTTGCGCCAAATCGTTTAATTTTTTTACAACGGCCTGTTTGCCCGGAATTACTTCAAATTTCGGTTTAAAATGATCGTTTATATCAAACCCGAGGTTTTCGGTCGAGGGGTCTTTTGTCGGAAGGTTTCTGACATGACCGAAGCTTGCTTCAATAGAATAGCCGTCGCCTAAAATCTTTCTGATTGTTTTGGATTTTGCAGGTGACTCAACTATTACAAGCGCTTTTTCTTTTTTGCCGGAGGTCTTTTTTGTACTCTTTTCCGTATTTTCTGCAGTTTTTGCCATTTATATTTTTAAACCCTCTTATATCTGTCGCCGTTGACCTGTTCTATTATGCCTTTAAGCTCCATGGTTGTCAAGTTGATTAAAAGAGTATCCAAATCCAGCCCCGTCGCTGTCATTATTTCATCAACGCCTTTATCTTCTATTTCTATGACATCCATAATTTTCGCTTCTGTTTCGTCAAGATTGGTAAGATTAATTTTTAATTGTTCAGCCGGTTTAACTTCCCAGTTCAGGGCTTCCAGAATATCATCGGCCGAAGTGACAAGTGTTGCACCGTTTTTGAGCAGTTTGTAAATCCCTTCGGTATTCGGATTTGTGATAAGTCCCGGAATGCACATTAATTCTCTGCCCTGCTCAAGTGTAAGGTTTGCCGTTATTAAGGCTCCGCTTTTTATCGACGCTTCCGCAACAAGGGTGCCGTATGAAAGTCCCGAAACAATTCTGTTTCTTTGCGGAAACCTGAATTTTAGAGGTTCAAATGTCGGAAAGTATTCTGTAAAAATTATACCGTTTCCGTTTTCAATTTTTCTGTACAGGTCGCTGTTTGCCGCCGGATATACAAAGTCAAATCCGCTTGCGATAACTCCGATTGTTTTTAATCCGTTGTCAAGTGCTGCCGTGTGGGCTGCCGTATCAATCCCAGAGGCAAGACCGGAAACTATACAGATATCAGTGTTTGCAAGCTGTGAAACTATCAAATTTACGGCGTCTTTTGCGTATCTGCTTGTTTTTCTTGAGCCTACAACAGCCAGAGTTCTTTCAAAATTAACTAAATCTAAATCCCCTTTGTAATAAAGAACGGATGGCGGATTGTCAATGTTTTTAAGCATAACAGGATATCTGTCATCTTCAAAAGTCAGATATTTAATCCCTCTGTTTGTGACGTCAGACAGAACTTTGTCCGGATTAATTTTGTCGCGGGCTTTAAGAAAATTTTCAGCTTTCTTTACGCTCAGGCCTTCTATATTTTTTAACCCGTCAGATGTCGCATTGAAGGCTTGTTCGATATTTTTGAAATAATCGAAAAGTTTCAATGTAAAAGCGCTGTCAATTTGTTCTATCGCAGAAAAAGCTATCCAGTATTTACTTGTCATTTGCCTGTTTCTTTTTTATTCTGTCTATAAGATTTTGAATGTTTTGTTTTTCTTCGTCCGGAATATTCATATCTTTATAGGTTTCAAAGTACTCTATTGCATCCTCGTAGTCCCCGCGGGCAAGGAATAAAATCGCTGCTTTTTTGTATGCAGGGTTAAACTCATCATTCACTGCAATTGCTTTTAGAAAATTCGAAAGCGCTTTATCTATTTCGTCGTTTGCTTCATAAGCCTGCCCGAGATAGTAATAAATCCATTCGTTGTTGTCTTTGTATTCAAGAACATTTTCAAAATTTTCTGCAGCCAGTGCATAGTTTCCGAGTTCAAAGTGGACTTTTCCTAAATCATAATATGCATCATAATTTTCCGGCTGATGCTCCAGTATTTTTTCCAGCTCGTCGATTGCAAGATCAAGTCTTGCATCTTCCATATAAAACCTTGCAAGATAATGCGCTATAACCATTTCGTCAGGCATTTCGTAAACACCTTGCGACAAAAGCTGGATTCCGCTGTCAAAATCATGCGCTTTATAATATAAATCGGCAAGATTTATATAAATTTGAGGAAGTTTCGGGTTTAATTTAATTGCCTTCAAAAAATTGTCTTCTGCTTTTTCTGTATTTCCGAGATTGTAATAGCAAAGCCCGATGTTATTTCTGATTTCAGCCGTATCTTCGCCTTTTTCAACAACTGATGAAAATACGTCAAGTGCTGTCTGATAATCCCGTTTTTTAAAAGCTTCCAATGCCTGTTCTGTCTTTGTCATGAGGTTCTCCTACAATCCGAGTGTCATATCTTCGTCATTGTCGCCGCCGGAACCGATATTTTTAATTACGGTTCTGGTGTTGCCTTCTGCGTGAAAATCTTTCGGATTAATTATCATTCTTATTTTGTCTGCGTAAATTGTCCTCGGCCCTTGTGAAATGCTTGAACGTCCGACAAAATAAACTTCGTTTGGTTTTTTCGTAACTTTGTCAGGATATACCGAAATTTTCGGGCCCTGCGCAAAGTAATCCTGATACCATACTTTTACGTTTCCGCTGGCGTTGAAGGTATTGGTATCCTGCGTATATTCCTGTCTGTTTGCTTTCAGTGTTAAGGTTTCTCCGTTATCCATCATCGCGTTTGATGTTGTGTTGCCTGTTGCCGTCAGCATTTTGGTTGCGGCATCATAATGGAATTTATCTGCAAATGCCTCGTTTTCTTCCTGTTTAACTCTTGCGTTGCCGATGAGTTCAAGATTTTTAAGGTCACCGTTCTTTGTTGTTGTAATTACAGCTTTGTTTGAATAGGTTTCAATTTCTTTGTACAAAATCGTAACAGCACCTGTGGCGGTCATAACGCCTGTTTTTGTGTCATACTCCTGAACATCGGCATTTATTACAACTATAGGTTTTTTGCCTTCAAATACTATCGACTGGGAATCGCCTTCAGCTCTTACGACTTTTGTTATAAGTGATAGTTTTAATATATTTGCTTTAACTTCGCGTTTTTTGTTTTTCGTAATCTGATATGCGTATGGTTTGTCATAAAATGTCGCAGTATCAAGTTTTTGGTCTTTAGTGACTCCGACGTCGGCTTTCTGACCTTCAACTCTGACATCTCCGACTGTTACCTTGACATCGCCGTTGAATTTAATCTTGCTGTCTTCTTCGTTGTAGGTTTGGGTTTTGGATTCAATTACCAGGTCTGCAGCCTGAGTTGCAAGTCCGGCAAGTAAAAATATGCTTAGTAAAGATATTAAGATCTTTCTCATTTATTCTCCTTTTTGTCGTAAAGTTTTGATTGGGCATGCCCTACAATTTTGAATTTTGAATAATCAGGCGCAATTTCTCCTTCTTCAGCCTGTGCATACAATTCATTATTCTTTATAATTCTGACATTTCCGCGAACTTTCACCGGTTTATCTGAGCCTGACCAGGTCAGCCGGTCTGTCATTAAAATAGTTCCGTCTTTTATTGCTATTCTGGTGTCTGCGTATAAGATTATCTCGTTTTTCTTTGAGTTGTATGTGCCGTGTGAAGATTCAAAACTCATAGCAACTTCGTTATTTTCGTCGTAAAAATTCCCTATAACATTATCCATTATTGCAATTTCATTGGTGCTGTTATAGGTGCCTGTTTCTCCGTATATTTCCCAGTATTTTGAAGATTCTTTTGTTTCAGTCAGGATAAGCCCGTTTATAAGTGCTTCCTGCTTATCTTCCTGAGTCTGAAGCTGGCTCCGGTTAAAATTGTGTGTAATTACACCCGCTGACACAAATGCCCATATCAAAATCCCGATAAGCGTAACCAGTGCCAGTATATAAGCTTTCTTCTTTCTGTTTAAATTTTTCCACCAGTCCATAACTAAAATGTTATCATAAACTACATTTTTTAGACAAAAAGAAATTAAATATCTTAATATTTTAAAAAGATTTTCTTCATGTAAAATTATATTTGTAATATAATTAGGCTATTAGGGATATTGTAAAAGAAAAGAGGTTTTTATGGCTCTGAGATATGATGCCGGTGAAGTCATTACAGCAATGGTTACGCCAATGAATGCAAAAAGGGAAGTTGACTATAACAAGACTGAAGAACTGGCAAAGTTTCTTGTTAATAACGGGAGTGAAGCTCTTCTTGTCGCCGGAACTACGGGAGAAAGCCCGACTCTTACACACGAAGAAGAACTGGAACTTTTAAGCACGGTCAGGCGCGCTGCGGCTAATAAGGCAAAAGTTATTTTTGGCGCAGGCTCAAATTCAACGGAAACTGCTGTTAAAATGACTAAACTTGCACAAAAAGAAGGCGTTGATGCAATTCTTTCCGTTGTTCCGTATTACAACAAACCTTCGCAAAAAGGTATGATTGAACATTTTTCAGCTGTTGCAAAAGCCGCGGATCTTCCAGTCATTTTATATAACATTCCGTCACGTACGGGAGTGAATATGCTTCCGGAAACCGTTGCTTATCTGGCGGAAAATTTTTCAAATATTGTTGCGCTAAAACAAAGCTGTCCGGATATGGATATGATTTCAGAACTTAAGCTGCGGTGTCCTTCAGATTTTGCAATATATTCAGGAGATGACAGCCTGACACTTCCTATGTTGTCGCTAGGAGTGCACGGTGTTATTTCGGTTGCATCTCACCTTTTCGGGTCTGAAATTAAATCAATGATTAGAAACTTTAAAACCGGAGATGTTCTGGCTTCACGCAACATGCATAAAACCTTATTTCCGGTGTTTAAAAAACTATTTATGGCGCCTAATCCAGTTCCGGTTAAAGCAGCTCTTGCGTATAAAGGCTTAATTGAAGAATATCTAAGACGTCCGCTTGTTGAGCTTGACGAAACTCAAAAAACGGAATTGTTTGAGGTTATTGACTGCGCAAAGGCAGAATTAGCCGGTTAGGGATGGAATTAAGTATTATTTTTTAATTTAAAATATGAAAATAAAGAGACATTAAAAGAGGAATAAAAAAGTGAAAAACAAAATTATTATGTTCTGGGTAATTATGGCAATTGTGGTAACCGCAATTGCGCTAATAGTTATGAAACCCACAAAATTAGGGCTTGATCTGGTCGGCGGTTCACGTCTTGTACTTGAGGCACAGCCTACCGAGCAGGTGAAAGAACTCACCCCTGAAACTATGAATCATTTACAGTTCGCAATTGAACAAAGGGTTAATAAACTCGGTGTTGCGGAAACTGTTGTTCAGCAGGTCGGCGATAAAAGACTGCTTGTTGAAATTCCGTCGGTTACCGATTTGAAAGAAGCAAAGGCTTTTATCGGAGAAACAGCACAGCTAGAATTCAAAAAACCGGCAAAAGAAGAAAAAGGTGTTATTACCTGGGAATCCACAGGACTTACAGGTAAAGATCTTTCAAAATCACAACTTACAACTGATTCTTCAGGTCAGTGGGTTGTGTCTTTAGAATTTAACTCGGAAGGCGCTAAGAAATTCGCTGAACTTACCGAAGCTCTTGTAAACCAACAAATGGCAATCTTTTTTGACGGCGAACTTCAGTCAGCACCTGTAATCCGTGAACCGATATACGGCGGAAACGCTCAAATCTCAGGCGGAGACAGCGGTTTTTCTTATGAAGAAGCACAGAGAATGGTTGACCTTCTTAATGCCGGTGCTCTTCCTGTTCCTGCCGAAATTGTTGAAGAAAATACAGTCGGGCCGACTCTCGGCGCAGACAGTATTGCCGCTTCCAAAAAAGCCGGTATTATCGGACTTTCTGCAGTTATGATATTTATGATTGTGTTCTATCATGTTCCGGGATTGATTGCAGATATTGCACTTATTATTTACAGTTTGATATTATTTGCTTTGTTTAAGACAATTCCGGTTACATTGACTCTTGCCGGTATTGCAGGTTTTATCCTGTCTATCGGTATGGCAGTTGATGCTAACATTCTTATTTTTGAAAGAACCAAAGAAGAATTGAGAGCGGGAAGAAACCTCTTTACGGCAATTAATTCAGGTTTTGACAGAGCTTTCACAAGTATTTTTGACTCAAATATGACAACAATAATTACCTGTGTAATCCTTTATCTTTTAGGCACAAGCGTTGTTAAAGGATTTGCTCTTACACTTGCATTAGGTGTTATGGTATCAATGTTTACGGCAATCACCGTTACAAAGAACTTTATGCACTTAATCTTTGGTACGGGCGAACTTAAGCATCCGGGATTATTCGGGCTTAGAAAAGATGAAATCGGAGCCGCTTATCAGGCTGCCGAAACCCAGAGAGAAAAAGCCCGTTTCGGTATATTGGATTAGTCAGGTAAATTAGAAAGGTAAAAAAATGTTTAATATAGGCAGAAAACACTTGGTACATATTGTAAAATACAGATGGTGGTGGATGGCGCTTACAACCCTTCTTCTGGTGCCCGGAATTATTGCAATGATTTATTCTTGTGTTACATATCCGAACCACGCACCGTTAAAAGTCGGTATTGACTACACCGGAGGTACAATCCTGCAATACGGTATAGAAGAAAAAATTACTAACAAAGAACTTGCCGAAACCCGTGCAAATCTTGAAAAAGAAGGAATTGAAAATCCTTATCTTCAAATTCTGAACGTAAACAGCGACCAGCAGAAAAATACAAAATCAGAAATTCAATCAATTATTTCAGTAAGAACAAAATTTATTGATAAAGATTCAAACGACACGGAAAAAATTACCGGAGTTTTGAGCGAGCAATACTCAAATCCGGAATTGATGTCTGTAAGTTCAGTCGGGCCTACAATGGGTAAAGAATTATTTAAGAATTCTTTCATTGCAGTAGCTCTGGCATTCCTTGGAATTGTTGCATATCTGTCATTCAGATTCAGATTTGACTATGCGCTGGCGGCAATCCTCGGGGTATTACACGACGTTCTGTTTGTTGTCGGAATGTTCTCAATACTCGGACTTTTCTATGACGTACAGATTGACGGGTTGTTTATCACGGCGGTTCTGACAGTAATCGGGTTCTCTGTTCATGACACAATCGTTGTGTTCGACAGAATTCGTGAAAACTTGAGATATTATTCTAAGAAAATGTCTTTTGGCGAAATCGTCGATGCATCAGTTAACCAGACATTGACAAGAAGTATCAATACATCATTCACAACATTAATTACACTTCTTGCTCTTTACTTCTGGGGCGGGGTTACAACAAGAGATTTTGTCTTAGCAATGATACTCGGTATTATTATCGGTACTTATTCTTCAATCTTCTTCTGCTCAATGCTGGTTGATTTCTGGAACGATAGACAGACAAAAGCAAAACAACTTTCAGCCTAAGCCTAGATAAAATTGCAAACATAAAAGCCCTCCTCTTAAAGAGAAGGGCTTTTATTATTGAAACTCTTGTAAAAAAATTCGCAATCAAAACAGTAATGAGATTCTTTGCCAAATTGACATTCTAATGACAAAGCCAGAAAGAATTCGTTTTAATATATAGCTATTTTGTCTTTCACTGTCATTCTGAACTCGTTTCAGAATCCATTTGAGATCCTGAAATAAATTCAGGATGACAAAATGGCTTATATAATATATGCTCATAATGACAAATTTATTCTATTTTTGGGTACTTCAAAAGGTATAATTGCGAATTATTTTATCTTAGAAGCGGTTTTGATACTGTCACGAACCATCTGTGCGCCATCCTGATAAGCTTTCTTAATAAGGCTGTCAATATTAAGGGTGCGTTTAGACTTTAAATCATCAATTTGTTTGCAGGCCTTCAGCCAGAAATTTATTTTATTATCAAACAAACCAAGTTCTTTTTCTTCTTTTTGAAATTTTTCAAATTTATCCGGAGCTATTGCTTTTATAGTATTTTTGGCTTCATCTATTGTTTTTGCGTATTTATGGTCATAAATTTTTGGAATAACAATTCCTGCGCCTAAACCAAGTCCGACTGCAGCCGCAAATCCGCAGCCTAATATTTTAAATTTATTCATGTTTTCTCCTTCTTTATTTGTTTAGCCATTTAGACAAAACAGATAAACAAAATTTTTTGCTGAAATATAAATTAATTGTTACAATGCGGCATTAATAGCGGCAATCATGCCGTCTTCTCTTGCGATGTTTTTTCCGGCAATATCGAATGCTGTTCCGTGCCCCGGAGAAGTCCGCAGTGTATCCAGCCCGATTGTCATATTAACCGTGCTGTCGCCTGCAACTGTTTTTATCGGGATTAACCCCTGATCATGGTAGTTTGCAATATAACAGTCAAACGGAAGTTTTTTGCCTTCTCTGTAATTTTGTCCGGCCTCGACAAAAAGAGTGTCCGCCGGAAGTGGATAGGTTATGTTAATCCCTTTTTTCAAAAGCGCTTTCACGGCCGGATTAAGAATATCAAGCTCTTCTTTGCCAAGAATACCATCCTCGCCGCAGTGCGGGTTAAATGCGCACAGCGCAAATTTTGGCGATGCGATACCGAGATGTGTCCTGAAAAATTCCTGCAAATACTGAATTTTTTCGGTTACCAGATCTTTTGTCACCCGAATTCTTTTCAGTGCGCAGTGGCGTGTAAGCAGAAGTACCCTGAAATCTTTTGCAACAAAAAGCATTTCAGCTTTCTGGTTTTTATGCGCAAGATATTTCTGTAAAATTTCAGTCTGCCCTTTAAATTTGTGTCCGGCAAGATAAAGTGCGTTCTTAGCAACCGGTGCTGTAACAAGAGCATCAGGTTTCAATTCACAGGCTTTTTTTAATGCCTGAAACGAGAATTCCCCTGCTTCTGCAGTAACTTTACCGGGTAAAATCGGAGCTTCATAAGGTATTTCAACGATTTTATAGCCGGTATCCAATCTGCCGTAGAAGTCCAGTATCCTTTTATTTGAAATTAAAATGATGTTTTCTTTAGGTAATTTTAGTTTATTAAGTGCTTTTATAGTTATTTCAGGGCCAATACCGTTAGGATCGCCTGTAGTTATTACAAATTTTTTCATTATAACCCCTCCCCTGATTAAAAGACTTCCTTCTATCATTCCCACATTTTACAAATTTCAAACATTACAAAACTATTCATGATGTTCAAAATACTTCAAAATATCTATCAAAGTATTTATCCCGCCAAGGTTTCCTGATTTTGTAACAATCCACTGTGCGTTATGATCGAGAGAAAGTGCAATAGCAGGCACAACTTCATCAATCAATTGAAGCTGGGTTGCACCAATTGCCTGACAGCATTTGTAAGAAGTTTCTCCGCCTAAAGTAATCAAAATCAACTCTTTTTTTTCAGTAATCTGTTTTGTGAGTTCGGCCAGATAATCTGTGATAAGGCAAGCCAGACTGGATTTTGTAAGATCAGCTTCAAGAAGTTCTTCGCTAAACCCGTCAAAATCAGTAATTAAATCAGATGTATGCACAACAACCGTATTATTTTGGCCTAAATTATTCACAACTCTTTCAGTAATTTCTTCAAAATTCCAGCTTATAATTTTTTTCAAATCCGGCTCAATAAAAAGAATATTTTCAAATTCATCACATTCTTCCAGCCGCCTGATTTGTTTTGCCGTAATTTCAGTTGCACTGCCTGAGATTACAAGCTTTGGAAGTTCCGGAATTGTTTTGTTTATGTCATGCGGTTTAAGATCCGAATACCACAAATCGCTTAACACCTGTGCCGCAGCAGCGGTTCCGGTCGGAAGAATATTATAATCGGATTTTGTTATCGCAAGCATAATCTGTTCAATATCAGTTGTTGAAACAGCATCCGCAACAATCAATTTTTTACCATCTTTGACCAGATCGTTAATACTTTTTAGAATTGGACCGGCACCTTTCATAACTGTTTTTAATTCAATTGATCCGACAAGGTGCTCATAACTGTCATCAAGCTGGCTTTTCAAAAGTGTAGGCAGATGGGATTCTCTGATAGGGGAGTGCGGATCTCTTGCCATTTCCGTCCTTTCTATCGGAACCCCTTTTAAAAGATGATACCCGCCGATTGTAACCCGGCCTTCTGACGGAAATGCCGGAATAATGACAGCAGCATCCCATTCCAAAACTTCAAGCATGGCAAGGACTTCAATCGCAATATTTCCTCGAACGGTTGAATCAATTTTTTTGTAAAAATAATCCGGTTTAATTTTTTCTATAAGAAGGCTGGCTGCTGTTTTAACGGCATGATATGCAGTTTCCGGATCTGCATTTCTGGTTTCTGTTGAAAGTGCCCAGGTTTGTGTTCCTTTCATATTGAAAGGCTCGGAATCGTAATTCAATAAAATCTGGGTATTTGCTCCGTGCAAATGAAACTGAAGCCCGGTGTCGTTTGCTCCGGTCAAATCATCTGCTATAATTCCGGTTATACTAGAATTGATTATCATTTTCTGCGTCTCTTTTTGAACCGAGTAACCTTATATTATTTGCAATAACAAAAAATGATTCTCTTTCATTACCGGTAGTTTTGTCAGTCCAGCGGTTTTGACCTATTCTCCCGTCTACAACAACCTGCATGCCTTTTTTAATATATTCACCGGCAAATTCTGCAAGCTTATCCCAAACGTCAATATTAAACCAATCAGTGACTTCTGATTTGGTTTTTGAATCCCATCTGTTAACGGCAAGTGAAAACTGTGCCTTTACTTTTCCTGATTCAAAATATCTGATTTCAGCATCTCTGCCTACTCTGCCTACTACAGTTGCTGTATTCATTTAAACCTCTTTTCATTTATAATATACATTCATTTTACAACAAAAATATACCTTGCCTCTAATACTATTACTTTTTGTTAAGGATTTGTCTGTTCGTAAACTGTATTTGTGTTTATACAGGACAGATTTTATTTGGTATTTGTTATTTTGCGCTTGAATTTTGTTGTTGATTTTTTTTATGTTAAACTAATTTTAAAGATTTAGCAACAGCCGTAAGTTTTTAGTACCTGCGGCGTCTGACGTAAAGGAAGTGAAAAATGAGTTTAACAGTATATTTAGGGATAGATGTCGGGTCAGTAACAACAAAACTTGCCCTTGTTGATGAAAAAGGAAAATATGTCGACAGCTATATGTTGAGAACAGCCGGCAAACCTGTGTTGGCGGTGCAAAAAGGATTAAATGAACTTTATGCAAAAAAAATTACCGATTATAATGTTATGGGTGTCGGCACAACCGGCTCCGGCAGAAATCTTGCAGGTGCTTTAGTCGGTGCGGATATTGTTAAAAACGAGATTACAGCCCATGCTGTTGCTGCAAGCATAAATGTTCCGGGAGTTCAGACAATTCTTGAAATCGGCGGTCAGGACAGTAAAATTATTATACTTCGTGATGGCATCGTAACCGATTTTGCAATGAATACGGTTTGTGCAGCGGGTACCGGAAGCTTTTTAGACCAACAGGCTAACAGGCTTAATGTTCCGATAGAAAAGTTCGGTGAAACTGCTTTGAAATCTACAAATCCGGCAAGAATAGCAGGCCGCTGCGGTGTGTTTGCGGAAAGCGACCTTATACATAAGCAGCAGCTTGGTTATCCTGTAGAAGATTTGTTATACGGCCTCTGTCAGGCGCTTGTGCGTAACTATCTTTCAAACCTTGCGCTCGGCAAAGAACTTCTTCCGGTATTTTCTTTCCAGGGCGGTGTTGCAACCAATCAGGGAATGGTAAAAGCTTTTGAAGAAGCACTCGGGCATAAAGTTATTGTTCCTGACAACCATCAGACAATGGGTGCAATAGGTGCAGCGCTTCTTGCTATGGAAAATCACCAGTACACTGAGGCTGCGACAAAATTCAAAGGTTGGCAGGTTGGCGATATGCACTTCCACTCAATAACCTGCGAATGCAACGGATGCTCAAACAACTGCGAAGTTATTACCATCATTGAAGGCAACGATGAAGTTCAGCATGTTGAAAAAATAAAAGACATAAAAGGCAACATAATCGCACGCTGGGGCGGAACCTGCGGAAGATGGGATATTACAAATTAATTTTTGTAAATTTTTGTAAATATTGATATGTGCATGTGAAATTTAAACGGGTATATATACTTTATATATTTAGAGTATAAAAATTGAGGTTTTATCATGGCATTTGGCATATCATGGATGAATAATAACCCCTACGTCAGAGGGCCGCAGCAGTCACAAACAGATCCGCTTGCTAGTGGCATGAAAGCATTTACTGACGGTGTCGGGAAGCTTGCAAATGCAATTGCCGGAAAGTCTGTTTCTAAGGCCAGTACTGTGCAAGAAGTGCCGACTTCGGCCTCAAGCGCAAGTGCAGCCAATATTGTTGCAAATACTCCTGCGGAAGGTAACCTTAGGACAGGTGAAATTGCGAATAATTTATTTAATAAAATGATGAATGCACAGGATGTGAAAATTTCTGTAATTTCAGATGATATCTCCGCATTAATGTCAAAAACAAACAGAACACCTGAAGAAACTCAGCAGATGATGTCGGCCCTGAGTTCAGGATTCCAAAAGCTTGGCGGCTCAATGACCAAGTTTATTTCAGCAAAATACGGCGACGGCAGTGAAACTATCAGCAAAGAAGCCTTTATGAAATTTCAGAACGAGGGACTTTCTGATGCACAGATAAAATCAATGGAAGAATCCAATAACAATATATTCAATCGTTTAGACCATGACGGCGACGGTGTAATATCAGAAAAAGAAATGTCCGCATTCTATTACGCATTGGACTTCAATGAAAAAAATCAGGCAAATGGTGCAATAGATTCAACTTCATATTTTGCGAACATGTACATACTTGACCAGCCTGGCGAAAATCTTATGGACAAGAAAATTGATTACGCATATAAAACAATGTATGGCAGTGAAGAATAGTAAATTTGAAGGTTGAATCTTTTATGCTATGATTTTGGCATGAGTGACTTGAATACCCTTGTTGAAAAACAGCGTGCCAAATTCAGAGAAAAGTTTAAGTTTTCTGCCGCAGAAATTCAAAAGATTGCAGACAGAATAAAGCCGGAAAATGTTTCTAATGATATTTTTTCAAGGTTTGAAGAAGGCAGCGATGGCAGAAAATGGCAGATTGAATTTTTGAATATTCTTGAAAATGAAGTTTCAAAAGACGTATATTTAAAGTTTCAAGAGGTTTTAGCAGAGCGGAAAGGGTATAGCTGTACAGGCTGTGCAACTTGCTGTAATCTTGCGTGCAGTGAATTTTCGCCTTCAGAACTTCAAAAGCGGGCTGATAGCGGAGATAATTTTGCCCGTCAGTTTTTGAGTATTTTTGTGCCTTACAAAGATAAGCAAGAAGCGCGGAAAGTCTATCCTGAATACATCAAGCTTCTTGAGGAAAATAAAGAGGATGAGGTCTATTTTTATCATTGTCCAAAGCTTACAGAAGATAAGCGGTGTTCTGATTATGAAAACCGCCCGCAAATCTGCCGTGATTTTCCGGACAATCCTTTGTGTATCTTGCCTTCTTTCTGCGGGTTCTGCGGGTGGAGAGAAAAAACAGAAGATACAGTTTTGCTTCTTCATGCTATGATTGAGGTTGTGGAATATTATAAGGAAAAGATTTCGGTGAATTTATGAAAGTATTGTCCGGCTTAAGTTTACAGGAAATAGAAGAAATAACCGATAGTTTAAAAGCCTCAAAATTCAGAGCGCGTCAGATTCATAACTGGATTTATCTGAAGTCAGTCAGGTTGATTGATGATATGACGGATTTGTCTGTAAAATTCAGGGAAGAATTAAAACAAATTGCCTGTGTTAGCGAAGTTAAAGTCAAAGTTAAACAGGTAAGCAAAGACGGAACAATTAAATATTTAATAGAATATCCTGACGGCGAGTGTGTGGAAACTGTATTGATGAGATTTGACAACCGTGCAAACCTTACAGCCTGCGTAAGTTCCCAGATAGGATGCGCTGTCAATTGTTCTTTTTGTGCAACAGGAAAGCGCGGTTTTATCAGAAATCTTACTTATAAAGAGATTATAGAGCAGGTTTTGACAATCCAGAGAGATACGGGATTAAAAGTTACAAATATAGTCTTTATGGGGCAGGGAGAGCCTCTTTTGAATCTTGATAACGTTTTGAAAGCAATGGAGATTTTCAACGACAGCTTCCAGATAGGTGCAAGAAGAATTACAGTTTCCACAAGCGGAATTGTTCCTCAGATTTACGAACTTGCCAAAAATGACATGCAGTCAACACTTGCCGTATCTTTGCATGCTCCAAATCATGAAATCAGAAAACAAATTATGCCAATAGAAAACAGGTACGATATGGAGCAGTTAAAGAAAGCGCTGAAAAGCTATGTGGATAAAACCGGCAGACGAATTACAATTGAATACCTGTTAATAAAGGATCTAAACGATACTATTGATTGCGCAAAAGAACTGGCAATGTATTTAAGCGATATCAAATGCAATATAAATTTGATTCCCTATAATCCTACGGCAAAGAACGATTTCCAGCGCCCGTCAAACAATTCAATCCAGAAGTTCAAATATTTGCTTGAGCATTCGGGTAAGAAAGTTACAGTAAGGCTTGAGCGCGGTGCAGACATAGATGCCGCCTGCGGACAATTAAGAGGAAAGGTTGAATATAATGAAAGCACTGATTCAGAGAGTTAAAAAAGCATCGGTTACAATCAACGGGGAGATTTATTCCTCAATAGGCGCCGGCATGCTTATTTTTCTCGGAGTTGAGAAGACTGACACAATTCTGAATGCCGAAAAATTGGCGCAGAAAGTTTTGAATTTAAGAATATTTGAAGACGAAAATGAAAAAATGAATTTTTCAATCAAAGATGTCTCAGGTGAAATCCTTGTCGTATCACAGTTTACCCTCTGTGCAGACTGCCGCAAAGGTACACGCCCGGGTTTTGATAATGCGGCGGCTCCCGAGATTGCAAATAAATTATATGAAGAATTTGTCAAACTTCTTAAAGCTTCTGATTTGAAAATTGAAACCGGTAAATTCCGTGCTATGATGGATGTTTCTCTTGTGAATGACGGGCCTGTCACATTCTGGCTTGAAAAATAATTAATCCCCACTTGCAAATATTTTGTATTTGTGTTATTATATTTATATTAAGTATATTGATATTTATATATTACTGAGGAGTAATTTTTTAATCGATTTTTTATTATGCAATTATTTTTTCAAATTAAGAGGCTTTCAATATGTATGTAAACAAGTGCGTTAAATGCGGGCGTGAATTTGAGACGAAAAACCCCAAAAGAGTAATATGTCCGGATTGTTTGTATCCTGATAAAAAAATGATGATTAATCCTTCGATGGACGGCGGTGCTTCAAATGTACCCCAGCAGGCTTCATCGGAAAATGAACAGGCTTTAAGAAGCTATAGTACTGAAGATAAACCGCAATTCTACAGCAGTTATTCCAGCGGCGGAAATGACAATCAGGGCTATCGCAGACCGCAGCAGCGCAGCTATAACAATCAAGGCGGCTACAGGCGTGATAACAACCGTCAGGGTGGTTATAATAGAAATCAGGGCGGTTATAACAACAGACGTCCCGGTCAAAGACCCCAGCAAGGCGGTTATAACAACCGGTTTAATAATAACAGACGTCCTCAGGGAAATAACAGATTTAATAACAGAAGACCGGGAGGCAAGCCGAAGGCTCCGAAGCAGCTTTTAGTAAGCAAAGAACAGCTTGAACAAATTGAATTGCTTTATAAAGCGATGCTTCCGCTTCCAAATCCGGATGCTCATGAAGTTATTGCTGAAAAAATCGGAATTGAGCCAAGAAAAGTATTTTTTGGTATTAACCTTGTAAGGCAGAAGTTGATGCTTCCAAAGCTTCCGTTCCCGAAACGAAAACTTGCAATTTCTCCGGATCAGCTTTTTGCAATTAAAAATCTTTATGAACCATTACTTCCGCTTCCGCCAATCGGCTGCCACAAGATTATTGCAGCACAGTTGAAAATGGATGAATGGAGAGTTCACGTCGGAATCGGTTTAATCCGTTCACAGATGGGCTTGCAAAGATGGAATCAGGATCGTACTGATATTCCGGAAGAGTTTAAAAAGAAAATGGAAGAGCATCAAGCCGCAGCAGAAGCAAGAGCTGCAGCCAAGGCTGCTGAAAAAGCCGCCAGGAAAGCTGCAGAGGAATCTGATAACGCAGACTCTTCTGCTGCAGCATCAGAATCCGTACAGGAACCGGTTGCTGCGGATGTCGAAAATGTTCAGGAAGAAAAACCAAAACGCGGAAGAAAGCCTAAAAAGGTTGAAGAACCGGCCGAATCATGACAAAATTTATTTCAGTCGGAAAAGTTTTGAATTTTCATGGTATTCAAGGTGAAGCTAAAATTGGTTTTTCCAGAAATCAGGAAGAATTTTTTTGCGGACTGAAAGAGGTTTTTGTAAAAGAGCGCGATGAATACGTTTCGCTTAAAATAAAAAGTGTGCGCCTTCATAAGAATTTTGCTATAGTAAAATTTGATGGTATAAATTCTATAGATGAGCTTCTTGAGTATAAGGGAAGTCTGCTTTTTGTAGAAGAAAATACTATACGAGAGGCTTTAGAGGAAGATGAGTTTTTGATAGACGAACTTGTCGGGCTTGATGTTGTTGATCAAAAAGACGATAAAGTGGGGTTTGTAATCGGAGTTTCCAACAATGGGGCAACGGATTTACTTTCAGTCAAAACAAAGTCAAAGAAAGTTTCGCTTGTGCCGTTTGTGAAAGCCATAGTCACAGAAGTGAGCCTTAAAGAGAAAAAAATTAAAATAAACAATCTTGAGGGGCTTCTGGAATGAGATTTGACGTTTTGACATTGTTTCCGGAAATGATTGAAACCCACTGTTCATACAGTATTCTAAAGCGTGCAATTGCGGCAGGTGTGATTGAGGTTAATACTATAAATCCGCGGCATTTTACGCATGACAAACACCGGAAAGTTGACGATACTCCTTATGGCGGCGGAGCGGGAATGGTTTTGATGCCGCAGCCTTATGTAGAGGCTTACGAAAGTGTAGAGCAGCTTGAAAATTCAATCACGATAATGCTTTCACCGCAGGGCGAGCCTCTGTGCGAAAGGATAGTAAAAGAGCTTGCCGGATTTGACCAGATAATCTGCCTTTGCGGGCACTATGAAGGTTTTGATGAAAGAATAAGAGATATTATAAAGCCGAGAGAAATTTCACTCGGAGATTTTGTATTGACGGGCGGAGAGCTGCCGGCGCTTTGCGTGATTGATGCTGTCAGCCGCAAGGTTGAAGGAACCCTGGGCAAAATAGAAAGCGCCGAAGATGACAGTTTTTCGGACGGACTTTTAGAATATCCCCAGTACACAAAACCACGGGAGTTTAGAGGTTTGAAGGTTCCGGAAGTTTTGTTGAACGGAAATCATAAAGAAATTACCGAGTTTCGAAATCAACAAAGGCTGATAAGAACAAGAATTAAAAGACCGGATTTGTTAAAGTAATAAAAATGGCTCTGCGCAGAATCAGATAGTTTGTAAACAGTGGTTATTTCCTTAAATATTTTGGAGAGCCGATTCCAAGCCCGTCTTTAATCAGGCTGAATCCGGCGTAAGCCGCAAGGCCGATTGCGCTTGTGCAGGCGAGTTTTTTACCTTTAGCAAGCAGAGCAGCGGCTGACAGGCCAAGGGGTATTACGCTTTCAGCCATCATTGAGAACAGGCCTGAGAAATATCCGGCAGCTGAATTGAAGAAACTTAAGAAATTACTTCCGAGCTGCCATTTGAAGATTTTATCTTTAACCTCGCTTTTCAAAAGGCTTGGAGAATCCAGCCGCTGAGAGTTTTCAAATAAATCCATGCTGACATCTCCGTCTATTGTTTGAGAGGTCACGTCAGCCTGTAGTTTGCCGATATTATGAGCATCACGCAGTACAAGTCCCAGCCCGAGTGCGCCGACACCTTTTGCCAGATATTTACCATAGTTGTTTTTTACTGCGCTTACTATACTCATAATCTAAAACCTTATTTCTTTGACTGGTTTTCCGGAACTTCAAATTCTTTTTCCACTACGTTTCCTGACATCTTGAGAAGAATGTTGGCTGCCTGTGATGAGTCCTGTCCGTATCCGGCCGGTGAATTCTGCATTTTTTTCAAAACGTTTACTGTATAATCGTTGCCTGTGCAGGTTCTTGAATCCAGCATGCTTAAGGCAAGAATTCTTATTTGCTGGGATGGATCCTGAAGCATTTTATTTATTAATGCTGTCAGGGCAGGATCGTCTTTCCGGCTGTCATCTTCCTGAAGTCGTGCGATTACTTCTTTTGCACCCATCATTCTGATTTCCTGGTCTTGACTGTTCAGGTAGTTTTCAAGATTTTTGATGTACTCATCTGTCAGTTCAACAACTTTTCTTTTTTCTGTTTTTTTCTTTTCTTCTGTTTTGGTCGTTTCATTTGTTTCTTTTGTTGTTGTGGAAGTTGTTGTTATATTGGATGCATTTTCACTATTATTTGTGTTATTTGCATTTGCATTATTGTCTGTTAAAGCTTTATAGCTTCCGTTGGCAGAACCGTCTGAGATACCGCCTGCGTAATTATTGATGGTAGCGTTTCCGCCCTGACCGCCCTGCGCGATAATTCCTGCCTGCGGCGGTGTCACAAACTGTCCCGTGTAATAGTTTGACGGATACGCCTGACCTGGCAGCGCCTGCGATTGCGGCATATTTCCCGTCGGATTTATGTTAGGAATTCCGACTGAAGGATTATAGATTTGAATGTTTACTCCTGCATAACTCGGCGGAGCTGCAGTTTGTGCTGCAGGCGCCGTTGCATAATTGTTTGGCGCAACAAGCGGAGGCGGTTGAATAACTTGTGAAGGAGTCTGTTGTGCCGGTTGCGTCTGCATTGGCTTTATCTGCGGCTGAATTGTCTGTATTTGCTGATTTCCCTGATTTTGTACTGATGTCATAACACTACCTTATTTAAAATTACTTATATATATAAAGTCGTTTGGGTTTAATTAATTGCTTTAAATTTTTAAAATTTAAGAAATGTTAAGCATCTTTTTTCTTCAATTTGTTTTGTCTATAATCGTAGTATGGGAAATTATGAAGATACATATCTTGCCCGCAGGCCGCAGGAACTTTGCAATATGTGCGGGAGATGCTGCAGAGTTGTTACAACCTCAAAACCTTATGAAGAATTATTGAAACTTCAGGCGCAAAATGATGAGGGTGCTTGTGAATTTTTAAAAATTTTTGTCCCTTATAAATCTGTAGATGAAGCCAGAAAAGTTGATGCCGGAGTTGTTGATAATGTTATTGCTCTGTTGAAAGAAGACGGCAATTATGAAGAAGGAAAATTAACTTTTTACGGCTGTAAATATCTTCTTGATAATAATATGTGTTCAATTTATGAGGAGCGTCCTGTTTTATGCCGTCACTGCCCATCTACTCCGTGGTCTATTGTGCCTCCGGGATGCGGGTTTGAAGGCTGGCTTTTTATGGAAAGAGAAAATGCCAAACAGCGTGTTCGCAAAGCAAAGGAAGATCTTCTTGAATTGCAGCTTTTAAAACAAAAAACAGATGATCCGGAAGTTCATAAAAAAATAGCCTCTGTTGAACATAAAATCGCGCATACCATAGATTTGTATAAAAAATACGGATCTTACGACTGGTGATTTTTGGGATGTATATAGCAAATTCGGCCAAAAATTTCGGACTAAAGTCCTCAGAATGACGGGCTTTTATAGTATCTGTGGAATTTGTGCTATATAAGTCCCTGATTTTTAAGCCTTGACAAGTTTTGCTCTGTAAAATTCAGTATTTATGTTTAGTTTTGAGCCGATATCAAGTAGCATTTCAACAAATCTTCTGTCGCTTTTTCTGTTGGAATTTTGGCTTGATTCTATAATTTCTCCAATATTCAGGTAGATTTTGGAGAAGAATATATTTTGAGCTTCTGAAATATCAACTTCAAGCTCAAGTTTTTCAATATATTCAAATAGTTCAAGCACAACATCCGCCTGCTGGATTTCAAAGCTGTAAGCAAGCCTGTTTATATTCTGTCGTATTTTTTTGCTGAATATGTTGTTGGAAGGCTGTTTGTCCAGTTTAATTCCCATTGACTTGGCTTCAAAATTTATATCCATAGCCTGCTGAAGCACTGCCGGTTCAACAAAACCGTTTGAATCCGCAATAAGTTCATTGAATTTTCGGCTGAGTGCGTATTCGGCCGCAATCTTGAATTCATCCGGAATTGCAAGACCGAGAGTCTGCATGTGATAGATTGAACCTTTGCCTTCGTCATACATATCCTGATAGATTTGGGCAAATTTTTCCATTTTGTCTTTAAGCAGTCTTTGAAGAATTTTGCGTCTTTCTTCAATAAATATATCTTTAAGAGTGAAGTAATCTTTGCCGAAGTTTTCATCCAGTGCGCGGATAATTTCGGTTAAAGGATTGAGCATAAATGTCTTGATAAGATCATTTTTCATCTTGTTATATTCAAAGTCGTCAGAATATTCTTTAATCGCACAGTGGAAGTCGCCTCCTGAGTATTGCATAAGCGCAAACATCAAGTTTGATTTTTGAAGTGTAATTCTTGAGCGGAGTTCTATATGTCCGACAACAAAATTTGAGTTGCCTTTTTGTACTTTCTGGTAGTCATTTCTTGTAATTGAATAGCAATAGACATCTTCTTCGTCTTCAAAATCCTGATAAAGTGATGATATTGCCCACAAGCTTGCAACCTGTTTGGTTGTAACTATTGACGGTTTTACAAAGTTATTGAAAATATCCCTGCCTGTTCCGTATTCGGTAATGTTGCTTTTTGCCTCAGACAGAATTTCAGTGAAACGGGTTTCAAAGTCTTTCTTTGTAAATACTGCCGCCAGCTGCATTGCCCGTGCAGCATATTTCATAATCTGGACAGTTTCAATACCTGAAATTTCAGAGAAGAACCATCCGCAGCTTGTATACATCAGCTGTGCCTGACGCTGAATTTCCAGTAATTCCATAGCTTTGACCTTATCTTCATCTGACAAATCAGGCAGGAAGTTTTCTTTATGAAATTTATTGACACTCAATGAGCTTCTGTCAAGGATGACGTCAATGTAGTTGTTTCTTACATCCCAGCAGTTTTTGCTGAAATATTTTGGCCCTTCTGTTTCAAACAGTTTTGCAAGTTCATCTCTTAAGTAATCAAGAGCATCTCTTAATGGTTTTCTCCATTTTTGATTCCAGCCGGGGTGTCCGCCTGTTGAGCATCCGCAGTCTTCTTTCCAGCGGCCGACACCATGGAAACAGCTCCAGCTTGAAGCCTGTTTTATATCCACTTCATAATCACTTCTGCAATTTTCAAGGTATTCGCCGTAGTTTGTAATTGTAAAGCCTTCTTCTTTAGCTTTAATCTGTAAAACATAAGCAAGAGCCATATCGCCAAATTTAGTGTGATGTCCGTAGCTTTCGCCGTCAGTTGCAATGTGGATAAGCTGAGGATAGTCACGGCAGTCGGATACGCCGTCCCTTAAGCGTTTGGCAAATTTATTCCCGTCCTTCAAGAGTTCATCAAAGGCTACAGATCTTGATATCGCGCCGTCGTAAAAGAATAAATCTATAAATTTTCCAGGTGCAGATTTTATGTAATATCTGTAAGACCTTGCAGGATCAATATTTCCCCAGCTTACGTCCGTCCAGTCTTTATCGTCTTCTTTTCGGATTTTTAAGGCCTGATAAGGGGATAGCACCGTAAATTTAATACCGTTTTCTTCCAGAACTCTTAAAGTATCATCATCAACAGCCGTTTCTGCAAGCCACATCCCTTCCGGCTTTCTGCCGAATCTGTATTCAAAATCTTTTATTCCCCATTTTACCTGAGTAATTTTATCGTTTTCATTTGCAAGCGGCATGATTATGTGGTTGTAGACCTGCGCCATTGCATTTCCATGCCCGTCGTGTTCGGCAATGCTTTCAATGTCTGCTTTTATTATTCTTTCATAAGTCAATGGTGCAAACTGCTCCATCCATGAAAGAAGCGTCGGGCCAAAGTTGAAACTTATATGTTCATAGTTGTTTACAATATCAAGAATTCTGTTTCTGCTGTCTACGATTTTTGAAACGGAGTTAGGATTGTAGCATTCTTTGTTTATTCTTTCATTCCAGTCATGGAAAGGCAGTGCGCTGTCCTGAAGTTCAATAGCTTCAAGCCATGGGTTTTCTCTTGGCGGCTGGTAAAAATGCCCGTGTATTGTTAAGTATTTTTTATTTTGTTTTGCTTCAGTCATTCTCTAACTCCTTAAAATGTGTTTTGTGGTTTGAATAAACACTAATTATTTTTTTTCAGTTTTTGCTTTTGTGCTCAAAACTT
This sequence comes from Candidatus Gastranaerophilales bacterium, assembly GCA_944325605.1. Classification (GTDB taxonomy): domain Bacteria; phylum Cyanobacteriota; class Vampirovibrionia; order Gastranaerophilales; family Gastranaerophilaceae; genus Scatenecus. The sequence continues at coordinate 153,897 of CALVAX010000003.1, forward strand.
TGAACTGTTCGGCATCCATCCATACATCCCCGAGGGCATTTGAGAATACTTTGCCTGAAAACTCAATTTCATCGCCTGCATCAAGGTCTATGTGTTTCTCTGCTTCTGTCCGTTTTATGAATATTTTTAATTCGGATAACGGAACATTGTGGTCAAGCACGTCAGGACGCTGGATTAAAAATGATATGTAATCTTCAGAACTTTTCATTGCCGGTTTATAATCAAGTCCCAGTGTTGAATATTTGTCAAATTTAGCTTTTATTCTTACATATTTGTTGAGGTAAAAAGATGGATTATTTACCATATCAAGAGGATTAACATTCATGTAAGTTCGGGTTGCGGAAGGTGCTGCAACTGATATAAGAGGATTTTCAAGATTAATTCCTGCTCCGTTTGTCACTCCTGTTGCTGCTGTTATTCCCAAAAATGATGATAAAACCAATACAGGTATGATGTATTTAAATTTTGCCATTGCTGTTTCCCTTCTTTATTTCTCAACAACATTATTCTATCACATAAATCATTTTTTTGCATATATCGTGTGCGGTGATTTGAATGTCGGAATTTTCAAAAATCAAATTTATCCTGACGGTGCGGGCAGCAGATGCAGGAAAAGATTAATATATCAGGATTGCGGGTCAAGTGCGGATTTCTGTATAATATTTACACAAATATTTTTCTTGTAATCATTTTTTTAAATGATTGCTTAAAAATATTTTTAAGCCATTATGGATATACTCAAGCTATGAAATTGATATCTTGAAGATAGATTGTTATTTACCCCCATATTGTGTTGAAGGAATAAAACAAATGAAAAAAATATTAAAAGTTTTATTGCTAAGTGCGATACTCTCAAATATATTTACCCCGTGTTTTTCTGAAGAGAGCACTCCGGCTGCCGAAATCGCACGATTACCGTTAGCTGCACCGGTTGAATATACAAAAGAGGATACTCTTGAAAAAGAGTCTGTCCCTTCTAATGAGGAGGTTCCTTCAACAGATACAACGGCAGCAGAGGATTTTAAGGACACGAAACCGGATGAAAACAGTGTTGTTAATCTTGTTGATGAAGAGGAAACAACATCATCTTCGTGTCCTGACAATCCGATTCTGGTACAGAGAAGCGGAACAATAGAAGCTTTTAAGACAACATATAAATGTCTCGCAGGAAGAGAGCTTACTGCAATGTTTATTGAAAAAGGCAGAACTTTTGAAGTTAAATCACTGCAGCCAATGTCTTACGAGTCAACAGGCGGATCCGAAGTTCAGTTTGAAACATTGTATCCTGAAAGAGTTTTTATGCAAAAAGACCCGATGAAACTTGTATTTACAGGTGAAATTGTTAAAAATAAACCTCCCAGAAAAGGCGGAGGCAGCGGAACTTTGAAAGTTTTGATAAAGAATGTAAAATTAGAAAATGTTATATATCCTGCAGAAGCTTACATTACAAAAATGAATAAAAAAGGCGTTTTGTTCGGCGCAGTTGCAATTCCTTCAAATTATAAAGATAACCTTGCTGACACCGCAAATGACGGCACAATTCATACTATTTACAAAGACCCCTGCAAAACAACTGCTGATGAGTGTGTTGATACGGTTGTAAGGCCTTTTTATTTTTTGACGGGAGCGCTTTTGCAAACGGCTGATCTTTTACTTGCGCCGATAGTTGCATTTTTTATGCCAGGAAATGAAGTTTTTATTCCCGAGGGAACAGAGTTTGAAATAAAAATGGAAAAGGATATTCCTGTATTAGAGATATAGGCATAAAAAAAAGACCTGTCATTTCTGCCAAGCCTTAGTATATCAAACGTGAAAACCATTGATATTTATAAATTGTACATAGTATTAAAGATGTAACTTATATAATTAGTAATAGAGTTGATTTTTTAGGGGATAAGCTTGTTATATTTTAAACCAAACCGCAAAAGAAAAAATCTTGTCGCAACCCCGAAAAAAGTGCCTGGATATAACAAGCTTACTATAATAATATACCCTGTTTTTCGTATTTTTTCACCACTCAAAAGGATAACTTTTATTTTATCAAATTAGCATAATAGGACTAATCCTTAAGAATTAGATTTTAATTGTTTTTAAATAGACTCAAATTATAGATCATTTTGTATAAGAATTCAATTTCTTTTTCGTCTGCATGTTCAAGATAAGTATGAATCTCTTTTAATAAAATATTCTTATTGTTAAAGTGTTCAAAATCAAATAAATCTACAACTTTTGCATCTAAGGCCTTTGCAATTTTTTCAATATTTTCAGGAAGTGGAAAGTGGGTTCCTTTTTCTAATTTTGAAATGTTAGGAGGTTCTATTCCAATACGTTCGGCAAGCTGTTCTTGCGTAAATCCTTTGTTTTTTCGAAGTTCTTTTACTCTTTTACCGAATTTTTGTTTAATGTTTGTCATAACAGCCTCCATATAAAAGAATAATTGTCTATTCAAATAAAATACATAATAAGTTATGACAATTTTTGTGTGTAAATATTCCTATAATCATATGATGTGTAAAAATTATTAATAAGATATATTAATTTTAATGATGTTTTATAATGTGTTAGGAATGTTTAAAGTAAGGACTGATGAGCTATGAATAATCAAGAATGGAAGGAAGAATTTTTAGAAAATGAATTAAATCTAAAAAGAATCGGAAGAACAAAACTATTTAAAAATTCTGTATTAATTATCTCACCCGCATTGACCGCTAATTGGTTTGGGATAAGACCTGAACAGAAATTCTTGATTGATGAAGAGTTAAATACAGGTTCAAGGTGTTTTTTATTGTTGCGGTTAATTGATAAGGAACTATTTCTATTGGCGGATTATAAGGATATAAAACCAATGATGGATAATGCTGTACCTAAAAGTGGACATTTTCATTTTTCTTTGAAACAAAGTAATACAAATTCTTACATTATTAAAAATAGAGCATCAGAAACTGGAATAAAAGTTTTGCCAATTTCAGAAGAAGAAATTAAAAGGAGAATAAAAAATGAAATTTAAGGTTTTGTCGATTTTATTAGTACTTATGATTGCGCTTCCTGCCAATGCTGTGAATTGTGAAAAGAAACCATGTCACAAAAAATGTATAGCGAGTCAGCCTGATTATATAAAAAACCAATGTCGCTGCAATAAAAGGAAAAAGGTTTATTATTGGCGGGTTCCAGAATATGATCCTGCTTGCGATGGTAGTGTGGAACAATATATAATAAAATATTGTGAAGCTAAACGTATATATGATCAAACTTTTTTAAATTACACCGATCCTTATATTCCAAATTCTTATACTCCAAGTTATGATCAAAACTGTGACGGTTCTTATGAGCAGTATTTGGAAAATATAAAGGAATTGAAAAAAATACAGGCAATTAACAATGCGGCGGATGCCCTTAGACAACCTATACAGGTAAATCATACTATATATGGGCAAATGAATCATAATATAAACGGAACTATAAGAACAAATAATTACTACTACGGATATTGATTTATAATAAGACGAGACTGTCTTGGCCTGCTCGCATTAAACGCGTCTCCGGTTGAGTGTTCAAGAATATAGTTCTTTCACACTCAAGCCTCCGCACTTTGCTCGCAGGCCGCTCGAACTCAAAATGATTTCTCGTCCATAGTCATTCAGGCTAATAAAAAACACCCATCTGGTGATGAGTGTTCTTTATTAGCGGAAGACGAGACTGGTCTTGGATTTGCTCCACGCTCACAGAATTTTGTCTTATGAGCGATGCTCAAGCCGACAAAATCTGTTCGCTATCCGGATTTGCTCGCTGTGCTCGCCTAATCCGTCCGCAAATCCGCCGAACTCGCAACTCGCTCGTTCTCGTCAGCGTCATTCCAAATAAAAAAGCTCCACCAAAAGGTGAAGCTTCTTTATTAGCGGAAGACGAGACTGGTCTTGCTCGCTCGCATTAAACGTGTCTCCGGTTGAGTGTTCAAGAATATAATTCTTTCACACTCAAGCCTCCGCACTTTGCTCGCAGGCCGCTCGAACTCAAAATGATTTCTCGTCCATAGTCATTCAGGCTAATAAAAAACACCCATCTGACGATGAGTGTTCTTTATTAGCGGAAGACGAGACTCGAACTCGCAACAACCTGCTTGGAAGGCAGGGACTCTAGCCATTGAGTTACTTCCGCAAATTTCTTTGCATGTCGATTCTATACCAAACATTTTTTTTTTGCAATATTTTTCTTTTTTATGGTATTCTCTTATACAAGGGATTATGCAAATAAGGTTAGGTATTATGGAATTTATTGACAGTATTATTGAACATTTTGAAAAACTTGACAAACTCCTTAAATCTACACATATGGATTTCTTTGTCGGCATTGTTATTAACGTATTTATAATAGTTATTCTGTTTAAAATCGTCGATATGTTCGGCAGCAAGCTTAAACAACATATTCTCGCTAAAGATTCAAAAACTCAACTGGTTCAGTTTTTGCCCATCCTTGAAAAAATATTTAAATTTTTAATTGTTTTCTTTATTGTTGCATCGTTTTTGCAAAGTTTCGGATATTCGGTTACATCGCTGATTACAGGGTTTGGAATTACGGGTTTGGCTGTCGGCTTTGCGGCTAATGCCACTATCGCAAATATTTTTGGCACCCTTTCTATTTTCAGCGACAAAGCTTATCGTATAGGAGATTATGTTATTGTAAATGGTGTTGAAGGTTATGTTGAAGATGTAAATTTAATGTCTACAAAAATTAGAACGTTAGATAATTTTTTGTATATTGTCCCAAACAGCAGCGCTTCAAACGGAAATATCTGCAACATTTCCGCCGCTAAAAAGAGAAGAATTAACGAAGTATTCACTCTTACATACGACACATCAGACGAAAAGCTGGAGCGTGCTATTCATATTCTGAAAGAAATTCTTGAGGAAAATAAAGATATTCATAAAGATTATCTTGTTGTGGCAGACACTCTTGCCGATAGTTCAATAAACATAAGATGTATTGCCTATGCAAAAACCGGTTCTTATAATGAATACAAAAAAATCCAGTCAGACTTTTTGCTTGAAGCTGTGAAACGTTTCAGAGCAGAAGGTTTGGACTTTGCGTTCCCGTCAACATCTTTGTATGTCGAAAAAGCGGGCAATATTTTATGATTATAAAAATTATTGCTCTTGGAAAACTGAAAGAAAAATTTTTAAAAGACGGAATTGATGAATTTCAAAAACGTCTGAAACCATATGCAAATTTTGAAATAATAGAGCTTTCGCCTGTTGAAATTAAGGACGGGCATCTTATTGCAAAAGCTTTGGATGAAGAAGCTGTGAAGATTATGGCGCATATAAAACAGTCTTCGTATGTAATTACGCTGGAAATTGGCGGGAAGATGCTTTCGTCAGAGGATTTTGCCATAAAAATAGATGAACTTACAAAAGACGGGATAAGCGAAATTGTTTTTGTAATAGGTTCATCCTGCGGGCTTTCGCCTAAGGTTTCTACGCGTGCGGATTTTAAAATGAGTCTTTCCAAGATGACATTTTTGCACCAGTTTGCAAGACTGATACTTGTAGAACAGATTTATCGGGCGTTTAAGATAATTAAAGGTGAAACTTATCACAAATAGTTTTACATTTTCTCCCAAAAGTGATATACTCACTTTGTAGACAGTACAAGGGAGAGAAAAATGGAAACTTTTGAACTTAATTATTCGCTTGAAGAATTAAAAAAGAGAACAAATAAAGAATATTTGAGCACCAAAAAGATGCTTGATATTGATGCTCCCGAGTATCTGGAACTTGCGGAAGGCGACAAAAAAGCTTTAAAAAATCTTGTAAAGGCGGCATTTTTTATTCAAAAAATATTTATGCGCCTGGATAACAGCAAAAATGCTGAATTTCAAGCGTTTTTAGACAGTGAAATTTTAAAGGGAAATGAGCGCGCCGAGTTAACAAAGATTTTGTTCAATGCGCAAAAAGGCATGTGCGCAATAGACAGAGAATCGACAAAAATAAATCTGGCAAAAGGTATTACTGAACTTCCGGGAAAAGGTTTATATCCGGAAGATTTGACAAAGGAAGTCTTTCATAAAATTTTGATAAAAATGCTTAAAAAAGGTAAGGTTGAAGAAGTCCGCAAAATTTTAAATCAGCGTTCTATTGTTGAAAGAAAGGATAATGAACTTGTTGCGGTTGATTATGTAAACTTTTTCAGCGAAGAATTCAGAGTCGTTGCGGAAAAATTGGAGGCAGCCGCCGAAACATCTACAAATGAAGATTTTAATGAATATTTAAGACGTCAAGCGGCGGCATTAAGAACAGCAGACCCGATGCTTGATGCTTACGCGGACAAAAAGTGGGCAGAATTGCAGGATACACCGCTTGAATTCACGATAACAAGAGAAAATTACGCAGACGAAATGACGGAGAGTGTAATAGAGGATGAAGAATTAAAGGCGCTTTTGGATGAGCATAAGATAGTTCCGGTATCAAAAGATATGCTTGGCGGAAGGGTTGGAATTGTAAACAAAAAAGGAACGGAAGCTTTATTAAAGATTAAAGAATACCTGCCTCTGCTGGCCGCGAATATGCCTTATCATGAAGAATACGAACAGAATATTTCAAAGACTGAAGATGCAAAGCAGACTATGGTCGATGTTGATATAGTTGCATTAGCCGGAGATGTCGGGGCATATCGTGCAGGAATTACGCTTGCTGAAAATCTTCCAAATGACGACAAATTGTCATTAACCATCGGCGGAGGCAGACGTAACGTTTATCACAGACAAATCAGGTTTATCTCTGACAGAGAAAAACTTCAAAAAAGACTTGATGCGATATTGGATAAAGAACAGCACAAATATTATTTGGATGAAGCTGACCACTGGTTTACAATCGGGCATGAGAACACGCATTCTCTCGGCCCTAACAAAGGAACAGAGGCTCTTGGCAAGTACAAAAGCATAATTGAAGAAAATAAAGCCGATATGGGCGGACTTGCGTTTCTGGATTTGCTGGAAGAAAAGGGTATGTATACTCATGAGCAAGTCCTGCAGATGCTTGTAACCTTTGCGGCAGACAATTTTCTCAAATCAAAACCGACGCTTTCTCAAGCCCACAGAGTCAGAACGGTAATGCAGACAAAATATTTCATTGAAAACGGCGCAATAGAATTGAATGCTGAAGGTAAAATTTATGTCAATATAGATAAAATGATACCGACAGCAAAGAAAATGCTTGCTGAAATTGTAAGAATTCAGATAGACGGAGATTTCCAAAAAGGTGAAAAATATGTTCTTGACAATTTTGTCTGGACAGATGAGATGGAAGCAATTTCAGAAAAACTCAGAGAAGTCGACAAAACTCTGAACGGACGTACTGAATCTCCGCTTGCGGCAATGCTCTTGAAAAGTTAAGGTGTTGATATGTCTAAGAAATTATATTTCTATCCTTACGAAAAACCCTCAGTGAAAATAGTATGGGTAATTTTTGCTTTGCTATTTTCATCAATTATATTGTTTTCTCCAGATCAGAGTTTTAAGTTGCCGGCTCGGTTGTTTGTAGCTCTATCTGCCGGCGTTTTTCCGTTTTTATTCGTTTATTTAATATTATACTGGTCAACGGCGGCTGATAAAAAGTCAATTGTGAGATTCATCAAGTTGAAAAAGAAAAATCTTGAAATTATTTTTCGGGATAAATCTGTAAAAATTTATCCTGTAGAAAATATAAGTTCAATTTCAATCAGCTATGAAGGCCGTTTGTTTCCTTTATCTTGGGGACCTCCAAGATGGTCAGATGTTTCAATCGGCATAAAGGCATTGGGTTTTGAAACTTCTCAACTTTCAGCATGCGAATTTAGTACTATGGTTTGGGCATCAGCCATTGAATTGGTAAAATATGCAAAAGAAAATAATATCAAGATATTTTACAATTCTGATGAAACCGGAAACTATTTTGAAAAGCTCTGCCGTTAAACTTTGCTTTCTCTTTGATAAGCCCAGGCAGAATGATTATGAATGCTTTCAAAAGCTTCGCATTCAACTTCAAATTCGTTTACAATCGAGTTTTCTCTAAGTTTAACAACAACATCTCTTAAAACATCTTCAACAAATTTAGGATTTGAGTATGCTTTTTCTGTCACAAATTTCTCGTCTTCACGTTTCAAAAGAGGATACACCGGACAGCTTGCGCAAGATTCCACCATATCTATCAAATCCTCAAGCCAGATGTGCTTATCTTCATCATAAGAAACTCTGACACGGATAAAAGCCCTCTGGTTGTGCGCACCGTTGTCTGAAATCTCTTTTGAACAAGGGCAAAGAGTTGTTACAGGAACTTCCGCTCCGAGGATGAATTTATAGTTATTGTTTTCGATTTGTCCTTTAAAAATACATTCATAACTCATTGGCGACGCAAGTTTTGTTACCGGCGAAAGTTTGTCTATAAAATAAGTAAACTTAAATTCCAACTCTCCGCTTTTGGCCTCAAGACGATTGATAATTTCTTCAAGGCAGCCTTTAATATCAACCCCGAGAAGGTTTTTATTTCTCCACTCGGTCAAAACCTCGACAAATCGTGACATATGCGTTCCTTTGTAATCTCTTGGCAGAGAAACATTAACCTTTGCTTTCGCGCATACAACCTGATTGGAATTGTTTTTTCGCTGGATAATAAGCGGTAATTCAAGATGCTTAATCCCGACTTTTTGAATATCAACGTTTCTTTCGTCTTTTAGGTTTTGGATGTCTTTCATAAATTTTCTTTCAAATGTTAATTTTTGTTAAAATTGACCACAAAAAATAGCAATTTTTTGGGAATAATATACTTATTATAAATATATAAAGCTCTCTCTTCTTATTTAAACGGATAGGCCTTGAAAAATCAAGGTCTTTTTTTTGTCAAAAAATAAGCGGACTTAATATATAAGCCCGCTTTATTTTATTTTTTAGAAGCTTTGTCTAACAAACCTCTGATTCTCAGGTACCTGTCAAGTTCAGTTCTGAATTTTGGAAGGTTCTGATAAATAGCGTTGTTAATTAAAAATCTGTTGTCATACTTTGGGTCAATAACGTATACCGTCGGGAAACCGGTTAAAGCGACATCTTCAACGAGGTCTTTGTTAGCCGGATCTTCGACATTAAGCATAACAAAATTGTATTTAGTAATGTAGAGCATGCTTAAAACTTTAAACTTAGGCATAAATCTTAAGCAGTAACCGCACCAGTCAACGTAGAATAGAGCAATCATCGGCTTGTCGCTTTCGAGAGCTTGTTCGTAGGAAATCCCGACTTTATAGTCTGATGGTTTTTCTTTTTTATCAAAAGCACCGGTCGCAACGGCAAATCCGGCAGCTGATGTCAATATAACAACAAGCAAAATAGCTAAAGTAATTATAATTTTCTTTTTCATGAAATCCTCCTCTTGTGAATATTATACAACAAACAGAATGTTCTTGACAAATTCACAAAACTTTACAAAAGGCTTGAAAAAGTATATACTATGATATATACTAAGTATATAATCCGTACAAAAAGTGTATGTTGTTCTCGTGTAATAAAATTAAATAAGGAGTTTAAGCAGAGTATGAGTAAGAACACACCTGTAAAAATGAAGAAGGCAAAATCCAATCCTGCCCGAAATGAGGTTTTGGCGTGCGGAGGCGGTGAATTTACCGATTATTTAAGAGAGATATCCAATTACCCCGTTTTGACAATCGCAGAAGAGAAGGATTTAGCAAGAAGAGCAAAAGAAGGCGACACAGAGGCCAAAAAGCATCTGGTGCAGTCAAATTTGCGAGTAGTAGTGACGATAGCCAAAAAAGTTATTCATAATTCACCCCTGCCGCTGGTGGATTTAATTCAGGAGGGCAATCTGGGGCTGATGATAGCTGCAGAGAAATTCAATTACAAACTCGGCTACAAATTTTCGACATATGCAAGCTGGTGGATAAAGCAGTCAATGTTCAAAGCGATATCAGAGCAGTCGCATTGTATGCGGATTCCTGTGTACATTCAGGAAACCCTGTCGAAGTTTTCCAGAGTCAAGTCAGAGATGGAAAGACAATATAACTGTCAGGTTAACAATAAAGACGTGGCAAAGAAAATGAATATAGAGCCTGACAAGATAGAAAGTTTTCTGTCAGCTTATACGAAGACGATTTCAATAGAGAGCGGGCTGGAGAGGGCCGACGGCAACGAAATAAATGTAGCGGACATTCTGGAGGATAAAAAGGCTTCAGTGACGGCGAAGGCAGAGTATGAGAACCTGAAAAACGATATAGCGATAGTAATATCGACCTTAAAAGAAAGAGAGCAGGACGTAGTCAAAATGCGTTACGGTTTGGGCAATGCGGCGCGGCTGACGCTGGAAGAAATCGGCAACATATACGGAGTCACAAAAGAATGTATACGCCAGACAGAGATGAGGGCGTTGCAGAAGATGCGAATGTCAGCGCTTTCGCAGGAACTTTTGTCAGGTTATATAGGATAATAATGCTCGTGTGTTTATATATATCTCGTGTTAAGTGACAGTTACAGCCGCCTAAAGGGCGGTTTTATTTTGAGTGAGGGGTGAAGAGTGAAGAGGGTTGAAAGGTTGAACGGTTGAATGGTTGAAGGGATTGTTACAAAATGATTCCCTCTCCCCTTGTGGCTGAGGGTTAGGGTGAGGGTAAACTCCGCCCCATTTTGTCTTACACTGTCATTCTGAACTTGTTTCAGAATCCCGTTGAGATACTGAGATAAACTCAGCATGACAAAATGGGGCGGAAGAGAAGAGTGAAGAGGGTTGAAAGGGTGAATGGTTGAAAAGTTGAACGGTTCGTTACGTAAATAAATCCCCACGCCCCTTGTGGGCGAGGGTTAGGGTGAGGGGTCGGACGGGAAAGTGAGGGGTGAAGAGTGAAGAGGGTTGAAAGGTTGAACGGTTGAATGGTTGAAGGGATTGTTTTGGAATAAAAGATGTTAGGACGTTAAGACAGCTCCCCATTTTGTCTTACACTGTCATTCTGAGGCGCCAGCCAAAGGGTTCTAAAAAACAACATGTCATTCTGAGCCGAAGGCGAAGAATCCCCATAAAGTCCAACGAGATTCTTCGGTCGTAAACTTCCTCAGAATGACATGGAAAAAACCTCCTCTCCCTAGAGGGGAGAGGGAAGAAATTGTTAGTGAGCAGAAGCGAACTTACAATTTCGGGTGTGGGTGACAGAACCGTAGCCCTTTGGTCGGATTTACAAATACGACAAAACAACACGTCATCCTGAGGCGCACGAGCAGAGGGTGAAGGGCGTAAGCCGTACCCCGTTTAGCGCGAGTGCGAGAAGCCGAAGGATCCCCTAAAAATTTGAATAAGCCATTTTGTCATGCTGAGTTTATCTCAGCATCTCAACGAGATTCTGTGGGAAACCAGACATTTTGCACGAAATCAAAGATTTCGGCAAAAGCAGTCAAACAAGTTCAGAATGACAGTGGTAGACAAAATGGCGCTTACCACTTAGCAATTGCGGAAACATACATCACACCCCGACCATAGCGGAGCGAACAATCAATGTTCCGTTTCTGAACAACAAAGCAAGTGTTGTTTGAGCGTAAGCGAGTTCACTTGCTTAATTGAAACGGTTACAATTGATTAGTGAGAGAAGCTCAGGTCGGGAGCTTCTTTGCGGTACTTTCTTGTCGGCACAAGAAAGTACGGATTAAAGAAACAAAAAGTTGGACGAGTATGCCCAACCTACATTCTTAACTGCTTCCTCTCCCGCAAGGGGCGAGGAAAAATGAAAACAATCCGTCATTGCGAGCGCAAGCGAAGCAATCCAGAAAAGTCGGATTAGTAAATCCGACCTACTTAAATGTCATCCTGAGGCACCAGCCGAAGGATCTAAAGAAAAATTTAGCCATTTTGTCTTAGACGGTCATTCTGAACTCGTTTCAGAATCCCGTTGAGATCCTGAACTAAATTCAGGATGACAAAATGGCAGAAATAAAAGATTCTTCGCTTCGCTCAGAATGACAGAAAATAAAAAAGCTGGATTCTTTCGGGCTTCGCCCTCAGAATGACGAACCAATCCCCTCTCCCACAAGGAGAGAGAGAACTTAACCCTTCAACCTTTCAACTTTTCAACCAAAAAGAGGTTTACTTTTCCACATAAAACCTTAAAATATTTGTATGAAAAAGTTTTTGATAATGTTTTTTATATTCCTTTGTGCCTGTGCTAACACTGCATTTGCTGAAGGTGATCTCTGGGACAACTTCGGCGATACAAACGTTTACGGCCAAAAACCTGTCACAGACGAAGAATTCGAAAAAGCTCTCGAAAGCAAAAAAGGCAAGCCTAAAAAGCCAAAAGATAGACTTCTCAGAAACGGCGAGGCTTTTCAGGAAAGCAATGAAACCGAAGTTCTATCAAAAATGCCCGCGGAACTCCCCATCCTTCTTGTGCCCGCAAATCTCGAAATTAAAAAAGATGTTATTCTTCCTGTCGGTCACTATCAGGTTAAAGGAGTAAAAAAAGACGGCAAAATCTTCCTTCAGCTTTTCCAGTCAAGCGAATTGCTCGCAAGCATTCCGGCCATTGAAACCAAAGACGATTTCGGCGAAGATGAAATTAATTTCGTAAGGCTTATCGGTGTGAACGAAAATCAGGTTAAAATAATTTTCGGCTCGCTTGATTTTAATGCCTATGCTGTTGTGAAAATTGCGCAGTAAAATTGTTATTTTTTGATATAATAAAATGTAAAAGGGGGCAGTGTGATGAAAAGAGCCATAATAATCGTTATTGACAGTATGGGTATAGGCGCAATGCCGGATTGTAAAGATTTTGGCGATATTCCGGAGTGCAATACGCTTAAAAATGTTTGTGAATTCAACGGTGGGCTGAATGTTCCGGTTCTCGAAAGTATGGGTTTGGGAAATATTCAGGATTTTAAAGGAATTTCTCCTGTCGAAAACCCGACAGCACAATACGGAACAATGATTGAAAAATCAAAAGGCAAAGATACAACAACAGGCCACTGGGAAATCGCAGGTCTTGTCAGCGAAAAGCCTTTCGCAACTTTTCCTGACGGGTTCCCGAAAGAACTTATTGATAAATTTGTTGAAGAAACCGGCTGCGGCGGCGTTCTGGCTAATTGCCCCGCCAGCGGAACGGCTATTATCGAAAAGTTGAACGATGAACATCACAAAACAAAATTTCCTATTGTCTACACGAGCGCTGACAGCGTTTTTCAGATTGCGCTGGATACGGATTTAATTCCGCTTGAAACACTTTACGACTGGTGCGAAAAAGCCCGCAGAATTCTTGATGAAGGCGGTTACAACGTTTCAAGAGTAATTGCCCGTCCTTACAAAATAATCGACGGAAAGCCGACCAGAATTTCAAAAGACAGGCGCGACTATTCAATGGTTCCGTCAAGAACTGTTTTGAATGAGATTAAGGAACAGGGCGGAAGGGTTATCGGAATTGGCAAAATCGAAGATATATTCTCAAAATCCGGTATAACCCACGCAATCCATACGGGTTCCAATAAAGAAGGGCTGGAGCTTACTCTGAAAGCCGTTAAAGAAGAACTTGACCTTGATAAAATCGCATATAAAGATTACAAAAAACAGGAGTCGAAGTTTGATTTGATTTTTACAAACCTCGTGGATACAGATATGCTTTTCGGTCACAGAAATGACGCTGAAGGTTACGGCAGGGCAATAGAAGAAATTGATACGTATTTAGCGAAAATACTTCCCGAAATGAAAGAAGATGATGTGCTGTTTATTACGGCAGATCATGGCTGCGATCCAACGGTTCCCGGAACCGATCATACAAGAGAAATGGTGCCTCTGTTAATTTACGGACATTCTGTAACCCCTGAAAATATCGGTAAAATTACAGGGTTTGATTATGTTGCCGATCGTATCAGAACTCTTGCAAAGTAAAATTTTTATTATATAATGCTGATGTGAAATTATTTCACAAAGTCGAAATAAGATAAGGAGAAAAAAATGAACGTAAAAGTTAATGATTCATGCATTGCATGCGGCGCTTGCGAATCTATTTGTGACGCTGTATTTTCAGTGGAAGATGTAGCTAAAGTTAACGAATCCGCTGTTGCTGATAACGAAGATTGCGTTAAAGAAGCTGCTGATGCATGCCCTGTAGGTGCTATCGAAGTTGAATAGCAGTTATAATTTGTAATAATACTAAAAACATAAGAAGGTTTTGTGAATATTGCAAAACCTTCTTTGTTTTTAATGAAATTGCCCGGAATCTGTTTTTTTGATACTATTTTGTAGTAAAGAATTAAAGGAGTTTTAATTTATGGCAACAGAAGTAAAAGCAAGCCACATTCTGGTAAAAACACCCGAACAAATAGAAACGTTGAAAGAACGTCTTGCACAGGGGGAAACTTTTGAAGACCTTGCAAAAAAATGTTCACTGTGCCCTTCCGGTCAAAAAGGCGGAGATTTAGGCTACTTTGGCCGCGGTGAAATGGTTAAAGAATTTGAAGATGCATGTTTTGATACGGATGTTGACGAGATGACGGTTGTTGAAACCGAATTCGGCTGGCATTTGATAAAGGTAACCGGTAAATTCTAATGAATGAAATTATTGAAAAAGCACGTGAATTTATGAAGTCAGAGAAGATTGATTTTCTGCTTGTGAATTCTACAAATGAGTTTCTTGTCGAATACAACAGATTATGCGAAAACGCAAGGTATTTGCTGACGGGTTTTTCCGGCTCAACAGGCGATGCTTTATTGAGTCATAATAAGATTTACCTGTTTGTTGACGGGAGATATCATATTCAGGCGGATTTGGAAACCGATCCGAAAGTCGTGACAGTTGTAAAACTTCAAACAGGTCAGAGCCAGCTCGGCGAAATGTCAAAAATTATTCCGCATCATGCAGTTGTCGGCGTCTGCGGAAAGAAAAATTCCCGAAAATGTCTTGAAGAAATGGAAAAACATTTTAAAGTAAAACTTCTGGATTTTGACGGGATTGAAACTGAAGCGCCGGATTTCGGAGTAATTGAGGATATACAGGAATGCGTCTGCGGGCAGTCTGCAGAGGAAAAAATCAGAAATATTCAAAAGACTCTGGATTACAACGAGTCAATTCTTTTTACAAATCCGGAGGATGTTTCTTATCTTTATAACAAACGTGATTTTTTAAAGCCTTACAGTTCGAAAATTCTTGCAAAAGCTTTGATAACATCAAGCCAGGATATATTTTTCACTGAAGAAAAGCTGAAAAATTTTGATAAATACATAACCTCAGATATCGTTTATGTTGATGAAAAAACGATAACGGCGCATGATTATCTTCTTCTGGGCAGACGTGCAAGAATTATGAAAGAAAATCCTGTCCATGCAATGAGAACGGTTAAAAATGACACAGAAATTGCGCATCTGAAAACAGCTTTCGGAAGAACTGATATGGCGGTTTTAGCTATAAGAGATTATATAGAAAATAATGACGGAATATCAGAATATGATATAGACCAAAAACTGGAAGAATATTTCAAAGAATTTGGTGCAAAAAGTCTGAGTTTCAAATCAATTGTTGCGCATAACCGGAATTCTGCATTGGCTCATTATTCAAAATCTTCAAAAGAAGAAATAATAAAAGACGGCAGTCTTGTTTTAATAGATTGCGGAGCGTACTATGAAGGCGGACTTGCAACTGATATTACAAGAGTTTTTGTGAAAGGCACTCCGACTGAGCTGCAGAGAAAAGTTTATACAACTGTTCTCAAGGCGTTTTTGAATGCTTTTAACTATTCAATGGCATCTGACACAACAGGGTATGAAATAGATAATCTGGCAAGAACAATTTTTGACGAAAATAAAATTGATGGGTTTGTCTTTAATCATGGACTCGGGCATGGTATCGGCATAAATGTTCACGAAGCACCGCCGAACTTAGGGTGCGGAGAAATAGCCAAAACGCCGATAAAAGAAAATATGTGTTTTACAATAGAACCGGGGCTTTATAATAAAGATTACTTCGGTGTAAGACTTGAAAATTCCTGTTATTTTAAAGATGGAAAAATCAATTCATTTACTTCAATGTGTTATGAAAAAAAACTTATAGATTATTCGCTTTTAACAGAGCAGGAAAAAGAATGGCTCGGGCAGTTTGAGGTTAAGTGATGGAAAAAATAACAAGCGTATCAAACGTTCTGGTTAAAGAAACGGCAAAGCTTTCACAGAAAAAATACCGGGAAGAATCCGGAAAATTTTTGCTTGAAGGTTATAAAACCATATCCGAAGCTTTTGCCTCTGATATTGATATTGAATATGTTTTTGTAAATGAACATCATTTAGAAAAATATGATTTTTTAAAACAAAAATTAATACCGGCATCAGAGGCGGTTTTGAAGAAGATTTCAACAACAGAAAGCGCTCCTGATGCCGTTGGTGTTGCTGTTCAAAAAAATATTGACAAGAAAAATCTCCGGTTAAAAAATAAGGTTTTGCTGATAGAAAATATAAAAGATGCAGGGAATCTGGGGACAATTCTTCGAACAGCATCAGCATTCGGTATAGAACTGGTTGTTTTGTTCGGGGATTGTGTTGATTTGTACAATCCGAAAGTTGTGCGTTCTGCCGTCGGATGCCTATGGAAAATTCCGGTTATTCACCTGACAGATATTGAATTTATAAAAACGGAATTTAAAAATCACACAAAAATAGCAACACTGCCGCGTTCGAAAAATCTGCTTTCAAAATTCAAACCAGAGCCGCCTTTTGTCGTGATGTTCGGCAGCGAAGCCGACGGGTTAAGCCGTGATTTAATAGACATTTCGGACAAAGATGTGAAAATAGAAATGATGGAAAATGTAGAATCTTTAAACTTAAGTATTTCTTGCGGTATAGTTTTATACAAATTGTTAATAAACTAGCAAAAAAATTTATGTTTGTTTTTTAGTATAAACGGAAAATTGAGGAAAAGACTTGGCAATTAACAGTGTACACAACAGGATAGCATTTCCGAGGCTGACGAATAATCAGATAGGCATGCTTATGAAGATGACGCCTCCGGAAAAAAAAGAAGAAACTAAACCTCCGGTAATAGTAGAACCTGACCTTCCTCCTCCTCCGCCGCAAAGAGAGCGGAGAGATAATGCAAAGTATTATATAGGTGCGGCAGCGATTGCAGCCTCGACTATAGCCGGGATATATCTTTACAGAACAAGACTTAAAGAAACTCCGGTTGAAGATTTTGAAAATGCGGCAGAGCCGATTAATTATTATGCATTTAAGCTTGTTGAACATGCAAAAGATAAGGTTTTGGAAATTTTTAATAAATGTCCTGACCTCGGTTTTTCAAACAGAGTTGAAACTGTTTATCAACAGCGGGTCAGGGTTGATAAAAACGGCAAATCAATTTTAAAGAAAGCAGATAAAGTTTACAAAGATCGCGGTCTTAAACGTATTGATAGGATTTCCCGTCCCGGAGGTGCCGTCCAATCTAAATTTGTCAGAGCCGACGGTAGTGTGCGTGCTCAGATAGACTGGGACGATGACGGAAATCTATTTAAGTATTTTATCAAAGATGACCGCGGAAATATTGTAAGAGATTACAACTATACTAATGAAGGACTTTCAACTAAGACTTATTACAATAAAGAGAATATCAAAATGAAAGAAGTTTGCTATAACGGCAAAGGCTGGACTTATGAGAGAAACTATGATGATAACGGATCTTTTCTTGATCAGTATGAAATAAAACCTGAGCTTAAAAATCCTTCAGCAGAATAAAAATATATTTATGAGAGTTTTCAGTTCACTTTTGTAGTAAGATATACATATGGATATTGCAGAAGTTAAAAGAATATGGAATGAAATAAAGACAGAGCTCAGGGATGTAATTCCGGCGCATGCTTTTTATTCCTGGGTTGATGCGATTGAACCCGCCGGATTTGATAATGATATTTTTTCTTTGATTACGGTTCATCAGCTTGCGCCCCAGATTGTAAGGCAGAATTATTATAAACAAATCAGCGGAGCTTTGAAAAAATACTTTGGACGGGATGTTGATTTTGACATCCAGTATGACGCTTCGCTTGCTGAAAAATACGTAAAAGAAAAGAAGAAAGAAAGTGCTAAAGTCAAATCTGTTCATGCGGATGAAGATGAAGAACAAAAGAAGGTTCTGGATAATCTTTCAAAAATGCAGTCTTTTTCAAACCTCAACTTAAAATATAAATTTGACAACTATGTGGTTGGTGAGAATAACCGGTTTGCCTATGCAGTCGCAATGGCAGTTGCCAAAAATCCGGCTAAAAAATACAATCCGTTATTTATTTACGGAGCCTCGGGGCTTGGTAAAACCCATCTTATGCAGGCAATCGGACATTATATAATTTTTAACAAACCAAAATTAAAAGTCCGTTATATCAAAACAGAAGACTATTTTAATGAGGTTATAAAAAATATTCAATGCAATGACAGAATTTCCAGAATGGATAAGTTCCGGCAAAAATACAGAAATGTTGATGTGCTGTTGATAGATGATATTCAGTTTTTAGAATCTAAAAAGGCTACAATGGAAGAGATTTTCCATACATTTGACAGTCTTCACAATAACAACAAGCAGATTGTCATAACGTCAGACAGGCAGCCGAAAGATATTCCGACACTTCCGGACAGACTGAGAACAAGGTTTGAAATGGGGATTATGGTTGATATTACGCCTCCCGATTTTGAAACACGCGTTGCAATTCTCAAAAATCTTGCAGAACAGGTCGGACTTGAGGTTCCGTTTGATGTGTATGAATATATTGCAAAGAATTTTGTATCAAACGTGAGAGAGCTGGAAGGCGCATTTAATAAAGTAAGCGCTTTTGCAGATATTGAAGGTATTCCGGTAACATTAGAATTTGCCAGAAAAGTTTTGAATTGTGAAGCTTCTAAAAAAGAACTTACGATAGAAGATATAGCAAAAGTTACAGCCCGTTATTATTCTGTGTCTGTAGAAGATTTCAAAAGTGCTTCAAGAAACCAGAAAGTTTCCGGCTCAAGACATGTTGCAGTGTATCTTTCAAGAACAATGACAGACAGTAGTTTTGAAAATATAGCGGAATTCTTTAACAAAAAACATACCACAATGCTTTATTCTTACGAAAAAATTCGTGATGAACTTAAAAAAGATAAAAATCTTGAAAAAGCTGTGGCTGAAATTAAATCTGAATTAAAGGAAGCTTAGATATGTATGATTATATAAAAGGGATTTTTACATCAAAAACTGCCACATCAAAAGGTGTTTTTTTGACCATAGAAAATAACGGAATAGGGTATTCAGCCGAGGTTATGGCGAGGGATTATGCGCAGATAGATAAAACCGGTACGGAAGGCAAACTCTATACGGTTTTAATCCACAGAGAAGACAGGATGTCATTGTGTGGATTTTTGCACAAAGAGGACAGAGATATTTTTTCAATTTTGACATCAGTTTCCGGTGTCGGGAGTAAAATGGCGCTTACATTGCTTGATGAATTTCAGTCATCAGAATTAATCGGATTTGTAATCGGCGGCAACTACAAAGAACTTACAAGAGCCAAAGGTGTCGGGCCAAAGCTTGCGCAGAAAATTATTCTTGAATTAAAAGACAAACTTATGAATTATAACAACACAGCTCCGATTGAAGTAAAAACTTCCGCTGTCCGCAATTCTCAGGATATGGAAGATGCCCAAACTGTTCTTATGTCACTCGGGTATGAACGTGATGAGATTAAAAATGCATTTTCAAAAGTTTTAGCAACACTGAAAGATAATGCTACAGCCGAAGATATTCTGAAAGAGTCGCTAAAAATTCTTTCTGTTTAAATACGTGAAGCGTGAGAAGTGAAGGGTGAAAAACAATCCCCTCGCCCAACGCGGGATCAGCTTGCTTTAAAGCAAAGCAGGTTGAATTTCCTAATCCGACATTAAATCCTTTTGTTCACAATGACAAAATTTATTCTTGCGACGATTATAAAAGGAACATCCACAAAAATGCCCCGACAGCCATCGCAGGGCCGAACGGAAGAATTGTCAAATCACTGTCTTCCTTCATTCCTTTAATAACTCTGAAGCAGGTATAAATTCCGATTGCAAGAAGCACAATGGTCGCAATCAGACAAACAAAAATATTTTCAATCAATCCTGTATTATCAGCATAAGCAAAACCGGCAGCCGCAACAAAGAACAAAATAAGAGAAATCATAGTATTAAAGTCTTTTTTGCTGGCAAGTTTTTTGAAAAATCCTGGAATAACAATTCCGACCTGAACAACAACGCTTAAAAGAAGCATAATAAGGAATGCTTTGAATCCGAAAAATGCGCCGAGTGCCGCCGCAATAAAAGTGTCGCCAAGTCCGAAAGCTCTTTTCCCGACCGTAATTTTTCCGACACCTGCAAGCAGTTCCATAACAAGAGCCGACGCTAAAATCCCGATTATTGAACCTGTAATCGGCAGAGCCAAAATATTATGAAAATTCATCTCAAAATTTCCGAATTCAGCAACTTGAGTGAAACTGAGATAAATATTATAAATAATTCCCGCAATAATCAGGAACCAGGCATGTCCCGAACAGATAACCTGTTCTTTCAAGTCCGTAACAGACATTACAATAAGCCCGCAGCAGCAGATGAATGTGAATAGTGCCGTAATTGTCGGATAAAATTTGAACAAGCATGCAACCATAACCAGTCCTGTAAAAAATTCAACAATCGGATATTGAATGCTGATTGGGGCATGACAGTATGCGCATTTTCCTCTTAAAAAGATATAAGACAAAACAGGAATATTATGCCAGGGTTTGATTTTGTTGCCGCAGCTTGTGCAATGCGAAGGCGGCAGAACAATAGATTCTCCTGTCAAACCTCTCAGCGCAACAACGTTTAAAAAGCTCCCGATTATCGTTCCTACAACAAATGTCAGTATAGCGACAAGAACTATAATTTCCATTTTTAATCTCCGTTGTTTTTAATTAATTCATACATACGGCTTAAAGCTTTTTTCAGCCTTCTTGAAACCTGCATCTGAGACATATTCATTTTCTCGGAAATTTCTCTCTGGTTAAGATCCTGATAATAGCTTAATTCAATAATTTCTCTAAGTTCCGGCGGTAGTTTTTGAATTGTGCTAGCAAGCATAATCTTGTTTTCATAAGCATTCATAAACTCCTGATAATCATTTGCCGGAATTTTATCTAAAAGCGAAATATCTTCATCATCCTGCATTAAAGACTGGTCAAGTGAAAGTGTGCTTTTGCATCTTTCAATTTCCGTAACTTCGTTAATTTTAGACACCGGAAGATCCAGATATTCGGCAATCTGATCATTAGAAGGATCTTCAATACCTGTTTCATTCAATTTCTTGCGTGCAGAGTTAATCTTAAACATTAATTCCTGAAGTTCTCTCGGAGCTTTAATTATAGATGCTTTATCTCTCAGGTAGTGTTTAATTTCGCCTTTAATAAAATAGGTTGCATACGTTTTGAACTTGGTATTCATGTCAAGTTTATAAAATTCGATTGCTTTTATAAGGCCAAGCGAACCTACCTGAACCAGATCTTCATTTGAAATTCCCGATTGCAGCGAAATAGTATTGGCAATCTTTTTTACAAGATCCATTGCTTCTTCGACTATTTTCAGATGCAGCATTCTTTTTTTCTTTTCGTCTTTTGTGTTTTTGAAAGAAATTAGTAAGGCATCCAGCTCATCGTTATTTTTTGCTTGTGTCACCAAAAACAAATCTCCAATCTGAAATCATTATATCATAACTTTTTCTAAATTGAAAATTTTAATTTTATTTAATATATATATTATCCAATTTAAAATATTTATGTTAGTATTAATACAGGAAATATTTTACGGGAGTAGCGAAATGATTACAATAAAAGATGTAGAACATGTTGCAAAGCTTGCAAGACTTGAACTTACAGAAGATGAAAAAGAACTTTATACAAAACAGCTCGGTGATGTTTTGAAATATGTTGATCAGATGAATGAAGTTGATACTTCAAATGTAAAACCAATGACTCAGGTTATTGATTTTGTCAATGTAATGAGAGATGACAAAGTTGTTTATGAACTTACAAAAGAAGAATTGATGGCGAATGCACCGGAAGTTGAGAATGGATTTTTTAAGGTTCCGAAAATTAATTAATCGGAAACGGCTTTGAAAAATTTTTATTAAGTGTGAAAAGGGGTTAAAAATGACAAAATATATTTTTATAACAGGCGGTGTTGTTAGTTCTTTAGGCAAAGGAATTATAGCAGCATCTTTAGGAAAACTTTTGAGGGCAAGAGGTTTTTCTGTAATAAACCAGAAATTTGACCCCTATATAAATGTCGACCCCGGAACAATGAGCCCGTTTCAGCACGGAGAAGTTTTTGTGACTGATGACGGTGCAGAAACTGATTTGGATCTCGGACATTATGAAAGATTCACGGATACAAATCTTGGCAAATTGAACAACGTTACATCAGGAAGCGTCTATCAGCATGTAATCAAAAAAGAAAGACGCGGCGATTATTTAGGCGCTACAGTTCAGGTTATTCCGCATATTACAAATGAAATTAAATCAAGAATAATCGGAGCCACAAAGCAGTTTAATCCTGATTTTCAATTAATAGAAATCGGCGGAACTGTTGGTGATATCGAAAGTTTGCCATTTGTAGAAGCAATCAGACAGTTTAAGGCTGAAGCAGGTATTGGGAATTCAATTTCTATTCATTGTACATTGCTTCCGTATCTTCCGACATCCGGCGAATTGAAAACAAAACCATCGCAGCACAGCGTTAATGTTTTAAGAAGTTACGGTATTCAGCCGGAAATTCTCGTATGCCGTACAACCCGTCCTATTCCGAAAACAGAAAGAGAAAAACTTGCGCTGTTTTGTTCGGTTCCAAAAGAAGCTGTTATTGAATGCCGTGATATGAAAAGTATTTACGAAGTTCCGCTTGCTCTTGAAGATCAGCAGATGGCGCATGTTGCGCTTGATATGCTGAGAGTTCAGGACAGACCTGCTGACTTAAAAGGCTGGCAGAATCTTGTTGAAAAAATTAAAAATCCTAAAAAAACTATAAAAGTTGCAATCGCCGGAAAATATACAAAACTTTCAGATGCTTACATTTCTGTTGTTGAATCTTTGAAGCATGCCGGTTATGCGAACGATGCGGCGGTTGATATAAAATGGATTAATTCAGAAGAATGTATAGATGAAAAAAAATGCAAAGAATTAATGAAAGATATTCAGGCGGTTGTAGTTCCGGGCGGCTTTGGTGTTAGAGGCATTGAGGGCAAGCTTAATGTTATTAAGTATGCAAGAGAAAATAATGTACCGTTTTTAGGGCTCTGTCTTGGAATGCAGTGTGCTGTTATTGAATATGCCCGCAATGTCGTTGGCTTGAAAGGAGCTAATTCAACCGAATTTGACGAAAATGCGCAGTATCCTGTTATAGATTTAATGCTTGAACAAAAAAATGTTCAGGGTTACGGCGGTACAATGCGGCTTGGTGCATATGATTGTATATTGAAAAAAGGCAGCAAAGCTCAAAAAGCTTACGGAAAAGAAAAAATTTCCGAACGTCATCGTCACAGATATGAAGTGAACAATGAGTTTATAAAACAAATTGAAGATGCCGGACTTGTTTTCTCCGGAATGTCTCCGGACGGAATGCTCGCTGAAGTGGTTGAATTGCCGAAAAATGACTGGTTTGTGGCCTCTCAGTTTCATCCGGAATTTAAGTCCCGTCCGGAAAGACCTCATCCGTTATTTAAAGGTTTAATTGATGCTGCTGTCAAACAGATGAAGTAAATATCTGTATGCAATGCTGATATTTGTTAAAGTTTTTGGCTTGTAATAACCTGACTTAATGATTAGTATTTTGTTTTTGATATTTACAGGGCGCAAAAGCTTAATCAAGAATGCTTTTATATTGACTAAGGGGTATGTTCATTGTATTTTTATAAAGCATAGAGTTTATCCGGGGAGAAATTGATGGAAGAGAACAGAGTTAAAAGATTTACCGCTAAACAGTTTTTAAACTTCGCGTTAGGCTTTTTCGGCCTCCAATTCGCCTGGCAGATGCGAATTATTTTGTCAGGCCCGGTGACTGAGAATTTAGGGGCATCACCTCTTTTGTTCGGTTTAATCTGGCTTGCCGGACCTTTTACTGGAATGATTCTTCAGCCTCTGGTCGGCGCAATTTCAGATAAAACAATTTCTCCGTTCGGCAGAAGAAGACCTTATCTTTTGGGAGGCGCCTTGTTTGCATCTCTGGCTTTGTGGATTTTTCCGAATTCAGCAGACGTAACTGTCTGGTTCAGCAATGTAACAGGTATTGAACTTCCGGCTTTGACTCCGCTTTTTATTGCAGCAATTATGATTTGGGTGATTGACGCCTGCATAAATATTGCGCAGGGGCCTTACAGAGCTTTAATACCTGATGTTGTGCCCGCAGAACAGCATTCTATTGCAAATTCATTTATCTCGCTTGCAACAGGGTTAGGTTCTGTTGTTGCTGCCGGAACTGCTCCGTTTCTGAAATATGTGTTCGGATACCAGATGTCGGTTAATGCTCAGTTTATTATGGCGGCTGTTGCTTTTACACTTGCTATGATATGGACTTGTCTTACGATAAAAGAACATTCTATCAGAAAAGAAGTTGAGCTTGCGCATACAGCAGAAAAAGAAGAATCGTCTTTCTGGAATTCATTGAAAGACTTTTTCTTGATGTCGCCTGAAGTGTCAAAAATTTGCATGATGCAATTTTTTACATGGATTGGAACAATGTGTCTGATGATTAATTTTACGCAGTATGCTGTTCATACGATTTATAAGGTGCCGGATCTTTCAGAGGCTGACATTATCATGCAAACATTCTACACTGATTCTTTGATGGCCGGAACCAATTTTTCATCAATTTGTTTTGCTATTTTTAACCTTGTGTGTTTTGTTGTTGCAATACCGATAGGTGTTTTGTCCGCAAAATACGGAAATAAAAAAATACATATTATATCTTTGATTTCGATGGTTACGGCATATTTAGGAATGGGATTATTTAATTCTCCGGTAGTTGTTGCTGCATTGATGGGGCTTGCAGGAATTGGCTGGGCAAGTATCTGTGCTCTGCCTTTTGCAATGCTTTCCCAGTATATCAAAAAAGGTACGGAAGGCTCTGTAATGGGTATATTTAATATATTTATTGCAGGCCCGCAGGTGTTTGTTTGTACGCTTGTTGCGTGGTTTATATCAAAATGTACTTTTGCAGTTGAAGATTCTTTGTATATAAATCATCACTGGGAGTACGTATTCTTTATCGGGGCAGCAAGCCTTGCGATTGCGGCTTTTATTGCGGCAGGAGTTAAAGAAAAAACACAAGAAAACGTTTAGTTTAAATTTTTACACACTATAACTTACCAATATTTAATTTTCCAGCCGTCAAACATAACTTTTGCGGCGCAAACCATACCTCCCGTATTACTTTTAGGATTGCAGGCATGTTTTTTGGACGCATTTATCAAATCAGAACTTGCCCAATTATATCCTACGGGTTTTATATCATTTCCGATTATAAAAAAGAAAAATAAGTCATATCCTGCAGTATTCGGCCCCTTTGTTCCTCCGTTTGTATCAATAAACAGGAATATTTCATTGCCGTCTTTATTGTTTAATCCAATGCAGCTTCCGTCCATCAGCCTCATTGAAGTTGTGTTGTCCGGATAAAACGGTGTAGAAATATAAACATTTGTCAGCCATTTATACTGTGATCTGGTTTCACCTCCGTTCGAGTCCACGCTGTTAAATTCTTTGCCTTCAAAACACAAAAGATTTTTATCGGTAGTGTCAGTTTTTGTGTAAATTTTCGGATTATTAAGTTCCGGAGCGATATATCTCCGTAAAATTTCTTCAGCGTTATCCCAATCAGGCCAGTCTTTTATTTCGCCATACTTTGCCTGTGCTCGTAAAAATGCCTGAGATATTATCGTGTACGATTTTTGTAACCGCACTTCGGCAACTTTTCTTTGATGATTTTTGATAACAGCCGGCATAGTCATACCGGCAACAACTCCGATTATACCAAGAGTTATCAGTACTTCGGATATTGTAAACCCGTTTGGTGATGGTATATAGCTCATAAAAGTTCCTTTTCTTAATGAAGCATGCTATGCTCCATTTTAATCCAAATAATATGGCAAAATAAAAGTAATGTCAAATAAAGATGCAAGATTAGTAAATATAGGCAAGCAGATTAAACTTTTAAGACAAAAGAAAAATTTTTCTCAACTAAAGTTATCTATAATGCTCGGTATATCAAGAGAACATCTGTCTAAGGTTGAACGAGGTGCAACACCGCCAAGCCTTACTCTTTTATTTGATATTATAGATTTGACCGGTGGGCAGATATTAATAACTAAAAATTTGTAAATAACTCCCGATATTTGATTATAATAAAAACAAAAAGCAGGATTTTTTAGTCCTGCTTTTTGTTTTGAA
Organism: Candidatus Gastranaerophilales bacterium; assembly: GCA_944325605.1. Classification (GTDB taxonomy): domain Bacteria; phylum Cyanobacteriota; class Vampirovibrionia; order Gastranaerophilales; family Gastranaerophilaceae; genus Scatenecus. The sequence continues at coordinate 180,349 of CALVAX010000003.1, forward strand.
TTATATCTGAGTTATTTACACGTGCAGAATAAATCCGCCTTTGTCCGCATTGTTAAGTTTGTCCCCTTCAATTTTTGCACGGAGGTTTTTGATGTATTTATACACATAATCTCTTGGCAAATCAAGAAGTGATGCAAGATCTTTTGCGTAAACTATCTTGTTATTATTTTCAAGAAAATAGTCAAAAACTTTCTGTTCTCTGTCTGTCAATGCTTTTTTGAATACAACTCTGACTTCTTCTCTCAATTTTGCGTCAGCTTTTGTTGCGGTTGATCTTTTAGCTGTTGGCTTAACTGGTTTTACAGCTTTTTCAGTTTTTGCTTTTTTAGTCGTTTTTTTAGTTGTTGTTTTCTTTTCGGTTTTTGCTTTTACTGTTGTTGTTTTTGCAGAGGTTTTGGCCGGTTTATGTTCATTGTGTTCCAGAACGTCTGCATCTATTTTTATATTAGAAATAGAAAACGGAGATGGAGCAATTTCTCTTTCTCTCTCATAAGCTCTGTCTGCTATTGTACTAAGTCTTTCTGCTTTAGAAGGCATCCAGTCATCTGAAGTTGAGATTACCGGCTGACCCTTCAACACTATATCAACCAGATCGTTGGTCGGTTTTGCTTCTTCAATCTTTTTTCCCAACCTTGCAGCAAATTCTTCCAACGTGATTTTTTCTAATGAGCTTCTCCATTGCTTAATCTCTTCCTTGCTCAGGTATTCAGACATTAACTAATCTCCTTTTACACTATATTTGTCTCACTTACTATTCTTAATGTACCATGAATTCTGCGTTATGGCGCAAAATGTTTCGGTACGTAAATTTTTATGTTTATTAGTTTACAAAGTATTGAAAATACTTTTATAAAGTTTTAGTACATTACGCCGGAATCAAGTATTTTTTGTACTTCGGCCTTCATAACGGAATGGATTTCTTCTATGGTTTTGGTTCCGTCGATGCTGATAAAATTGTATTCTTCTTTCATTCTGTTATACTGTTCAAGGCATTTTTTCTGATAAATTTCAAAGCTTTTGTAAAAGTCTGTTGAAAATCCGACGTCCCTGCCGCTTTCGTAAAAATCGAGGCCTGTTGTTCCGATTATCCTTTTCAACAAAACATCAACAGGCATATCAAGATAAAAAATTAAATCCGGCTCCGGCGCATATTCGTACAAATTTTTAACCCATTCAATATCCTGTCCTCTTACGACGTCACGGGCCAGAGCAGTGTAATAATATCTGTCTAAAAGCACAATAAAACCTGACTTTAAGGCCGGAATAATGTTATTTTCAAGCCTGTCGGCAAAGTCTGCCGCGTAAAGAAGGCTGTATGTTGTAGCATTCAAAAGGTTTCTGTCCTTTGCATCGTCAATAACCTTTGCGATTAATCTTGATGTTTTCCATTCAGAAACCATAACCCCGTATGACTGATCTTCGATTGCGCGTTTGAGAAGTTCAAGCTGGGTTGATTTTCCGCTTCCGTCAGTTCCTTCTATTACGATAAGAAGTCCTTCATAATTATGTTTTTTCTTAAATTTTTCCATTAAATGACAACTCCTTTGGCTTTTAAAACTTCTCTAAGCATTTCTCTGATTTGGGTTTGTTTTTTGTGGATTGAATCTGTGGCATCAATTTTTACAAGACCGAACTCGTCGACCATTTTCTGATATTCTTTAATTACGCGTCCCTGAAAAATCATATAGCTTTCATAAGGGTCATTGCTGAGTTTCAAGTCCATACCGGCTTCGTAGAATTTTGGTGCACGGTTGGAGCAGATTCTTTCCATTGAAATTTTTGGATTTATATCAAAATAAATTGCAAGATCAGGGCGGATTGCAAAGTCATAAACTTTTCTTACCCACTGCGGGTCAACCCCTCTTGCAACATCTCTTGCAAAAGCAGTGTAGGCATATCTGTCTGCAAGTACAATAAAACCAGCTTTCAGAGCCGGATCAATTACCTGTTTCAATCTGTCGGCAAAATCGACTGCATGAAGAAGTGAAAAAGTTCTTGGCGAAAGCATATTCTTTTTTTTGGCAAGCTTTGTTGTCTGGCAAATCAGAGCTGAAGAATTCCATTCCGTGAAAATTACATCCTGTCCGATTGACTTGAGCCAATCTCTCAGCAGCGCAAGCTGTGTGGACTTGCCGCTTCCGTCTATTCCTTCAACACAGATTAATGTCCCTTTTAAATTATGTTTTTCTTTTAATTTAGACAAGATTTTCACTCCTTCTTGTTTTATTTTGCCTCTAGCATTGAAGCTGTAATTTTGCCGAATTTTGCCGACATGTTATCTATCAAATGTATAAGATATAGTTCAGGTTCAAGATCCCGTTCGTCAAGGTCTATAATTGCACCCCATTCTGCTCTGCCGTGGTGTGCCGCAATCATTTTTGCCACTTCTTTAAATCCTCTTGTCATACAAATTGAAAATCCGTATTGAGAGTGTGTTAACCATTCTTGGCGGAAATGTTCATCATAGTCAATCAGTCCTGTTTCTAAATCAATAGTGTATTCAAAAATTTTGCCGATATCATGAAGTATGCACGCCGCATAAATATTGTCGCGGTTTGGTTTGTAATCCATTATATCCATATTGGTTTCGGCAAACTTCAGGCATTCAAGCGTGTGCACCATTAACCCGCCAACGTAGTTGTGGTGCATAAGTTTTGCAGCAGGTGCGACAAGTATTTGTTCCTTATGTTCTTCAAAATAATCGCTGATAAATTTATGAAGTTCAGGATTTTTAATTTTTTCAAAGTATGAAGTCAGTTCTTTATAATATTTTTCCCGCTCTGTTTCATCAAGCCCCATTTTTGCCTCTTTAACAAGCTCTAAAGAAGTCACAAGGCAGTTGTTGAATTTTTCATTGAATGAGCCTGAAACTATTCTCAGCAAATTCCCGCATCTGAAAAGCTTGCTGTCCATTCTGTTCAGGGCTTCCTCCCACAGAATACAATTCAATATGGAGCTGTCCTCTGTGCTTTTAAGCTGGAGTTTGCCCATCTTTGTGCCGGCTTTTGTGTCGCCTACTGAAAATACTACTACTTCATAAATTACATCTCTGCTAAACATTCTTTTTATTACAGCTTACGAATATCGTAATGCCGCCTTTCCTATTAAATTGTGAAACTTGATTGGTATTGTTAATTCCGATTTCTGTCGATGATTTTTTTGCCGCTGCCCCAGACAAATGAGGAACGGATTTCTTGTCCGATTTTTTCAATTGAGTGTTCACGGTTTGCTTTTCTGAGTTCATTGAAAATTTTGCAGCCGGATTTCATTTCCTGCATAAATTCATCAGAAAATTTGCCGCTTTGAATGTCTTTTAAAATCTCTTTCATTGCCTGTTTTGATTGTTCGCCGATAACCTTCGGGCCTCTTGTCATATCGCCGTATTCAGCGGTGTTTGAAATTGAATAGCGCATATCTGCCAAACCGCCTTCGTAAATCAAATCAACGATAAGTTTCATCTCATGCAGAGTTTCAAAATAGGCCATATATGGTGAATATCCGGCTTCAACAAGTGTATCGTAACCGGCTTTAATAAGTGCGCTTATCCCGCCGCAAATGACAGCCTGTTCGCCGAAAAGATCTGTTTCAGTTTCTTCTCTAAAGGTTGTTTCAATAATTCCGGCACGTCCTGCGCCTATTGCAGAAGCATAAGAAAGAGCGATTTCTTTTGAATTTCCTGAAACATCCTGATAAACTGCAATAAGAGAAGGAACGCCTTTGCCCGCTTCATATTCGCTTCTGACAGTATGACCCGGGCCTTTCGGGGCAACCATAATTACATTAACATCCTCTGGCGCTACAATCTTTTTGAAATGAATATTGAACCCGTGTGAAAACATCAAATACTGGCCTTTATGCATATTCGGCTTAATCTGACGCTCAAAAACTTCAGCCTGAATTTCATCAGGAATAAGGATTTGAACTATATCGGCTTCTTTTACGGCATCTTCAATTGACATTATTTTAAAACCGTATTTATTAGCTTTCTCAAAGCTTTTGCCGCCTTCTCTTAATCCGAGAACAACGTCACATCCCGAATCTTTCAAATTAATCGACTGCCCGTAACCCTGAGAGCCGAAACCTATTATTGCGATTTTTTTTGTTTTGATTAAATCTTTGTTAATATCCTTGTCAAGATAGATTTTAAGTTCGTTCATAGAAAACACTTCTTTCTTTTATTCTCCCTGATATAATTCTAACATAAATAAAAAAGATAGGGGGTAAACTTGAATTTTTCGGAATAATAGTTTATCATGTAAAAGGAAATAATAGTTCATTTTGGAGGGTTAAAACGTGAAAAGTCACACTATGATTGAATTTCAGGGGGGGGGGGGCAACCTGTAATCAGGCTCCTTCAAGCATTTTAGCCGAAAGTAATGTAATTAAGCGTCATCCTGAGCCGAAGGCGAAGGATTCCAATAAAAAGCAAGTAGATTCTTCAGTCGCTTTGCTCCTTCAGAATGACGTGCAAGGAGCGGGGAAATTTTTCGGGCTTTGCGCTCAGAATGACAAGGCAGCACAAGGAGATTCTTCGGGCATTCGCCCTCAGAATGACATGACACAGTGTGACGAGCCTATTTGCTCTGACCTAAGTGACGGAAATACTCAAAACCCAAAATGCCGCGATAGCGAAGTGAACAATAATTGCAGACAAGGCAAACGTCAAAGGCGGGTATTGTCCGAGCGCAGCGAGTTTACCCGCCAAAATGCCGAGTCTAGCAAATTATTAGTGAACGAAGCGTGCGGCTGGTTTGCGTCGCTTTGCCATCAAAGCGACCGCTGTCCGCGCAGGACGAAACAAAAACCGGAAGTAGATTCTTCAGTCGCTTCGCTCCTTCAGAATGACGTGCAGGGTGCGTGGGAATATTTCGGCCTTTGCCCTCAGAATGACAAGACAGAGCGAGATGATTCTTCGGGCATTTGCCCTCAGAATGACATAAAAAAGGACGTCATCCTGAGCCAAAGGCGAAGGATCCACTTAAAACACAATTGGATTTTTCACTCAGTTCAGAATGACAAGCAAAGAAGGCATTCAGCCTTCACAATGGCGGAAGTTCTGATTACGCTTGGTATAATCGGAATTGTCGCTGCGATGACAATGCCGGCACTTATTGCAAACCATAGAAAACAGGTGATGCTTTCAAAAGTAAAACATACTTATAATATTATAGCCAATGCCTTTGAACGCGCAAAAGTAGACCATGGTACGAATATTAATTACTGGTATATTCCTGACACGGGTTCTCAGCTTGAAAAGAGTATATTCTTTGTCGAAAATTATTTGCTGCCGTATCTTAATGCTCCGATATATTGTGCCGATAAACCAACTGCACCTTACTGTTTTTATCAGATAAGGTATTTTAGCGGAGATAGTTTCTCTAACTGGGGGCCTGCTGATAATAATTCAGGTACAGCATTATTATTGAGCAGCGGAGTGACAGTATCAGTTACAGTTGGCGAACTTGCTACGCTGGATCCGGACGATCCTTTAAATGAATCTATTAACAGAATAAGAATTTTGTTTGATATTGACGGTCCAAAAGGTTATAACCGTTACGGTTACGATGTATTCTGGCTTGAACTTGGCGGGGCGGAAGGCAGATTAGAGGGAAATAATGCTGATAAAAATAAAATATTGCCATACGGTTATGATCTTGCCAAATCCTGTGATTATTATGTTTCTAATATAAATTATGCGTGCAGACCTGATGTCCAATATAGCGGCGGATATTGTCTGGCATATATTGTTTGTAACGGCTGGGATGCCGGTAAAAAATATCCGTGGTAATTAGAAAATGTGCTCTTTTATTCTTAATTCGTCAAAATTCCGCTGTTCTCGCCGAATATAAATACCTGAAGTGCATTTTCGGGTGTTTTTACAGGTTTGTAAAAGTGTTTTACAAGTATAATCTGGTTTTGAATTGCCGAATAATTCTTGTTTCTTAAGTATTCGCCGAGTTTTTCTGCTGTTCTGGTGTAATTTTTTTGCTTCACAAACGGATAAAAAATTGTTCTGCGTCTTGAAATTTCTGATATTGCATACTTCAAAATATCATCGTAAGAAATTTCGTAGCCGTCATTTGTCATAAAATCAATTATGAAATTTGTATTGTCACTCGTTGTAATTGAAAGATACCCGATAATTCTTTTTTTTGACGGATCCTCAAGCACATATCTGTTTTTGTAGAATTGTGAATATCCGCCAAGAATCGGATCTTCAAATTCCTGTTTAATTCTTTCAAGAGATACTTTATAAATTGTTTCAATTTCAGCATTGTATAATTTGCAGACATTTTTGGCATCCCCGTTGTTGAAGGGGCGAAAGCCGTAAGGGACTTCCGGATTTTTGTCGAAGTTTTCTATTTTCCATAAAGTTTCGCTGGCGCACTGCCTGAAACCGCATCCGTCAGTAAAAAGCCTTAGAAGTTCATCGTGGCATTCGTCGACTGATACTATAAAAGAACTAGCGCCTTTTGCAGAATATTTTGAGGTTACAAAATCAATGAGCTGTTTGCCTGCGTCATACAGATTGTTTTGCAAAACCAGACGGGTAATGTTAATCTTGTAGGGATTACCTATTGCCGGCTCGACTGTAATAAGCCCTAAAATCTCTTTTTCATCCAGAAGAATGTATGATTCATTTAAAAATTTGTACTTCAATGGCAAAATAGAGTTCAGCAGCCCGAAAGGTGTATTAAAAAAAGCTTTCGTGAAAAATTCACCTTCAGGAGAACCCAGATATGATATCATTTTTTTTAGTTTCGGATAGTCAAAGCAGTTTAACTTTCGGATACGTGTCATATTCTAATTATATATTTTATTTTAATGTTTCGCAAGTTTGTGTTAAAATTTGTATTAAGAGGGATGATTAATGAAGGTAGCTGTTATTAATAATGAGGATATAGTTTTAAAATCTGTTGAAGATTTGAGGCTTGATGATAAAAAAGGCGCTGTTGTAAAAGTTCTGGGCTGCGGGCTGTGCGGGTCGGATATCGTCAAATTCAGAGAGAAAATTTCACCTTCCGGAACAGTTTTAGGGCACGAGATTGTAGCGCAGATAGAAGAAATAAATTCAGATACTTTATTTAAAAAAGGTGACAAAATCGTGACTTCCCATCATATCCCGTGCGGAGAATGTGTCTTTTGTAAATCCGGCAATGTTTCTATGTGTGCACATTTTAAGAAAACCAATATAATTCCGGGCGGATTCAGCGAGTATGTGTATTTGTCCGAAGAACATCTGAAGCAGGTTGCGCATCTTCTTCCGGGAAATTTGACGGAAATTGAAGGCTCGTTTTATGAACCTCTTGGCTGCTGTGTCAGAGCTGTTCACAGAACCGGTTTAATAGAAAATTCCACAGTTCTCGTTGTCGGGCTGGGGTCTATCGGAATTCTGATGGCGCAGGCTTTGAAGGCGCACGGAATGAATGTTATCGGGTGCGATCTTCTTGATGAAAGGGTCGATATTCTGAAAAATCTCGGAATTGATGCGATAAATTCTTCAGACATTGATAAAACCCGAAAATATATTTTTGATAAAACCGGAGGTTACGGAGTCGACGCTGTTTTTATGACGTCAGGAGCGGATAAAGCAATTGACTTTGCGCTGAAAATGATCAGAAACGGCGGCAAAATCCTTGTTTTTGCAAGCACTCCGAAAAATTCCGGATACGCAAACAATGAAATCTACTACCGCGAATTGACGGTTCTCGGCAGTTATTCGCCTTCTCCGTCGGATTTGAAAGAATCGCTGGAACTTTTGAAAAGCGGAAAAGTAAAAGTTAAGAATTTGTCAACGGTTTACGATTTTGGTAAAATAAACGAAGCATTCAAAGATACAATCGCAAACAGAATTTTGAAAGCTTACATAAAAATTTCATAGCGGCTGCGCCGGAAGCGGCATAAAGACGCTAAAAAGGAAACTAAATGAAATCAATACAATATTACGGTCCGCAAAATATTAAATACGAAGATGTTATGGTAAAACCGCCTGAAGAAGGCGAGATTGTCGTAAAAATAATGTCTGCGCTCACATGCGGAACTGATGTGAAAACCTACAGACGCGGGCATCCCGTGTTAATTAAGAATATCCCGTCAGGTTTCGGGCATGAGTTTTCCGGAATTGTTGACAGGACAGGCTCCGGTGTTACAAAATTCAAACCCGGCGACAGGGTTGTCTGTGCAAATTCTGCGCCATGCGGACACTGTTTCTATTGCAGGCGGGAAGAATATAATCTGTGCGAAAATCTTGACCTTTTAAACGGGGCTTACGCACAGTACATAACGGTTCCGGCGCGTATTGTTGAAAAAAATACCTACATTTTGCCGGATGACTTAAGTTTTGACCGTGCGGCATTTTGTGAACCGCTGGCAAATGTTGTTCACGGGGTTGAAAGAACTGGCATTAAAGAAGGCGATACCATCGGGATTATCGGGATAGGGCCGATAGGCTTGATGTTTGCGCGTCTTGCAAAACTCAAAGGCGCACGGGTTATCGCAGCAGGCCGAAATCCCATTAAACTTAAGCTTGCGGAAGATTTTGCGCATGCGGATGAAGTCGTGGATTTGAAAAAATACCCGAATCCCGAAAAAATTTTTATGGATTTTACCGAAGAAAACAAAGGGCTTGATATTGCTATTGAGTGCGTCGGGCTTCCGGAAATCTGGGAGCGGATTTTCACATTTGTACGCCCGGGCGGCACCGTGCACTTTTTCGGCGGCTGCAAATCAGGTTCTACTGTAACTCTTGACACAACTAAAATGCACTACGGCGATATCCGATTAATGAGTGTTTTTCATCATACTCCGAAATATTTCAAACAGGCGCTTGATTATATAGCATCGGGTGACATTGAAGTTGAAAAACTGATTACAGATACTCTTGAATTAAAAGATGTTGAATACGCAATGCAGGAGCATATTGCTGGACGTGCTGTTAAATTTTTAATAAAACCGTGGATGAATAAAAATACAGAAAAGAGGTAGAAATGGCTAAAATGCAGAGTATAATTGAATTTCAGGGGGGGGGGGGCACCCGAAAGTAAGCCTCTGACTGTTAAAAATAAAGGATTTACAATGGCGGAAGTTCTGATAACTCTTGGAATTATTGGAATTGTTGCCGCAATGACTATTCCGGCAATGCTTGGCAGCTACAGGAAAAAAGTCGTCGAAAATAAGCTGAAAGTCACTTATTCAATGATTTCTCAAGCCTTACAAAAAGTTCAGGGAATTTACGGATTGGATTTTGTGCCCGATGAATTGTCCAGCAGTTATGAAAATGCAAATGTAAACGGTTATTCGTGGGAATTAAGCCGTGATGTGTTTGAACATTATTTCGCACCGCATTTTAATATTGCAAAACGGTATCCAACCCAAAGAGATTCCTCTATTACGCTTGTTCGTGCTAATAATGATGCTGCCACTGCTGTTCATCATAATCTTCTCTACATCGTCACATTAAATAACGGCGTGACATTAGCTTATCAACAGCAGAATCAGCGTGTTCAAAGTTCTATGACGTGGTTCGTAATGTTGAAACCTAGAACCGAAAAAGATTACACATTTATTGAAGGAAAAGATATATTTATTTTCAGGGTAGAACGCAGCGATCGGAATGCAACAGGGAATATGGCACTTACAGTTAATTATCCTGAATTATCAAGGGATAAATTGAAAGAGTACTGCACATCCTCCAGTGCACGCCCTTACAATTATCATGAGCGGGCATATTTTTGTACTCTGTTGATTTTACAGAACGGAATGGAAATACCTGATGATTATCCGGTAAGATTTTAAATCCTTATATAAAAAGCGGTTTAGTGATTTCCTAAACCGCTTTTATCGCTCTCAACTTCTTTAAATCTTGCTGTAAACACACTTACTTAACAACAGCAAGTTTCGGCCTTATGCCTGATTCCATATTGATGTTTCTGGCATTGGCCACCGCCATAGACCGGCGTTTTCTCGCTCCTCTTAATATATATTCAACACTGCCGCTAACATTACACGCAGGTTTTACTATTTTTTTGAGCATATATTTTTAATCTCCAATTGTCTAGTTACATTTTTGTTATCGTCAGAGAGAAGAGAAAACTTTAAGAATTTTGAGGTAAATGTTTACATTGTTTAACAATTGCAGACAAAATTATTTATTATTGCGCTGTAATTATAAAAATCTGTCATTCTGAGCAGAAGGCGAAGAATCCCCTTAAAATCCTATGAGATTCTTCAGTCGCTGCGTTTCCTCAGAATGACAGACTTTTATATATAATATAAGTTCCTAAAAATGAGCCTTGCGCTCAAATAAATAAACGCAAGGCTCAAATACGATAATCTATTTTAATGTTCTTTCGTACTGTGCAAAATTATACAGCATAAACGCTGACTTGTTTTCTGTCGCGTCTGTGAGCTTCAAACTTCACCTGTCCGTCAATCAATGCAAACAAAGTATCGTCAGAACCAATACCTACATTGTTCCCGGGGTGGATTTTAGTTCCGCGCTGGCGAACAAGAATGTTTCCGGCTTTAACTGTTTCGCCGCCGAATTTCTTAACGCCGAGGCGCTTAGCTTCTGAATCGCGTCCGTTACGGGTAGATCCCATACCTTTTTTATGTGCCATGACTTATATTCTCCTATAAATTTCGTACTCAGAATTGCCTTTTGTACGATGTTTGTATCACTTTACCGGATTGTTTCCGAATTTGCATCTGAATGTGCTTTTGTTATGCTTCTTCAGTTGTTTCTGTAGCTTCTGCAGCTTTTTTCTGGGCTGAAGTTCTGATTTTGTTAATCATAACTCTTGTGAATCCCTGTCTGTGGCCTTGTTTTTTTCTATAGCCTTTTTTGGGTCTTTGTTTGAAAACAATAATTTTTTTAGCTTTGTCTTCCTTAACAACAGTGCCTTCTACAGAAGCGCCTGCAACGTAAGGCTGGCCTACTTTTGATTTTTTTCCGTTAACTATCATAACGATGTTGTCAAAGACAACTTTAGAATCAGCTTCCTGATTGAGAAGTTCTATATCAACGTAGCGGCCTTCTTCAACCTGATACTGTTTTCCGCCTGTTTCTACAATTGCGTACATTTGTTTGTCCTTTCTAATTTAGGTTTCGTAACCCTTACAGCACAAGCTTACGGGGATTTTGTCAACGATTTACCTGTAATACACGTACACTTATTATCCGATACTCAAATCCCGATGTCAAGCAGTATTAATATTTATTAACTTTTTCATCTATTGTTTTGTTTGAAGTAAAATTGAAGTATGAAGTTTAATGAGAAAGAAATCATAGAGGCCTGCGGGGCTGAAGTTTTAAAAAGTATCGGAAATGTCTGTAGTTTCGGAATTTCCACTGATACAAGAACAATAAAAGAGGGCGAAATTTATCTCCCGCTAAAAGGCGAAACTTTTGACGGAGAAAATTTCATACAGCAGGCGCTGGATAAGGGTGCTTCCGGTTATTTTACAACCCGCGGCGGGATTTTTGAAAATGCCTGTGCGGTATATAAGGTTGATGATACTTTGAAGGCTTATTTATGTCTTGCAAGGTTTATCCGCCGTAAGTTTAATCCGATTACCGTTGCAATCACAGGCAGTTCCGGCAAAACAACTACTAAAGAAATGGTGTATGCTGTTTTGAGCCAAAAATTTAAAACACACAAAACGTTATCAAACCATAACAACGAAATCGGGCTTTGCCAGACTATTCTCGGTATGGAAGAAGATACAGAATGTCTGATTGTTGAAATGGGGATGAGAGGGTTAGGCGAAATTGAACTTCTGTCAAAATACTCCGAACCTGATTATGCAATTATTACAAATGCCGGATCCGCACATCTTGGAAGGCTCGGAAGTCTTGATAATATTGCAAAAGCTAAATCTGAAATCGTTAAATACCTTAATCCGTCTGGTTCTCTGATTGCAAACGACAATCCCCGCCTGAAAAATTTTACTTCCGGATATGGCGGCGAAAAAATCTGGTTTTCAATTAAGGATGTCCAAATTCTGGAGCAAAGGCAGGGTTATTCAAAATATCTGTACAACGATAGAGAATATGAACTTAATGTGGAAGGGGCATACAATATAGAAAACTCTCTTTCTGCAATTGAAACCGGCTATAAATTAGGAATGACTTATGATGAAGTTAAAGCGGGTTTGTTGGCTTACCATCCTATAGAAAAGCGCTGGGAGTCTGAAAAAATCGGAGGTTTCAGCGTTATAAACGACAGCTACAACGCTAATCCTGAGTCAATGAAGGCATCTGTCACAACTTTTATTAACCTGTATGACAATCCGGTTGTTGTTCTTGGCAATATGGGCGAACTCGGTGAGCAGGAAGCAGAAATGCATTTTGAAGTCGGAAACTTTATTGCAAACGACATAAAAAATAATCCGTCGGCAAAAGGTAAGAAAGTTATTTTTCTGACAGTCGGGAAGCTTGCCGGAAAAATCGGGGAACCACTTACTGAAAACGGATTTTTTGTAAAGAATTTTGAAAATAATAAAGATGCTGCACGCTGCATTGTTGATAACATAGATGCAGGCAGTACAATATTTTTGAAGGCATCAAGAGCAATGAGATTTGAAGAAATAATTGAATATTTGAGGGAGAACAGCAAATCATGATAATGATAACAGTGGCATTTTTACTCGGAATGATATTATGCCTTTTATTTGGAGTTCCGTATATTTCATTTTTGAAGAAAAAAATGATAGGGCAGTATGTTAAAGATGTTGCACCGGAAGCACATCAGAAGAAAGAAGGCACTCCGACAACAGGCGGGGTATTTATTATAATTTCGGCAGTTCTGGCATCTATTATTGCCTTGCTGCTTGCCCAAAGATTTTCTGAAGAAGTGTTTATTGTATTGATAACATTTATATTTTATGCATTTGCCGGGTTTCAGGATGATTTTCTCAAACTTAAGGGTAAACATAATGACGGCCTGAGCGCAAGAGGAAAGCTTCTGCGTCAAATTGCAATTGCTCTTCTTCCGACAGCGTTTGTAATGATGACAAATCCGGACGGCACTTATTTTTCAATCGGGAGTCTGGCTGTTGATTTAAGATGGATTTATCCTTTTTTGTCAGTGTTTGTAATTACCGGTGCTTCGAATGCTTACAACCTGACAGACGGGCTTGACGGACTTGCTTCATCAACAGGTGTGTTTGCATTTATTGCGTGTGCATTAATTTTACTTTTGAACGGACATCCCGGCGCCGGTATTATTGCAGCTTCTGTTGCAGGGGCATTGTTCGGATTTTTGAAGTACAACAAACCGAAAGCAGAAGTCTTTATGGGAGATACAGGATCGCTTGCTATCGGCGGGCTTTTGGGTACTCTTGCCGTTGTCGGGAAATTTGAATTTCTGCTTATTTTCATCGGCGGAATTTTTGTTATAGAAACATTGTCTGTTATATTGCAGGTTATCAGTTTCAAGACAACAGGCAAAAGAATTTTTAAAATGTCGCCTATTCATCACCATTTTGAACTTTGCGGGTGGAGTGAAAAAAGGATTGTTATTACTTTTGCGCTTGTATCAGCTTTGTTTAATGCTGCGGCTTTATTGTTATTTTATTTGACACAGAAAGGATTGTTCTAATTATGAAATCAAGCTGGTTTGATAAAAAAGTTCTAGTTTTAGGTCTTTCAAAGAGCGGAATTTCAGCCGCAAAGTATTTGAATAATCATGGGGCCGATGTTTTTGTCACAGAAAGCAGAGAAAAAAAAGAAGATGATGTTAAAACTATTGAAGAATTAGAGGCTTTGGGAATTAAAGTTGAGACGGGCGGACATTCGGATGAATTTATAAGGGATTCATATATTGCAGTAACAAGCCCTGGAATTCCTCCTCAAGCAGAGATTATGCAGAGGCTGAAGGCTGAAAATATAGCAGTAATTTCGGAAATAGAGCTTGCTTTTACACAGACAGAGAAGCCTTTTGTTGCAATTACGGGCACGAACGGCAAGACGACAACGACCGCTTTGACCGCGCATATTCTAAGTAAAGAATTTAAGGCCTATCCTTGCGGAAACTACGGGGTTCCGCCGTGTGATTTGCTTGATGGCGATGTTGAGATTTTCGTGTGTGAAGTAAGTTCTTTCCAGCTTGAATACAGCAACGGATTTCAGCCTCAGATTTCCGTATGGACAAATTTCACGCCGGATCATATTAACTGGCACGGCTCGCTTGAAAATTATTTTGATGCAAAAGCTAAAATCTTTAAGTCTCCGCAGGAGCCGGCTTTTTCCGTTTTGAACGCAAAGGATGAAAAGCTGCTTGAATTTTCAAAAAAATGCGGCGGCACAGTGTTTATGTTTGCCGGCGAAATCGGAGAAAATTGCTGTTATGTAAAAAATGATGCTGTTTATTTTAAAAGAAACGGGCATGAAGAACATATAATTGATTTGAAAGATTGTCCTCTTATCGGAGAACACAATTATCAAAATCTAATGTGTGCAGTAATTGCCGCAAAACTCGAAGGGATTTCTAACGAACATATAAAAGAAGCAATAATGACATTCAAGGTGCCCGAGCACAGACTTGAAAAATTTGCTGAAAAAAACGGCATTGCTTTTTATAACGATTCAAAAGCTACAAATCCGGAGGCTTCTCTTGTTGCAATCAGATCATTTATTGACAAAAATGTTGTTTTAATCGCAGGCGGGCGTGACAAAAATACAGGCTTGAAAGAGTTTGATGAAGCCTGTAAAAAACATATTAAGACGGTTATCCTGATAGGAGAGGCGGCTGACAGATTTGAGGAAAATTTAAAATCAGACGGATTTGAAAATATAGTCAGAGAAAATTCACTCCAGAGCGCAGCGGATAAAGCAATTGAATTAAACCCGGATGTTGTATTGCTTTCACCGGCATGCGCAAGTTTTGACATGTTCAGCGGATACGAGGAGAGAGGAAAGGTCTTTAAAGATTATGTCTTATCGAGATTATGACAGAGGAAATTACGACAGGGACAAATTAAGAAATAACCGTTCGCAAATTCAAAGTGTTATTATATCATCACCGGATAAGACACTTCTTGTTGTCGTGACTTTTCTGGTAATGATAGGGTTTATGATGATATTTTCAGCGTCCGCGCCAAAGTGTCTTGACGAAGGGGTAAATCCTGCACAATTCTTAATAAAACAGATAATTTGTTTTATTGTCGGATTTATCGGACTGAAATTTTTTACAAACTATGATTACAAAAAGCTTGCGCAGTGGAATACTCTGCTTGCGGCAGGGATTATAATCGCACTGATGCTTGTTGATTTTACACCTTTAGGGGTTACGGTGAACGGTGCAAAAAGATGGATTAATATTTTGGGATTTCAATTGCAGCCGTCAGAGTTTGCAAAACCTGCAGTTGTTCTTCTTATGGCATCAGCTTTCAAGGACAATCCGAATCTTTTTGACGAAACAAAGTGGTTTAAATATTTTATTCCGATACTTGTAATGCTGGCATTTATCTTTATGCAGCCGAATTTGAGTATGGTAATTCTGCTTTTGTCTGTTTGTGTTGTAATGTTTTTGTGCGGCGGCGGGTCGTTGAAACTGTTTTTCAGCTGCCTTGCGGCCGGCGTCACAACGATAGTTCTGGCGCTGACGACAATTATCAAACCTTATCAGCTTCAGCGTTTAAGAATCTGGCGCCATCCGGAAAGCGACCCGCAGGGGGCAGGATATAACATAATTCAATCCTTGATAGCGTTTGCCTCTGGAGGGTTTAACGGGGTCGGATACGGCGGATCAATTCAAAAACTCGCTTATCTGCCGGAATGTCATACGGACTTTATCTTTGCAATTCTGGCGGAAGAACTCGGCTTTATCGGGTGTGTGCTTGTAATCGGGCTTTTCTGGACTCTTGTGCACAGAGGATTTATTATTGCTTCGCGCTGTCCTGATATGTACGGCAGGCTTCTGGCGGTCGGGATTACGTTTGCAATAGGGTTTCAGGCATTTTTGAATATAAGCGTTGCAAGTTCATTTCTGCCGACAACAGGCGTTCCGCTTCCATTTATCAGTTACGGCGGTTCTTCTCTTATTGTGTCGCTCTGGATGATTGGAATTTTGTTGAATATTTCTAAAAAACGAATTAAGAAAATAAGGAATCAGGAAGATGAACGTGCAAGAAGATAAAAAATATACATTTTTCATAACAGGCGGCGGCACCGGAGGACATATTTATCCGGCTGTTGCAATTGCCGACGGATTAAGTGAAAGAGGCGAAAATCTTTTTTACGTCGGAAATCCTGATAATCTAGAGTATGATATTGTAAGCGGGAAAGGTTTCAATTTTTTGCCTGTAAAAGTTCATGGAATGCCGAGGAGTGCAGGTTTAGGACTTGTAAAATGGTGTTTTGAACTTTCTTTTGCAATAATGAAGAGCTGCTTTTATATTCTGAAATATAAGCCTGACGCAGTGTTCGGAACAGGCGGTTATGTGTCGGCGCCGGCGCTTATTGCGGCTAAGATTTTAAAAATTCCTTATATGATGCACGATTGCGACGCTAAACCGGGGCTTGTGACAAGAAAGCTTGCGCCGTGGGCTTCTGCTGTGTCGCTTGCTTTTGAGTGTGCAAAATCGGAAATCAAAAATCCAAATTGCCTTATAAACGGCAACCCGATAAGAAAAACTTTTAAAACAATTTCAAAAGAAGAGGCGCGCAAAAGCCTCGGGCTTTCAAATAAAACAACTCTCTGCATAATGGGCGGATCGCAAGGCGCTCGGACGATTAACGATGCGTCTGTTGATATTCTCAAAAAACTTTCAAAAGAATTTAATCTGCAAATCATATTCCAGACAGGAAAGAAAAATTTTGAAAGAGTAATTGAACAATTGATAAAAATTTATCCTGAGTATGAGTGCGATTCAAATTTGATTGTAAGGCCTTATTTTGAAGATATGGTGACTGTCCTGAAGGCTTCTGACATTGCGGTATCAAGGGCAGGGTCGCTGAGTATTTCGGAAATTTGCGCATCAGGTGCGGCATCTATCCTTGTTCCATACCCTCATGCGGCGGCTGACCATCAGCGCAAAAACGCAAGATATATGGAAGAAAAGGGCGCATCATTATATATTGAAGACGATGAGCTTAATGCGGACACGCTGCTTGAGGATATCCTGCTGCTTGTGAAAAATTCAGATAAGCTTTCCAAACTACAACAAAAAGCGCTTTTGCTTGCGAAATATGATGCGGCAGATGCAATTTGCGGCAAACTGCTTGAAACAGCCGCTCAAAAGAGGTAATTTTATGTACTCATATAATGATGCAAAAGAGCTTTTGACATCTAAAGGCAAGTTTTATATAAATCTCGGGTTGGAGCGGATTTCTGCTGTGCTGGAGCTTCTCGGCAACCCTCAGGATAAGTTGAAATGTATTCATGTCGCAGGCACCAACGGAAAAGGGAGCGTATGCGCAATTCTTGAGGCTGTTTTACGGGAGGCCGGCAGGAAAACCGGACTTTATACAAGCCCGCATCTTTTTAAGTACACAGAACGCATAAAAATTAACGGTGTTGATATTTCCGATGAAGATTTTGCGCGGCTAGTGTTTGAAACTTGCAATCTGGCTGATAAAAATAATATTCATCTGACAGAGTTTGAAATCCTGACGGCTCTGGCTTTTAAATATTTTGAAGAAAATAACGTTGATGTCGTTGTGCTGGAAACTGGTCTTGGCGGAAGGTTTGACGCGACAAATGTTATAAAAAGCAACCTTTGTGCCGTGATTACGCATATTGATCTTGACCACACAGAGCGGCTCGGAAGCACTAAAGATAAAATAGCTTTCGAGAAAGCCGGAATTATAAAGCCAAATTGTCCGGTCATTACATCCGAGGGTTACGAGGCAATCAGAGATGCTGCGGATGTAAATAATTCTCTTTTAATGATGATAACACCTCTGGAAGATACCTCAAACCTTTCGCTCAAAGGGCTTTATCAGCAGGAAAATTTGTCGCTTGCGCTTGCTGCCATAAGGCTTGTGTTTCCTGAAATTCCGGAGAATGTTATTCAATCAGCGCTTACAAAGGTTAAACATCCGGCAAGATTTCAGTTTATAGAAGCCAAAAATCTTATAATCGACGGAGCGCACAACCCGAACGGAATTGCCGCGCTTAGAGAAAGCCTTGATTTTTATTTTCCGGACAAAAAACGCCGCTATGTTTTCGGATGTCTGAAAAATAAAGATTACAAAAAAATGATGGCGCTATTGTTCGACAAAAATGACGAAATCTATTTTAACCATTTTTCTAACCCTAATTCTTGCGCAGTCGAAGAACTTCAGGCAGAATGCGCATTCCCGTCAAAAGAGTTCAGGTCATTAGACGAATTTGAATACAAACCTGACACCCTCACAATAATCTGCGGGTCATTTTATATGATTAACGAAATAGTTACTCCTGATTGCTTTCTTTAACCATTTCCGAAATCAGATTGTTCAGTTCTGCCGGACAGAAGTCGTTGCAGGTGTTCCATATCAGAGTCGGCTTCGGCTCTTTGATAGATGGCGACGGATAATCACTGTTACAGAAGCCTTTCAGCATATTTGTCGACCCGTCAACGTTCGGCGTAAAATGCGTGCAGCAGCTGCAAATTCTGAGTACAAAACCGTAATCATCAAGTTTTGTTTTTAATTCATGAAGCGCATCTATCATTCTTAAGTGCGTGCCGGTTGTGAATTTTTTGTTCTTGTAATAGAACCTGATTTTTGCAAGTCCGTGGTCTGATATAAACTGCATTCTGCAATTAAGGTTGTTTCTGCTAGTGGAAACAACAACGTCGACATCAAATTTCTGGGTGTTTTCAGGCAAATCTTCCCTGTTTAGAATTTTATTAATTACTTTTCTTATAGGTGGCAAGTTCTTAATTATGTGCCCGAAAGAATATCCCGGATACATAAAAAGTCTTAATATTTCAGTTTTCGTTAATTTAGATTCAACAAGGCTGAGTGCAAATCCTACAGCTAAGAGAATAAACGTAAACAATACAAATTTAAAATCAAGGAAGAAATAAGAACTGTAAGAATGTTTGAGAACAACGGCATAAATAATTAATAATGTCCAAATATTCGGATAAATAAGCGAAAGTACATGTTCGTTAAACACAAAGTTCTTGGAAAATATCTGTAAAATACCGTTTCTGAACAAATTCATTCTTGCAGAAAATCTCGGTTTCTTAAATTCGTAATTTGCGCTGTCTACAATTGTCTGGATATTAGGGTTGTAAGTACACTTGCATCCGATTCTTGACAGAAGCAGACTGTATTTAAGTTCTGAATTTACGTCTTTAAAATCGACATCGCCGATCTGGTTAATAATTTCTTTTTTAATAATAAAAACGCCGCTGTCAGCCTGTGAAGCAAGTCCGAACAGAGATCGTGCACGGCGTAAGAAATTCATGTGGTATTTTTGATAAGCTGCTTTTATTTTGTCAACAGGGCCGAAGTTTTCTGTATCAATAATAGTTTCGCCGCTAAGGACACTGTTTTTTACAAGAGCAGCATTTACAGTTGAAAGAAAATCAGGTGCAATGCTTCTGTCAGCATCAATAAAAACAAAAGAATCAATGTAATCATCCTGAGCAAGCTGTTCCAGAAGTATTGATATAGCCTGATCTTTTCCGATTGTACCAACATCTTTTATGTTAATTGTGTGAATAAAATTGTCGTTAAGATAAAAATTCTGAGAACCGTCCGTGCAGTTGTCCAGAATCAGGAATACTTTAAAATTTCCAATCGGATAGTCCTGTGATTTGAGTTCTCTAATAAGGTTTTGAAGTGTATCTTTGTTGTTATGTGCATAAATCACAACAGCCAGATTATCTTTTTCTTCATATTGGGAATATTTTTTCTCAAGTCTGAATTTTTTATCATTAAGATTTCTGATGGCAAGTGCCAGAAAAAAGATTGTGTATAATGCAGCATAAATGTATAAAATATCTAAGATTAATTCCATAATATCCCTCTTAATTCTACAAAAATATTGTAGTTAAAACCTTTTTAAATTTCCATTTAATGTAAATATTTGTGACAGAGAGGAGAAAAGAAGTGAAGAGTGAGAAGTGAAGGGTGAGGAGAGTTGAACAGTTGAAAGGTTGAAAGGTTGAAAGGTTGAAGGGATTGCGACAAAACAATTCCCTCTCCCTACGGGAGAGGGCTAGGGTGAGGGGTTAATAAGTGAGAAGTGAAGAGTGAAGAGGGTTGAATAGTTGAAAGGTGGAATGGTTGAAAGGTTGGTTACAGAATAAATTTTCCATCTACCTTTGGGAGAGGGTAGAATTTCCGACGAACGAAGTGAGTCGCAGGAATTCGGGTGAGGTTATATTAGTGAGGGGCGAGGAGAGTTGAAAAGTTGAATGGTTGAAGGGGTTGTTTCTGGAAAAAGATACTAAGGCATTAGGGCGTTAAGAGGTTTCGTTGTGAAAGACGCCCCATTTTGTCTTCCACTGTCATCCTGAATTTATTTCAGGATCTCGTCGGGATACTGAAACAAGTTCAGCATGACAAAATGGGGCGGAAGTGAAGGGAGAAGAAAGTTGAAAAGTTGACGAGTTGAATGGGTGAACAGTTGAAAGGATTGTTCTAAAAAGATACTAAGGCGCTAAGGCCCTAGGAGGTTACGGATAAAAGACGTTAGGACGATAAGACGTTAAGACGAAAAGTTCAAAACAAAGTGAATAGGTGAATAAGTAAATAGGTGAATAAGTGCGTTACATAAAATTTCAGGTGTGGGTGATTTGTAAGTCAGGTTTTAACAAAGTGAGGTGTGAAGAGAGTTGAATAGTGGAACGGGTGAAAGGTTGAAGGGTTTGTTTCAGAAAAAGGCGATAAGAAATCGCCCCGTTTTGTCTAAGCCACTGTCATTCTGAGGGAGTGAAACGACCGAAGAATCTTCTTGCGTTTCCAGAAGATCCTTCGGCTTTTCGCACTCGCAGTAAACACGGGTAAGGCTAACGTCTTTCACCCTCTGCTCGTGCGCCTCAGGATGACGTTGGGAGCCTGAGATAAACTCAACATGACAAAATGTGGCGAATGTGAAGAGTGAAAAAGTTAAATCGGCTCAAATATGCAGCAACACAGGCCATTTTGGCCTGTGTTGCTGTGTTATTAAAATTATTAAAATTCCGCCTGTTTATACAAGAGCTGCAATTTTTTCTGCATTTTTAGAAGCAATTTCAACAAGCTGTCTTGAAGTTGCAATCATAGCAATTTCAGAAGAAAGTTTGTTAATGCAGGAACCGCATCCGATAGCAGAAGCGCCTGCAGCAAATGCAAACGGAGCTGTAGTCGGGTTGATGCCTGTAGCTGTCATAACAGGAATGTCAACGTTTCTTACAAGTTCAATTGTGTTTGAAATTGTAAGTTCAACTCTTTCCATCAAACCTCTGACACCGTTAGCCTGTTCAGCTTTAGAGAAGTGTCCTTCAGTCTGGATTAAGTCAATACCGAGAGATTCCAGTTCTCTTGCAAGTGAAATTTGTTCGTTAATGTCTATTTCACCCGGGATTGTAACGCAGAAAAATACGTGGCTGCCTTTTAAAAGTGCAAGGGTTTCTTTTGTAAGTTCCAGAACTTCGTTAGCAGAGAAGGTTTTTCCGCTTTTGTAAAGAACATCGAAGTTGCCGAGTTCAATAGCATCAGCGCCGAGTTCAACGGCTCTTGCAAGCTGTGAAGGAACGATTGAAGAAACAAATACCGGCATATCAGTCATTTCTCTGACAGCTTTAATTATATCTTCATCAGCGCAGATATCAACAGCGCTTGCGCCTGTTTTTTCAGCGGAAGCAACAACTTTTTTTACGCTTTCCATATCAAAGTTGTCAATACCTGCAATAATTTTTACTGCTCTTTTTTCATCCAGGTGTTTTTTGAATAAATCAATTCTTTCCATATTTGTAATCTCCTTAACTGATAAATCATCTATAAATCTTTCCTGAATTATACATTAAAATTTTAATAATTTCAATAACTAACCGTTACAAATCCGCCGAATATGATGAAAATAATTGAATTAAATGAATAATAAATATGAGAGGTATTGTTATGAATAGAAAAGTATTATTTTTGTTTGTGTCAATTATTTTTCAGTTTTACTGCCAGAATCCGGTGTTGGCAAAATCTTATGCTCCGGATGAGGAGATTAACATAACAGTATATGAAAAAATAAATCCGGCCATAGTATCAATAGATGCGCAGACGTCTGACGGAATATCCGCCGGTACAGGCTGTATTGTCAGTCCTAACGGCCTTATATTAACGGGTTCTCATGTGGTAGAAGACAGCAAAAGCGTTGAAGTTACAATGTATAACGGACAGGTTTACAAGGCCGAAATAGTTTCCAAAATGGGGAAAAATAAAGACCTTGCTCTTCTTAAGATAACACCGAAAATGCAGCTTCAAACAATAAAGTTCGGGGATTCACAAAACATTAAAGTCGGGCAGAAAGTCCTTGCAATCGGCAATCCTTTCGGATTTTCAGGAACCTTGACGCAGGGTATAATTTCCAGAATTGATTATACAAAAAATAAAATCCAAACAGATGCTGCCATCAATCCCGGCTGTTCCGGCGGCCCGCTTTTGAATACTTCAGGCGAGGTCATCGGTATAAATCAGTCAATTTACAATCCTGATAACAATATTTCAAACATCGGTATAGGATTTGCAATACCGATTAATGACGCTAAAAAGTTCATAGAAACTACTAAAATGTCCCAAAAATAAAAATTATTACAAAATGTAAAGTCGGCTTTAAAATAGTCTGAATTGCTTTTATATAATGCGATACAGCCTTAAAAATTGAAAAATTTCAAGGCAACTATCGGGTTCAAAAAAACTTTATCTAAGTATCAGTGGAAACACTAAGGGGAAAATTATAGTTTAGGAAAAAGGAGTTAAGAAATGGGATTATCAGAAGTTTCAAAAGTTTCTGCTGCTCAATCACAGCAGACGGAACAAAAGCCTGAAATTAAGGCAAAACAACAAGAGAACAATGCCGAATTGTCGCAGGCCTTGTCAAAAGGTCAAACATCAAAAGACAGCAAAAAAGCAGAAATAATTGCTGCAGAATTAAAAAAGAAAGAAGGCTTGTCCACAGGTGCAAAATTGGGAATCGGAGCTGCAGCTCTTTTGGCAGCCGGTTCAATTTTGAAATTTGTAAAACCTTCTGCCGGTAAAGCATTAATTGGGGCCGCCAAATTAGCTTCTCACGCCCCTCAGGCTCAAAAAGGGCTTAAAGCAAGCCACGCACTCGGTACAGTCGGAGGTTTGGCAGGTGTATCAATTCTTGCAGCCTGTTCAACAGATGAATTGGACGAAATCCACAACCACTATGTTGATTTGCCTTCAGATACTGTTACAGAAACTGAATATGTTGAAAAAATTGTTGAAAAACCGGTTTATATTACGCAGACCGATACGATAAGAGATTCAATCAGGGTACCGGAATATATTTATAAGACAGATACGTTATGGCAGACAAAAGTTGATACAATAAAAGAGCCAATATATATTCATGATACAGATACATTGTGGCAGACGAAATATGATACAATTAAGGTGCCGGAATATATTCATAAAACTGATACATTGTGGCAAACAAAAATTGATACGCAATATGTAGAAAAACCGGTATATTATCCGCTTCCGCCGGAAACACTTTTTGTTAAAAAAGATTTTAAATCGGATGTTCCGGAAAAAATGAAAGAAATGTTTCATGATTTGGGTATAGATACAGCCGGAGTCGGCCAGTTTGTTTATGGTGTGGATTGGCAGGATGCCAAGAACAATCAGATTCACAGAACCCTCTGGGATGGCGGACGTACAAGCCGTGACGGCGATGTTTACATTATGAATGACATCGGAACTAAATGGTCAAATCCGGATGAAGCTTATGTATTCGGTAAAAACGAAGAATTCAAGCGCCATGAACTGTACGTTAACAGTTCTCAAGACCTCAGCGACTGTGAAAATCTTCCAAAAACAGAAATCAGTATTTCAAATGGCAACGGCGTGCCAAACTGGTCAGTATTTGATCCAAATCAATCAACTTCCGAACCGGGCAACTGGCTCCGTCAGGAACCCAGAAGCTTCACAAAAATCGGTGAAGGCCAATGGCAGTCAAGTGACGGATTTACATACGAAAAAGGCGACCAGCCGAATTCAATCAAGAAAACAAACCAGCACGGTTCCGAATGGCTTCTTAAAGACATTAGTATTATCGGCGGAGATGATGCAAAGGATCCGCAAGAATAGACAATTTCCCATAATATATCCTCATGCAGGGCACTTTATCAAGTGCCCTGTTTTCTAAGTTAAAATAAGAGGGATGTATATAGCAAATTCCGCCAAAAATTTTCAAAACAGCGTCATACTGAGGGTTAGCGAAGTATCTCAATAAAAAAGATTCTTCGGACTTCGTCCTCAGAATGACTGGAGTAAATCCCCTCTCCCTTGAGGGGAGAGGGAAGAAATTGTTAGTGAGCATTAGCGAACTTACAATTTCGGGTGTGGGTGACTGAACAGCAGTAGGTTGTGGTAAATATTAATTTACCGCAACACAAAAGTTTCGGTAATCAGAGATTACCAAAACCTACTTTCTTCGTCCTCAGAATGACATGAATATCACACGTCATCCTGAGGCGCACGAGCAGAAGGGGAAAGGTGTCAGCCGTACCTGTTTATTGCGAGTGCGGAAAGCCGAAGGAGCTGAATCAACAACAATATTTTGTCTTTCACTGTCATTCTGAATTTATTTCAGAATCCCATTGAGATGCTGAGATAAACTCAGCATGACAAAATATTGTTGTTGAAAATTTTAAATCCGACCATTGCGGAAAGAACAATCAATGTTCCGTTTCAGAACAACAAAGCAAGTGCTGTTTGAGTGCGAAGCACGAGTTCACTTGCTTAATTGAAACGGTTACAATTGATTAGTGAATGAAGCTTCAGGTCGGGAGCTTCTTTGCGGAACTTTCTTGTCGGCACAAGAAAGTTCCTTAGTGTTGCAAATGATAAAAAACTCATTTCAAGGGTGGTCTCTTTTCCTTTTTAGTATAAACAAGTATAAAAATTCCATATATCGGTTTTGTTTATTCTGTCTTTTTCGTGTTATAATTGAAACCGTAGGTTAGGAAATAAGGAGGATTTAATGACAGAGTATGTTTATTTAAACGGCGAATACGTCGATATAGCAAAGGCTTCCATACCTGTCCGCACGCATGCTTTTTTGTATGGTACGGCTGTGTTTGAAGGCATCAGAGCCTACTGGAATGAAGATGAAAAACAACTTTACGTTTTCAGAGCAAAAGAACACTATGAAAGACTTCAGCGCAGTGCAAAAATTATGTACATGGAAAGTCCTCATACCGTTGAAGAATACTGCAAAATTACGGTTGATTTGATGAAAAAGAATAACTACAAAGAAGATGCCTATATGCGTCCGACTTTATACAAATCAGCCCAGAAAGTCGGCCCCGGACTTTTCGATAATCCGGATTCATTTATGATTATTTCAAACAAAATGGGTGATTATATAGACACATCAAAAGGTTTAAGTGTATGTGTTTCAAGCTGGAGACGAAACAGCGATAACGCAATTCCTCCGAGAGCCAAGGTTGCCGGATCTTATGCAAACGCTGCTTTAATTAAGACAGATGCGCATAATGCCGGATTTGACGATGCTGTTGTTCTTGATGAACAGGGTCAGGTTACGGAAGGTTCTGCAATGAACCTGTTCTTAATTCAGAACGGTAAACTTGTAACTACTATGAAAACGGATAATATTCTTGTCGGTGTTACAAGAAATACCATCATCGAACTTGCAAAAGACGTTTTAGGCCTTGAAGTTGAAGAAAGAGCAATTGACAGAACAGAACTTTATATTTCAGACGAAGCCTTCTATTGCGGAACAGGCGCACAGGTCAGCCCGATTGTTGAAATTGATCATAGAAAACTCGGCGACGGAAATGTCGGCCCTATCGCTAAAGAACTTCAAAAATTATACTTTGATGTTGTTAAAGGCAAAGTTCCGAAATACAAAAAATGGTGTATGCCGGTTTACTAAAATATTTTTCTGCCTCCCGCAAGAGGGAGGCAGATTTTTAAAACATGCGGAGAATTTGATTGATAGAATTTTTAGGGTTGTGCGTCCAAAATTTAATAAAGAGTTTAAAGTATGTTCTGACCGGTCAGCTGAGATTTTCTGAAGTCATAAGCAAGGCCGCGTCAATCAGTTATGACTCATTGTCTATTTCA
Organism: Candidatus Gastranaerophilales bacterium; assembly: GCA_944325605.1. GTDB lineage: Bacteria > Cyanobacteriota > Vampirovibrionia > Gastranaerophilales > Gastranaerophilaceae > Scatenecus. The sequence goes on from CALVAX010000003.1 coordinate 206,603, forward strand.
TTGATAATAGCTTTTATTTCAGCCGCAGTTATTACGATTCAGGTTTCAAAGCAGTTTTTGATGAGCGGAGCGGAGGCTTATATCGGCGGGACGATTGTAATTGTGCTTATCCGTGAAATTGCCCCGGGGTTTGTGGCTCTTGCAATAGGCGCACGTTCAGGAACCGCAATTTCTGCTGAGATTGCAAATATGCAGGTCACAAATCAGGTCGATGCAATGAAAACTCTGAAAGTTGATCCTGTCGGGCATTATTTTGCACCGAGAATTCTTGCTGCAGCTATTACCGTTCCGATGGTTGTGCTGCTTGCAGAGTTCATAGGCACTGTCGGCGGAATGTTTGTATCAAATTTAACAATAAATTTGCATCCTGCAAGGTATATGTATTCAGTCTGGGCATGGCTGAGTACAAAAGATATTTATATCAGCCTGCTGAAAGCTTCAGTTTTTGGTGCCTTGATTGCCCTTGTCTGCGCAACACAGGGTTACGAAACACGGGGCGGAGCAAAAGAAGTCGGTATTTCAACCACACAGGCGGCAATTTTGTCGACTGTTTATATGCTGATTGCTGATTTCATAATAAATTTAATATTTTACATTGTCTAAGCAGAGTCAGTATTATCTTCAATGATTGACCAATTTGGAGGAAGTTCTTTGTATATCATTTGCAGAAGATTTTCCGGTTTAAGATAGAAGGCTTCTGCAATTTTGCAAAAAGTTGTAATCTGCGGGTCAAGTTTTCCTGTTTCAGCGAGAAGCAGGGTAGTTTTTGACATGTTAATTTCATAAGCGACATATCTGTCTGAACTTAAGCTGTTATTTTTCAAAAATACAGCAAGGGCACAAGTATAGGCATAATATTTTATCCAAAATGTTATGCCAGATATTTCTGCGCGGTTGTTCTGTCAAAAACCTCAATGCTGTTTTTAGAATGGATAAATATAATACAGCTGATTATGGATTTCAGGGTTTCAAAGTCTGAAATTGCCATTTTGTTGCGCAAATCTTCCATGTTGTTTGCAAGAAATTCCATTATAACGGTTTTGTCGTCGTAAACAAGGCTTGAAAAATAGTCGAAAGCTTCCTTGTTTTTAATCCCTTCAAGGTAGATGATATCCGGCGACTGAAACTCAATAAAGCGGGAGGCTTTGTCCATATTAAAGCCGATATTTTCGTTAAGTTCGCATTGATTTATAGAAGGAAGGTTATATTTTGCGATACTTTCAAGCGTCATAATATTTTTGTTTTTATTTTTTTCTGCGCATTCGATTAATAGAGAATAAATAATATGGGTTTTTCCGCTGAGAGGCGAACCGCAGACAAGGATTACCCCCGGAGTTTCCAGCGCTTTTTTTACTATTTTAAGTTGAGATTCATTTGTAATAATTTTATTTAATGCTTTAGGCTGTTTGTAAATTTTAAGGAAAATTCTCTCGCCCATAATGGTCGGAAATGTGGAAATGCTTGCCACAACATCAATATCATCTACTTTGAAGTGTAATTTTCCAAGCTGGGGCACCTCGCTGACTGAGGGGTCAAGATCCGCTAACGTCTTAAGCTTTGCTGTAAAAGACAGTGTCAAAACAGACGGAATTGTTCCTTTGTTTATAATTTCGCCGTTTTTTTTGAAGTTTACCCCCAAACCGTCGTCCTGTCGTTGAAAAAGGACTTCATGAACATCTTCTGTTATGGCTTGTTTAAGGATAGCCCGGATAATTTTTTGCATATGCTGATCGGACAAATCTTCGTTATGAAGTTCTTCTCTCCAGTCAATTTCTTCAGATTTTGAAGATGTATAAATTTCTCCGACAGTAGTGTCGTTCGGGTAATATTCATCAATCTTTTTTAAGATGACAGATTCGGATGCAAGCACCGGTTCTATTGTGCATTCTGCGGATTCCACAATTCTGTCAATAGCAAACAGGTCAAGCGGATCAGCCATTGCAACAGTCAAAGTATCTTCTATTTTAAATAAAGGCAAAATCTTAAACCGTTTAGCGTCAGTATAGTTAATATATTTGAGGCACTTCGGGTCAAGGCTGTAATCATCAAGGTTTACAAAAGGTGTATGAAGCTTTGTTTCAAGAAATTTTATAAGAACATCTTCAGTCAGCATTCCTGAATTAATAAGCGCCTGACCGATATTTATATTTTGTGCATTAGCAATTTCCTGAGCCTGTTCCAGTGTTTCATACTGTATAAGACCGGCTCTTACTAGGTCATATTTTAGTTTTTCAAGGGTTTTGTTAGTTACGGTTTCCATTAATTTTCTTTACCTAAGTACTTTTCTACCTGCTTGAGGACATCATCAAGGTCGAATGGTTTTGTAATATACTCATCAGCACCGGTTTCTTCGCCGATAAGTTTGTCTTCCTCCTGCGAGCGGGCTGTAATCATTAAAATCGGTATGTTTTTATATTTGCTGTCGTATTTTAAAAGTCTGCTTATTTTATATCCGTTAATTTTAGGCATCATAACGTCAAGTATGATTAAATCCGGAATAATTTCTTTTGCAAGCCTTAAGCCTTCTTCCCCGTCAAAAGCTGTGTAGCAGTTATATCCGGCAGCTTCTAAAACAAATTTTAAACTTTCTACTATATCCTGTTCATCGTCAACTATAAGAATATTTTTCATATTTTCCTCTCAAAGTCTTTTATAAAAGTATTATAGCATATTAAAAACAGTGTCAGGTATTGTTAATATTTGTAAATCGATTTCAGGAAAAAATGTTTTTACTTAATATTTTTAAAGTACCATTGATTTAATAAAAACAAGGAGGTTAAGAAAAATGATTAAATTGATGCATCCAATTAAGCGTTTTGAAGGATGGGAACCGTTGGGGCTTTATAGAAGACCGGCCGACACAAGAACCGTTGATGAGTTAAAAGGTACAATAGAAGCATGGGCAAGGAGAGTAGGAGATGTAAAACAGATTTTGCCGGAGTTGAAAACTATGAACCCGAAACATTTTGGATTGATAGCTGATACGATAGAACTTTCACAGAAGCCTGCAAACATATTTTCTGATGTTGATATGCTGAAAGCTGACGAAAATTTCGGCCCTTTTAATCCTCTGGAAAAATTAATGGCTACTTTCCCGATAATTTCACGGAAAAATCCGCATGCTATGGATTTTTCGCAGGAGGTTGTAGATACAACAGGCAAATTAATGTCAAAATTCTATCTGAAAGCCGCAGCAGATACGGAATTTTTGCTCGATGACGGTGTTGATAAGCATTTTGAAAAAGCAATTCCGGCGGTTGAAGATCTGGCAAAAGAAGCAATGACATTTTCTCCGAAAAATTTTGAAAGGGAAGAAGAATTTGTAGGGTCAATCCTTGCTGTTATAGAAAAAGAGTCAGATCCTGAAAAAATTGCACTCCTGCCGGAAATTTACAAAACCCTCCGCAGTATAAGCAGTATAAAAAAATTTGATTTTGATGCAGTTATAAAGAGTAAAGCAACTCCGGATACAATAAAAGAAAATCTGAAAACTTTAAAAGCGGATCTCAAGGCTGCGTATTCTTACGGAAAAATAATTGACGTAGACGAATATCTAATAAAAGATCCGAAAGATACAAGAATTCCTTTCTATAATACAGAAAGCGATAAATTGCGCAGATCTTCGGGCAATGATTTGTCGGAGCACTCCGGAACAGGATATTATATCTAAAAATCAAATCGTAAGATTTTAAATTCTCCGCAATTGCGTTTAGTTAAGCAGTTACGGAGAATTTTTTATAAAAAAATAAAAAAACAGCAAAAAATATTTTGTTTGAATTTAATATAATAGAAAGAATTAGAAAGGAGAAACTATGGCTATAAAATTAACGGCACCGTTGACGAGGTTTGGCGGATGGCAGCATTTAGGAGCAGTAAAGCGTACTGCAGATACAAGAACAGCAGAAGAATTGCAGGAAACAATCAAACTTTGGGCAAAGACTAATCCTGAAGTTAAAGAATTCCTTCCGCATTTAAAAGAAATAAAACCGGAGCATCTGGGGCTTGTTGCGGACACAATAGAACTTGCAAACAAACATTCGATGTTTCCGACGGATATAAACATGAAAGGTCAGACAAGCGCCGGAAAAACCTTACTCGGTGTATTGCTGGATATTTTCCCGCGCGCCTCTAAAGAAAATCCGAATGCGCTTGATTTTGCGCAGGAAGTTATAAATAATACGGATTCAATTACTTCAAAATATTTTTTATGGCAGACAACCGGCGATGTGTTGGAGAACAAGAACGTTGCTGAGCACTTTAAAGCTGCAAAGCCTCTTGTGGAAATTTTTGCAAAAGAAACATTAATGCCTCCAAATCCAATGATATATGATAAACAACGTGATTTTATGTTATTGACAAGAAGTGTAATAAATGAAGATGTTGATCCGAAGAGAATTTCACTTGTAAAAGAACTTGTTGATAAAATCAAAGAAAAAGCCTGGTTTGATTTGAGGGATATAGTTTTTAGCAAAACTCCAGTTTCAAAAATGCAGGACAATCTAAATTCTGTCGGAGAAGTTGCCGATATGTTCATCGAAAACGGCAAATATCTTGATGCCGGCAGATTTTTAAATAAAAACACTAACTTATACTAAGCATTTCGCATTGTTCTGCTTTTGCAGTGTCAACAGGAATTGCAAAGTGGAATTTAGATCCTTTGTTAATCTCGCTGTCGCACCAGATAGCGCCGTTGTGGGCTTCCAGAAGCTGTTTGGCAATAGGAAGCCCGAGGCCGGAGCCGCCGACTTTGCGGGAAAGAGAATTTTCTATCTGTGCAAACTTGTCAAAGGCATGCAAAAATTCATTTTCCTCTATTCCAATTCCCTCATCTTCAACTGAAACAACAACATAATCCCCTTTTAAATTCTTCATACTTTCTGCAAAACAGGCATGATATTTAATCTCAGAGGCATTTTTAAGTTCAGATTTCAGAGTTATTTTTTTGCCTTCCGGAGTGAATTTTATGGCATTTGACAGAAGATTTGTGAGAACCTGTTCAAGCCTCTGTGAATCCGCCATAACTTCCGGAAGATTTTCTTTTGTATCAAGTACAAGTTCAAGCGATTTTTCTTTAGCAAGTCCTGAAAGTGCGGATTTTACATAATCAATGACTGTATTAACCGAAACCGGAGTGAAATGGAAATCCATTTTGCCTGCTTCAATTTTGGAAATATCAAGAAGGTCATTGATAATTCCGGACAGCCTTGTGACGTTTCGTTTAGCCATAGACAGGAACTTTTCGGAAGTTTCTGTAACCTCTCCGCATTTTCCGCTTAAGAGAATATCCAGAGAATTTTTGATAGAGGTTAAGGGGGTTCTGAGTTCATGCGAAACTATCGAAATAAATTCTGATTTTAATTTTTCGAGATGTTCAAGTTTTTTGTTTGTTTCAATAATTTCCTGATAAAGCGAAGCGTTCTTTAAAGGCAGAGTAACCTGCTGAACAATGGTTTGAAAACATTTTGAATCTTCAGAGGTGAAGTGATTTTCTTTAAACACTTCCGTGCAGCCGTAGAAGTTTTCGCCCAGAGCAATGGGAGAAAACATTGTGTCAAACCTGAAAAGCGTAAAATTAAATCTTCCGGCCGGATATTTTACATATTTAACAACTTTCAGCGAATTTTCATTGAGTTTAAAAGGCGGAGTTTTTCCTTCAAACAGAGAGTTATAATTGTAGATAGTTCTCACTTTAATAGCGTCAAGAAGTTCTTCCGAAATTTCGTACAGAGAATTAAGGATAAGAACAGGCTCTTTGCCGGAGCAGAAAGAGAGAGTGCAGGCAAGAGAAAAACTTAAAGTTTTATCAAGCCCTTCAATCATGAATTCAAAAAGTTTTTCTTTATCAAGCGTGCTTGCGAACTGAGAACTTATGCCGTATAACGTATTTTGTCTGTACAAGCTTGCGGCAAGATCTTTGTTTGTGTCAGCGAGTTTGTTGAGAGAATTTTTAGCTCTTAAATTAATATTCAAAGCCGACAGTACAAGCGTATCAGTAAAGTCTTCCGTAATTATTGAGTTAACGGATTTATGAATTTCTTTATCGACTTCTTTTTTGCCTGCAATGAGTATAAGAATTGAATTTTCGCAAAAAGGTTTTATATTTTTCAGAATATTTTTAGTTACAAAGCTGTCAGACTCATTGTCAATGAGAACAATATCCTGAGTTTCAGCCTCGAGAAGTTCCGTAATAATTTTAATGTCAGTGGACGAATTAAAAGTATAAGAATTTTGGCGGCACAAATTTCCGAATCGTTCAATGATATTATTTCTGTCAGAAATCATAAAAATTCTTATCATAATTTCATGGTAGCAGTAAATATCAGAAGGGCAAATATGTTAAGGTAAATAATTTTCCCTCTCCCCTTGTGGGATGCTAGTTCGAACCGGCGAAGAATGAGCCGTGTGAGACTGTATGCCGTAAGGCTGAGGGTCAGGGTGAGGGGGCGATAAGTGAAGAGTGAAGTGTGAGGAGTGAAGGGTGAGGAGGGTTGAAATGTTGAACGGGTGAAAGGTTGAAAGGTTTATTTCGGAAAATAATTTCTCCTCTCCCCTTGTGGGATGCTAGTTCGAACCGGCGAAGAATGAGCCGTGTGAGACTGTATGCCGTAAGGCTGAGGGTTAGGGTGAGGGGGCTATAAGTGAAGGGTGAAGAGTGAGGAGGGTTGAAAAGTTGAACGGGTGAAAGGTTGAATAGTTGAAAGAACATTATGTCATCCTGAGGCTTTAGCCGAAGGATCCACCGAAAATCCGAGTAGATTCTTCGGTCGCTGCGCTCCCTCAGAATGACATGATATAATCCCCTCTACCTTTTGGATGCTAGTTCGAACCGGCGAAGAATGAGCCGTGTCAGACTGTGTGCCGAATGGCTGAGGGTAGAATTTCTTAATG
>CALVAX010000004.1 GCA_944325605.1 Candidatus Gastranaerophilales bacterium
GAAATTGTAAGTTCGCTAATGCTCACTAACAATTTCTTCCCTCTCCCCTCAAGGGAGAGGGGATTTATTTTACGTAACGAACTTATCGTCTTAACGTCCTAACGTCTTTTATTCCGAAACAAACCATTCAACCTTTCACCCGTTCAACCTTTCAACTCTCTTCACTTATTATCGCCATAAAAAAAGACGGCTTTTGATTACCGTCTTTTATTTAATTTTCCTTTTTCCTATTAATTATGCAACGACTTTTGATACAAAGTTTGTGATTTCAAATATTGTGTCTTTTACAAATTCCTTTGCCAGTGTGCTTACCGGTCTGTTCTCGATACATTCAAATACGTAATATATCGGATCCCGGGCATTGTTAAATCTCATTCTTCTGTCTTTCTTATCCAAAAACGTATAGTCTTCATAAGAAAAACCTTTATTACTTCTGCGTCTGGTTCTTTTTCTAACCAAAGTTCCAAACTGTCCATTTCCGTTTGTATCGTTTTTTGAACCTGATGTTGTAGGTATCATTTGTTTGCTCTCTTTCTTAACTTCTCTTTATTTATCTCTTACGTATATATAAAGTATATAAGAATAAAAAAATTGCCTTTTTGTGCTTCTTTTTGTTAAGAAATATTAACACAACAAATCATGATTTTTTTAATTTTTCATTTTCTCTTTTAATAATCTAATTTTATTTTTTTCTTCTTCAAAACGTTCTATTTTGTATTTATCACTATATATTTCTTTCCTACCCTTTTCGCGTATTATTTTACCTGATAATTTCAAGGATCCAAATTTTTGCTTAATGCTATTAATAGGGATTCCGGTTAATATCCAATGATACTTATTCTCCGGTGCTGCATCTGTAATAGGCAAGAACATATTATATTTCACGTCATTTCTCTTTAACATTTTTTCAATAACTAATTCTTCCATTGGATTCTTACAAAATATCCCATAAAACATATCGTTGATAACCAGAATTTGGGGTTTAAATATTGTATTAACACCTCGAATTGTCCCCATTGCTTTTGCGAGATTTTTTTGCTCTCGATTATTCATAACTATTCTTATTCCGGAAAATGGTGTGTTATTGCAAGAATTTATTTTCATATATTACCTCATTATATTAAATACTTTTTTAACTTATAACCTACTGTAATCTATAATAAAGAATATAATAGTTAAAATTTTTATATTTTTCAACAAGATTTTGAGGCGTAGTTTTCCCACAAAACTAAACTATCTGATAAAATAATCAAACCTTTTGAACTAAATGCTCAACCCCTTTACACTTCACTTGTTTTGAGAGGTTTTAACATTTTCATCAAGTTCAAGCTGAATATCTTCTTCTTCTTGAGAGGCAAGGTTTTTACCTATTGCTTTTTCTAAAGAAGCTTTTGCAACATTATATTGATACAATGCACCATAATAATTCAATTGAGCAGTTTGGTAAGTCGTTTGAGCTTCTTTCAACTCAATCGGGTCAGCTTCACCTACTCTATAACGGCCGTAAGACAATTCATAATTCTCTTTTGCCTGTTTTACCTGCAAAATGGCAACAGGAATCTGGTTTTTCTTTTCCACCAGTGTCAAATACGCATTTTGGATTTCCAGAAAAATCTGGTTCTGGGTGTTGACGGCATTTGCTATTTCTTTATCATAAAGATATCTTGCTTCTTTAATCTCGTTTTTAATCAGCATGCCGTTAACTGTCGGAAAGTTCAGGTAACCGCCTATATTGTAACCATAGTTTGATGTAAAGTTTTTACCGCCGACCTGAAACTGGCCTTCCAGCGAAAGCGTCGGGAAATAAGATTTTTTGACGAGTTTCAGGGTCTGTTTTGCTGCCTCAACCTTTGTTTCCGCAAGCTTTAAGTCCGGTCTTGAGTCCCTTGCAATCTCGACTGCTTTTTCTAATGTTATGTCGACAGGTTCGTATCTCAAGCGCTCCTTTACGTCATAAGGTTCTATAAACGGAACTCCCATAATATTATTCAATTTTGCAATCGCAAGGTTTACAGCGTTGCTTGCCTGAATTAACTGTAATTTTGCATTACTCAAATTTGATTCGGCAATAGTGACGTCAACTTTCGGGTTCAAACCTATTTCATAGAAAGCCTTTGCCTGATCGTAAAACATCATATATTGTGCGACTGTTGTTTCTGCAACCCTTTTATTCTCATAAGAGTATAAAAGATTAAAATAAGCGTCTTTTGTTTGATATACAACATTGTTTATAGTTTCAGATAAAGTTGACTTTTGCCCTTCATATTCCAGTTTGCGGATTGTTGCCTGATTCTGGGTTACGCCAAAGTCGTAGAGCATCTGCTGGAGCGTAATCTGACCGAGAACATAGTAATTAAACGTCAGGTTTCTCCCTAAAGCGTCTGACAACTGAAGCTGCTTAATTCTTGTATAACCTGTCTGCCAGCTGAATTGCGGGAAATAATTTGACCAGACCTGCTTTATTCTTGTATCTGAGGCCAGAACATCGTGGAAAGCTGCATTAATTTGAGGATTGTTTCCAAGTGCAATTTCAATACATCTTTCAAGAGTAAGGTCAATATTTTTTTCGACCGAACCTTCTATAACAATTTTATCGTCAACTTTTTTGGGCAGAACTTCTTCTGCATGCGGAAATTCTTTCGGGTTTATGGTATTGCCGGTTTTCTGTGCGACTTCTTCCGCGTCTGCAAAGCCACCGAGCATTGATATTAAAATTATTATTAAAATACGCTTTAGCATAATTTATAAAGTTTCCTTATTTTTCTTTTCTTTATATTTTTTTGCAAGATTGTGTGTAAATTGTTTAAAGCTTTCGATGATTACGTAATAAGCCGGCACAAGGAAAGTTCCGATAAATGCAACAGCAATCATTCCGCCAAATACCGTCATACCGACAGAATTTCGGCTTGCGGCACCAGCGCCTTTTGCAAATACAAGCGGGAGCAGCCCTAAGATAAACGCAATATTTGTCATCATTACAGCTCTGAACCTTAATTTTGCCGCCTGCAATGCGGCTTCTTTATAAGGTATACCTTGTTCATGCGCGTCTTTTGCAAATTCTATAATCAAAATTGCCTGCTTTGTGGAAAGTCCGATTAACATAACAAGCCCTATCTGCGCATAAATATCAAGCGAAAGCCCTGCGAATGTTCCAAACATTCCAGCCACATACTGGAAAAACAACGCTCCCATCAAAGCTACAGGAGATACCAGCATTACTGCAACCGGAAGCATCCAGCTTTCATAAAGTCCGACAAGGAACAGATAAACAAATACCAGCGACATTATGATAATCGGCAGAATTTGCCCTGATGACTCCTGTTCCTGCAGCGAACTTCCTGACCATGCAAAGCCCATGTCATCCGGCAGAACTTCTTCTGAAATCCTTTCCATAATCTTGATTGCTTCACCGGAACTTATGCCTGATCTTGTCATCCCGTTTATGGTAATCGCAGGGTACATATTAAACCTTGTCAGACTATACGGCCCGACAATTTCTTTTACATCTATGACTGATGTCAGAGGAACCATTTTGCCTGCATTGTTTTTGACAAATATTTTATTAATATCCGCAGGTTTTTCTCTGAATTCGGAATCCGCCTGAAGATAAACACGATATACACGTCCGTATTTGTTAAAGTCGTTTACGTAGGACTTGCCGAAATATCCTGCAAGCGCACTGTAGATTTCGGAGATTTCAACTCCCTGCGCCATTGCTTTGTCTGCGTTTACGTTAATCAATAACTGCGGGAGGTTTGCCGTAAACGAAGTATAAACAAGCTGGAAGGCCGGATCTTTGTTTGCCGCAGCAATAAGCTTTTCTGCTTCATCATAAAGTTCCTGCGGAGTTCTGTCGCCTTTGTCCAGAAGTTCATACTCAAATCCGCCGAACATACCGAGTCCGGATATTGAAGGCGGTGAAAATACAGCAATCTTCGCTGACGGATAGTTTGAAAACTCTTTCTGCATCCTGCTCATAATACTCTGCATTGAAAGTTCTTTTTTCTTTCGCTTTGACCAGTCGGAAAGCCTTGCTACAATCAGTGCGGTATTTTCGCCCGAATATCCGACAAGCGTAATCGTTGTTTCTACCCCGGGAATTGCAAGTATTTTTTCTTCAATTTCTGTTGCGACAATATCTGTTCTTGAGGCGGAAGACCCGTCAGGAAGCTGTATTTGAGAAAATATTGCGCCCTTATCTTCTGTCGGCAAAAACCCTTGAGGAATTAATTTGCCTAAAAATACAATAAATGCAACAATCAGAAAAAATGTCACAATTGTAGATTTGGGCGAATCAATAAAAAACTTCGCTCCGACAAGATATTTATCGCGAATTTTGTTAAACCATTCATCAAATTTTTGAATAAATATAAAATGACTGTGTTCATCGCCGGATTTTAAAATCATCGCACAAAGTGCCGGTGCAAGAGTTAAGGCGACAAGTGTCGAAAGCCCGATAGATGAAGCAATACACAGTGCAAACTGTCTGAACATCTGTCCTGTAATCCCTGCCATAAACGATACAGGAACAAACACCGCCATCAATACAAGAGAGGTTGCAAGAACAGCGCCGAAAACTTCTTTCATCGTAACTTCTGTCGCATCCTTCGGATTTTTACCTTCCTGAATGTGACGCTGGGTATTTTCCAGAACTACAATAGCATCGTCTACAACAAGCCCGACTGCAAGAACCAGTGCAAACAAAATTAAGAGGTTTATTGAAAATCCCAGAAGGTTCATAAATATAAATACGCCGATTAACGACACAGGAATTGCGCAAAACGGAATTAATGCGGCACGTGCGCTTCCTAGAAATACGTAAGTTACAATTCCGACAAGAACAATCGCTAAACCGATTGCATTGATAACCTCTTTGATTGATTCACGTACAAAGTCGGTTTCATCACGCTCTATTTTATACTCAATACCCTGCGGAAAACCTTTTGAAAGTTCTGCCATTTTCTTTCTGATTTTGTTTGAAAGATCAATAGCGTTAGCTTCCGGAAGCTGGCTTATTGAAATAATTGCAGAATCTCTGCCGCCGATACGTGAAAAGTATGAATAACTTTCCGCCCCGAGTTCAACACGCGCGATATCTTTCAATCTTATTTGGGAACCGTCCGGTTTTGAGCGGACTATTATATCTTCAAATTCTTCAACATCCTGAAGCCTGCCTTTTGTACGCATCGTAAGCTTAATCATCTGCTTGTTTTTCATAGGCTCAACACCTAAATCGCCTGCAGGACTCTGTGTGTTCTGGTATTGAATTGCATTGTTGACTTCCGCTATCGAAACCCCGAGGTTTGCCATTTTGGCAGCGTCAAGCCATATTCTCATTGAATAATCAGCCGAGCCGAATACTGATACTTTACCGACACCTTTGATACGGGCAAGTTCATCTTTAATATAAATTGAGGCATAGTTTGCGATATACAAAGAGTCATAAGTATGCGTCGGAGAATTTACGGCAATCATCATCAATCCGGGGCCGCCGGTGGATTTTTTAACAGAAAGCCCGTACCTTCTTACATCCTCAGGAAGCCTCGGAGTCACAAGTTGAAGCTGGTTCTGAACGTTTACAACCGCCATATCAGGGTCTGAGCCGATTTCAAAGTACAATGTAAGCTGATACTGCCCGTTTTGGGAAGTTGACGACATATAAATCATATCCTCAACACCGTTCAACTGAGCCTCAATCGGCGCGGCAACCGTTGCTTCAACTACGTCAGAACTTGCGCCTGCATAAGTCGCGGTTACAACAACCTGCGGAGGAGTGATTGACGGATATTCTTCCAATGGCAGCATATTTATCATCAACATGCCGGCCAGAATAATCGCTAACGATATTACTATCGCAAGTTTTGGTCTTTTTATAAATATATTGCCGTTATTATTCTCTGCCATTGCTATTTTTTCTCCTGTACGGATTTATTATCTGATGTTTTTTCAAAATTTTTAATTTTCTGCATTTCTTCTTTTGAAACAATTGTGACAGGCTTTCCGGGAACGACTTTTTGAAGTCCGTCCGTAATAATTCTGTCGCCTTTTTTAAGCCCTTCTTCAACAATCCAGTTATCGCCGTTCTGGCCTTTTGTTTTTATGTAAGTCAACTGAGGAAGGTCATTTTCATCAAGCTTGTAAACATACTTGCCGGCTTGATTTTCCTGAACTGCAGTCATCGGAACAACCGGAATATCAGAAGGTTTATTAGCATAGAGTTTTACAGTTAAAAACTCGCCCTGAATTAAAGCATTATTCGGGTTTTGAAAAGTTGCCCTCATTGTGATTGTACCTGTTGACTGGTCAACTTTGTTATCCTGAAAATCCTGAACCCCGTCGAATTTATATTTTTCTCCGTTTGCAAGATAAAGTTCGGTTTTCCTGTTCGAATTTGCCTCTGCATCCGAATTTGCAAGGATTGCATAGTCATTTGAATCCAGCGGAAACGTAACATAAATCGGATTTGTACTGTTGATTGTTGTTAAAGCACCTGATGAAGGGGTTACATAGTTTCCAACGGTAACATTAATAATCCCGACACGTCCGTCTACCGGGGATTTCACCATTGTATAACCCATTATACGCTGGCTGTCATTGTAGCTTGCTTCTGCCGATGCAAGCTGCGCTCTTAGAGAATCCCTCTGTGAAAGCATTTCATCATATCTTGATTTTGCGATGTAATCATTTTTCACAAGTTCCTGCGCTCTGGCAAGCTGTTTTTCAGCATAAGCCAATTGTGCTTTTAAGTTTGCAACATTTGCGCTTGCCATTTTGGCCGAGTTTGAAAACTCTGTAGGCTCAATCTGGAACAATGTCTGGCCTGCTTTTACAAAGTCGCCTTCTTTAAAGTAGCTTTTTGTAAGATAACCTGAAATACGGGCAAGAACATCTACCCTGTATTTTGAAACCACACGTCCGGGAGCTTCGTAAGTTCTTATAATGCTTCTTTCCTGAATTTCTTCTGCCACAACCTGCGGAGCCGGTTTATTTCTCATTGCTTTGCCGGTTTTAATATTATCATAAACCGTAACACCATATCTTGCGACAATTGCCAGTAATAACACCGCCAAAATTATAAAAATTGTTTTCTTCATCGGTTTCCCCTAATCTTTTTTAAATCGGATATTTGTATATTTTAAATATAGTTTGTTGTTTTTGCAACAAATCAATTATACAAAAACGTTTTTTAAAAAGCAATATAATTACATGGATAAATAGAATTTGGTTTTACCTTCTAAAATTGCGTAATTATCAAAAATTTAATTCCTGACGCAAATGTGCCAAGATGTATTAATACTTGTTATTATTCGGATGCAGACTTACTTTTAATTAATAATTCTTTTTTATATATTCAAACAATTTTTGCATGGCACGGCTTCTGTGCGAAATCTTATTTTTTTCATCCTCGCTCATATCAGCCATAGTTTTTGAAGTTCCGTCAACCAGAAAGACAGGGTCATAACCAAAACCGTGGGTGCCGGATTGAGAAAGCGCAATTTCTCCTTTACATTCGCCTCTGCCGGTAAACTCAACTTCACCGGACGGATTAATCAAAGTTATTGCGCAAACAAATTTTGCTTTACGGTTTGTTTCGCCCTTCAAAGCGTCAAGAAGTTTGTCAATTCTTTTTTGGGCAGTTTCGGCATACCTTGCTGAGTGAATTCCAGGGGCGCCGCCAAGCGCATCAACGCAGAGTCCTGAATCATCTGCCAGAGTATAAGCATGTGTCAGGCGGTTTGCCTCTTTTGCTTTTATATAAGAGTTTTCTTCAAAAGTTTTGCCGTCCTCAACAGGATCAAAATCCAGACTTGAATCAATAGCTTCAAAATCAACCCCGCTGACACCGAAAAGACGTGCTATTTCTCTGATTTCTTCAAGTTTGTGCGGATTTTGGGTCGCAATTATTATCTTCATAAAACTCCCTTTATTTAATTATTTTCCGTAGCGTCTTTGACGTCCGTAAAACTCTTCAATCGCCTCTGCGAGCATATTTTTATCAAATTCCGGCCAGTATCTTTTTGTAACTATAATCTCAGAATAAGCAATTTGCCACAACAAATAGTTTGAAACCCGCATTTCTCCGCCAGTTCTTATCAACAAATCCGGATCCGGAACATTTTTGGTATATAAGTTGGCGGAAATTGTATCTTCCGTAATATCTGAAACCGATATTTCACCTGATTGAACTTTTTTACATATATTTTTAACCGCATGAACAATCTCATCACGAGCACCATAATTGAATGCGATTTGAAGGTTCACACCGGTATTGTTTTTTGTTGTCTCAACAGCATTACTTAAAATCTTTTGAAGTTTTTCGTTCAATCTTGTCGTGTCGCCGATAAAACTTATTACAACATTATTTTCATGCATTTCCTTTAATTCGTTTTGGAGAGTCACACCGAGCAAATCCATCAAAAATGCGACTTCCTCTGGTTTTCTGTTCCAGTTTTCGGTAGAAAATGCATAAACTGTCAGATATTTTACGCCAAAATCGTCACAGGCTCTCATTGCAGCCTTAAGCGCATCAACACCCTTCTTGTGCCCGAATGCTGACGGAAGATTGTGAGCTTTTGCCCATCTTCTGTTTCCGTCCATAATTATTGCGATATGCTTTAAATTTGTTTCTTTAACGATATCTTTTATTCTTTGTTCAGCTGCTGCAACTGACATCATCAACACCTCTGCCTGACAATTATATCTGAAACTAATATATAAGTAAAGAGCGGCACACTTTAACAATTAAATGTACCGCCCTTTCGTAACTATATGAAGGTATTTACTTTTTAAAACCTTTGAAAAAATCTATTACTTTTGCAAAACCGTTAATCACTTTTTCCGTTCCTTTTGCAACAGCTTCATCTATTTTGTGAAGAGTATCTTTTGGATTTTTGATTGCTTCCTGAGCTTTAGTTTTTGCGTTCTGTGCAGCTGATTTTACTTTTGCCGCACTATCACTATTTACCAGATTTGTTAAAACTTCTTTTGTTCTGGAATTCTTAAAGAAACTTGCAATATCTTTACGGTAAATTACACCTGCAACAGTGCCTAATCCCAATATCGCAAGCCCTGCTTTCTGCCAGAATGACATCGGCTTTTTAAATTTGATATCTTCGCCGGCTTTGAGTTTGTCAGCGTTATTTTCAATATTCTTTCTGAATTCATCCTGCGTCAAAACTTTTTTATGCCCTTTTTTATCCGTAACATGATAACGGTTTTTATTATCAATCTGCACCAGATTTCCGCCGATAATCGACGAATTAACTGCACTAACCATTTCCGCTTTCATTTTTATAAATCCTTCTTGTTTGCACTACCTTATATATAGAATAAGTATTAAAACCGCAATTTTTTGCTAATTGTGCAAAATATTTTTACGAATATTTACATTATACCTTCTGCAAAACGCAAACGGTATGTCTTTTTTATATTTTGATAAATTTATTTTGTCCTCCGAACGGGGTCGCTTTTACGGAAAAGCGACGGAAACCGGCCGCACGCTTTCGTTCGCTAATAATTTGCATAACTCGACTCTTGGCTGGTTAAACTCGCTTTGCTCAAACTATACCCGCCTTTGAAGTTTGTCTAGTTTGCAATTATTGCTCACTCCGCTATTGCGGCATTTTGGGTTTTGAGTATTTTCGTCATTTTGGTCGGAGCAAATAGGCTCGTCACAATGTCTCATGTCATTCTGAGGGCGAAGCCCGAAGAATCTTCTCGCTTTTTAATGGGATCCTTCGCCTTTGGCTCAGGATGACGTCCTTTTTCCTGTCATTCTGAGGGCAAAACCTTCAGTATCTCATCGGGTTATCAGCATCTTCTTCGGCTAAAGCCTCAGGATGATGTATTTGCAGAAAAGAGAAAAGCCTGTCCAAGCAAAAGACATACTTCTTGCATAACGCAATCAGTATGTCTTTTAATCTTTTTAAGACCACCGGCTAAAGTGCCATTACTAACATCTAGCCGATGTGTAAGAGCGGACTTCGTCCGCCTATGAGCAGCCGGAGTAACCGCATTTAAGGCAAATGAAACAGCCTTCCGCCATCTGAATTTCGTTTCCGCATTCAGGACATTTGACAGTTTTAATTTCGCCTGTCGGATTGTAATCTTCAGTCTTTTCTTCCTTAATCGGATTTGTAACATCAGATTTCTTTTCCGGCTCAGAAACCGTTTTCATTGATTTTTCGGCCTCAACCTGAGCTTCTGATTTTTTTGAATCAAGGTTCATCGGCTGGAACTGACGGCTGTTGTTTCTGTAAACGGTTATGCCTTTTAGATTATTCTCATAAGCTAAAACATAGGCCTGTTCAATGTCTTCGCGGGTTGCGTGTTCTTCAAAGTTAACTGTTTTAGAAACAGCGTTGTCCGTGTGAAGCTGGAATGCAGCCTGCATTTTAACGTGCCAGTACGGAGAAACGTCGTGCGCAGTTACAAAAATCTTTTTAGCATCGGCCGGAACTTTGTCAACATGAGCAACTGAACCGGTTTTAGCAATTTCTTTCATCAGATCTTCAGAATAAAATCCGTGTTTGATAGCGTATTCTTTGAAAATCGGATTAACTTCAAGCATTTCTGTTCCGTCCATAATAAGTCTTGAGAAAACAAGCCCGAACAAAGGTTCCACACCGCCGGAGGCGCCTGCAATCATTGAAATCGTTCCTGTCGGCGCAATGCAGGTTGTAGTTGCGTTGCGAATTCCGAATTTTTCAATCTGCGCATCAAGTTCCTTCCACTGTTCATCGGAAACTTTTCCGGCTGATTTTCCTTTGTATTTGTTGTAGAGGAAGTTTTTGCCGTCGTAAACGCTTCCTTTGAAGTTGTTAAATCTTCCTCTTTCTTTAGAAAGTTCAATTGACTCGCATTTTGATTCGTAATCAATGAATTCCATAACCTGAGAGGCAAGTTTTGTACCTTCTTCTGAGCTGTAGGAAATTCCCATTTTCATAAGCATATCAGCCCAGCCCATAACTCCGAGTCCGATTTTGCGGTTGTTTTGAACCATCTCTGAAATCTGCGGAAGCGGGTAATTGTTTACGGCAATTACGTTGTCCAAAAATCTTATTGCAGTTCTTGTCGTTTCTGCAAGAGTTTTCCAGTCAACTTCAGGGCCGTTTGCGCCTTCAATAACCATTCTGCCAAGATTAATTGAACCTAAATTGCAGGCTTCGTAAGCAAGAAGCGGAACTTCACCGCAGGGGTTTGTAGATTCAATCTGACCGACAAGAGGTGTCGGGTTGTCAGAGTTCATTTTGTCAATAAAGATGATTCCCGGCTCCCCGTTTCTCCATGCGCCGTCAACGATTAAGTCAAACACTTTTTTAGCGCTCAATCTTGCAACAACCTGATTGTTCTGCGGGTTGACAAGGTCGTAATCTTCGCCTTTTTTGAGAGCTTCCATGAATTTGTCCGTAATCGCAACGGAAATATTAAAGTTGTTTAATTTGTTGTTGTCAGATTTGCAGTTGATAAAGTCCAAAATATCCGGATGGTCAACTCTTAAGATACCCATATTAGCGCCGCGTCTTGTACCGCCCTGTTTAACGGCTTCTGTGGCAGCGTTAAATACTTCCATAAATGAAACAGGGCCTGAAGATACGCCCATTGTCGAACGGACAACGCTGTTTTTCGGGCGGAGTCTTGAGAAGGAGAAACCTGTTCCGCCGCCTGATTTATGAATAAGCGCCGTATTTTTAACTGTTTCAAAAATTCCTTCAAGGCTGTCTTCCACAGGAAGTACAAAGCATGCTGCAAGCTGACCGAGTTCTCTTCCCGCATTCATCAATGTCGGAGAGTTCGGCATAAAGTAACATTTTGTTATAAAATCATAAAATCTGTCTGCAAGTTTTTCAACTTCAGCCTGAGATTTGCCGAATTTCAAATCACCTGATGCAATTGCAAGAGCCACACGTCTGAACATATCAGCAGGTTTTTCTGTGCAATTCCCGTCTTTGTCCCTTTTCAAGTATCTTCTTTCAAGAACTTTTATTGCGTTTTCGGATAAATTCAATTTTTCTTCCACTAAGTTCACACTAACCTCCATTTATTAGTCCAAGTCTTCTTATTCATCAAATTTATTAAAAATCATCCCCATAAATAAAAATATTTAAAGCATGGTTTGTTCTACAATTTTACATCAATTAAAAAAGTCATGCAACATGGTTATTCAATTAATTTTCAGTTTTGTAACAAAATATTTTCTAAAAGTTTAGTGATAAACATGTTTATAATATAATTGCTTGGCGAGGTGAATTTATTTGAAACACTCAAAACTTACAGCCCTGATATTTATAGCATTATTTTTAGGTGTAATAATAGGACATTTTGCACCTGATTTTGCAGTAAAAATGAAACCTTTTGCAGAAATTTTTCTGAGAATGGTTAAAATGATTATTGCACCTCTTTTGTTTTCGACGCTTGTTGTCGGAATTGCAGGACACGGAGATGCAAAAAGCCTCGGTAAAATCGGGCTTAAAACAATTATATATTTTGAAATTGTCACGACCCTGGCTCTTATAATCGGGCTTACAATGGGGAATATATTTAAACCGGGCGTCGGTTTTGTTTCCGGAACTTCGGTTCATGCAATGGAAATGCAGGCTGCAGGACTGGTAGCCGCATCACATGCGCACACTTCAATAGGTGCAATGGTGACTGATATTTTCCCGACAAGTATCGTTGATTCGATGGCAAAAGGCAACCTGCTGCAGATCGTTGTGTTTTCAATATTTTTTGCGCTTGCAATCTGCGCTGTCGGCAAAAAAGCACAGCCGGTTCTTGATATTTTGAATTCCGTTTCGCAGATTATGTTTAAGTTTACGGAATACGTTATGTATTTTGCACCGCTTGGAATTTTCGGAGCGATAGCTTCAACTGTCGGCGCAAACGGGCTTTCCGTCCTTAAAAATTATTGTAAAATAATCGGCGCATTATATACAGCTCTTGCGGTTTTTGTAGTTCTTGTATTATTTATAGTCTGCAAAATTGTCAGAATTTCGTTCAGAAATTTATTAAGAGCGTTGCAGGAGCCGGCACTTCTTGCGTTTACAACAGCAAGCTCAGAAGCCGCTTTCCCGAAAGCCATGGAAATTATGGAGCGTTTCGGTGTTCCGAAAAATATCGTAGGCTTTGTTATGCCGACCGGATACACGTTTAATCTTGACGGAAGCACGCTGTATCTTGCGATGGCAGTTTTGTTTTCTTCGCAGATTGTCGGAATTCATCTTGACTTAAACCAGCAGATTATAATTATGCTTGCTCTGATGCTGACAAGCAAAGGGGTTGCAGGAGTGCCGAGAGTTTCTCTTATTGTTCTTGCCGGAACATTAGCAAGTTTTGACATTCCGATACTGGGTGTTGCAATACTTCTCGGCATTGACCAGATTCTTGATATGGGCAGAACGACCGTAAACTTAATCGGAAACTGCGTTGCGACCGTTGTTATCGCAAGATGGGAAAAAGTTTTTGATTATGATAAAATGAAAGAGTTCGTGGCTCAGTCAAAGGCCGAAAGTATCGGCGCCGATATTGAAAAATTCAGACGCGACCACGAAAGACATTAATAAAAACAATTAAAAAAAGAAGGATACAGAAGATGAGTGAAAGCACAAAAGTTGAATTGAAAGATACCTTAAACCTGCCTCAGACAAGCCTTGCGATGAGAGCAAATGCAACTGTCAGAGAAATTGAAATTCAAAAATTCTGGGAAGAAAACAAAATTTACGAAAAATCAGTTGCAAACAAAGATAAAAATAACAAATTTATTCTTCACGACGGGCCACCGTATTTGAGCAGTGAAAAAATTCACGTAGGCACAGCACTCAACAAAATTCTAAAAGATATCCTCACAAAATACAAATCACAGAAAGGTTTTTATGCGCCATACGTTCCGGGATACGACGGGCACGGGCTTCCGATTGAAAACAAAGTCGTAAAAGAAATCAAAGGCGGCAGAAGTGCCGTAACGCCTTACGAACTCCGCCAGAAGTGCAGAGAATTTGCTTATAAAAACCTTAAAGGTCAGGAAAGCGAATTCAAACGCCTCGGTGTCTGGGGTGACTGGGAGCATCCATATTTGACGATTGCGCCTGAATACGAAGCAGAACAGGTCAGAGTTTTCGGCGACATGTACAAAAAAGGCTACATTGAAAAAGGGATGAAACCTGTTTACTGGTGCGCCTCCTGCGAAACCGCGCTTGCAGAAGCAGAAGTTGAATACGCAGACCATACCTCAACTTCAATTTACGTAAGATTTAAGTTTGATGAGGACAGCACAAAGAAAATTAATAGTGAAATTCTGGCAAAATCATGTCATTCTGAGCAAAGCGAAGAATCTCATAAAAATATTTACGCAATAATCTGGACAACAACCCCGTGGACAATTCCTTCAAACATGGCAATCAGCATGCACCCGAGGTTTGAATACACCTTCTTTGAATACAAGGGGGATGTCTATGTTGCGGCACAGGAACTTCTCGGCGCATTTTTGAATGACGTTGAATGGGATGAAAAAGATATTAAAGTTATCGGCTCCTGCACCGGACAGGATTTAGAGCTTTTGAATACAAAACACCCGCTCTATAACAGAAAATCTCCGATAATTTTAGGCGAACACGTAACGCTTGACGCAGGTACGGGTTCTGTCCACACTGCTCCCGGACACGGGCTTGAGGACTATGAAGTCGGATGCAGATACGGAATTGAAGTATTCTCACCGCTTGACAGCCGCGGAATCTGGACAGATGCGGTCGGCGACAAAGACCTTGAAGGTGTTCCGTATTACAAAGGCAACAAAATCGTTATTGAAAAACTTCAAAACTGCGGAGCGTTGTTAAAAGCGCAGGACATAAACCACAGTTACCCGCACTGCTGGAGATGCAAAAATCCGGTAATTTACCGTGCAACGCCGCAATGGTTTGTAAAAGTCGACAAATTCAGAGAACAAACGCTTGATGCAATCAAAAACGTTAAATGGATTCCGGCCGGCGGAGAATCCAGAATTTCAAACATGGTTGCAGGCCGTACGGACTGGTGCATCTCACGCCAGAGAGCATGGGGCGTTCCGATTCCTGTTTTCTACTGCGAAGATTGCGGCGAAGTTATTGTAACTGATGAAACAATTAATCATGTTGCGGAAATTTTCGAAAAAGAAAGTTCCGATGCATGGGTTAAATACACGGCAGAAGAACTTCTTCCGGCAGGTTTCAAATGCCCGAAATGCGGCAACCGTTCACCGCAATCTGAAAATTCAACAGGAATTAACGCAGACGTTAAAAAAAGCCATTTTAAAAAAGAAAATGATATTATGGATGTCTGGTTTGACTCAGGTATAAGCTGGCGCGCAGTTGTCGAAAAAAGAAGCGGACAGCTCGGCACAACTCCGGTTGAGATGTATCTGGAAGGTTCGGATCAGCACAGAGGCTGGTTCCAGTCCTCACTTTTGACTTCCGTTGCGACTGAAGGCAAAGCGCCTTACAAAACAGTTCTGACCCACGGGTTTGTGTTCGGAGAGGACGGCCGCAAAATGTCAAAGTCACTCGGCAACTATATCCGCCCTGATGACATTATCAAAAATTACGGCGCAGATATCTTAAGACTCTGGGCAGCGTCCGTTGATTACAGAAATGATACCAAAATCGGCGACAATATCATTAAGCAGCTTGTAGAAATCTTCAAAAAAACAAGAAACACAGCAAGATTTTTACTCGGCAACCTTTTTGATTTTGACCCGAAAGCTGATTATGTGGAATATAAAGATTTGAAAGAACTCGACAAATTCGCTCTTCACAAACTCAACAACCTGATAGAAGAAGTTACTGTTGCGTTTGAAAATTACGAGTTCTACAAATACTTCCAGCACCTGCAAAACTTTGCAGCAGTGGATTTAAGCTCTTTCTATCTTGATATTGTAAAAGACAGACTCTATACAGCAGGCAAAAAATCACTTTCCCGCCGCGCCTGCCAGACTGTAATGTATGAAATTTTGCAGGCACTGGTCAGAATGCTCGTTCCCGTAATGCCTCATCAGGCGGAAGACATCTGGATGAGCGTTCCGGAATCACAAAAAGACGGACTTGAAAGTATTCTTCTGTCCTCGTGGCCTGAGGCAAAACCTGAATGGAAAAATGAAAAACTTGAAGAAGAATTCACTCAAATTCTGAAAGCGCGGGAAGTTGTAAGCCGTGCAATAGAACCTCTCAGAGCGGACAAAAAAGTCGGAAGTTCACTGGAAGTTGCAGTTTACGTAAGTGTCAAGGATAACGCTGTCTTAAAAGCAAACGAAGATGAACTCTGCAACATCTTCATTACATCTCAAGCTTATGTAACAGACGAAAAGCCGTCGGATGTTTTAAACGAATACAAAGAAGACGATTTTACTGTATGGGTTACAAAAGCGGAAGGCGAAAAATGCGCCCGCTGCTGGAAATACAGAAAACTCAACCCTGACGGAATTTGTGAAGAATGCCTTGAGGCGATAAAATAAAAATAAAATAATAAAAAAGGAAGCGTAACAGCTTCCTTTTTTGTGCAATAATCATTATATGCAAAAACTGATTGACAAAGCAAAAATTGAACACACACTCTCTAAATCAGAAATTGTAGACATTTTAAAAGAGGATTCAATAAACCAATACCTTTTTAAATCAGCAGATGAAGTCAGGAAAAATTTTACCGGCAATGAAGTTCATCTAAGAGCCTTGATTGAGTTTTCAAACATCTGCCGCTGTGATTGCAAATACTGCGGAATTCGCCGTGACAACCCAAAAGTCGAACGCTACAGGCTTGAAAAAGATGAAATTTTAAAGCTGGCGGATTTTGCGGTTCTGTCGGGATACAAAACAATAGTTCTCCAGAGCGGAGAAGATATATTTTTTACGGCGGAGTATCTTGCTGAAATCATAACGGCAATTAAAAAATATGATGTTGCCGTGACACTCAGTATCGGCGAACGGTCTTATGAAGAATACCAAGTTTTAAAAAACGCCGGCGCGGACAGATTTTTGCTCAGGATTGAAACAACGGACGAAAATTTATACAAAAAAATGCACCCGGGTATGAGTTTTGAAAACCGCAAACGCTGTCTTTATGATTTAAAAAGCCTCGGATTTGAAACAGGCACCGGCTCGCTTGTCGGACTTCCGGAACAGACAATAGAAAGCCTTGCGGATGATATTTTATTTTACAAAGAATTGAACGCAGATATGGTTGGAATAGGGCCTTTGATTGTGCACCCCGAAACACCTTTGAAAGACGAAAAAAACGGTGATTTAATTCTTGCGATAAAGGTTCTTGCGCTTACGCGTCTGCTTTTGCCGGATATAAATATTCCGGCAACAACTGCAATGGAAACATTACATCCGCAAGGGCGGATTATGGCGCTTCAGGCAGGCGCAAATGTTATCATGCCCAACGTCACATTTGAAAAATGCAAGAAAAATTATGAAATCTATCCGGATAAAGTTTCCGTTGACTATTCAAAACTTGAAACAGATTTGAAACAAATCGGACGGACAATTTCTAAAAAGCACGGCTTCAGAGGAAACTCCGACCGCCCCCTCACTTGAAAACGGCTACCTGTAACCATACTTGCACGGCAGAAATTAGAACGGGTGAGGGGGGCGGAAATAAAAAAGAAAGGACAAATTTAATGGAAATTGCAGATAATATACTGGAAACCATCGGGCACACGCCGCTTGTAAAAATTAATCGCATGAACGACGGCAGCGCAAAAATTGTTGTAAAACTCGAAAAACAAAACCCCGCAGGTTCTGTCAAAGACCGCCCCGCGCTTAATATGATTGAAAAAGCGGAAAGAGAAGGTTTGATAAACAAAGACACAGTAATAATTGAACCGACAAGCGGAAACACAGGAATAGGACTTGCTCTTGTCTGCGCAATCCGCGGCTACAGAATGATTTTGACAATGCCTGAAACAATGAGCATTGAAAGACGAAAGCTTCTTGCCGCATACGGGGCCGAACTCGTACTCACAGACGGGCAAAAAGGTATGCAGGGTGCTGTCGATAAAGCAGAAGAACTTCACAGAGAAATTAAAAACTCTTTTATCCCGCAGCAATTTGCAAATCCGGCAAACCCCGAAGCGCATTCGGTTACAGCGAACGAAATCTGGAATGACACAGACGGGAAAGTTGATATTGTAGTTGCAGGAGCCGGCACGGGCGGTACAATCTGCGGGTTATCAAAATTTTTAAAAGAAAAAAATCAGAACATAAAAGCCGTTGCGGTTGAGCCTTATGAAAATCAGGTTCTGAAAGGCGAAAAAGCCGGCGCGCATAAAATTCAGGGCATCGGCGCAAATTTTGTTCCGAAAAATTTCGACAAAAACCTTGTTGATGAAATTATTCCAGTCAAAAGCGATGAAGCGATTTTAACAGCCCGCAGACTTGCAAAAGAAGAAGGAATTTTGGCGGGGATTTCCTCGGGAGCAGCACTGCTGGCAGCTATTGAACTTTCAAAACGTCCTGAAAACAAAGAGAAATTAATCGTTGTAATCTTGCCCGACAGCGGCGAAAGATATCTTTCAAGCGAGTTGTTTGAATAATTTTTTGGATGCGCAAGGCGCAGCCTTGCGCCGGAAGAACAATATTTTGTATAATGTTAAAAAGACATGTGCCGGCAAAAGCGCCGGTACATGTCTTTTTGATAGTTTGGCTTTTATTTATAAAATTATATCCAACTTTGCTTATTTTGTATGTTTTATTTGGTACTTTCTTGTACCGGCAAGAAAGTACAGCAAAGAAGCTCCCGGCCTGTTGCTCCGTTCGCTAATCAATTGTAACCGTTTCTATCTTAGCAAGCTGACTCGTGCTACGCACTCAAACAAAGCTTGCTCTGTTATTTAGAAACGGAACATTGATTGCTCACTGCGCAGAGGTCGGTTTGTTTTGTTTTATAAAAAAGACATACCTCTTGCATAACACAGTCAGTATGTCTTTTAATCTTCTTAAGGGCATCAACTAAAGTGCCATTACTAACATCTAGCCGATGTATAAGAGTGGACTTCGTCTGATTAAACTGCGGCATTTTTCAGATTTCGTTAAAAAGACATGTGCCGGCAAAAGCGCCAATACATGTCTTTTTTAAGATTTAACTTCTATTTATAAAAGCGGTTCTTACTAACATCTGGCCGATGTATAAGAGTGGACTTCGTCTGATTAAACTGCGGCATTTTTCAGATTTCGTTAAAAAGACATGTGCCGGCAAAAGCGCCAATACATGTCTTTTTTAAGATTTAACTTTTATTTATAAAAGCGGTTCTTACTAACATCTGGCCGATGTGTAAGAGTGGACTTCGTCCACTACATCATGCCGCCCATACCGCCCATGCCGGGCATTGCAGGAGCTTCCGGTTTTTCTTCCGGAACTTCAACAACAGCGGCTTCGGTAGTCAATAACATTGAGCCGACAGAAGCAGCGTTTACGAGTGCTGACCTTGTAACTTTAGCAGGGTCAACGATACCTGCCTGAAACATGTCGACGTATTTATCGTTCAGGGCATCGTAACCGTAAGCACCGTCGTGAGAAAGGATATTGTCAACAACAACATCAGCTTTAGCGCCTGCGTTGCGAGCGATAAGTCTTAACGGAACATCAAGAGCGGCAGTCAGGATTTTGAAGCCTACTTTTTCATCGTCGGATGTGAAAGAAATTGTTTCAAGTTTCTTTTCAAGATCCTGTTGAACTCTTAAGAGTTCAACACCGCCTCCGGGAACGATACCTTCTTCATTAGCGGCACGGGTTGCGTTAAGAGCATCCTCAATTCTGAGTTTGCGTTCTTTAAGTTCAACCTCGCTTGCTGCACCGACTTCAATCAGAGCAACGCCGCCTGAAAGTTTTGCAACACGTTCCTGAAGTTTTTCTTTATCGTATTCACTGTCAGAAGCCTCGATTTGTTTTCTGATTAAACGAACTCTGTCCTGAACAGCTTCTTTGGTTTCGTTGCCGACAACGATGGTTGTTTCATCTTTAGTAACAGTAACACGTTTTGCTTTACCGAGCATCTGGGTTGTAACGTTTTCAAGCTTGATGCCGAGTTCTTCGGTGAACATTTCGCCGCCTGTAAGAATTGCGATATCTTCAAGCATAGCTTTTCTTCTGTCGCCGAAACCGGGGGCTTTAACTGCAACTGCTCTTAAAACTTTTCTCATAGTGTTAACAACAAGAGTTGCAAGAGCTTCGCCTTCGATGTCTTCTGCAATTAACAACAAAGCTTTGCCGTCACGTGCAACCTGTTCAAGCAGCGGAACCAAATCAGAAATAAGGTTGATTTTCTTGTTGCAGCAGAATACATAAGCGTCTTCAAGAACTGCTTCCATTCTTTCAGGGTCAGTAACAAAGTAAGGTGAGATGTAACCTTTGTCAAACTGCATACCTTCAACAACTTTTAAGTTTGTTCCGAAAGACTTGCTTTCTTCAACGGTAATAACGCCGTCGTGACCGACTTTTTCCATAGCTTCAGCAATAAGTTCGCCGATTTCTTTGTTGTTGCCGGCTGAAATTGCTGCAACCTGAGCGATTTCTTCTTTTGTATTAACGGGTTTTGACATGTCTTTGATTTTAGCAACGGCTAAATCAACGGCTTTGTCGATACCGCGTTTCATAGACATAGGGTTAGCGCCTGCTGTGAGGTTTTTAAGTCCTTCACGGACGATAGCCTGAGCAAGAACCGAGGCTGTAGTTGTACCGTCGCCTGCGACGTCGTTTGTTTTTGAAGAAACTTCTTTCAACAATTGAGCGCCGGCATTTTCAAGCCCGTCTTTAAGTTCAATTTCTTTTGCGATAGTAACACCGTCGTTTACGATTTGCGGTGCGCCGAATTTTTTCTCCAATATAACGTTGCGGCCTTTAGGTCCGAGTGTAACCTTAACGGCATCAGCAACTGCGTCTATACCTTTTAGAAGCGATTTTCTTGCTTCTTCGTCAAATACTATACGTTTTGCCATTGTGTATCCTTCCTTTATGAATTTATGTTATAACTTTTAGATTGTTTAAAGGTTTATATGTTGAACAGTTGAAAATATTTTGATTTTATTAACCATTCAGCCTTTAAACCGTAATCACTTCAACTATTTACTCAATAATTGCCAGTGCATCTTTGATAGACAGAATTTTATATTCTGTTCCGTCCATTTTGATGTCAGTTCCGGCGTATTTAGCATAGAGAACAGTGTCACCTACTTTAACGTCCATAGGTTCTCTTTCGCCTTTTTCGTTCATTTTGCCAAGACCAACGGCGACAACTTCACCTTTTTGCGGTTTTTCTTTAGCGCTGTCAGGAATAAAAATACCGCCTGAAGTTTGTTCGGTATCTTCAATAACTTTGATAACAATTCTGTCTGCTAAAGGTTTAATCATAATATTTTCTCCTTCTTTAACTAATCTGTCATTCTGAACTTGTTTCAGAAGCTTCTACAGCTCCTGAAATAAATTCAGGATGACTTCTACAATATATTTATATAACGGATTTAAAAAATTATTAAAAACCTTAAGGTTTTTTTAATTATTTAAAAAATTTAATAGCCGGTCTTGCTATAAACAAACTTTATTTTTATGATATTCTAATCTTATGAAGAAATGGGTTTATGTTGTTTTAGTCTTGGTATTTTGTGTTTTGTTTTTGAAAGCGTGCATAAAGCGCGACTATCCGGATAACGAGGAAGTGAGGAATTCCGTTCAAAAAGAAGTTGTCTACACGGAATTTCCCCCTTCACAAAAGACAGTAACGATTGACGGGGTTGACTATCTGCAATCGCAGGCGCCAATCGGAAAATTCGGCGGAGAAATTCATGCCTCCACAATCGGCGAAGGCCCGAAAACTTTTAACCCGTTTAACTCCAAAGATAATATCTCCTCTTTAATGTCGGATATTATGTATGACGGGCTTTTGTCTACCGACGCAGAGACCGGCGAGCCGATTCCAAAACTTGCAAAATCTTTTGAGATAACAGGAAACGATTATATAATTCACCTCCGCCGCGGGGCAAAGTGGTCTGACGGAAAAGAAATTACGGCAGATGATGTTGTTTTTACATGGCAAAATATAATTTTTGACGGGTTCGGAAACACTTCAACACGGGATTCTCTGGTTATTGACGGCAAGCTTCCGGCTGTTGAAAAAATCGACAAATATACAGTAAAATTTTCAACTATACAACCTTTTGCGCCGTTTATCAGAATGCTTTCAACCTCAATTGCGCCGAAACATGTTTTCGAGCCGGCAGTCAAAAAAGGTAAAGATTATTTTTACACGTTTTTGTCAACCAACACAGACCCGAAAACTTTTGTAACCTCAGGCGCTTTCCGGCTTAAAGAATACGTGCCTGCCCAGCGTGTAGTGTTTGAACGTAATCCGGATTATTACATTATCAACAAAAACAACGAAAAACTTCCTTATCTTGACAAACTTATTTACTACATTGTCGGAGATTTGAATAATGAGGTCTTGAAGTTTGAAGGAGGAGAAATTGATGTTATAAATCTTCAAGGAGCAAATGTTGCAAGATTTAAGGAGCGCGAGGCACATTCGGATTACAAAATCTACAACCTCGGGCCAAACACCGGCACAATGTTTCTTTCAATGAACCTTAACGACCGCAAAAACAAGGACGGTAAATTTTACGTAAGTCCGATGAAGCAGAAATGGTTCAGGGATGTAAATTTCAGGCTTGCCTGCGACTATGCGATTGACAGAAAAAACATGGTTTTGAATATTGCAAACGGACTCGGCGAACCTCTTTACACAGCCGAAAGCCCGAATTCAATATTCTTAAACAAAGCCCTCAAGCCTTATCCGAGAGATGTTGAAAAATCAAAAGAATATCTGAAAAAATCAGGGTTTTACTGGGATAAAAAGGGGCATCTTCTGGACAAATACGGAAATCACGTTGAATTTGACCTTTTAACCAACGCCGGAAACACCGAACGTGAAGCAATCGGGGTTATGGTAAAGCAGGATCTTGAAGATTTAGGGATGAAGGTCAATTTTAAACCCGTTGAATTCAACACTCTTGTCAATAAACTCGTCAATACTCTTGACTGGGATATGGTCATAATGGGTCTGACAGGAAGCCTGCTAGAGCCGAACGGCGGCAAAAACGTCTGGATGTCTGACGGGACTTTACACATGTTCAACCAGCGGCTTGAAGGGGATGAAAACAGCCGCAGGTTTGACTGGGAAAAAGAAATTGATGATGTTTACGTAAAAGGCGCGCTTGCAACAAGTTTTGAAGAACGTAAAAAATATTACGATGAATACCAGCGGATTGCATACGAACAGAAACCTTTTATTTACATTTATTCGCCGCTTATAATAACCGCGATAAGAACGAAGTTTAAAAATGTATATCCGTCGGCGCTGACAGGGGTTACGTACAATCTGGAGGAAATTTATATTGATAAAGGGCAATGAAAATAATAGTTTGCCGCAATTTTAATATCAGGAGAAAAAATGCAAATTTTAATATATATATTAAAAAGAATACTTCAATCAATCCCGCTATTGATAATAGTTTCAATATTGAGCTTTTTTATCATAAGGCTTTCGCCGGTTGACCCGCTTGCGGAACTGCGCCTTAATCCTTCAGTTTCAAAAGAAACCCTTCAGAAAGAAACCGAACGCCTCGGACTTGACAAACCCATAATCGTTCAATACGGCAAATGGGCAAAATCATTTTTGCAAGGGGATTTAGGAATAACTTCAAACGGCGAGCAGGTGAGTACTAAATTAAAGGAAAGAATACCGAACACACTTCTTCTTGCTGTTGTCGTAATTTTTATGACATGGATTGTCGGAGTTCCTCTAGGGGTTCTTGCGGCATTAAAATGGAAGTCGCCGGCGGACAGAATTTTGACGGTTTTAACAAGTATCGGCATGGCAATTCCGTCGTTCTTTTTTGCGGTTTTGCTGCTTTTGTTTGCGGTAAAAACAGGCTGGTTTCCGGTCGGAGGGCTTACATCTTCAAACTTTGCGGAGATGTCATTCGGCGGAAAAGTTCTGGATATTACGCATCACCTTGTGCTTCCCGTAACTGTTTTGTTTACGATTTCTCTTGCAGGGCTTCAGCGGCAGATGAGGGCTAATCTTCTTGATGTTCTTGACAGCGATTATGTGAAATTTGCAAAAGCGAAAGGGCTTTCGGAATTCAAAGTCGTCTATAAACATGCTCTCAGAAATGCAATCAACCCGATGATTACACTTCTGGGGTTTGAATTTGCGGGACTTTTAAGCGGGGCTGCGCTGACAGAATACGTTTTTCAATATCCGGGACTGGGGCGTTTGATTTTGGAAGCCGTTTTAAGGTCAGACATAAATCTTGTTATGGCATCTTTGATGATGGGTGCAATTATGCTGATTCTAGGAAATTTAATCGCAGACATTCTTTTGATTATCACAGACCCGAGAATAAGAGTTAAGGGAGGTGTTTCATGATAAAAGAAGTTCTGCAATCTCTCTGGAAAGACAAATTTGCCCGTGCCGCTCTGATTGTTCTCGGAATAATTTATCTTGCTCTGTTTTTTGCGGATTTTATTGCACCTTATACAAAAGATTTTTCGGATAGAACAATGGCTTATGTGCCGCCGTCTAAAATCTTCACGATTGACGAGAACGGGAAACTGTCCAAACCTTACACCTACAACTACCGCCGTGATTTTGACGGTGAAAATTTGAGGATTGTTTATTCGCTTGACAGAAGCCAAAAACATTATATAAAATTCTTTGCGCAGGGAGAACCCTACAAATTTTTAGGGCTTATTCCGATGAAGCGCCATCTTGTAACAACAGATGAGAACGGAAGATTGTTTTTGCTCGGAACCGACATTAACGGGCGGGATGTTTTTTCGCGCCTGATTTTCGGCGGAAGAATATCAATGACAATAGGATTTCTGGCACTTTTTGTGCTTTTTCCGATAGGGCTTTTGTACGGCGGAATTTCAGGATACTTCGGCGGCAAAGTCGATACTGCGATGATGAGATTTGCAGAAGCCGTTATGTCAATCCCGAGCTTTTATCTTTTGATAATACTTGCGTCAGTCTTGCCCTCAGGAATGACGAGTGTACAAAGGTTTATGCTGATTGTAATAATCCTTGCACTTGTCGGCTGGGCAGGATTTGCAAGGGTTGTAAGAGGTATGGTGCTGTCAGTTAAAAATCAGGAATTTGTTCAGGCTGCACGCTCAATCGGACAGTCAAGACTCGGGATTATCATAAAACACATCCTTCCGCAGACAACGAGTTTTGTAATCGTTGCAATGACCCTATCCGTACCGTCTTATATTCTGTCAGAATCCGGCTTAAGTTTTCTGGGTCTCGGAATTCAGCAGCCTGATGCAAGCTGGGGAAATATGCTTAAAGAAGCGCAGGAATTCACTAACATAATCTCCCGTCCGTGGCTTTTGACACCCGGATTTTTAATTTTTGTTGCGGTGTTGGCATTTAACCTTATCGGTGATACAATAAGAGATGTTCTTGACCCGAAAAATAAGGTTAGATAATGCTGGAGATATTCGGACAGTTATTTGATTACAATATAATAGAAAGAGTTTTGTCAGCAGTGCTTTTAGGCTTTGCGATAGGCCTTGAGCGTGAAATGACAAACAAATACGCAGGACTCCGCACAAACATTCTTGTGTGTGTCGGGGCGTGTGTTTTTACAATAATTTCGATTTACGGATTTCCTGAAGTGTCGGTAACAGGTGACGAACTCGGAACCCGTGATACCGCACGTGTTGCAGCACAGGTATTAACCGGCATTGGTTTTATCGGCGGCGGAACGGTTTTAAGACACGGAGCTAACGTTTTTGGCCTTACAACAGCCGCAACTCTCTGGGTTTCAGCCGCAATCGGGATGGCATGCGGAACCGGAATGTACGGACTTGCAATTATTTCAACCATCGCTGCCATCATTGTACTTGTTTCAATCAGAATCTTTGAAAAAGATATTCTAACGAACAGTACGAAAAATAAAAAGCGTATCCGGATTAAACTTGCCTGTGTAAGTGAAAATGTTGAAGATATTTATAACTACATAATTGACAACTTCCCGCAAATCGTAGAAATTAATAAAAAACAAAGCAATAAATTTGATAACTGTACAAATATTTCGTTTACTGCAGATGTTTTAAGAAAACGTCCTGTTCAAAAATTGTATAAAGATTTTGAAAATCTTACAGGTATTGAATCAATTACCATTTTAGAACCGGATGAACTGGCATAAATTTTGTAACAAAATGTAAAGAGAATTCTTAAATAATTAAAGATTTCATTTCCAAATGTCGTAGATACAAATATAAAAGTTACGAACGAAGAAAGGACCGCACGACATATGGGAATGTCAGCTTCACAGGCAAGATTGCTGAGTATTACGGCACGACTGACCGATAACGAAAATTCGGGTCAGGACATTTCTTATGCTAAAATTCAACTGGCAGATAAGATGGATCAGTTGAACAACGATTATTTAGCGGCTCTTGATGCGACAAAATTAACCGTTCTAACAGGTTTTAACGACTCCGAGGAAGTTTATACAGATATTTCTTACGGACTTATGACAGGCTACAACACAGTTGCGGCAGGTAAACAATACGTGGTTACAAATAAAGACGGAAAAGTTCTTGTAACTGCCGAAATCGCAAAAGCCTACGAATCAGGCAACGGCGATTTGAACAAATTTCTGGCAGCCCTCGGGTATTCGATGGCCGATATTGATATCACTAAAAATACCGAAGGCGCTGAAGATTCAGATGAAGACAAGCTTATAACAAAACAAAAAATCCATGATGCATGGGACGTATATTTGACATCTGTAGGTCTGGAATTTGAGGACGAAGAACACGGACTTGAATTCGGATATACAACCCTTGGAGATGGATACTTCAACGGTTATGCAACCTACACCTACAACGGTGAAACCGTACCCTTGAACTATGAAGGAACCACTGAAGAACAACGTCACAATTATGACTATGCTTTAGCTTTAACCGAAGCATATTACGGAGATTCAAACTCTGCGACAGACCTCAAAACTGCCGCAAAACCCGAAAATGACGGTTATATTCAATATTTAACAAATATTTTCCAGCGTATTCAGCAGACAGGCTATTATACAGAGGCTGATCCGAACATGACAATCAAAGATAATACCTGGTTTGAAGAACAATTACGCAAAGGCGAATTACAGCTTGAATACTACTCAACAAGCGAAAAGAAATTCGTTTCAACTTCTATTTCGGAAGACACAAACATTCAGGAAGTTGAAGACGAAAGAGAAATTGCAATTATTGAACAAAAATACAAAAATGACCTTCAAAAAGTCGAACAACTGGACAACAAATACGACCTTGAACTTCAGAAACTTGATTCAGAACATAATGCGCTACAGACAGAATACGATTCCGTCAAAAACGTAATAGAAAAGAACGTAGAAAAAACATTCAACGTATTTTCATAAAAAATACAAAATACCCCCTTGTGCCCTCACAAGGAAAATTTGTAATACTTTAAATCAAATAAATAACATAATATTTCCCTAATTTCGTAACTATTCCCTGCCGCTTTTCTGTAAAAAGCGGTTTTTGTTATGCAAAATTTATTCAGTTCCGGAATTTTTTGTTATAATAAAGTGCGTAGAAAGGACGTGGAAATATGAATAAAAGAATTGTATCCGGCATGCGGCCGACAGGAAAACTTCATCTTGGACATTATCTTGGAGTAATCCAGAACTGGGTTGAACTTCAAAAGAAATATGAAAGTTTCTTCTTTGTCGCAGACTGGCACGCCCTGACTACAAAATACGACAAGACAGAAACCTTAAGAAATGACGTACTTGATGTTGTAATAGACTGGCTGAGCTGCGGAATTGATCCGGAAGTTTCGACAATATATGTCCAGTCGCTTGTGCCTGAGATTGCGGAGCTGAATGTATATCTTGGCATGATTACCCCGCAAAACTGGGTGGAACGTGACCCTTGCCTGAAAGATATGGCAAAAATTCTCCGCACCAAAGAAGGAGCAAATTCTCAAATAAGTTACGGGCTTATGGGGTATCCGGTATTAATGAGCGCAGATATTATGATGTTTAATTCTTCATACGTACCTGTCGGAATTGATCAGGTTGCGCATATAGAGATTACAAGAGATATCGCAAGGAGATTTAACAACATTTACAAATGCGACTTCTTCAATGAGCCTGAACCTCTTCTGAACCATTGCTCGCTAATCTGCGGACTTGACGGCAACAAAATGGGCAAATCTTTCCAGAACGATATAAAGATTTCAGACACAGCGGAAGTTACGGCTAAAAAGATTATGACGGCAATCACAGACAGAAGCCGTATGAGAAAAGACGACCCCGGACATCCGGATGAGTGCGAAGTAGCATTCAAATACTGGAAAATTTTCGGCGCTGAAGATGAGATTGAAACAGTTAAATGCGAATGTGAAAAAGGCTTAAGAGGATGTGCAGACTGCAAACGCCAGCTAGCTTCCGTAATCAACGAAAAAATGGCTCCTATACGGGAAAAAAGAGCTTACTATGAAGCACATCCTGAAGTTGTACATAAAATAATAAAAGAAGGTTCTGAAAAAGCAAGAGCCGAAGCGCAGAAAGTATTAAAAGAAGTCAGACGCCTTGTTAATATGTACTAAAATAAATCACCTCTTCACTTTTTGACCCCTCACTCGAATTTCTAAATTCGCTGCGCTCATTAAGAAATTCTACCCTCAGCCATACGGCATACAGTCTCACACGGCTCATTCTTCGCCGGTTCGAACTAGCATCCCACAAGGGGCGAGGGGAAATATTTTACGTAACGCACTTATTCACTTTGTTTTCAACTTTACGTCTTAACGTACTAACGCCTTTTTTAAAGTAAATAAGTGACGAGGTGATGAAGTGAATAAGTTCTTTTCGGCGCTCCGCGCAAATTTTAATTTAACGTAACGCACTTATTCACCTATTTACTTATTCACTTATTCACTTTGTTAAAATCGCCTTTCTCAACTCTCTTCACCATCACTTTCGCCCCATTTTGTCTTTCACTGTCATTCTGAACTTGTTTCAGAATCTCAACGTCATCCTGAGGCGCACGAGCAGAGGGTGAAAGGCGTTAGCCGTACCCGTTTACTGCGAGTGCGAAAAGCCGAAGGATCTTCTGGAAACACAAAAGGATTCTTCGGTCGTTTCACTCCCTCAGAATGACATGACTTAGACAAAATGGGGCGCTGTCTTAACGTCCTAACGTCTTTTATTCTAAAACCTCTTAGTGCCCTAGTATCTTTTTCCGAAACAAACCTTTCAACCATTCCACCGTTCAACCATTCAACTTCCCTCACCCTTCACCTTTCTTATGTAAACATTTGTTACAAATCTATCATCATATTTTAAAGATTGAAAGCTAAAATGCCGTCATACTACATGAATAATCAGGAAATTGTTACTAACTCGAAAGGAAACACGTAAGACAATGGGATTAGCGGCATCACAAGCAAGATTATTAACAATCACGGCCAGAAAGTCTGACTGTGAATATAAAAGCATGCTGCTTTCACACCAGAAAATAGCATTGTCACGTGATATGAGCAGGCTTTCAGCAGAATATGATGATGCAATTGCTCAGACAAAACTGGTTTACGATTATTACGGCAACAGCGAAGCAACGCCTTTGACTTATAACCTGATGATGACACCGTCAGCGATGAATAATTACACTCCGCTTCTGGTGACTGACAATTCAGGCAGAGTTGTGCTGGATTCACGGCTTGCAAAAGCCGCAAGGGATGCGGGTATTCCGCAGGAAGGCCTTGACGGTCTGCCGTCAAGCGATTTGCGTAATGCGTTTATTGATTCTCTTGCTTCGACAGGTTATATCAGTCAGAATACCGCTGACAATATTAAAAAGACATCTTACAACCAGACAGCAGGTGTTGGATCTACCGATCTTATTAATATTAATACAACTGAATGTAATCTGACAGAATTGACAGAGATGCTGACAACACAATATTTTGATTTCGGTGACGTTATCGGATTCAA
The DNA here is from genome assembly GCA_944325605.1 of Candidatus Gastranaerophilales bacterium. Classification (GTDB taxonomy): domain Bacteria; phylum Cyanobacteriota; class Vampirovibrionia; order Gastranaerophilales; family Gastranaerophilaceae; genus Scatenecus. Next base: position 30,048 of record CALVAX010000004.1, read on the forward strand.
TAACGAGTTTGTGGATGATGTATACCTTAAAAAACGTGAAAATAATACAAACACACAAGCCGGGAATGAGATAACTTTTGCGGAGCTCTTGAACGGTGATTATATCTTGATGGCAGAAACCAAGGATGATGGTCGTGATAACTTAAGTTTTAACAACTTAACTGTTGATGGCGGTGTAACAGACGTTCTTTGCGGATTAAGCCTATGGGAAACAATGTTCCAGACATTTGAGGGACTTCTTGATACCGGAGATGAATATACACAGGCCGCATTGGCTTATGCAAGACGTATGATTAGTGATAAGGTCACTAACCTCGGTGCCGGAATGGATTCAGGTAAAGCTTACGGTTATAGTGGCGATGGTACAGGTACTGTTGGTACAGAAGCAGGTCGAGATTATCATGAAGATGGTAAAAATATTCACGACAACTTCGGTGATTGGAGATATGTTGGTGAAAGTTACGACAGTGAAGTAAGAAATGCTGCAAATGATAGTATCTCAGCTGATGTCATAGGTTTGAATGGTATTTATAACCAGGACTGCACAGGTGGTGATAAAGATGATGACTCTTGTATGTCAATGGCTACCATCAACATTTCATCTATGTTCAAGGCATACCTGACATACTTTGCTCAGTACATGGAAGGTATTGATAGTTCAATTTATGAAGTTAACAATACAAAAACAAATTCAAACCTGATTGATGATATGTTTACATTCACAGTTGTGACTGATGTTGATACATCAGGCGACAACCTTTTGATTGCAGCATTCTACGATACATTGTTCAACCAGATTTGTACTAAAGGCTGGACTGAAAATGACAAGGTTAACGACCAGGATTATATGCAGGAATCCCTCAAAAACGGCAATATGTATATTTCAAGCCTTGCTGATGACGGCTACTATTATCAGGGCAACTATGCAACTCACAACTACATCAAAGAAATTACCGATGAAGAAGCTATTGCTCAGGCTGAAGCTAAATACAACCGCGAAAAAGAAAAACTTAACTACAAAGAAAATATCCTCGATATGAAGATGAAAAATCTTGATACAGAAATTTCATCACTCACAACCGAATATGACACAATCAAATCAGTTATATCCAAAAACATTGAAAAAGGCTTCAAGCGTTACGAAGCATAGGACAATAAATAAACTTAATCAATCCTCTCTAACATAGTGAGGATTGATTTTTATATAAAAGTTTGGATAATCACAAGAATCTTCACGAACATTTTTTGATTCTTCGCTGCGCTCAGGATGACATGTTCTTTATTGTCGGACTTGTAAATCCAACCAACTACTGGTGAGGATTAATATTTATGATTTACCTCAGTCTGAGGACAAAGTCAGAATACTCTCGCAAATTTTTGAAGCAATTAGATTAGGCTTTCAGCCAAACTAAGAATACATTTTTTATTATGTTCATTCTTTTCTTTTGTTGCAGTGCAAAAGAAAAGAACGAACCAAGAAAAGAAAACATGCGACCAAAAAGCATCTCTAAGGCTCAACCCGAGGCTCGCAAACTCGCTTCGCTCAGACAATGCTCGCCTTGTTGCTGTTTCGCTAAGAGCTGCTAATTAGAATCTTAGTTAGGTTAAAAATCCAACATATTACTTCATCTCATTCCAAGGACGAAGTCCAAAACTCTCGCAGGTTTTTGAAGTGGATTCATCGCCTTCGGCTCAGAATGACGCACATTTATTTCTCCCATAAAAAAATAACAGCCGCTTTCGCGGCTTTATCTCATTGTAAAAGGTTAGTGTGTAGGAGAAAATAAAGAAAAAGAAAATGGTTTTATATTCATGGTATACCCATGATATTTAAATATATAACATATATTATTTATATCTTTTACATATCTTAAAGATACATTATTCTCTAATTCTTTTCAATCCTTAATATTAAATTGCAATGAGTAAATATTTTAAGTAAAATACTGTTATTCAAAAACGGGGGAACTCAATGGAGATTAGAGCTAAAAATCTTGTTAAAATATACGGCGACAGAAGCGTTGTTAACGATATATCGTTTAACATTAACAAGGGTGAAGTCGTCTGCCTTCTCGGGCCTAACGGCGCCGGAAAAACAACGACTTTTTATATGGTTGTAGGTCTTGTTAAACCCAACAGCGGTCATATTATGCTCGATAATCAGGATATCTCGGCATGGCCTATGAACATAAGAGCTAAAGCCGGTATCGGATACCTTCCGCAGGAGGCCTCTATCTTCAGAAAACTCTCCGTTGAAGACAACATAAAACTCGTTTTGCAAATGAACGAAAAATTGACAGAATACGAGAAAAAAAGAAAACTGGAAGAACTTTTGACGGAATTCGGGGTTTTAAGACTTCGCAACTATTCAGCAGTTTCGCTTTCAGGCGGAGAAAGACGGCGTGTTGAAATTGCAAGAGCGCTTGCTGCAAGCCCTGATTTTATGCTTCTGGATGAGCCTTTTGCCGGTATTGACCCTATCGCAATCGGTGAAATCAAAGATAACATCAGAAAAATTTCTCAGGACAAAGGCCTCGGCGTTCTGATTACAGACCACAACCCGAAAGCCACCCTCTCAATCACAGACCGCGCTTATGTAATCTTTGACGGTAAAATTAAAATTCAGGGCAAAAGTGAGGATGTTGCGGTTGACCCTGTTGCCAAAGAATTCTATCTTGGAAAGGATTTTGCTCTTTAATGAAACCTTTCAGAATAACCATTTATGACAAATATATATTCACGCAGGTATTTTTTGCAACATTTGTGGCAATTTTGCTGTTTACTGTCGTGTGGATTGCGCCTGAAATGCTTCTGAATACCATTAAAAGAACTCTTGAAGGCGTTTATACGGCAAAAACTGCTGTTTTAATCCTGTTCTACGAACTGCCGAAAATTTTAGGAAAAGCTTTCCCTGTCGGACTGTTATTGGGAACTCTATTCACTTTCGACAAATTAAGCAAAGACAGTGAACTTACAATTTTTAGAGCAGTCGGAATGTCTTTTTTCAGAATACTGGCGCCGGTTTTTGTCTTAAGCCTCATTGTTACAGCAATTTGTTTTGTAACTTACGATAAGCTGATTCCAATGTCCTGCCAGAAACTTATGGACATCAGGGGCGCAAAACCCGTAACTCAATATATTTACACTCAGAAAGATGACGGCGGACATCCGACTATGGCGGTTGTTGTTTCAAGATTTTCCATGGGCGATATGTCCAACGTAATTGTGCTTGATTTTTCTAAAAAACAGTATGATGATGTGCATCAGCTTTCGGAAATTTATGTTGCTAAAACAGGGAAATGCTATGACGACCATTGGGATTTGAGAAATATCACTGAATACAAAGTAAATTCCGACGGAATTTTCCAGAGTATCAAAAAAATCAAACACATGAATATTTTAGATGATGGCAAATCTGCCAAAAATGCTTTTACACTAATGTCCTACAGCACAAAACGCGACAGAGATATTACAAACAATGACCTGAAAAATTACATCTCGCTTCTCAAGCAGGAAGGGTTGACTGAAGAATACAGGTTTATGATGAACAAGTATCTGCAAAGATTTTTCCATCCGTTTGTGTGTGTGCTGCTCGCTATAATGGGGACATTACTCGGTTTCAGCAAACCAAGAGAACAAAGATTAGTCGGGTTTACGATTGCAATAGGATGCATATTCTTATATTATATAACTCTGCCGTTTTTTGACCTTCTGGCAGAAAAAGGCGTGCTGCCTCCATTAATTACAGCACTGTTCCCGCCTCTTGCTTTCTTTGCGGGTATTGTAGGTTTTTACAAATCAAAGGATTTATAAGGTTATGAAAAAATTTTTGATAGTTTTAATTTTGATAATCTCAGGTAATTTATGCTTTGCAGCAGATCCCGTCAAGGTTGAATTTAACGACGGAATATATCATATCACTGTTACAGGCGACAAGATTAAAAAGAAAATAAAATTTCTCTCAAGTGAAAGCCTGATTACCAACAGTGAAGCCCACAAGGCATCTGACGCGCTTTTAACAATTAATGCAGGATTTTTTGATCCTGAAAACGGAAAATCAACTTCCTATATTGTTACAGACAATATTACTTCAGAAGACCCGCATTTTAATGAAAACTTGCTTAAAAACAGTGTCTTAAGAAAAAATCTTGATAAAATATTGAACAGAACCGAATTCCGGATTTTGGAGTGCACAAATTCAAGAGATTTGAAATATGCAATAGTTCCGCATAATACATCAGCCGATTTCAGCTGTATAGTAAAAACTTCAGCACAGGGAGGGCCGCTTATTCTGCCGCAGTTAAGGCTTGAAGAAGAATATTTTGTAGTCAAAAAAGACGGTGTTGTTGTTAGAGAATCTGCCTCAGTTCTTCACAAAACAGCAAGAACAATTATTGGACTTAAAGATGACGAATTGCATATTTTGATAATAACAGATAAGCACCCGATGGATTTGTACGAAGTTCAAAAATACTGCAAAGATTTGGGGCTTACAAGAGCGATGGCTTTTGACGGCGGAAGTTCCACTTCTATGAACTACAAAGACGAAATAGAGGTAGTTTCAACAGAAGAAAATTCTACAGGTCGAAGCATTAAATCATTTATGCAGATTATGAAATAATTGACTCATTAATCATTTTAACGGCATCTTCGAGATTAATTCCGAGAAGTTTTTCTGTTAAAAAATCCTCAGAGGTATTATTAAGCGCTGTCAAATGTTTTATCATCATATCAGCTTCGTCTTTTGTAATCCCCTGCTTCATATCATATTCAAATGCGGCATATCTTATATCTGCAATTTTCGGGCTGAATTGAAAACCGAGGGTGTATTTATTGATTGAAGGTTCCTGGATATTAAACCAGTCCTGACGATTTTTCAGCCTTGCTTTTGCATCGCATTTCAAGCCGGACGCTGTTAGCATTTTGCGAAGTTCGATTATATTATCAACATGCCTGTTATAATTGGCAGTATATTCTTCAATTTCTTTATTTTCATGATTCAGCTTTATTGCGCCGAATTTGTTATAAACGAGTTCTTTTGCAAAATTTGTATCCGGTTCATAAGCTATTAAATTATCAACAATGATATCATTAAATTCAGGATTTTTCTTTGCAAAATTTATAGCTTCCTCTGCCATTTTAATATTGTTATTAATCTTTTCATCCTGTGAGAACTTGCCGAGCTTAAACAATATTGAATTTTTAACCCTGTCAATACCGATAAACTTCAAGAAGTCCAGATATTTTTTAAATTCTTCAACCTGCTTTTCTTTAGGCTTGCGGGCGATTAGATTATCGCTGTTTGTAAAGACTGCAGAGCGATAATAATTATTAGAAAATTTTCCGTCTGTAATAACCGGAAATACAATATCTCTGACTTCTTTATCCAGATTATCAACTTGTCTTAAATAATTGATATAATTATTCGCAAATCTTGCTTTTGAGTCTTTAAAAACTTCTGTATATTCCGGATGTTGTTTTGTGAATTCGGAAATACCGATAATATATCTTTCAAAGTTATCACGCTTCAAATTGTGCGACAGAAAAGAAACATTCAATTCTTCAGGCGCAAGTCCGGAGATGAATTTGAGATACTGGGGTATCAGATCATACTGATATTCATAAGACAGGTCTTCAACAGCACTTCTGAAATTCTGCCAGAATACAACTTTATCAGCATCATTTTTGCATTTTTTATATACAGAAAAGTCAAAAATTTCCGCAACTTTTTTCATATCGACAGATGTTCGTTTAAGACGTTCCGAGCGTTCGCCTTCAACAGGAACTTCCTGAACTGAAAACTTTGCCGGGATTTGTTTTACAGGCTCTTTTTTAGCAAAGATTTCTTCAATAGTTTCGGTAACTTCTTCTACAACAGGCTTTACAACTTCCTCTTTAACTTTTTTTTGTCCGAGGTTTCTAAAAACACCGGCGCGTCCCGCATACGCAACAGCCAAAATCGCTGCAGACACAACACCTGCACTTTTTAAGAATTTTGTTGCTTTTTTAGAGCGTTCTTCCTGTTGTTCCCAGAGCTCCCTGTTACTAACGACAGCGGGAGTATCTCCGCCGAATGGCGATACCCCCTGTCGTTTTACATTAAAAATATTTATTTTTGATACGTTCATGGTTAACCTTTTTAGCCGTTATTATAAAAATCCTGAATATTTTTTTTTGCTAAAAAGTTTGTAAAATTTACATTATTTAACTATTTATTATTTAACAAAAAAGCTTGCATTTACATTTGCATAGATTTTTATAGCGCCGGCCTGAAGCGGTATTGCCTCACCGTAAGCAGAACCTGATTCTGCAGAGTCTGCGGCTTTAGCGCTCAGCATCATATTTCTGTAAGTTACTCTTGATGATGAATTCGGGCTGCAGCTTCCGCTGATTGATTTTACACCTGTAATTGATGAGCCTGCAGCTTTTACAATACTGTCAGCCTGAGAACGTGCACGCTGGGTTGCGACTGACAATAGCGCATCGCATTCCTGTTCATATTTTGAGAGAGTAAAGCTTAAGTTGCTAACATCAGTTGCGCCGAGGCTGATTGCTTTGTCTATCATATCACCGGCTTTGTCAATTGATTTTGTGTGTACAATAACGGTATTTGAAACTTCATATTTATCAAGGTTTCTTTTGTTGTTTGATGAATATGTATAAACCGGATTTGCGCTAAAGTTAGCTGTTTTAACATAATCACCGTTTTCAGGATTAATCATTTCTTTTAGTGCTGTATAAACTTTTCCGGAAATTTCTTTGTTTTCAGCCGTTGCTTTCTGCATGGATTTGCTGTCGGAAGTTACAACAGAGATAGAAATTTCAGCCAGATCAGGTGTCAATTCTTTATTTGAGGATGCGCTGATTGTAACATAACCTCTCTCCGGAGTTTCAGTAACTGTTACACCTGCATTTGCAGAAGTAAGTGTAATACCTGTAACAATTGCGGCTGCTGCCGCTGCAACTAAAAATCTTTTCATAAATTCTCCTTTTTATTCTCATTTAACGTTGAGTCAGATTTATTTTCCAAATCAGACTTTTTAGTTTCGTCATATTTTTCACTTCTCAAAATCATTGAATTGATTCGTGAAGCCTGCGACTGTGTTTTTATCCTGTCCATCAAATCACGGATTTCGGATTCATTAAGCTGTGCAGCTTTTTTCATTTGCACAACAGATCTGCCGCTGCCTGAAAGATACACAATAAGCGCAACTATTGACCAGAGCAAAATTCCCTGCAAAATATTTATCTCAGGCAAATTTAAATATTCTGACAGAAAATTATTCCACAAACACATTCCAACAAGCCCCGGGAATACTACAAAGCCTGCCACAAGACAAACTGCGACAAAAGCAATGAATATTAATCCCCTAAGACCTGATATTTGTATAATTTTAGCATTTTTTCTCATTTTATTTTTCCTCGATTCCGGAAGGTAAGGAATTCGTTTTCATCATTTCAAGAAATTCATCTTCTGTCAATATTATAACACCTAAATTCTTTGCTTTGTCGAATTTTGACCCCGGATTTTCGCCGGCTATTACAAATGAAGTGTTTTTAGATACTGATGAAGACGGTTTTCCGCCCATTGATTTTATTACAGACTGGGCTTCATCTCTTGTCATATTTGTTAATGTTCCGGTCAAAACAACCGTCTTGCCTTTCAGAATATCGCTTACTCTTTCAACTTCCTGAACTGGGTTGATACCGAGAGCCTTGAATTCATCAAGGTATTTCAGGTTCTTTTCATTATTAAAATATTCTCTTACTTCAATCGCTATTTTCATCCCTATATTTGGAATATCTCTCAGGACAAAGGAATCTGCATGATAAAGATTGTCAAGAGTTTTAAATTCATTTGCAAGAATTTCGGCAGTTTCTTTACCTACATGCTTTATGTTCAAAGCTGTCAAAAAACGGCTTAAAGGCCTTGTTTTACTTGCCTGAATAGAACCAAACATATTGTTTGCCGATTTTTCCTTAACATTATCCAGTTTAAAGAAATCTTCTTTTTTGAGTTTATATAAATCAATCGGATTTTTGACCAAACCTTTATTATAAAGCTGCTCTATTATACCCGGGCCGATTTTATCAATATCCATAGCATCGCTTGAAACCCAGAATTCAAGCTTTGCTTTCAAAAGCGCAGGACACTGAGGATTTGAACAATAAAGATTAACTTCATCCGGACGGGTTTCAAGCTTTGCGCCGCACACAGGGCAAATTGCCGGCACCTCGTACTGAGGCAGATTGTAATGTTCTTCGCCTGCTTCTACTCTTATAACTTTCGGAATAATTTCAGCGGCTTTTTTAATTACAACTTTATCTCCTATTCTTATATCAAGCCTTTTAATTTCGTCAAAATTATGAAGGCTGGCTCTTGCGACAGTGCTTCCTGCAAGATTCACAGCTTTTAATATTGCAACTGGAGTGACCGCGCCTGTTTTACCGATATTAAGCTCAATATCCAGCAGGTCTGTTGTTGCTTCTTCCGGCGGAAATTTGAAAGCTGTTGCCCATTTCGGCGCTCGCGCGGTATAACCCAATTCCTCCTGATATGAAAGCTTATTAACCTTAATTACAACCCCGTCGGTTGCATAGTCAAGGTCAAAACGTTTTGTTTCCCATTCTTTGCAATACTCAATTGCTTCTGATATATTGCGGCACAATCTTATGTTCGGATTTATTTTAAATCCCAGTTTTTTAAGGCGCATCATGCTGTCATAATGAGTTGAAGGCGGATTTTCAATATTTTCAAAACTTGAGTTATAAACAAAAATAGACAAATCCCTTTTAGCGGTTATTGAGCTGTCAAGCTGTCTGACAGAACCTGAGGCAGCATTTCTCGGGTTTGCAAACGGCTTTTCGCCGCGCGCAATATTTTCTTCATTTAACTTTTCAAAAGAAGTTTTCGGCATATATATTTCGCCTCTGACTTCGACGTTGACATCTTCGAAAAGCTTTAGAGGAATGGCCTTTACGGTTTTAAGATTCGGGGTTATATTTTCACCTGTAACTCCGTCGCCGCGGGTCACACCTGTTGTAAAAATTCCGTTTTCGTAAGTGAGTGCGATAGCCAGCCCGTCAATTTTCAATTCACAGACAAGTTCAACTTCACCGTTAAAATTAGCACAGACTTTCTCATACCATACCGTCAAATCTTCATAATTATACGTATTATCAAGACTGTAGAGTCTGTATTTGTGTTTATAAGGGAGAAACTTTTCGCTTATTGAGCCGACTCTTTGTGTCGGACTGTCAGGAGTTTGAAGTTCCGGGTGTTCCTCTTCCAGTTTTTTGAGTTCAGCAAACATTTTATCATACTCAAAGTCACTGATTGTCGGGTTGTCCTCAACATAATATTCATAATTATGTTTATTAATTTCATCTTTCAAAAAGTTAATTCTGTCTATCATAGCAATTATCGCTCCCTAATAAAAGCCTGTAATTTATTTCTGCATAATCATCAGCAATTCACGAATAACTTTTGTTGCGACCGCAGTCGAAACTCCTGATGCGTCATAATCAGGCGCAAGTTCAACAACATCAGCGCCTGCAATATCAAAATCTTTCAAATATTTGAACCAGTCTAAAAGTTCATTAAACTGCAATCCGCCGGCTTCTGGCGTTCCGGTTCCGGGCATTACGGAAGGATCAAGAACATCCAGATCAACAGTTACAAAGATTTTTTTATCTTTTAATGCATCAAGATCAGAGAAGTTTTTAGCAAGAGTGTTATGTGTTTTCATAAACTCAAATTCTTCCCTCATGCCGGATCTGATTCCAATCTGACGGATATTCTGCGGCCCTACAATCTTTGAACAGTGGCGGATGACAGCAGAATGCGACATTTCTTCACCAATGTATTCTTCTCTCAAATCCGTATGCGCATCAAAATGCACGATTGCAAGATTGTTATAAAACTTTGACACAGCCTTAATTTCAGGCAGGGTAACCAGATGCTCTCCGCCTATTCCAAAAACACGCTTGCCGTCGCGGTAAATATCAAAGACATTTTTTTCTATAACATCAAGGGATTTGTAAGTATTGCCGAGCGGAAACTCCAGATCACCTGCATCATGGAAATTTACTCTTTCCAGAGTTTTGTCAAAATACGGTGAATATTCTTCCAGCCCCCAGCTTGCAAGCCTTATCTGCTCCGGCGCAAATCTTGATCCGGGTCTATAAGATACGGTTCCGTCAAAAGGCAAACCCAGCATTATTATATCCGAACAATCGTAATCAGGGTTCTGCCCCATCCAATTTCTGTCTAAAAAAGGTCCGCTCAACATTTATACTTTCTCCTTTGCTCTTTTTTTATTTTACTACAAAAAAATATTTAAAAGAAAAAGTTAACCTTTTCCATCCGGACAAATGATTGCTTTTTGCAAAAATAACGTTAAAATATCTGTATGAAAAGATTTTTTCTTACTTTTTTAATACTTTTAACAGGGCTTGCAGTCAGTGCTAAAAACATTGACTACGAGCAGATTTACAGAGATTTGGAAGTGCCAACCCACAGATATATCCACGATGTTGACCCAGGGGAATATTATGACACACACACTTCCACATGGTCGCCTTACCCTTTATTCAGACTTTCAAGCCCGATTTATTTCAAGACAATCGCTATAGAACCGGGATATTACGTACTCACGCCAAGAGAATACAAGGACAACTGGTATATTCTGTTCAAAGACAGCGGCAAAATAAGATATATAATTCCGGTTTATGACAGAGAAGTTGTTCCAGTCACATTCTACGAGGATCATATCCCGCAGAAAAAACTAACTATAACACAAAGCCTTCATATAAAAGCACTTGATACAATCGGCAGAATTTTCCCGAGTGCAAAGAGAAAGCCGACCCCGCAGACTTATCTTGAGGCAACAGATCTTGACCACAATTACCTCTCGCTTGTAATTTACTGGGGCAACTACAGATACTATACAATATTCAGAACAATTCAATTATAAAGATGCGAACAGCAATATCAACTATGTTTTCCGGCAAGTGGAGTTAATTATTATATTATTTTATCAAATTTTGGGACTTATATAGCAAATTTCACAGATACTATAAAAGCCCGTCATTCTAAGAACTTTAGTCCGAAGAATCTTTTTTATTGTGATACTTCGCTAACGCGCAGTATGACGCTGTTATGAAAATTTTTGGCGGAATTTGCTATATACATTCCCAAATTTTTCGACAATAAAAAAAGGACAACTTCCAAAAAAGTTGTCCTCTTTTTTATTAAAAAAATTTACTTACTTTGTAAAAAGTTCTTTGAATTTTTTACCGGCAGTGAATGCAGGAACTGTTTTAGCAGCAATTTTCAAAGCAGCACCTGTCTGCGGGTTTCTGCCTGTTCTTGCAGCTCTTTTTCTGGGTTCAAAAGTACCGAAGCCTACTAAAGTAACTTTTTTGCCTTTAGAAACTGTTTTCTGGATAGTTTCCAAAGTTGCAGCAATTACGTCACCTGTTGCTTTTTGAGAAACTTTTGCTTTTTTTGACACTTCTTTTACCAATTCTTCTTTGTTCATTACGAACCTCCTTCTTACTCTTACCTTTTTAGCCTACGGGTTAGCAGAAACCATTCTCTCTTCCGCATGCATTTTGTATTCGACAAAGTTATTATACCACTTTATTTGATTTTGGCAAGGGTTTTGAGGAAAGTTTTCCGCTATTCGGCTAATTCTATTCAGAATCTGACAGTATTACCCCGCAAAAATGCTTATAAAACCGGACTTTTTGGCCGAGATAAGTTAATTAATTGAAGCTTCGCTTACCTTTGCAAATTTTATATTCTGGAAGAAATAACTCAATATCTGATAAGCATTATACCCTTCTTTTGCAAGATTATTTGCTCCATGCTGTGACATTCCGACACCATGACCGTTTTTTTTGACATTATCATCGTAAGACGGCACCGAGCGGATAAACGGAAGATCATTTCCCCATGCAGCAGAAGCATTGATTGTCTGCCCTCCGGCAGATGCAGAATAATAAGCCGGAACCACTTTCATATTGTAAGTAAGAACAAGTCCTGTAGTGCTTTCGACAGCCTCGTTTGTTTTTGAAGTTTCTGCTGAAGCCCCGCCGTAAGCCTGATCTTCCGGTGTATCCTTCAAATCAAAACCTAAAGAAGCACGCTTGCCCAGATTGGCAAGAGCATAGCTTCTTGCAGCAATTGCCTGCGCTTTTAAAGCCTCAAGTTCCCAGCCCGACGGCATTTCTGAGGGTACAACCCCTTTCAGGTAATCTTCCAGATCAAGATCGTTTATGACAGTCAATTTTTTATTTTTATTCTGAACAATCAAAAGTCCCCTGTACCACTTGCCCTTGGCGCTGACAAAACCTCCCGGAGGAGCTTTTAGAACAACATAATCCGAATAAATCTGATAAAATTTACCTTTGAGCGCAATTGCCATCGTGTTTTTGTAAGGGATAATCTCATATCCTTTCATTGCCTCAAAAGTCAAAACCGTTTTGTTAGTATTGGCATCTATCAGTGACGTTTCCGCTGATGCACCTATACCTATTTTGTCAACACCTGTTTGAAGCCCTATTTTTATTGCATAACAGGGATTAGCGGCAGGTAGCGACAGCATAAAAACTATTGCAGCTGAAAATAATGCCCTCTTCATATTTTATATTATACCATATCTCAGGCTTTTTGGTCTAAATCCTTTGATTGATTTTCGGCTTTTTGTGTAATGCTGCCGGATTTTTCATTATCTTCAGGCTTATTTTTCCTTTCTATGCCGAGTTTTTTCATGATATCGCCTGCGTAGAATTCCCCGACTTCCTTAGCTGCAGCGTATGAACCCATTGACCCGCACACAAAAAGAATTCCTTTTAAAATAGAGGCTGCTTTTCCTGTATGATTTGAATTGAGAACAGTTTCAGCAATCCATTTTAAAGCGGATTTATTTTGCACCTTTGCAGCGGCTTTTTTAAATGCGGATTCTGAAAAAACATCATTAAAATGTAATTTCATCAACCCTTCGCCTAAAAACATTCCTGAAAGCGCTGCCGTTTCTGTTATCCCGTCATGAACTTTGTCATCGGACATTGCAACTTTCAAAACCCCTGATGCGCAAATAAGAGGGTTTACGTTATCAGCCGTAAACTGCAAGGCTTTGCCGGCATATCCAGCAAGTTTGTTATCCGCAGCAAAGCTTTCTAATGCCTTTAGTGCACTTCTTGCCGAGGCAGAAAAAATATTGTCATACTTGGCAATTTCCTGAATTACACCTGTGCATTGCCCGACGGTTACAACACTTCTTCCGACATCACCGTCTTTGGTCTTTTCTGCGTTTCTATATGCAAATATTGTTGAAGCTACAGGACTAAACACTATACTTTAACCTTTTTACACACTACTTTACATTTATATAAAGTATTTTTTACTGACAAAATTGCCTGAATTTAAAACTTTTTTACAATTGTTACAAAAGTGAGGAGTGAAGGGTGAGAAGAGTTGAAAAGTTGAACAGGTGAAAGGGTGAAGGGTTTGTTTTACACAATAAATCCCCTCTCCCCTTGTGGGATGCTAGTTCGAACCAGCGAAGAATGAGCCGTGTGAGACTGTATGCCGTATGGCTGAGGGTTAGGGTGAGGGGGCGGACGGTAAAGTGAAGAGTGAAGAGTGAGGGGTGAGGAGAGTTGAATGGTTGAAAGGTGGAAGGGTTGAAAGGGTTGCTACAAAATACTCTCTCTCCCTGCGGGAGAGGGTAGAATTCCCGATGAACGAAGTGAGTCGTTGGAATTCGGGTGAGGGTAAACTCCGCCCCATTTTGTCTTACACTGTCATTCTGAGTTTATCTCAGAATCTCATTGGGATCCTGAAATAAATTCAGGATGACAAAATGGGGCGGATGTGGAGAGTGAAGATAGTTGAAAGGTTTGTTTCGGAAAATATTCCCCTCTACCTTTGGGATGCTAGCTCGAACGGGCGAAGAATGAGCCGTGTGAGACTGTATGCCGCCTAAGGCGGCTGAGGGTGCCCAAAGGGCGGATGAGGGTTAAAACGTGAAGGGATATGCCTTACGTAGAGTTAAAAAAAATGCGCACAGCGCCGGTGTGGACTTATTCACTTCATCACCTCATCACTTATTCACCTAAAATAAAGACGCTAAGTTCAAAATGCCACGATGTACCGGACAATGCTAATCGCTTGATTTTCGGTAAAAAATTGTTATAATAAAACTTATGAAAAGAGCTTTATTATGCGTGTTAATTTTAACTTGTTTGTGCGGTGTACAGGCATATTCAGCACCTCAGTTAGAAAACATTCAGCTTGACATAAGAGAAGCTGACCCTGTTGAATTAAATGCCGGAACCTTTATTCCTGTAATCAGTGCTCAGGAAATTTCAACACAATACTGCTCTGAAGGTTATAAAGTAAGATTTATTGCTACAACTGATCTTTTCATGTATGAAACAAAAATTATTCCAGAAAACACACTCTTTGAAGGTTACATTGAAAAAATGAATGAGCCGGTTATCGGAACAAATGCTTCTATGATTATCCGGATATCTAAAATGATTTTACCTGACGGATATGAACTACCGATGAAGGGATATATTTATACCTCAAATAATAATCTGATAGGAGGCGGGGTTTCCGAGCCTGAAAACTGGATAAGAATGCCGCATTACCAGCATAAACTGAAAGGAACAGCCACCCTTCAGCTTAAACCGGGCGAAAAAAAGAAAATGGGAGAACATACAACACTTCCTGCAGGACTGGATTTGCTGATTATATTAACAGAACCGCTCGAAATTACGCATATTTTAACAAATTGACAATAGACATAAAGTAAAATAAAATATTAAAAAGTACTATCAAAAAATCAGAAGGGAAGGGTTATAATATGTATCAAAAATTAAATTTACTGCTGGCCGCAATATTGTTCAGCGCAAATCTATCTTTTGCCGCCGGAAATTTCAGCTACACAGAACAAACTCCGGTATATCAGCAGCAGCAATATTCAAACGGTTCTTCAGCACAGTTCGGAGCGCCGGTCAACAATTATCAAAGACAAAATTATAATACATCTTCTAATACCGTAAACACAAACCAAACACTCAAAGGCCACATTGTAACTGTACCTGCAGGACAAAATATTCCTGTCATAACAACAATGGCATTAAGTTCAGAAAATCTAACTCTCGGTCAAAATGTAACAGTTGCACTCGGGTCGGATTTTTATTATAACGGAAGTCTTATCGCACCTGCCGGAAGCTCTATCACAGGACAGGTTCTTGAAGTTTCAAAAGCCAAAAGAGGCAGCATGAACGGTAAACTTATGGTAAGATTTACCAAAATTACAACTCCTTACGGCACGCAGATTCCAATATCCGCCGTAATCAAAACTGATGACGGCACAGGCGTTTTAGTCGGCGGAACAAAGATGGATGTTGCAAAAGATTACGGCAAAGATCTGGCTGTAGGTTCAGCCGCAGGTGCAACTGCAGGCCTTGTAATGAGCGCACTTTCAGGCGGTGATCTGGGCAGAGGCACTGCGCTAGGTACAGCGGTCGGCGCCGGCGGAGGACTTGTTAAGTCAATCTGGGACAAAGGTGACAACGTAGAAATCCCTGCAAATGCCGGGATTCAGCTTACACTTACCCAGGCTATCACCGTGAACCCCGCAATTTATAATACCAATTATTAGTAAACAGGGTGATAATTTTGATGTCAACTTAAAATAAAATTACACCGCAGAGATAAAACAATATTAATATAAAACGAAAGGTTAAGGGATATGTCAATCATCGGGAAATACACCGCTGACACAACAGAAGACGATGACAATAAAGAAAGTCAGGGCTTTACACTTCCTGTAGTAATCAAAAAACAGCAAGAAGAGAGTTTGAAACGTGACATAATAGTTTCAGCAATACTCCACCCTGCAGTTTTAGGTGCAATATATCTGATTTCGCTTATTCTTTTATTGTTCGGGATACATTTTAGTATTTTTGACAGACCAAAACCGAAGATGAAAGATATAGAATTTGTGCTTGTTGAAAAAGAAGGCACGCCGATAAATAAGAATACACCTTATCGTTCAGACAGAGATTCAAGAGCGGGCGGGCATCATGACCCGACCAAACCGGTTTCGGTGCCGTCACCTGCGCCTGCAAATTCACCAAAACCTTCACCGGCACCTCAGCCGCCGGCAAAAACACAGCAGCCTGCCCCTCAAAAAGCGCAAACAACGCCAAAGCCGCAGCCTGCTAAAAAACCAACAATAGCACAGCAAATTCAGCAGGCAGTTCAGCCGAAACCTATACCGCAAAAAGTTGAACCGCAGCCTCCGGCACCGGTTAAAGCACCACAGGCGGCAAAACCGGCACCGCCAACGGCAAGACCTTCTATAAAACCGCCGACAACACCAAAACCGGTAGCAAAACCGAGTTCAGCATTTCAGGTTCCGGTGCCGAAAGGCGGAACAAACACAGGCACCTACGCAACAGGGCCGATAAGCGGCTCCGGCACCGCAAACAAAGGCGGAGGCTCCGGCGGGCCTGTAAGCGGAAGCGGAGCGGGGAAATATACACCGGCACCATCTCTTGCCCCGACAGGCGGCGGAAGTTCTTCCGGACAAAAGCTTGCTAAAGGAGGCGGAGGAGGAACCGGCGGATTGGGAAACCCCGGCCCCGGCAATCCTAACGGGGCTCCCGGTATTGATACAATCAGAGAACCGGACTTCGGCCCTTATATGAGAGAACTCCAGAGAAAAATTAAAATGAACTGGGATCCTCCCAAAGGGAACGAAAGCAAAAGAGTTGTACTTTTGTTTAAAATAGCAAAAGACGGAAGACTTTTGTCCTGCAGCGTGTATAAATCATCAGGCTTAAAAAGCGCCGATGACGCAGCCTTAAATGCGGTTAAACTGACGGCTCCGTTCAGACCGCTTCCTGCGGAATACAAAGGTCAAAGCATAGATATTCAGTTCACCTTCGACTACAACGTATTCGGAGCTGCGGGATACCAATAAAAAAGAGAATTTGATAAAATTGTAAGCAAAATCTGACAACAACCTTCCAAGCAAAAACTACGAAGCAATCTAAATAAGACGATTCAATAAAATCGTAAGCTATAATAAAAAAGAGAGGATAAAAAAATGGAACTACTATTACATTCAATTCAACTGGACTGGCCGGTACTTTTGCCGATATTGATTTGTTCAATACTGGTAGTAGCGGTAGTGTTTAACAGATTTCAATTTTACAAAGCAAACAAACGCGACGTTGTACTTTTCATTCCGAAATTGCAAAGAGAACTGGCAAAGAACAATCTTCAGGGAGCGCAGAGCATTGCGGAAAACTGCGGCGGCGTAATCGGCGAAGTTACAGAAGAAGCTGTCAGAATTTTTTCAGAACAAAGAAACGGATTTTCAAGATCATTTGACATTGCAGCAGCGCTTGCGACAAGAAAACTTGAAAGCCACTTAACAATTCTCGGTACAATCGGCGGTGTTGCACCGTTCTTAGGTTTGTTCGGAACTGTTGTGAGAATTCTTTATACATTCCAGGATTTAGCAACTCAGGGCAACCAGTCAGCCGCAGTTGCAATGGGTATAGGTTCAGCCCTGATTGCAACAGCCTTCGGTCTTGGTGTTGCGATTGTTGCGGTTGTATTTTATAACTCATTCCAGTCAATCGTTAAAAGATACGAAGACGACTTCCAGTTAATAAAACTGTTATTCTTAAGCTTTGTGGATTCAGAAGACGAATCAAACAAAACCGCTTCAAACGTTTCTTTATAAAAACAAAACAACAAAGGAAAAATTAAAATGGCATTCAGTTCAAATAACAAAGGAAAACTTTTTACGGAAATAAACATAACACCGTTGACAGACATTTTTCTTGTACTGTTGATTATCATGATGGTTGTAGCACCCACGTTTCAATCAATGGACAATGCCATCACGATTCCTGAGATTAACAGCGGGGTGGCAATAGAGCAGAAAAATGCAACCATCGCAATTACAAGGGACGGCCAAATGTATCTGAACGGCACACCGATTACGGAAGATCAATTGACAAGCGAACTTGCGGCATTGAAAGAAACAATAGAAAAGCCTGAGGTTGTGGTAAAAGCGGACGAAAACGTAAAAAGTGCCGAGATTATGAAAGTAATGAATGCAGCGCAGGATGCAGAATACAAAAAACTTATCGTCGCAGGCGAACCTTTAAGTAAAAAAGAACAAAAAGACCTTAAAAAAGAAAATAACCAAGGAGTCTAAAATGAGCCGTAACAGAGGAGAATTCAACGAAATAAACATAACACCGCTGACAGATATTTTTCTTGTTCTGCTGATTATAATGATGGTAATAGCGCCGTTACTGGATCAGCAGGGCTTGAATTTGACAGTACCGGAAAATGTTGCGGAAGAACAGGTTAAACAGGACACGAAAATTTTGACTGTAAACGTAACGGCAGATAATAAATATTATATCGGCGGAGAAGAAATTCCTGCAAACGAGCTTGAAAATTATATAAAGCAGAATGTTTCCAACTACCCTGACGGTATGATGATAGAAACCGACGGAGAGGCAACCCACGGGGCTGTAGTAAAGCTTATGGACAGCGCGAGAAACTCCGGAATAACCAGCATTTCAGTTTCACAGGTGTAATAGTAAAAACTTCAAATAAACAGCAAAAAGACGGGATTTAATATGCCGTCTTTTTTGTTAAGCTTTAGACCGATTTTGTTCTTTTATCAGCTTGCTTAATTCCGAAAATTGCGTTGTCTGCGGTTTGGTCAACGGCGGATTAGTATTCAAGTTTTCCTCTTTTAAAGCAGCCAGCGGCCGGCTCGCCGCCTGTACATTTGATGCTCTTGAACGTGCAGATGAAGATATTTTTTGAATCAAAAACATACTTCCGCCGACAAGTGCGGCAGCCACAGAACCCCAGATACCTGCTGTTTTCCATTGCATATTTTTGGCTGTTTTTTCAACTGTTTTGAAAAAATCATTCGAAATATAGCCGGATTTGTCAGGGACAAACCTTTGCTTTTTCACATCAAAAAGAGATTCTGCCATATCTTTGACAGACTCGCCCGTGTTTAAGCCTAACAACAGATTTGTATTTTCTTCCCAACCGAGCTTAATTGTATTTCGCATTTGTTCCAAGTTATCAAAATACTTCATTAATTTTTTGTAATAAGCAATGGTGCTTTTTTTCAAATCATTAATACTACCGGCTTTTATAATAGCCCACAGATACTCAAGCATAGTATCTCTCATTCTTTGATTTTTGGAGTTGGCAGTATATACCTGCATATCAACTATAAAACTTTGTTTGATAAGTTCTTTAATTCCTTCAAAAGATTTGTCAGGAGAAAGTTTTCGGAAATATTCAAAATTTATGTCTGCCATTTGCGAACAAGAATCAGCTTTTCCCATTTGTTTTATAAGGTTGTTGAATTCGCCGAAAGTACCTGCAGACAAGTTTCCGCCTGAATTTTTAACAGCCAGTTTTTTCTCGACATTTCGCACAAATTCATCCGAAATACCTCCGTCTTTAATGTATGGCTTAGAATTATAACCGCACATAGCAAAACCTGCCCCGCTGAGTAATCCTATAGCAGAGGAAGTTATCAAATTATCATTTGTTGAAATTTGTGAATTGTTTACAGAAGTCATAACCTTAAAAAATTAATACACACAATATTATAAAAACATAAACTCTCAAATAATTGCCTTGATTTTTAAATTTATACAATTTTGTTACATAAATACGCTGAAAATAAACTTACGTCATCCTGAGGCTTTAGCCGAAGAATCCCCTGAAACCAAAACAAGCCATTTTGTCGGATTTACTAATCCGACAATAAATACTTAATAAAAGAGATTCTTCGGTCGCAAGCTCCCTCAGAATGATATTTAGCATCTCTTAGTGAAACAGCAGCAAGGCGAGCATTGTCTGAGCGCAGCGAGTCTGCGAGCCTCAAGTTGAACTTTAGAGATGCTATTTGGTCGCATGTTTTCTTTTCTTGGTTCGTTCTTTTCTCAGCTTGGTTGTCGGCATTAAACGGGTCTGCGCGGCAAGGATCTTCGCCTTGACCGCTCCGCCCTCTGCCGACAATCCGCTTTGCACTGCAACAAAAGAAAAGAATGAACATATTAAAAAGTATTCTCTACGAATTTTTTGGGAGATTCTTCGGACTCCGTCATCAGAATGACATGAAAATAGGTACATTTTTTTCGTGCAAGCAATCAAAAAACGTCTTATACTATAAAAATCTTCCCACATGTCTATACCATATTAAATTTTTGCGGTATAATAAATTTACTTGAGAAGCTAAATTATTAAAGGGAGAACTTAATGAATAAAAGTCAATCTGCGGGGTACATAATACTTGCAATCGTCGTAATCGTTTTTACGGCATCAGTATTTATCGGCGGCCCTGTTACCGAAACAAAAGAACTGTCTTACTCAAACTTTCTGGAAAAACTGAGCAATAAAGAATTCAGCAAAATTGAAAAAGCTGATAACTTCCTTATTGCAATTCCAAAAGACCAGCCAAAAACGGAAAAGAAAACAGAAACAGCAGTAACACCAAATCCGTTCATGCCGGCTGTAGAAAAACAATCGCCTACATTACAGTATAAGGTTTTAACACCTTATGATCCGGACATTATGAAAAAACTTGAAGAGTCAGGCGCTGAAATTGCGGTCAAAAAGCCCAGCGAATCCTCACAGATTATGAGTATTATAGGTTCTCTTCTGCTGCCATTGCTTTTCATAATACTTCTGGTTGTAACAGCCAAAAGTATTCAAGCCGGCGGCTCTCAGGCAATGTCTTTCGGCAAAAGCAAAGCAAAATTGCTGCTCGACAGCAAGGTTAAAACAACCTTCAAAGATGTTGCAGGAATTGATGAGGAAAAGAAAGAACTTGAAGAAATCGTCGATTTTCTTAAAAACGGCGACAAATACATTAAACTCGGCGCAAAAATTCCGAAAGGCGTACTTCTTATAGGCGCCCCGGGTACAGGTAAAACCTTGATGGCAAAAGCCGTTGCAGGTGAAGCAGGCGTCCCGTTCTTCTCAATAAGCGGTTCTGATTTTGTTGAAATGTTTGTCGGTGTCGGTGCAAGCCGTGTTAGAGATTTGTTTGATCAGGCCAAAAAACACCAGCCATGCATTATCTTTATTGACGAAATAGATGCCGTCGGACGTCAGAGAGGTGCCGGAATGGGCGGCGGACACGACGAAAGAGAACAAACTCTTAACCAGCTGCTTGTTGAAATGGACGGCTTTGACGAAAATACAAACATTATTGTAATTGCAGCAACAAACAGACCCGACATCTTAGACAACGCGCTTTTGCGTCCGGGCAGATTTGACAGGCAGATTGTAATCAACAAACCCGACATCCTCGGTCGTGAACAAATTTTGGAAGTTCATGCTAAAAACAAACCTCTCGACAAAGACGTCGAGCTTAAAACGCTTGCAAAAAGAACACCGGGATTTTCAGGCGCAGATTTGCAGAATTTATTAAATGAAGCGGCACTTCTTGCAGCACGCCACGACCAGAAGCTTATTACAATGGACAATCTTGAAGAAGCGATAGACAAAGTTATGGCAGGCCCCGAAAAGAAAAGCCGCATGATTACTGATGAAGAAAAAGAAAATACAGCATATCACGAAGTCGGCCACGCACTTCTTGCAAAACTTCTTAAAAACTGCGACCCGCTTCACAAGGTTTCAATAATTCCAAGAGGAATGGCACTTGGGATTACAATGGTTCTTCCTGAAAAAGACCACCTTACAATGAAAAAATCCCAAATTCTTGATACCATCACAATGACACTCGGCGGACGAGTTGCTGAAGAAATCGTTTACGGAAAAGATTCCATCACAACCGGCGCAAGCAATGACCTTGAAAAAGTTTCCAAAATGGCACGGAACATGGTAACAGCCTACGGTATGAGCGAAAAAATGGGAAATATGGCCTACGGTCAGAACGAACAAAATATCTTCCTCGGCCGGGATTTCGGCATGAAAAGAGATTACTCTGACGAAATCGCAGCAGAAATCGACAAGGAAGTTAAGAAAATTGTTGACGAAAGATACTCAATCGCTAAAAAACTCCTGACAGAAAACAGAGATATGCTTGAATATATTTCAAAAAATCTTCTGGAACGCGAAACTTTAGACGAAAAAGAATTTAACGAATTGATGGAAAAAGTAAAAAGTGACAGACAATCCTGTTAAAATTAAAAATTTGGAAAGCCTTATTGAAGATTCAAAAGAAGGCTTTCCTCTAAATTCAAAATACATTTTGGAACTTCCGATTTTCAATCCTGAAAACGGATTTCCTTTTATGCGGGAATATTTTGAGAACATTTGCGCACACCGGCACGAAAAATTTCCCGACCGAAAATCTGTAGAATACAAAATTCAACTGATAAAAACCGCCCAAAAACTTTCACCTGATATTCTCGGATTAAAATTCAATATTGAAAACGTAAATGAAATACCGGAGGCCGTAAAACTTTTAGAAAAATTAACCCCGCATATCACGCTTCCTCTGATGCTGCACGGATGCGGGAACGATGAAATTGACAGAGAGCTTTTGCCGGAACTTGCAACATCAGTTTCAACAGTATCAATAATAGCTTCAGCAAATGAAAACACCTATAAAAAAATAATTCCGGCAGCAAAAACTTCTCATTTCATTGTTCTAAAATCGCCGATAGACATAAATCTGGCAAAAGAACTCAACATTTTATCCTCAAAACTCGGCCAGCCGCTTGACAAAATCATAATTGATACAGATATAGGAGGCCTCGGCTACGGTTTTGAATACGGTTACAGCATAATAGAAAAAATAAAACAGGAGGCGCTAAAAGACAAATATCTTGATATGCCGATAGTTTCTTTTGCAGGCGAAGAAGCATTAAAAACAAAAGAAGCAAAATCCGAAGATTTTTCGAAAAGCCGCGGCCCGCTAAAAGAGAGAAGAATTTTACTGGAAATCACAGCCGCAAACGCAATAAGAGCAGCAGGCGCCAATCTTATTGTATTGAATCAGCCTGAAGCACTTAAAACTTTAAAGGGGATAAAATAAACATGGAACTTTCAGGATTGCAAATTTTCAAATACCTTCCGGCCGCAAAAAAAACAGAAAATACAAACTGCAAAAAATGTGGATTTCCAACGTGCATGGCTTTTGCTCTTAAACTTGCAAAAGGAGGAATTTCACCTGAAGCCTGCCCCTTTATGCCAGATGAATTAAAGAAAAAAATTAATATTGCACAAAAAATTTCACAAAAAACAATAGAAATTCAGGACTTAAAAATCGGCGGAGAAAACGTGCTTTTCCGACATGAAAAAACCTTCATAAATCCGACAGCACTTTGTGTTTTACTTGATTGCAAAGACCGGAACTTTGAAGATAAATTCAAACAAATCTCAAATTTTGAGATAAATATTTTGAATAAAACAAAAAAAGTTGACCTGATTGTTCTGAAAAATTCAGACAAAACCACCATACCTTCAAACAAGGAACGTACGATTTCACTTGAAGACTTTGAAAAACTTCCTGTGAAAATTATAGAAGACAAAGATTTTGAAAAAACAGCGCAGGAACTGAAATTTATAAGAGAAAAAGCCGTCAAAGATAAGGATGAAAATTATTCAAATCCTGTATGCGTTCACTTTTCGTCCGGCGGAAACTCGATAGAAAATTTTGAAAATCTTACAGCAAAAGCATCTTTTTACTTATGCAAATACGCAAATATGCTTCTGTTTGAAGACTTTAATGAAGGAATGATATCTTCACTAATGATGCTGAGAGAAAACATTTTCACAGACCCTCAGAAACCTCTGAAAGTCGAGCCTAAAATTTATGAATTTAACGGCGGGGATAAAAATGCACTGATATTTTTGACAACGAATTTTGCGCTGACATTTTTTGCGGTTGCGTCTGAACTTGAAAAGCTAAACCGCCCGTCATATTTGATTGTGACGCCGGCAGACGGAATGAGTGTTTTGACGGCTTGGTCAGCCGAAAAATTCACCGCCAAAATGGTTGTCAAAACCCTGAAAGATTACGATTTAGCCTCAAAAGTTAAGACGAGAAAAATCATAATTCCGGGTTTACTGGCACACATGAAAAAAGAGCTTGACTCGGAAATAAAAGCCTCCGGCCTTGACTTTGAAATTGTAACCGGCACAATAGATGCCTGCGATATTGCGAATTTTGTCAAACAGTTTTGATATTATTAAACGCAATTAACGTGCACCTTATAGGCCCCGTCATTCTGAGGACGGAGCCCAAAAGAATCCATATTATTCCAAAAACATTTTGTCATGCTGAACGTCAGATTGACCTCTGTGTTTCAGTATCTCAAGGGGATTCTGAAATAAATTCAGTTAAGTTAAGTAGGTCGGATTTATTAATCAGACATTATGCTTCTATTGGACTGAAAGCCCAACCAACAGCCTGTCATTGCGAGCGGAGCGAAGCAATCCAGCTGATTAATGTAAAGTCCTCCGGACGGGGGCACTTTTGGTGGCAAAAGTGCCGCAAAACCAGCCGCACGCTTCGTTCACTAATAATCTGCAAGGCTAGGCATAATAGCGGGTAAACTCGCTGCGCTCAAACAATACCCGCCTTTGAAATCTGCCTCGCCTGCAATTATTGCTCACTTCGCTATGGCGGCAATAATTAAGTTGGAGTCTTCGGGCGTGTGCTTCAGGATGGCATGTTATTAATCGGCAGGATTGCTTCGCTTTCGCTCGCAATAACTAACCTTTCAACCAATTCGACACCTCACCCGACAACTTCGTGTCACCCTAAGCCATCCGGCATACAGTCCCACAAGGCTCATTCTTTGCCTGTTCGAACTAGCATCCCGCAAGTGGAGAGGGAATAGTTTTCCTCACTCTTCACTTATCTAGCCTTTAACTATTCAACTTTCATCTGTTCAACCAAATTTACCCCTCACCCGCCCTTTGGGCACCCTCTCCCACAAGGGGCGAGGGAGATAATCCCTTCAACCTTTCATCCTATCAACCATTCAACCAAATAGACCCTTCTCACTTCACTTCTCACTTCACTTCTCACTTTTCCAATTGACTTTTCGTTAAAATACATTACAAAGTTGAAACGGGGTAAAAAAAAATATTATACTGTATCAGAGGGAAATTATACATTTCTTAGTTTAAAGGGATAGCCAACAAATAATGGAAAATATATTACAGGCACTGGAACATACCAAAATTCCGGTCAGCGACAATTTATATGAGGAATACGACTGGTTTAAGAAAGTCTTTCCAATTGCTGCACAAAAGTCCAGCGACGGATTTTTCCTGCCCGGTTTCAGATTTGAACTTGTCGCTGTCAGCAAAAATATTAACATGCTGATGACTAAAGAGCCCTACTTTGTCACAAAAATCAGAATTGACAAACTTTATGATATGTTTTTCAGAATTTCGGCTAAAACAGTCGGCATGCTTCTTGAAAAAGCCCTCGGCCGTGCAAACAGAACTTTCAATATTAACAAAATGACAGATTTGGAAGGAGAAATTCTCACTGCGTTTAATGATTACATGTTTAGAATTATGGCTAAATTCCTGACCCCTACCCCTGTTGTAAATATTAAACGTACAAACTTTGACATGATTCATCTGACATTTATTGTCAAAAACAAAGACGACGGTGAAGCCGGAAAATTTATTATCTCAATTCCCTCGGTCAGACTGGAAGCAAACAAGGTTGTTTCCAAAGAAGACAAGTTTGAATATTCAGACTTTTACCAGTGCCCGATAAAAGCAAAAATTCAAATCGGCTCAACACGGTTCACCGTAAAAGAAATGAAAGAGCTTGCGAAAGAAGACATTATTCTTCTTGAAAACAGCAGGCTTGATATGATGAAATTTATATTAAAAGATTACGAGAAAGATTTTAACATCAACCCGAATATGGGACTTGAACATCCCCTTGACGGAGACGGAGGATACAAAATGGACGAAAATACCGAAAATACTAATTTATGGGACAGTATCGAAGTTGACATGTATGCCGAATTCGATCCCGTAAAAATTACTCTCGGCAATTTGAAGAAAATAGAAGAAGGGCTTGTTGTAGATATTGCAGCTCTTTACGACAATAAAGTGACCCTGCGTGTTGAAAACAAAGTTATAGGCCACGGTGAACTTGTAATAATAAACGACAGGTATGGCGTAAAAATTTCAGATATCGTAGAAAAAGGGCAGATGGAAGTCGAAGATATGCAATCCGCAGCACCTCAGCCAAATCCTGTTCAACAGGCACAGCCTCAAATGCAGCAGGCGCCTCAGCAGGACGCACCGCCGGAACCGATGCCGGCTCCAGAACCTCAGCCCGGTGAAGAAGAAGAATTCGACTACAGCGACTTTGAGCTTGAAGACGAAGATATCTAAAACAATATCAATTTAAAAAATAAAGGATAAATTATGGGAAGTTACATTATGAATTTTGCGGTATATACAATGGCAATGTGCGGACTGATATTCTTCGCATTGTTTGTATATAAAAAATTCGCAACAGGAAGTTTCACTTCAAAAAATTCACAATTTCTGAACGTTGAAGACACACTCTCAATCGGGCCTAGAAAAGTCCTTTATGTAATAAGAGCCGGCAGAGAGAAGTTTCTTGTGGCATCAGATGCAGACAAAACAACCCTTATTTCAAAACTGGAAAACAACGAAACTATTCACACAGCTTCCGGATTTGAAAGAGAGCTGCAAGCTGCAGCAAAATCTACATATACCCCGCAAAATTATGAACGTCGTTCCGTGAACATTCAATCTCCCAAACCGCAGCAAAAACAAAAGGTTTCTGCTCCAGCACAGCCGGACAGAACAGTTTTTGCAGGAATTGACGAACTTCCGGATATCAAAGCACTTTCCAAAAACAAAAAAACAAACAACAATGTGCTTAAAAGTATGGTAAATAAAGTCAAAGTGAAGGAATAATATGGATTCTGTAATAAAAGATATAAATCCCGTAATACAAATGCTGATTGTAATGACACTGTTCTCATTGCTGCCGTTTGTATTTTGCTGTATGACAAGTTTTTTAAGATTTGTCGTAGTATTTTCTATGCTAAAAACAGCAATGGGCACCCAGCAGGTTCCGCCGTCAATCGTAATCATCGGGTTATCAATAATTTTGACATTTTTTACAATGGGTTCAACATTCCAGAAAATGTACGATATGGGAAGCGTTCCCTATCAGCAGAACCATAATATTATTCAGGCCGTAAATGAAGGCTCAAAACCGTTAAAAGAATTTATGATGAAGCAGACAAGAGAAAGCGATCTGGCATTTTTTGTGGAACTTTCCCAAAAAACACCGCCAAAAACTCCTGAAGAAATAACTATCTGGCAGGTGGCGCCGGCTTATATCATAAGTGAACTTAAAACGGCTTTTGAAATCGGGTTTATCATATTTGTACCTTTCATTGTGTTAGACCTTGTTGTTGCAAACATTCTTCTGGCACTAGGTATGTTTATGTTATCACCAACAATTATTTCACTGCCGTTCAAACTCTTGATATTTATTGCTGTTGACGGCTGGGCGTTAATTGTACAGGGGCTTGTCACAAGTTACAACTAAGTTTTAAGGATTTGAAAGTATGATAGAAATTTTAGCGGAATATTTGTCAAAGGGTTTTATCGTAATGCTTGCAATTTCAATGCCATGCGTACTTGTGGCTGCGGGTATCGGGCTTGTAGTCGGTATTTTGCAGGCTGTTACGCAGGTTCAGGAGCAGACAATCGCTGCCGCACCTAAAATTCTCGGGGTATTCCTGATTATTATTGTCGGCGGTTTTGGATTTATCAGAATGCTGACAAATCTTTTTTACGAAGGGATGGCTCTTGCGTTCAACGGTGTAACTAAAAATGATAATTATGCGCTTTCAAGTGACTACTACAAATACACTTCTCCTTTTAAAGGAGAAATGCAGGACAGATTCAAAGACAGCACAAATATCGACTACATTATGCGTCATCCTGGCAACATTCCGTTTATCAACAGTCAGGAACGGCTGAAAGACACCCCTGCTAACGGTATGCCAAGACCTACACCGGACTTTAACGAAACAAAAACTATTCTCGGGAGATAACGGATTAGATGGATACTATTTACATTGAATTAATGAAAATGTTTCCACACCTGAACGCCGCTCTTGCAACAGGGATTTATATTTTTGCACGGTTAATCGGATTTTTCCGCTTTGCGCCGGTTTTCAACAAAAAAGAAATCCCCGGAATGGTTAAAATATGCCTTGCACTGCTTTTCACTTTTATAGTCGGCCCGTTTTTAAGGCCCGATACGCTTGCCGGCACAACGGATTCTTTTATTTTATCTATTCTTTTGAACTTTGCAGTCGGCGCAATGATAGGGTATCTTGCACAATTGATTTTGATTGCGGTTGACGCAGGGGCTGATATGATAAACATGCAGATGGGGCTTTCATCCGCAATGGTTCTTGACCCGACAACATCAAGCCAGGTATCTATTTTAACAAGAATAATGTCGCTTTTAGGGGTTTTAATCTTCATCCACATCGGCGGAATTTACTGGCTGTTAAGAGCTTTTATGAGAAGTTTTGAAATTTTTCCGCTTTTTGCAACGAGCGTTCCGCTGAAAGAACTTGTCAATATGGATTATCTTGTAAAACTGAGTTCCAATGTATTGTTTATGGGGCTGCAAATTGCATCTCCGATTCTTCTGGCAACACTCGGACAGGATATTATTCTCGGCGTTATTTCAAAAACAGCCCCGCAGGTAAACGTTTTCCAGTTAAGCTTTCTGTTTAAGCCGGTTTTTGGAGCTGCAATTATGGTATGGATTTTGCCGATGCTTCTGGATGTAATTTCCGATTACTTCTTAACTTACGCAAATATATTTTAAACTTCACATGCCTCAGCCCGTGATATAATTTTTTTATGACTGAAAGCGTTTACATTCACATACCTTTTTGCAGACAAAAGTGCAAATACTGTTCTTTTGTATCTTTTGCGCACCCGGAATTCATTGAAAAATATATTGAAGCGCTTGAAAAAGAGATTAAATATTTTTACAAAGGCGAAAGGCTCAAAACTTTGTACATAGGAGGCGGAACCCCTTCTCTGCTAACAGCGAAACAACTTGAAAAAATTCTGACTCTTTTGAATTTTGACTCAAAGACAGAAGTAACTATGGAACTTAATCCCGAACATCTGACAGAAGATTATTTAAAAGAAATAAAAAATCTTAGCATAAACAGATTAAGCATCGGGTGTCAAAGCTTTGACGGCAGAATTCTTGAAGAAATAGGCCGCAAACATTCTCCGCAGGATGTTGAAAATGCAGTGAAATTTGCATTTGAAGCAGGATTTGAAAACGTAAGCCTTGACTTTATATACGGACTTCCAAACCAGACAATCGAAAGTTTCACATCTGATCTGAAACACGCTAAGGAACTCGGAGTTCAGCATATTTCTCTTTACGGATTAAAAATTGAAGAGGGTTGTTATTTTTATAATCATCCGCCCAAAAACATTGCTGACGAAGATCTTCAGGCAGACATGTACCTGAAAGCAATAGAAACTCTCTCAGACTTTGAACATTATGAAATAAGCAACTTTGCACAAGAAGGATTTTACTCCCGCCACAACCTTAACTACTGGAACAACACACACTACTATGGCTTTGGCACAGCGGCGCACGGATATGAAAACAACACAAGATACTCTAATCAAACAAATCTGAAAGCTTACCTCTCAGACCCGCTGAAAAAGTTTGAACATTCACTCACCGCGCAGGAACGACTTGAAGAAGAAATTTTCCTCGGATTCAGAAGAAAATCAGGCGTAAATTTTGGATTGATAAACAAAAAATTCAACATAAATTTTGAGCAAAAATACTCCAAAATTCTGGATAAATACATTTCTTCCGGCCACCTTGAAAGAACTGAATACGGCTGCAAATTGACTGTCAAGGGAATTCTTGTAAGCAACATGATTTTATCAGAATTTTTGGACTGAAATAAAACAATATCTTCCGGCCGAACTTCATACTTAAAAAGCCGTTTTTAAATAAAAACGGCTTTTAACTTTATGTTCATCAAATATAAATTATGACGTTGTTACATCTTCAGAAGCATTTGTGGCATCATCAGCTTTTTTGCCGAACCATTTTCCAAGAGTTTTGTCGTAAGCATCAGAAGCGGATTTACCGATAGTATAGAAGAAGTTTTTAGCTTTCTGTGCAAAACCTTCCGGAGCATCAACATGAGTCAATGCTTTGCGTCCTACAGCAATACCTAAACCAATCCAGACAAGAGCAAGAGCACCGATTATACCGCCGATAACTTTGCCTGTATTGCTTTTTTCTTCTTCCGGAACGCGGGTTGACAAATCAGCCTTATCACCTTCCGGCTGTGCCTGCTGTTGTGCCGGAGCACCTGCAGCATACTTGCCTGGCTGGTTGATTAAATTGTTAAAATCTGTCTTTTCTGTATTACCCCGAAAATTCACACCTGAAACAGCACTTATCATGAGAAAACCTCCTTATATATAATTCACACTTGTAATTTTATTTACTGCTAACACTAAAATAAAACCTGAAACATAAATATTTTGTCTTAAAAAGTGTATTTTTTCAATATTTGTTACAAAAGTTTACATTATTTTTGGAATATTTTCAATTCCCGTGTCATCTTATTGTAAAGAGGAGGAAATATAAAGAACATGACAGGACAGGAAACTTTAATTTATATTGATGAAAATGACAAAAAAGAGGCAGGAATTAACGCAAAACACTTTGCAAAAGATGATGTAAAAAACCGCGCATATTACAATACTTTAGGCGCCCAGCTCATCAAAAAATTTCTTGCAAGCGAAAATGTTGATGCAACAAATACATATAACATTCACAGCATAAAAAAAATACTTGAAGAGTTTGATATCGCAGATCTCATGCTCGGAAATATTCACATAGATGTCAGAGTAATCTTCAATGAAAACTTTATTTTCATCCCAAAAAGCCACTTCAAATATGAAATCCTTCCTGATATTTACCTTGTCCTTCTTATGTCAAATGACAAAAAATATGTAAAATTTCTGGGATTTTTTGAACCCAAACTTTTAAACAAAAACAACCAGAATGAAGATTATTATTTTATAGAAAAAGAAAAACTTACTCCTCCGGCTAATCTCAAAGAATACATAAACAATTTCACCGGAAACACTGATCAGGCACTGTCAGAATCAGAAATTGACAATGCAGACATGCTGATTATTTCTATGATTGATCAGGATATATCAGAACAAGAAAAAAAACAGCTTCTCAAAAATCTTGTAAAATCCGCAAAGTTAAGAGACAGATTTATTGAATTTGAAAACTTTGAAAACCTTTCATACAGAGCAGAACACTCACCGGATGTCAGCAAACCGGAACTTTCAACTTTTCCTTCACTCGATGTTGCAGCCGCTGCAACGGCAGATGCACTTGAAAAGCTTGACTTTGGAGGAAGCGTCACAAATGAACAAAAAATAGCAAACGAAAATGACATAATAAACGGTTTTAATGACCTCACAAGAAATATTCCTGATTTGACTCCGGAAAATCCAGACTCTGAAACAAGCCAAAATGCAGGAACACAGGAAATTGATGACCTTTCTGACTTTATGAATCTTGATGAAGCACAGACTGCCAATGAACCTGTACAAGATACAATATCTTCCGAAAACGTTACGGATGAAGCGCCGGACGCCTCGGAAAATCTTCTTGAATTCGGGGAGCTGGAAGACTTGGCCCTTGATTTTGACACTCTTGAATCTGACAACATCACGGATAACTCAAATGAAACTGCGGTTTCTCAATCAGGCATAATTGAACAGCAAAATACTCAAGATATAGTAAATTTTGACGAAATAATGCCGGTGGAAACAAACGACGCTGCCGCGGCAAAAACTGAAACGACAAATACAGCAGACGAGACCGTAGACTTTAACGACATAACTCCGATTGCAGCTTCAGACTCAACACCTGCCGCTCAGAAACAAGATATTCCGCAGGAAACTCTAAGCTTTGATGAAATTCCGGCAGATAATACAAAAACAGACGCACAAAATACGCAGGAAATTTCAGATGCTCCTGTTCAGGAACTGGAAGATTTTGACAATCTTTCAATCCCCAATGCCAATAATATATCACAGGGAGCTGCTGACACTGAACTTGCACTTGGAGATGACCTTGTTGATATAAACAACGAATTAACCTCCGAACCTGAAATGACACTGGCAGAACCTTTGCAAGAACTTTCATTTGATGATGAAAGCCTTTCACTGGAAGAACCTCTTCTTGATGTTTCCGATACGCAGGCGGACACACCGGTTAGCAAATCAACTGCCGGAGCAAACAATACATCAGATCTGGGTGACTTTGAAACTATGCTTCTGGAAGATGCACAAACTCACAATCTGGAAGATACAAACACCAAAACTTCCGCAGAGCAATCCGCCCTGCCTGAAATTTCACAAGAAGATATGGAGCTTGACAGAATGCTTGCTTCCGAAAATATTACACCGGAAATGACGGCAGACACTTTTGAACTGGAAGCTCTTGTAAGCGATGACAACACCGGCAATAAAGTATTAAATGACACAGTTCCGCCCGCGGAACCGGTTCAGCAAACAGCACCGGATTTAGAAAATGCGGAAGATACAATAACAGACCTGAATCTTGAAGCTGAGGAAATAGAAAAATCAGTTTCAACAGATGATATTGCAGGAATAGGAGAAATATCCGAATTAAATAACAACACAGACATTTCAACCAATGATTTGATATCCCAAATTGATGATCTTCTCGGCACAGAAGAGTCCGCATCCGGCCAGCCGGCGCAATCGCAGGATTCCGACACTGAAGACAAACTTGGTATG
Source organism: Candidatus Gastranaerophilales bacterium (assembly GCA_944325605.1). GTDB lineage: Bacteria > Cyanobacteriota > Vampirovibrionia > Gastranaerophilales > Gastranaerophilaceae > Scatenecus. The sequence goes on from CALVAX010000004.1 coordinate 62,998, forward strand.
CTTTTCAACACAAATGCAAACGCTAATGCTGAAGATTCCGAAAATGCAGACTTTATTGATGAAGATGAAAACAGTCAATATCCGGGACAAAAATTGCAGCAGCAGTCATTTGCACCGGAAAAAGGGAAGAAAGCTGTGCTTGCAGCAGCCGCAATTGTAGCTGTACTGGCCATTGCAGGCGGAGCAGGGTTATTCCTGAAGAGCAAAGGCTCCTCAGATCTTCTGGCTCAAAATCCAATTGAATCTGACACTGCAAATCTTCCGACCCCAGCAGGTGAAGATAATACTAACCTTATGACAAATGCACCGGATTCAATACCACCGGCAACTGCACCGGCAACTGCGCAGCAAAAACCGGTCGAACAGGCAAAACAAACAAAACAGCCGAAACAGACAAAAGCTAACCAGCAAGCCGCACCAAAACAAACTTCAGCGCAAAAGCCGTCAGGAACTCCGCTCCCGTACATAACAGTCAGAAGCGTTGCTTGGGAAGTTCCGGATTATCTGTCATACAGCGATAAAGTAAAAAAATACCTTCAAACAGCCGGCAAAAGTATTAGACTGACACTTTCAAGTGATCTTCTATTAACTAATGAATATGCCTACTCAAATCAGGTAAAAGTTGAATTGAAACTCAAGAACGACGGAACAATTCAGGATGCACAAATTACAAAATCCAGCGGTTCAAATCAGATAAATGACATTGTGTTACGAACTGTTAAAGACACCCTGAAGGTGGTAAAACCAGCACCAGGAGAGATTCCGACACCTGATTTTAAGTTAGGGCTTATCATTAATTTGTAGTTATGTTATAATACCATTAGTTATAAAAGGATTATTGTTAGTGGAATTTACACAAGATAAAATAGACTTAATAGAGAGAATAATTAAAAACGACCGGAAATTTGCAAATAATGAAGATTTATATGATGATTTCTTCAACGAAACCTGCAAAAGATCCGTCAATATTGTTAAAACAATAACTTCAGACGCAACATTGGAGGCATATTTAAAGAAAATTGCCACAACATCAATCCTTAATGTATTGAAGGATTCCGGCAGACTACGCCGAACCAGAGAAGGATTTACGCCAACAGGAGAAATATCTCTTGATGAGCATACAGATTCAAACAACTATGCAAATGCAAGGATTGTATATGAACCTGTAGATACTGACAATACACCGGAAGATGAACTCGTCAGAAAAGAGATTTTACAGCATGTTATGAATTCGCTGGAAAAAATAGATAAGGAAACTCCGGACAAAAACTATTTACAAATCTTTAAATTGCGTTATGATAATGGTATGACACAAAAAGAGATTGCTGAAGAATTAAATCTCTCCCAGTCAGAAATCTCTAAACGTTTGTTCAAAATGATGGAAAAGATTAAACAAGCGTTCAATTAATCAGGATTGAATAGAATGAAATGTCCTATTTGCAAAAAAACTATTCCGGACGACGCACTAAAGTGTCCTTATTGCAAGACAAGAACCGGTTTAGTTTGTAAAAATTGCAACACTGTTAATACCATTTTTGATTTAGTTTGTAAAAATTGCGGCCAAGAAATTTTAAAAATTTGCCCGCAATGTAAAAGTGTAAATTTTCCAAACGCACTCAACTGCCGGAAATGCAAATATCCTTTCCCTCAAAAGGAAGACCCGAAAGATAACAAGCCAAATCTTTTTGAATTTGCGACACAAAATCTTGTTGCGCAGCAGAGTGCCAAAAATATTCTCGTAAAAAGTATTCAGTCAGAAGACAAAAAAATATTTTCTCTAAGCGGTGCCAAAGGTACAGGAAAAACTCTTGTCATTTCTCATGTTATTCAGGAGCTTAGCGAAAACAATTATGTATGGTTTTACGGAAATTGTACGCCTATAACACAACTAACACCCGGCGGCCTGCTGCAGGATATAATTATGAACCTTTTCAATCTGCCGAACTTCTGCATAAATAATAACAAGTTCAGAAAAGACGCCACAAAATACTTCCAGAATGAATTTCCGTATCTTGAACCCTCTGAAGTCGGGGATTTGCTGAACTTCTTATATCCGACAAAAAACGGAACTTTTGAAACAATGTTTGCCGGCAAAACAAGACATTTAGAACTCTTAACAAAAATTTTTGATAAAATCATCCAATACAGCCGTTTTGTAATTGTCGTTAATAATTTTGAATACATTGACGGTTTTTCTTATGAATTTTTGAATAATTACATCAAAAAAGATGACGTATTCGGTGATTTGAAACTTTTGATAGTATACAACGAACATAAACCGGCAAAAGGCTTTTTCTATTTTCCGGAGAACAAAGCGGAAGGAATATTCACAGATGTTTATCTTGCGCCTCTTGATGCAAAACAAATGTTTATATTTGCAGACACAAAAGAAGCCGAAGACGGGTTCCCTAAAATTGATGACACAACAAAACGCAAGATATTCCTGCAAAGCAACGGCAACCCAGCGTATTTAGAACAAGTCCTTGAACTTTACAAAGAAGAACTTTCAAAAGTAAAAACCCAGGGGTTTGTCATTCCCCAGACATATACAAACATCCTCGAAAGACGCCTTTCTGTTCTAAAAAAACACAACCTGAGAGCTTATGTTACTCTCATGGGCTGCGCAATGATAGGCGACAAAATCAATCTGAACCTTATTAAACAAATATTCCAGTACAGAGATGAAGATTTTAGCGATGTGATAGCCTATCTTCAGCAGAGAAACTACATTGAACCAATGAACGATATTTATTATCGTTTCAAGAGTCTGTACCTGTGGGAAACTATTGTCAAAATTGTTAAAACTGATGATAAGTATGAAGATATTAATAAACAAATTTTCACATCAATAACAGGATTTACAATGAATTCAACGGCAATTCTCGGGATTATTGCACAAAACCTCAGACACCCCAAGCTTGCACTTGATATCTGGACAAAAAACACAAGACTTGCCTCATACATAGGCGACACTAATTTGTATGCAATTTCTCAAAAGCAGTGCCTTGCGCTTATCAACGAACTTGATGACACTGCAACGCTTAAAATCAGATACAATATTTGCGAAAGACTCGGCAAACTTCTTGCGGATTTCACACCTAAAGAAGCTATGGATTATCTGCCGGATGCAATTTCAAATGCCAGAAATCTCGGTGATACCCCCAGAGAAATCGAACTTCTTGGCTATATGGCAAGCTGCTGCAGAAAAACAGGAACATATTTCGGCGAAGTTGAATGCACTGACGCTGTATTAGAAAAAATGGATCCGGAAAATAAACTTGAAATTGCTCTTGTCAGATCAACAAAATTAAATGCACTTCTTAATATCGGCAACTGCGGACAGATAATAAATCTTATTGATAACGATATCATGCCTGCATTTGACGAATTTTTGAGCAAAAACGAACCGCATCCGACAATTCCGATGGATATAATTGCCGAAACCTGGATTAAGACCTATCTGGTTCTTGCTAATGCGCTTGTAATTCAGGGAAACAACAGGTGTTTTGAAATCCTGACAATTCTGTTTGATATCTTGGAAAGAAATCACGTAGAAGATACCAATCTTATTTGCAAAGCACATCTTGCACTTGCCTTTGCAAATACAATGAAAGGAGATATACCGGAATCCGAAAAAATTCTTGAAGAAATCCAAAAAACTTACCAGTCAAAATCAATGGATTCTGAAAGTGTAATCAGATGGAATTTCATAAACATAATCAACAATTTCTTAAGAAAAAGATACAACGGGCTGCAGGAAGACCTGTTTCAGGTTGTAACTTTTGCAAATAACAACGGTGACAACTTCACCAAAAACATGCTTAAAACCATGCTCGGGATTATTTTTAGAAATAATGATCAGACAAATCAAGCTATGGATATTTATAATGATCAAATTTCTTATTTCTCAAAAGAGAAAATGGCTCTCGGTGCGCTTTTAACATGGTATTTGATAGCAGATGCCACAATAATTACTGAAGGTCCCCAGCAGGCGCTTGATATTGCATCTCAGGCACTTGACGTTGCACAGAACCCGAAAATCAACAACCATTTCTTTGCAATCCTTCTCTTGTCTGTGATGGCAAAAGCGACACTGGCACTTTCGGATTTTGAAAGCACAAAAATCCACCTTGAAAATGCAATCATTACCGCACGCCAGTATGGATTAAATGATATACTTTCAAGGCTTTACCTGCAGTATGGAAGATACTTTCAGGAACTCGGGCTTATTAAATCGGGGCGCCAGAAAGATTACCTTGCCGCAGCGGCAAAAGTGTACGAAAAAGCATCAAGCATAGTCAAAACAACTAAAAACAACAGCGTTCATCAGGAAATTCAAAAAGCAAAAGCTGTTTTAAAAACTTTCTGCCACCTGAACAAAATTCCGATTGAAATTAAGAAATAACGATATTTTTTAAACCTTTACTTGATAAAGCAATGTTTTTGTCATATTATTTTTAAAGAGGTTCTTAATCTTTTGTGACACTTGGACAGCCAGAATTGCAAACAAGATACATAAGCCGGAGAATCTCACTATAATAGGCTTAGAAAACAATAGCTTTAAGGAGAAAATATGAACGAGGTTTTAAAAAAATCAGCAGCCGAACAGAGTAAAGCTTTAAAAAATAAAGAAATTTCAGCCGTTGAATTGACCAGCGCTGCATTTAAAAGAATAGAAGAACTGGACGAAAAACTCGGTGCATTCAATTCTTTGACAAAAGAATCCGCACTTGAAACGGCAAAAAAAGTTGACGAAAAAATTGCAAAAGGAGAAGACCTTCCGCTTCTTGCCGGAATTCCTCTTGCCCTGAAAGATAATATGAATATGAAGGGTTCAAAAACAACCGCATCAAGCAAAATTCTTGAAAACTTTGTATCGCCTTTCAATGCAACAGTTACGGAAAAACTTATAAACAACCTTGTTCCAATTGTCGGAAAAGCCAATTTGGATGAATTTGCGATGGGTTCTTCAAACGAAAACTCGGCATTCAAAAAAGTTCACAACCCGTGGGACTTAAATAAAGTTCCGGGAGGATCGTCAGGCGGGTCAGCAGCAAGTGTTTCAGCCTGTGAAGCTACTCTTGCACTCGGTTCTGACACAGGCGGTTCAATCAGACTTCCGGCATCTTTCTGCGGAATTGTCGGGATGAAGCCGACTTACGGAAGAGTTTCAAGATACGGACTTATCGCTTTTGCATCATCTCTCGACCAGATAGGCCCGTTTGCAAGAACGGTTGAAGATGCCGCAAATCTTCTTGAAGTGATCTCAGGTCATGACACCAAAGACAGTACTTCGCTTAACCTTCCCGTAGAACACTATGCAGAAGACCTGAATAAAGATATCAAAGGTATGAAAGTCGGAGTTATTAAAGAATTAATGTCAGAAGGACTTTCAGATGATGTTCAAAAAGCTATGCAGAAAGCGATTGAAGATTACAAAAAACTCGGCGCAGAAATCGTTGAAATTTCTCTTCCGCGACTTAAATATTCAATCGGTATTTATTATATTTTAGCAACAGCGGAATGCTCATCAAACCTTGCAAGATTTGACGGTGTAAAATACGGCTACAGAACACCTGATGCCAAAAATCTTCTGGAAATGTACACCAAAACAAGAGCAGAAGGTTTCGGGCCGGAAGTCAAACGCCGTATAATGCTTGGGACTTATGCATTATCTTCAGGCTATTATGACGCTTATTATAAAAAAGCACAGCAGATGAGAGCACTGGTCACTCAGGACTTTATTGAAGCATTCAAAAAAGCCGACATTCTCATCTCTCCAACCTGCCCGAATACAGCATTTGAACTCGGCGCAAAATCAAGCGATCCGCTTGCAATGTATTTGACTGATATTGCGACAATTTCCGCGAACCTTGCAGGAATCCCCGGGATGAGTATTCCTGCAGGATTTGACAAAGACGGCATGCCGATAGGACTTCAAATTCTTGCTCCCCAATTGCAGGAAAAGAAACTATTTAATGCAGCGCATAAATTTGAACGGAATAACGATTATTATTTGCAGCTTGCAAAAATATAAATTTTAAGGCGGGTTAAAACCCGCCTTATTTTTTAAAACTTTAAAACTGCTGCCAAATCTCAAATTTTATATTGAAACAAGATTTCTGAAAAAATTCACAATTGCGGTTGCAATACCTATCACAATAATAACCAATATTAACAAATACCAGATATAATCAGGCACGCCTTCATTTAAAAGTTCTTCATTTTGAATTCTGCAAGGTTTGCCAAGTCCTCTGATTACTTCAACTAATCTAAAAACATCTTTTCTGAACTGCATTGGAACAACGGTATTTGTTTTGGTTTCCAGCCTGAAAATAACTTCGCAGTTTACAATGCTTGTATATTGCGCTCCCAGACCCAAAAGCCAGAACAATCTCGGTCTTTCATCAACTTCAATTCTTACACGTTCTATATTATCTATTTTTAACTTTACCCTGTCATCAAAAATTATAAGACCAGCGTTTGTATCAACGACCATTTTTTGAAATCCGCCCATGTCCCACTCTCTGATGGTTGGCTTATACAAAAAAATATTATACAAAACCAGAATAAAAAACGGAATAAAAACAAACGTATCGGTATGGTAAACAAACAACGCTGTTGCCGCCCATATAAAAGATGCAGCTATAATCCAGTCCATTAATCTTTCGCTATACAATAACGACGATTTTATTTGTGTATAAAATACGTGTCGTGCCATAAATAATAGCATAGCGACTTTCTTTGAAAATGTCAACAAGCTTTTGATTGTTAACAATCAAAAGCTTGTTTTACACACGTAAGGAGAAGAATTTGAAATCTATACAGCATTTAATCTGAAATTTCTGATATCAACATTTTTTTCGAAATCCAGCTTAAATTCTTTATTTCCGAGTTTGATAGTCTGCGGAAGCTTCATAATATCCGGCTGAATAATCAATGAGAAGGTATTTATACCGTTAAATTCTTTCAGGTCTTTTACAATTGCTTTTGCTTCTTCGCTGTCAGCGCCGTATTTTGCAGAAACAATACTGTACCAGTATTCACCGCTTTTAGGTTCATATTCTTCATACCTGTCGGACAAAATTACTTTTGTGTCATCTTTCTTTAAATCTGCCATATCATACTCCTTAACTATTTGGGGTCAAATTAATTTATAATATGCCACGGTCTGAATAAAATATAACATGTGTAATTTTAAGTTTTGACAGTAAAACCTTTTTCTTCAGGCGGAACATCTTCTGCTGCGGATGTCCTGAAACCAAATCCGAATAATGAAAATTTCGGTTTTCGCTCTGCCTGAGCAGGCTCGGTATTTGAATTTCTTGCTTCTGCCAGTTTGTTAAGATCTGCAAGTGCCCTTAATGCGCTAATATTTGATGACATGTCCGACTCCTCTCTTTGAACCTTTTGTGCAACCATTTTACTTATATTTAATATAAAAATTCCTGCGAGGCTAAATTTCGGCATGCCGTTATATTGTTACATTGCGTAACAAAAGGCGAAGCCTGATGGCTTCGCCTAATTTGAGCAAATAAGTATGAAATTAAATTTATTTTACTCCTTAGTGTATTCTGCGTCAATAACGTCATCGTCTTTGTTGTCATTTGAAGATGATGAAGAAGATGCGCTGTCACTTGAGGCTGTTGACTGTTCTTCTTTCTGAACAGCTTCGTAAGCCTTCTGTGAAATTGAGAACATTGTCTGCTGAAGTTCTTCTGAAAGTTTCTTGATTTCGTCGACAGGTTTGTTTTCATCAAGAGCCTTTTGAAGCGCAGCTTTTTGTTCATCAAGTTTTGATCTGTCAGCAGAGTCAATTTTGCCTTCAAAATCTTTGACGATTTTGTCTGCTGAATCTATGAAGCTTTTAGCATTGTTTTTAACTTCGGCTTCTTCTTTTTTCTTCTTATCTTCAGCAGCGTTGGCTTCTGCTTCTTTAACCATCTTGTCGATATCGGCTTCAGAGAGGTTAGAAGAGTTTGTGATGGTAATTTTCTGTTCTTTGTTGGTAGCCTTGTCTTTAGCTGAAACATTCACAATACCGTTTGCGTCGATATCGAATGTTACTTCGATTTGCGGCAGACCTCTCATTGCCGGCGGGATACCGTCAAGTCTGAACATACCTAAAGATTTGTTATCTTTAGCCATCGGTCTTTCACCTTGAAGAACGTGAATATCTACGGCTGTCTGGTTGTTTTCGGCAGTAGAGAATACCTGTGATTTAGAAACCGGTATTGTTGTGTTTCTCGGAACAAGAGGTGTCATAACGCCGCCCAGAGTTTCGATACCAAGTGTAAGCGGAGTTACATCCAGCAATACGATATCTTTAACTTCACCTGCCAGAACACCTGCCTGAATTGCGGCACCTACGGCTACAACTTCATCAGGGTTGACTGACTGGTTAGGATCTTTGCCTGTGTATTCTTTTACTAACTGCTGAACTGCCGGAATACGGGTTGAACCGCCAACCAATACAACTTCATTAATATCATTTTTAGTAATTCCGGCGTCTTTCAGTGCATTTTCAACCGGAGTTTTGCATCTGTTCAATAAGTCACGGCACAAATCTTCAAATTTCGCTCTTGTCAAATTCAAATCTAAGTGTTTCGGGCCGTTTGCATCTGCTGTAATAAACGGAAGATTGATATTTGTTTCCATAACTGAAGACAATTCGCATTTAGCTTTTTCAGCGGCTTCTTTAACACGCTGCATAGCCTGTTTGTCGCCTCTAAGGTCAATACCTTCCTGTTTTTTGAATTCGTCGCAAATCCAATCCATAACTTTCTGGTCGAAGTCATCGCCGCCCAGGTGGGTATCACCTGAAGTAGAAAGAACTTCGTGAACACCGTCGCCGATTTCAAGGATTGAAACATCAAAAGTACCGCCGCCTAAGTCGAATACAAGAACTTTTTCGCTCTTTTCTTTTTCAAGTCCGTAAGCAAGAGCGGCCGCAGTCGGTTCGTTAACGATACGCAAAACATCCAAACCTGCGATTCTGCCTGCATCTTTTGTAGCCTGTCTTTGAGCATCGTTAAAGTAAGCCGGAACAGTGATTACGGCTGATGTAACTTTTTCTCCGAGGTAATTCGAAGCATCGTCTGCGAGTTTTCTCAAAATCATTGCGGAAATTTCCTGCGGGGTATAATCTTTTCCGTCAATATTTACTTTATAATCTTCGCCCATGTGTCTTTTAATAGACGCAATAGTTTTATCAGGGTTTAAGATAGCCTGACGTTTTGCAAGCTGACCTACAAGTTTTTCGCCTGTCTTTGAAAAACCGACGATTGAAGGGGTTGTACGGGAACCTTCAGCATTAGCAATAACTGTCGGCTTACCGCCTTCCATGACTGCTACAACCGAGTTTGTTGTACCTAAGTCAATACCAATTGTTTTTGCCATAATTTATAATCTCCTTTACAAGTTAATTACTCATTTCCTTATAATCCTGTTATAACATCATTTTTCTCATAACCTTAAAAAATAAACAAAAAATTAATATTTCCGCCTGCAAATCCTGTAACATTCTAAATGATATAATTTATGCCATTAAGTTTGATTTAACGCCGGCTTAGCAATTTAGAATTTGATGTCGTTTAACAATTGTTACAGATATTATTGCGACAAAACCAAAAGAGCGTTAGTTCTACAAAGATTAAAGGAGCCTTTCAAAATAAAAGGCTCCTTTAAATACTTTTTCTTTTTAAATTATTTTGGCTTAAATATTCATTGCTTTCAGAATATCGTTCATATCCGAAGATGTCTTTTTAACGTTTGCATTAGAGTATTTAATTGCATTGTCCGGATCTTTAAGCCCGTTGCCTGTCAAAATACAAACGATTTTTGAGCCTTCTTTGACCTTCTCTTTAACCTTAATCAAACCTGCAACTGATGCGGCGCTTGCTGGTTCTGCAAGAACGCCTTCGGTTGAGGCGATAAGTTTGTAGGCTTTTACGATTTCATCATCTGTTACGAAATTAATCATGCCGTTGCTTTCATCACGTGCGGCTTCTGCCTGCTTCCAGCTTGCAGGATTGCCAATACGGATGGCTGTTGCAAGAGTTTCGGGTTTCAAAATTCTTTCACCTTTTACAATTGCGGCAGCGCCTTCTGCTTCAAATCCCATCATCTTAGGAGCTTTAGAAATCTTGCCGAGATTCAGCCATTCTTTGTAGCCTTTCCAGTAAGCCGTGATATTTCCGGCGTTTCCGACAGGGATAAAGTGGTAATCCGGAGCCTGACCGAGTGCATTAATTATTTCAAACGCGCCTGTTTTCTGACCCACAATTCTGTAAGGATTTACGGAATTGACAAGCGTAATCGGGTATTTATCTGCGATTTTGCGGACAAGCTCTAAGGCTTCATCAAAATTTCCCTGAATTGCAATTATTTCTGCGCCGTACATCATAGCCTGCGAAAGTTTTCCTAGCGCAATGTAGCCGTCAGGAATCAGCACAAACGTTTTCAGCCCTGCTTTTGCGCCATAAGCCGCAGCAGAAGCCGAAGTGTTTCCTGTTGAAGCGCAGATGATTGCACCCGAGCCTGCTTCTTTTGCTTTTGAAACTGCCATTGTCATCCCGCGGTCTTTAAAACTTCCGGTCGGGTTGCAGCCTTCAAATTTTAAATAAATTTCAGCCTCAATCCCTATTTTTTTTGCAAGATTGTCTGCTTTGATAAGCGGAGTGTTGCCTTCATTAAGTGTTACAACCGGCGTTTTGTCAGTTACCGGAAGATATTCTCTGAACGTGTTGATTAATCCCTGATAGTACATAAATTTCCTCTTTTCCCTTTATGATGCCTTTATTTTAGCACAGAATACAAATTTTTAAAACGAAAAATCAAATAATGTTTTCAATTCAACATCACACGTACTTGCAAGACCATGCAAGTATATTTTGAGAATGTATTAATAAGTTTGTAAATTTTTTTTAAAATAATTTTCAAAAAAGCAATTATAAATTCAAAATAACGTTTATTAACATATAAATAAGAATTAATAAATGTTAAACACGGGAAATATGAAAGGGGAATGTATTATGGCACTTGATGGTATTAATTCAGCAAAACAGACTGCAGGTATTAACGCAGCAGAAACAAACGCAGGACAGCAAGAAAGAATAACTGCTGCCGGTAAAAAAGGAATGAACTCTGTTTACGGCGATGATATTAAGCCGAGAACCGAAAAAGAAGGCGAAATTTCTTATGCCCCTAAAGATCCTGAAAACAAAGAAAATACTGACAAAATGTCCCATGATGAGGCTTCAGAATGGATAAGACAATATAAAAAAGAACATGATTGTTCCAGAAAAGAAGCAAAAGCTGCATTTGAAGAAAAATTCGGCTACGAATGCCCGATGAGCGGATGGGCAAAAACTATACGAACTATATTGTTGAACGGCACACTTCCGGGACTTTTCTACAAAGCACACCACAAAAACAATGAATAAAAAATATATACAAAAAAAGACCGGTGTTTGCCGGTCTTTTTTTATTTAAACCTGAACTCTAATCAGGCTGTTAACTTTGTTTATAAATTTGTCTTTTTCAAAAGCTTCAACTGCGCGGCGCATGTTTTTTTCTAATGCAAGTTCTGTGATTACAGTAATATTTGCGGTGTTGTCCTCGTCAACCCCTCTTTGCACAATGCTTTGAAGGCTTATGTCATTATCCGCGCAAATCTTGCCGATTGTTCCGATTACACCCTTGTTGTTTTTGGCGTTAATCGAGAGGTAGTATTTGTTCATTGTGTCTTTAATATTCACACAATCTGCAGTTTCTTCGTGTCTGCAGCGCATCATAGGAAGAAGATAGTCTGTCTTGCCGAGTTCTGCGGCTATGGAGAGAATATCGCCGACAACAGAGCTTGCGGTCGGGAATTCTCCGGCTCCGGGGCCTGAAAGGGTAATATCTCCTATCGGATGCCCTGAAAGGCTCACGGCGTTTGTGACATAATCAATATGCGCTAAGGTTGATTTCTTTGAAATCAGCATCGGATGAACCCTTACATCTGCCTTGCCTTCTTCGTTAATTGAGGCGGAGGCTATGAGTTTAATCTTATAGCCTAAATCGTTTGCGGCATGCATATCCTGCGCGCGGATTTTCGTAATCCCTTCGCGGTAGACATTATCAAGCTTAATCCGTTTTCTGAACGCAATCGTTGCTAAAGTCGTGATTTTGTAAGCGGCATCAAAACCTTCAACATCTCCTGTCGGGTCGGTTTCAGCGTATCCAAGTTCCTGCGCTTCTTTTAAGACATCCTCATAAGACGCGCCCTGAACATCCATTTTTGTCAGAATATAATTGGTTGTTCCGTTCAAAATGGCTTCGATTTTGTTGATTTTGTTGCCTGCCATAATTGTTTTGATAGGCATAATCAGCGGAATTCCGCCTGCGATTGCGGCTTCGTAAAGAACAACTTTGTTATGTTTTTCGGCAAAATTAAAAAGTTCTTCGCCGTGTTTTGCAAGAAGTTCTTTATTTGCTGTGACAATATGTTTGCCGTTTTTTATTGCGGTTTTGATAATGTCAAATGCCGGCTGAACTCCTCCGATGAGTTCGCATAAAACGTCAATTTCAGGATCTGCGGCAACTTCGTAGCAGTCGTCTGTAAGAATTGAGGAGTCAAAGTTTTCAATATTGCGGGGTTTATTGATGTTTTTTACCGCAATTTTTGCAACTTCAATGTCTTCAAAGGGTTCAAGCGTTTTGTAAACCCCTGTCCCTACAGTTCCAAGACCGATTAATCCAATTTTAATTTTCTTCTTTTCCATAGATTGATTGTAGCATAAAAATAAAAAGTCTGATGTAAACTTGCAATAAGACCATTTAATTTCCGGAAAGCCAGTCAAAACATAAGTTTAAAAATCTGTCAGATTCTGCCAGAAAGAGATCCTCTGCGTGAATTCCGTTTTCAAAAATTTCAAGTTTTTTTTCGCAAACAGCCTTTTCAAAAAGTTTTTCCGTATGCCACGGGCAGACCGTTACGTCATTTTTACCCGCAACAAACAGCGTCGGAGCCTGAATTTTGTCTGCAATATCAATAGGTTTGATTTTTTTTCTTATTATTGGCGATGGTCTTACTGAAATCCATCTTTTCGGCTCGAATTTTTTCAATGTCGGAAGCCAGGCATTCGGGTGCCACATCCTGTTTTCAATTTTGTAAAAATCGCACGGCGGAGATACGGCAATAATGCGGTTTATCTCTTTGAATTCCGCCCCGAAAATCAAAACAACAGCGCCGCCTAAAGAAAATCCTGCAAGATGAACTTCACTGTAATTTTTATGCGCAAATTCCACAACAGCCTTTAAATCAAGGATTTCTTTTGATGTGAAGGTGTAAAATCCTCCGCTTCTGCCGTGTCCCCGAAAGTCCATTACAATCACATCGTATTTTTCAGACAGACCTTCAGCAAGTCTTGAAAAGGCTTTGCTGTCCTTTGTCATAAACCACCCCGGGCAAATAATCACAACACTTTTGTGCCCTGTCCTGTAAAGATTAAATGCAATTTTTACATTATCTTCTGTCTTTACAAATAAACTCTCCATTAGTGAAATTATTCCACTAAAATAAAGACCTGTAAAGTTTTCATTCTATTGATTAAAATATTTTCTTATTTTCAGAAAAAGTTTTAAAATGTATTTTTTCAGGCTGAATTTGTATTCTTCAGGAACTTCTATTGTTTTACGATTTACAAACACATCGGATTCCTGTTTTTTGTCGAAAATGCTTTCTTCCGACAAGAATTTTTTTTCTTTTTCTTCTTCCTGGCGTTCTCTCTGCATATAACCGAGATTACCGCCTCCGCCGTCATTATTCATATTGGCGGTTTCCCTGATTACAGGCTTGACGCTCAGTACATTTGCATCGAAACTCATTTTTTCACCCGAACTTACGAGTTCCCAAATTCCCTTTCGGGATTAATTCGGATTTTCGTAACCCTTTCATATTTTTCCCTTATATATATAAAGTATTTTTCATGAAGAAATGTTACAATTTCCCGAATTTTTGTTACAAAGCTTAATATTGTGTTAAACCGGCGGTAAATCGAACTTTATGACGTTAAAAAGTTTGCATTCTCGTCTTGTACTGTGATATCGGATTTTGATTACTGTTATGCCAAGAAATTTGTATTTCTTTACTTCATGATAGTGCGCAGGTAAATTTACATTTTTAGATTTTAAAAGTTCCAGCATTCTTTTTTTAATATGTTCGTAATCACGTTTTGCTTTTTCTGATTTGATTTTTACAATTGAAGTTACATTTGCGCGTTCGTAATTGTAATAAGTTCCCGGCACTGTAACGAGAGTGTCTGTTTCTATCAAAACTTCTATCGTAAAGCAAACATCTTCATACAGAACTCCCGGCTCAAATTCAATATGATTTTCTCCGAGTTTACTTGTTCTGTAAATACGATTCCACACGTTGCATGTTTCAGGAATATCACAAAGATAAAACTTTCTATAAATGTCAGAGGCCAATTCTTCTTCTTTGTACTTTAACATGATGTTTTTACGGTTACATTTACGCCATGCTTTTATGCTGCCGCATGCGATGTCCGCATCATACTTTTTTGCCGCAGTGTAAAGTTTTTCGTAAAAATCTAAATCAATCCAGTCGTCGGAATCCACAAATCCAATGTATTCACCCTGTGCAATCTGCATGCCTGCATTTCTTGCGCAGGACAGACCGGCATTAGTCTGGTCTATTATTTTTATCCTTGAATCTTTTTTAGCGTAATCATTAAGAATTTCAAGGCTGTTATCTGTCGAACCGTCGTTGATACAAATAATTTCAATATCCGCTAAAGTTTGATTAATTATACTGTCCAGACATCTGGCCAGATATTTTTCAACATTATAGACAGGAACAATTACACTTATCTTTGGCATTTTCTAATCCTTCTAATTACATTATAAAAGCACTCTTATATGACAAAATTCTATATAACTGATAAAATAATGTCAATTAAATTCTTTAGGGACTTATATAGCAAATTCCACTAAAAATGGATTTGTCACCCTGAACTCGTTTCAGGGTCTCGTAGTTTTGAGATGCTGAAATAAGTTCAGCATGACCGTATTACGCATATTTAGTAGAAACTTGTATATTATTCCCGTTCTTTATGCTAAAGCTTGATGGCAAAAGTCCGGCGGCTTTCGGCAAAAAAGATGTTTAGTTATTTGAATACGTTTTTTGTTACGACAAGGGATAAAAAATAAAGCAGCCCGTAAGCCGTGTTCTGTTTATAGATAATCATCTGTCTGGTATTACGGTTACCCGCAATCTCAAGCGATATTTCCGAAGTTGGCGGACAGCCTTTGTAACCTTCGAGTTAATCTTGCATCCTATCGGGGGTTGCCTGGCCGGTGCCTCTCGACACCGCCGGTGAGCTCTTACCTCGCCGTTGCACCATCGCTCGTACTTAAAAAAGCCGTTAGCAGTATGTTTTCTGTGGTCCTATCCACCGGCTCGCGCCGTCCGGAGTTTCTCCGGCGATCTGTCCTTGGATGCACGGACTTTCCTCACATTGTCGGCCGGCTGTAAAACTTTTACAGCCTCCTGCAGTTTAGCTTTTGTTCCAAACCGCCGCCGGCGCAATGCGCGATTATCCGGCTGCTTTATTCAATATGTATTATACTATAACCCGTTTGGATAATGAAAATTTTTGTAAATTTTTATTAATATCGTAGCAAAATAATTTATTTAGATGAGTTAATATACCATTGAATCATCTATACTCTAGTAAACACGTAAAATTAAAGCACATAATAAAAGTGTGGCGAGGGTGAAAAATTATGGTCGATAACAGGTCAGCAGGATTTTTCGGGATTGGCGGTTCTTTCAATTTTAAGAGCGGCGATATTTCAGGCACGGCTGCCAGAACCCAGGATGATAAAATGGGACAGGGCGGTGAATATTTCGCACAGCAGCGCCGCGAAGAGGAAGAAGAACAAAATGAATCCGAAAAATATATGGACAGAAGCGCTGTTCTTCGTGCTACTCTCAATTCCCTTGCTATGATGAACGTCGCTAACGTTATCAACGCGAAGAAAAAACAACTCGTTTTAGACGAAAAAAATAAACAAAACAATAAAAATAATCAAAAAAAAGATGAACGCGAGGACGATATTGAGAAATCGTCAGGTTCTGCCCCGAATTCTGAAGATTCTGTTTGATTTACAGGCAAAACCTATTTATTTAAAAGAACAAATTAGTCGAATACACTTTTGATTTCGTCAGTTTTTTCGCCTTTTTTGGAATTTTGCATCAACAATTCACCGTGATAAAAAGGATTGGAACCATTTTTATCTTTGCTTGTACTGTTGCTGATGATACTGTTGAAAGAATGAGTTTGAGCCGGTTGCGGCTGAGTGTTAACCTCATTTACAGAAATTGTCATTTTGCCTTCAACATTTTTGGCAACATTCTGCGCTGCCTGTGAATTCAAATACTGGATTGCTTTTTGTGCAGTTTCGCTTAATTGAATTTGCAATCCGCTGTTGTTCAATGCGATTTGTTTTGCAACCTGTGTATCAATGTTGCCTTTGTATAAATCTACGCCCATATCGGTAGCTTTTAAAACACTGCCGAATGAATTGTTTACCTGATACTGGCTGTTCTTCGCTTCCGCTCTTTTTAAGATTTCCTGTGATACCTGTTTAAGAACGGAAGTGTCGATGCCAAGTTTGTAGTTTTGATTGTAAACATTCAGAGCCATTTTTCGTATCCCTTTTTAAACATTTCCTTAACTTCTTAATCGGCATATTCAGGGATTAACTTTAATAAACCAGCGTATTTTCTTAACATTACTTTACAAAAAACAAAATTTATGGCAATTTTTCGGGAATAATATTTTTAATATATATACAAGATATATAACAGAGAGATAAATTATGGGTTTACCTGAAACAAACTACATTTTGAGTAATATTAATGCCATTCTTGGAAGCACGGCAGGAGCAATTCAGGCCAGAAACAAGGGTGTTGACCCGAGCACAGCCTCAATGAATTTCGGATTGAATGTCATGAACGGTATATTCAGAAATTCTGTTGCATATGACATGCGTAAAGTTACTGGCAGCAACCTTGGTTTTATGGTGAATAATCTTGCCGGTTACGGTACACCGGAGGCAAATGCTGCCGGAACAAGCGGATTAATGAACGCATCCGTTTTAAGTTCTATTGCCGGCCCGTATGCAGGATGGTACGGTGGCGGAGTATTCGGCCCTTCTATGTTTGGCGGATGTTTTGCACCGCCCGTAATGCCGACATTCGGGTTCTTTTCATTCGGCCCGCCTATGCCGACTCAGGTGGTTACAACTTTTCACTCACACAGACATTTTGTATGCTAATCAATGAGAGATCTCCAATCCTTTGAAACTCTGTTCAGAATTGTTCCGGTGTCTGATTTATCCAGAAGAATTGCCTGAACCGCAGAGTTAATAAGATTGTTAATATCTTTCTGATTTCTGTTTGATTTAAGAACCGGCTCTAGCTTATTTAGTTGTTTTGCACTGATTACACGAGCCTTTGCCATTAAATCATGCCCGTCGTATTTAGTATAAAAATCATCATCCAGAGCTGATTTATTAACAGCTATTACATTTGTCAGCTTTGCAAGTTCAAGCTGGTTTTCTTTGTTCGTCAAAAACAATGCAAACTTTAAAGCTTCTTCTTTATTCTTTGCTCTCAGAGGAATTACAAAATTCATCAGAGAAAAATCATTTTGTCCGATTTCGCCGGTCAATTGCGGAGCAACATCTGTTACAGAATATGTTTGAGGAGCGTTTTCCTTAATCATATTCAAAAAATTAGCACCTGCCTGAAACACAACTATATTTCCCGACATATATTTTTCAAGCGCTTCGCGGTGTGTCTGGGTTATACTTTCTTTCGGTATTAGATTTTTCCGGTACAACTCTCTGAACATATCAAAAACTTCGACAGACTTGTCAGAATTTATATTTTCATAAGAATTTATACCGTATTTATTTAGAATTCTAAGCATTGTATCATTTTCGGTTATATTAGGAAGAAAAATATAAGCGTTTGTTTTTTCTCTGACAACCGGTGCTGAAAGTTTCAATTCTCCGAAAGTTTTCGGAACGGAAATACCCGCTTTTTCAACAAGAGATTTGTTATAAATTGTAACTGCAGATGTCGCATACCACGGAACAGAATAGAGTTTGCCGTTATATTTTAATGATTCAATAATGCCATCGTTAAATTGAGTAACTTTTTCAGCGGGGATTTCGGAAAGAGTTCCCTTCTGCGCCAGAGTTGCCGAAAAGTCCGGATTTAAATTAATCAAATCCGGCGGATTGTCGCTCAATACAGAAGCAAGGGTTCGTTTTTCGCCTTCAGAAAACGGAACATCAATCCATCTGATTTTAATATCCGGATTTTCAATTTCAAATTCCTTAATCACAGCATTCATATACTCTGAAAAATCGCTCATCTGAAGAGTCCACAAAATAACTTCTTTTGTATTTGAATTTTTATTACTGCGGTTCAATTCCGCAGGCATTGTAAAAAGCACCAGAAATACTATGATTAAGATGTAGAAAAACTTTTTCATTACCAAACCTTTCTATTTTAATGCTACAATTATACTATGAATAATTTGTTTACGGAACTCGAAAATCAGAATAAACAAATTCCGCTGGCAGAAATTCTGCGCCCGAAAACTATTGAAGAATTTCTGGGCCAGAGCAATGTTGTGTCCCCGAACAGTCCGATTTTGAACCTTTTAAAAACAAACAGACTGTTTTCTATAATTCTGTGGGGCACTCCCGGATGCGGAAAGACAACGCTTGCAAGACTTATCGCAACAAAAACCAGCGCAAATTTTATTGAGATTTCAGCCGTAACCTCAGGGGTTAAGGATATTAAAGATGCCGTTGAAAACGCTAAAAATGCACTGAGAAGCGGGGTTAAGACAATTTTATTTATTGATGAAATTCACAGGTATTCAAAAACCCAGCAGGATGCCCTTCTTCCGCATCTTGAAAACGGAACGTTATTTTTAATAGGTTCAACAACAGAAAACCCTTCATTTCAGGTT
This sequence comes from Candidatus Gastranaerophilales bacterium, assembly GCA_944325605.1. Taxonomy (GTDB): domain Bacteria; phylum Cyanobacteriota; class Vampirovibrionia; order Gastranaerophilales; family Gastranaerophilaceae; genus Scatenecus. The sequence continues at coordinate 82,059 of CALVAX010000004.1, forward strand.
GTTCCTGCTCTTTTGTCCAGAGTTCAGGTTATCAGACTGAATTCCATTGATGATGAGAGCATGAAAGCTATTATTAAGAAAGGTTTTGCATATCTTGCCAAACACTATACCGCAATGGACTGCGAAAGCGGAGTACTGGATTTTATCGTAAACTTAGCAAGAGGGGACGCAAGATATGCCCTTAATGTCGTTGAAAATGCATACTTTGCAAGCGATTTGAAAGACAACCGCCGGAATTTAACTGTTGGAATAATAGAAGAAATCTGCCAGAAACGAAACACGAGATATTCACAGCAGGAACATTATGATTGTGCATCGGCTTTTCAAAAAAGTTTGAGAGGTTCGGATCCGGATGCTGCGATTTATTATCTGGCAAAAATGATTGCTGCAGGCGAAGATCCGAGGTTTATTGCCCGCAGGCTGATTGTTTGTGCGGCGGAAGATGTCGGGCTTGCCGATCCGAATGCCCTGAATATTGCCGTGAACGCCTACAAAGCCGTTGAACTTCTGGGACTTCCGGAAGGCAGAATTCCGCTTGCGCTTGCTGTTATCTACGTTGCCAAAGCCCCTAAAAACAATAAGGCAATTATGGCAATTGATGAGGCTTTATCCGACATTGAAAACGGTATGGATTTTCCGCCCCCGATGCACCTGAGAGATGCCCACTACAAAGATGCTAAAAAATACGGGTTTGGTATCGGTTATGTCTACACTCACGATGCGCCGGAGGTTTACCAGCAATTCATGCCTGATGAGTTAAGAAATAAAAAATATTTATAATTGCCGCCCGTGTCCATAATGTTTTTACAGGCAAACTAAAAACGGCACTAAAAAAGACGCCGATAAGCCGGCGCCTTTATGCATAAATTTTAAAATTTTAACCTACTGCGTAATTGGAATTGTTAACTTTTGTCCGATTGAAAGTTTATTCGGATTAGACATATTGTTTGCCTGCATAACAGCCGTTGCTTTAGCCGGGCTGTAGCCGCCGTAAAATCTAATCAAAATACTTTCTAAAGTATCTCCGTTCTGAACAGTATAAACTTCTGTTGCTGCTGTTGAAGCCTCTGAAGCAGCGGCCGTTTCTGTTGTTGCCGGAATAAGATTAAGTTTTTCATTTTGAGCTTTAACTCTTCCGGGATTAAAAATCTGATTTTCGTCAGTTGAAGCAATATGGCCGGTTGAGATATTAACGAGTCCTACAAGTATCAGCATAGCAACAGCACCGGCTATAAATCCGGTTGCAAGATATACACTTGGTGACTTTTCAACCTTCTGGCTTACTTTAAAATTCTGCCATAATACATCCAGTTCTTTTTCTTTGTTCGGTCTTACATAAACATTTGGAGTGTTGTCGTAACTGTCCTGTCTGTACTTTGAAAGAGCTTCCAGAACAGCCATTTTCTCCTTAGATAAGTTTGATCTTCTAATTGTTGAACTTTTCATTATTACCTCACAACCCTAATAAATTGTTCTTACCGGTATGGTATCATGAGTATTATTATTAATCAAGTTAAATGTTAAGTTTGTTCATATTTTTGACAAAATGTTGCAAGTGGTAAGGCTATCGGTTATAATTATATGTATGAGAATTCTTGGGATTGACCCCGGCATGGCAATTGTCGGTTACAGCTTAATAGACTATGATGACGACAAAATCAGTCTTGAAACTTCAGGGTCTATTCAAACGTCAAAAGATTTAAAAGAACCGGCAAGACTTCTTGAAATTTTTAATGACATGACAACAATTGTAAATATGTACAAACCTGATGTCTGCGCAATTGAAAAGTTGTTTTTCTTCCGGAACAGAACGACCGTTATGCCTGTAGCGCACGCCAGAGGAGTTATCCTCACAGTTCTTGAAAAATCAGGCGTTCCGATTTATGAATACACGCCCATTGAAGTTAAACAGGTTCTGACAGGATACGGAAGAGCTGATAAAAAAGAAGTTGAACAGATGGTTAAAATATCACTTGGCAATATCAACCTGCCAAAACTTGATGATACTATTGACAGTATTGCAATAGCAATCTGCCATACACGTTCTTGCCCGTTACAGACAGTAATGGTATAATTTTTGTGAATATATAAAAGGAATGAGGATAGATTGATGTATAGAAACAAAATTTTAGTAATTGCGACAGTCTTAATTGCTTTACTTCTGGGAGTAATGATTTGGAGCGCCAATGTTGTAGCGGATCATGATGCGCAGAAAAGAAACCAGAATGCTCAGGATAATGTAATAGGTGAAGCTATTCCGCAGGAACAGGTCAAAGATTTTGAGCCGGAAGAAGAAGAACAGGCAACCGCTCCGGAAGAAACTGAGGAAGAACAGCCCGAAGAAGAAGCCGAAGAGTCCAGTCCGCAGAATAATATTGTAATTGATAGTTCCAGAATATATCCTGAAATCTCTCCAAGAGATACCAGCATCAGCATCGGCAGAAATTATCTTGATAAAGTTAATTTTTCAGAACGTCTGATTTTGTGGAATACTACGACTTTCCCGCTCAGTGTTTATATTGAAGGTGAGGATACACTTCCGGAAAACTTCATAAACGGAATTAAAACAGCCTTCAACAACTGGCAGCTGTCAACCGATAAATTTATAACTTTTCAATACATTTCCGACCCTGATAATGCAAATATAATCGTATATACACCGGTGAATGCTCCTGAAGGATGCCCCGGAGAAAACGGCATTGACTACAAATTTAATATCAAAAACAACAAACTTATAAACGCAAGCCTGACCGTCCCGCAGCATGCCTGCAACGGCATTCCGCTTAATGCAAGAACGATGTACGAATTAATTCAACATCCTCTGGGACATATTCTCGGCATAAGCGTTCACAGCCCGTATTCTTCAGACGTTATGTATGAGGAAACAACTAATGCAAATATTATTATTACAAGCATTGATACAGAAACGCTTAAACTTTTGTATAATTTCGTTCCGACTATAACTAACAAATACTATTCAAGCGCGGAAATGAAAAAAATGATTAGGCTTTCGCAGGTCAAAAACCAGCAGCCAAAGGCTATTTACGAACTGCTTAAAGAACACCTGAATGCTGCGCAGGACAAAAATGATCCGTTTATAACAAATATCAATACAGCTTATGAATACTATCAGAGAGGAAAATACGATAAAGCAGAATCAAGTTATCTCGAAGCACTCAAAAATACAGAAGATAATCTGGAGCAAGCTTATGTAAACCGCTGTCTTTCTATAATCAATATTAAAATGAACAAATATGACAGTGCTCTGAACTATGCTACAACTACCGCCGATATATCGGCAACTCCGTCTAACAAATATCTGATAGCCTATATAAACTTTATCTCAGGAAACGACGACGGTGCACGTCTGAGATTAGAAGAAATAATTACAAAATATCCAAAGTTCATAGCCGCATATCCTGTTCTGGCGCAAATATATACTAAACAAGGCGAGCAAGAAAAACTTGATAAACTCGTACAACAGGCAAAAGAAAACTTTTACGAAAAAAGCCCTATATATTACAAAGAATAAAATAATCGCAAATAACAGGGAGCTTTATGAACAAATCCGTTTTTAAAATAATTTTGTTACTAAGCATATTTACGGGAATAGTCAGCGGAGTTCTGACTATTGTCCCGTATGCCGGCGAAATTGTTTTCTGGCTTCTTATTACAATTGCAGCGCCTCTGATAATTTTATTTTTAACAAAGATGGAAGTGCTGGAAATTTCAACAGTAAGACAGAGTGCAGTTATCGGCGGATTAATCGGATTTGTTTCATTTCTTGCATTTTGCGCGGTTTATATTCCGGCGGTAATTGTGCTTGCAAAATTTTTCAATTATTCGGTTAATCCCGGAGTGTCAATGTTTTTGACAAATGCGACTTTCGGGCTTATGATTATGCTTGCTGTGTTTATGGGAATATTATCGGCAACCATAAACGCATTCAGCGGGTTTGTAACTTATTATCTTATTGAATTTAACAAATCCATTGCCCCGCCGAAACAAAACAGTTTTGACCGGTATGACTTAAGAAAGCAGAGATAAAATGACAGAATTTCATTCAAAAATAAAAACAATTCAGTGGGTAGACAATTATTCAAAAATGGTAGACCAGACGGTTTTGCCTTACGAATTCAAGTATGTAAACATAACAGGCGGACAGCAGATGTATGATGCAATCAAGACAATGATTGTAAGAGGTGCGCCGGCTATCGGAGTGGCAGGAGCCCACGGGGTTACTCTATACGCTCAGGAACTTGCTAAAGAGAATTTATCAAGGGATGAATTTATAAAACAATTACTGCAAAAGGCTGATTATATGGCATCATCCCGCCCGACAGCGGTTAATTTGATGTGGGCGGTTGAAAAGCAGAAAAATATTATAAAGAATTCAACCTCAGACATAAAGGGCATTGTTGAAGAACTCAAGCAAAACGGAATAAAACTTGAAGACGAAGACATTGCAATCAACAAAAAAATCGGCGACTATGGGGCAGAAGTTGTTCCAAAAGGTGCAACCATTCTCACCCACTGTAACGCCGGCGGACTTGCGACGGTCGGATACGGAACGGCTCTCGGGGTTGTAAGAAGCGCATTTGCAAAAGATAACACCATTCAGGTTTTTGCGGACGAAACAAGACCCCGCCAGCAGGGCGCAAGGATTACGACATTAGAACTTACGATGGATGGAATTCCGACAACACTGATTACGGATGGCATGTGCTCGTATTTTATGAAAAAAGGCATGATAGATATGGTTTGTGTAGGTGCTGACAGAATTGCCGCAAACGGCGATACTGCAAATAAAATCGGGACTTACACCCTTGCGATTGCCGCAAAATATCACAACATTCCGTTTTATATAGCTGCCCCGCTGTCTACGATTGACCCCTCAATCAAATCGGGCGACGAAATCCCTATTGAAGAAAGAGCAAGAGAAGAAGTAACCCACATTAACGGCAAAATCATCTGCGCGCCGGAGGTTAATATAATAAATCCGGGCTTTGACGTAACTCCTCACGAATTGATAACAGGAATTATTACGGAAGCCGGAATTCTCCGTCCTGATTACAAAAACTCAATTGCGGAAGTCTTCAAAAAATAGCCGGCCCGAAAAACTTAATGCCTGCAAACATTTTCTTTAGGGATTATGTAGCAAATTCCACTGATACTATAAACATCCGTCATTCTGAGGACTAAAGTCCGAAGAATCTTTTTATAGAGATACTTCGCTAACGCTCAGTATGACGCTGTTTTGAAAATTTTTGGTGGAATTTGCTATATAACTCCCTTTCTTTACAGGCTGAATTTTTTATGCGAAAACCGGACGAAATTATTTTTCGCCTTTGTATTTTCGAATTTTAAGTTCATCATTTTCAACAATGAGTTCAACCTCATCGAGAACAGGATTGATTTTGAGAAGTTCCAGAATAGCTTTCGGGATAATTATTCCCCAGCTTGTGCCCAGCGACCTTAATTTTTTATGCATATTTACCTCTATGCAAAATTATAATATATATTATTGACTTTTTATGATATTTTAATTACCATAAAACTGACATAAAAGAGGTATGTATGGATCTTAAAGACAAAAATAACGACCTTCTGGCGCATGATATTTATGCTGCTGCTGAAATCCTGCATAACTATTGCATGGATTATCTTAATGAAAGCAGAAGGATTTGCACTATGACGGTTTTAACTGAATATTTGCTTACTCTTTCGGATGAACTGAGCAGAAGATTCTAAAACTTACACGAGTTCGCCCTGAAGATACCAGGTTTTTGTGCCGGTAATCTTTGCGTTCAAAAATTCGCCTGTTCTATCGCTGTCGCAAGGAATATGAACAATCTTATTGTTGCGGGTTCTGCCGGTAATCACGTTTTTGCCTTTATGGTTTTCAAAATTCTCAATCAAAACTTCTAACGTGCGGCCGACGTATTTCTGGTTAGACTTAAGGCAGTTTTCACGAACTTTTTCATTAAGCCTTGCGAGGCGCTCTGTTTTTGTATCCTCGTCAATAAATTCATCAACCCATCTTGCTGCAACGGTTTTTTCACGGGGCGAATACGCCGCTGTATTTGAGTAATCAAGTTCAAACTCGTCAATTGCAGATAAAGTTTCTTCAAACTGCGCTTCGGTTTCTCCCGGAAAACCTGCGATAAAATCACTCGTAATAGTTACATCAGGAACTTTACTTCTGACTTTTTCGACTATTTTTTTGTAAGTTTCTCTGTCATAGCGCCTGTTCATTCTTTTCAGAACTTCGCTTGAGCCTGACTGCATAGGAATGTGAAAGTATTCGCAAACCTTATCAAGTTCCACAACTGTATCAATAAGTTCATCCGTAATATCCGTCGGGTAAGAAGTTACAAAACGAATTCTGAACTGCCCGTCAATATCGTTCAATTCCCGCAGCAAATCCGCAAGTCGGTAATTTTTATCTTTAAAGTCTTTACCGTAGCTGTCAACGTTCTGCCCCAGAAGCGTAATCTCTTTAAATCCCTCATTAAGCGCCTGTTTTGCTTCTTTAATAATAATTTCCGGAGTCCGTGAACGTTCTCTGCCTCTCGTATACGGGACAATACAATATGTACAGAAATTGTTGCAGCCTTCTGTTATCGGAATCCAGGCATTAACGCTTTTTACACGGCTAATTTCATACTGTGCAGCCTTGTCGTCTTCTGTTGCATTTGTTTCTGTGCATTCAAGAACACGCTCGCCGTTTTGAATTTTTTTGATAATCTCGGGAAGCGAATAAATTTTATGGGTTCCGAGAACAAAATCAACATAAGGTGCACGGCGGAAAACTTCTTTCATCTTCTGCTGTGCAACACATCCGCAAAAACCTATTTTCAAATCAGGTTTTGATGTTTTTTTCCACTGCCCCCAGACGCCAATCTGACTGAAAGCTTTATCCTCGCTTAACTGTCTTATTGAACAGGTGTTCACCATCACAAGATCAGCATCTTTAGGATTTTTTGTTTCGTCATAACCCAGATGCTGAAGCATTCCGAACATTCTTTCACTGTCGGATTTGTTCATCTGACATCCCATTGTTTCTATATAAACTTTTTTCATTTAAAACTTCCTTATAAATTATATTTTGCGTAATTTACGTAACGAACTTATTGCCTTATCATCTTGCAGTCCGGAGGTTGTGGTAAATTTTAATTTACCGCAGCATGCTACTGCACATGTCATTCTGAGCGTAAGCGAAAAATCTCCGCAAGTTAATTATAATATAAAAAAGGTGATAAGTTTTTAATAAAAAACGAATATGATTTTTATATTATAATTTTTTCTCCCTTCGCCGCACAACAGTTCAAGTTTTCACACATTTTCATCCTTCACTCTTCTTACCCCTCACCCTAGCCCTCAGCCATACGGCATACAGTCTCACTCGGCTCATTCTTCGCCGGTTCGAGCTAATATCCCGTAGGGCGAGGAAATTTTTTGTAGTCCGTAGGTTGTATTTTAATTTCATTCAATTAAATACGGTACTTTCTTGTGCCGACAAGAAAGTACCACAAAGAAGCTCCCGACCTGCGCTTCGCTCACTAATCAATTGTAACCGTTTCAGATTAAGCAAGTGAACTCGTGCTTCGCACTCAAACAGCACTTGCTTTGTTGTTCTGAAACGGAACATTGATTGTTCACTCCGCAATGGTCGGAGGGGTGCTTTTGCAACAATAGCGGAGCGGTAAATTCCACCCCATGTTATCTACCACTGTCATTCTGAACTTGTTTCAGAATCCCGTTGAGATACTGAGACTATCTTGGATTATTCGGGGTGCGGGCGGAGTAACGTCCGACCAGCACCTTACGGGTTCCGCTTTGCTTCACCCTACCGAAAATCCGCAAACTCAGCATAACAAAATGGGGCGGAGTTTACCCTCACTCGAATTTCTAAATTCGCTACGCTCATTAAGAAATTCTCCCCTCAGCCATACGGCATACAGTCTCACTCGGCTCATTCTTCGCCGGTTCAAACTAGCATCCCGCAAGGGGCGAGGGGAAATATTTTACGAAACAAACCTTTCAACCATTCCACAGTTCAACTCTTCAACCCTATTCACCCTTCACCCCTCACTTTCCCGTCCGCCCCCTCACCCTAACCCTCAGCCATACGGCATACAGTCTCACTCGGCTCATTCTTCGCCGGTTCGAACTAGCATCCCGCAAGGGGCGAGGGAAAATTTATTTTACGAAACAAACCTTTCAACCATTCAACTTTTCACCCTTTCAACTCTCCTCATCCTTCACTCTTAACCACTTGACTTTTAGCGGCATAGATTATATTCTGAAAATAACGGTTTATAGTATTAATTAAGGGGTTAAGATAAATGGGATTAACAAGAAAAAACGTACTTTCTTTACTCGATGAACGTACAAAAAAATACGGAGAAAGAATTGCGCTCGGCACAAAAACACCTTTAGGCTGGAAAGAATTTACCTACAAAGGTATCGGACTTTTATCCAGAAAACTTGCCTGTTATCTGATTGATGATCTTGAAGTTCAAAAGGGCGACAGAGTAGCAATCCTCTCAGAATCCAAGCCCGAATACGGTGCATGCGTTTTTGCCTCGGTTATGGCAGGAATGACAATAGTTCCTCTTGATATAAAACTCACAAAATATGAGTTAAACAATATTTTGTCAGACTGTGAACCAAGAGTTATGCTTGTTTCAAGAGCATACCTCGATAAAGCAATAGAACTTCAAAAAGAACTTAAGTTTTTAAAAGATATTATAATTATGGATGAACCTGTTTATGCTGACAAATTTATGAGTCTGCATAATCTGCCTGAAAATTATGAAGCAAAATGGAAACCAAGGTCTTCTAAATCAACGGTCTTTATAATTTACACCTCCGGCACAACAGGTTCGCCAAAGGGCGTTGAAATATCATTCCAGAATATGATGACCCAGCTTGATGATCTGGAAGATGTGCTGTATAAAATATTGCCTAATAAAACATCATTTAATATTCTTTCAATCCTGCCGATGAATCACCTTTTTGAAATGTCAGTCGGCTTCAGCACTTTTTTGAACTTCGGCTATAGCGTTTATTATACGCCAAGCCTCAAGCCTAAAGATATTTTAGGTATTATGCGGTCAAAAAAAGTAGACTTTATGATAGTGGTTCCGGCATTTCTAAAACTTTTAAAATCAAGCATAGAGTCAGAAATTAACAACGGCTCGAAAAGAACTAAAATATTGTTTAAAATGATGTATGCTGCTGCAAAATTCATTCCTTCTTACAGAATAAAAAAACTTATGTTCAAGAAAATTCATGACAAATTCGGCGGACATTTCATGGGATGTATCTCCGGAGGGGCGCCTCTGGATGTTGCTGTCGGCAAATTTTTCGAAAGAATCGGAATTAAGGTTTATCAAGGCTACGGACTGACCGAAACAAGTCCGGTTGCATCGGTAAATGTTAATAAACGCAGAGATCTTGCTTCTGTCGGACAGCCTTTAAAAAGCTTTCAGGCAAGAATTGATGCTGAAACAGGCGAACTTCAGCTTAAAGGCCCTTGCGTTATGAAAGGATACCACAACCAGCCGGAACTCACAGCACAAACAATTGATCCTGACGGCTGGCTTCACACCGGTGATATCGCAAAAATTACACCGGACGGATATATCTATATTACAGGCCGTATCAAAAATATGATTGTACTTTCCGGAGGCAAAAAAGTCTTTCCTGAAGAAGTGGAATCTGTTCTTGAAAAAAGTTCGTATTTTTCAGAAGTGTGCGTAATAGGCTACTCTCACTCTTTCGGCGCAAAAGACGGCACGGAAGATATTGCGGCAGTGGTTGTTCCGTCTGAAGAACTCCTTGCTAAATACGATGATACGACTATCGAAAAATTGTGCAGAGATGAAGTTAAAAGATTGTCTCAACGCTTGACACCTTACAAACGCCCTATTAATATAGTTATCAGCAGGACTCCGCTTCCAAGAACTGCTACACGTAAAGTTAAACGAAAAGAAGTGAAAGAACTGGTAAAAGCATAATATGACAAAAAAAATTCTGACTGCTATTTTTATAATTACATGTCTTGGATGTTTAACTCCGGCAAATGCTGAAAGAACAGTCGGCAAACCGGGGAAAATTTCAGGATTGTCTGTAGGGGCTGCGGCTTTGTCGCTTATTATATGGCCGGGAATAGGGCAGGTTGTGCTTGATAACCCTTATGAAAAAAATTGCACACATGCTCTTCTCGGATTGACGGTTGTGTTCAGGTTCTGGTCTGCATACGACGCTTTCGTTGACAGACGCGGAGGAGTCTGGCACAATAGAATTTGACAGGAGAGTCTATGATTAAAAAAAGCTTTATACTACTTGTTTTAATGAGTATACTGATACTTCCTGCTTTCGCAGACGGCACTTCAGAAACAGGCGAAGTCGTCCTTGATGAGCTTGATACCCTTGAACTTCCGGCTTCATCAGAACAGTCTGCAATAAGGCCTGCTGCAAAATATACCGCTCAAAATATTGAAGCACCTAAATGGGAAGAATTCTGCGAATCCGGCTATGAAGATGCTAAACTCAGAGAAAAGAAAAATATTTTTAATATAATAAATTTTGTTGATGCCGAACAATCAAAAAGCAACTACTGGGCTGAAAGACGCATTAATTTTGAAAAAGCAATAGAGCATTGCAACACTTTGACAACAGAGGAAAAAAGTTTCTGCTACGAAGGCGTCAGAAATGCCGAACTTGAACGTAACGAAATGTACGAACAGCAGCGCAAACAAATTAACTACAAAAACCGCGGTATCGTTATTGACAAACCCAACTACTGACTGGGACACAATTTTTATATCTCAAGTCATAACAGACATTTAAATAAATAACACAAAGCGCCGGAGGCATAAGCCTCCGGCGCTTTCATATCTTTAATTTTCAAAAACTATGAAAAATATCTTTTCAACAAACCGTCGAAACCTTTACCATGACGGGCTTCGTCTTTAGCCATTTCGTGAACTGTATCATGAATTGCATCATATCCGAGTTCTTTAGCTCTTTTAGCGATTGCAAGTTTACCTTCACAAGCGCCGTGTTCTGCTTCTGCGCGGAGTTCAAGGTTTTTCTTAGTTGAATTTGTAACAACTTCACCGAGAAGTTCAGCGAATTTTGCAGCGTGTTCTGCTTCTTCATAAGCGTATCTTTTGTAAGCCTCTGCAACTTCCGGATAGCCTTCTCTTTCGGCAACTCTTGCCATTGCAAGGTACATACCTACTTCAGTGCATTCACCGTTAAAGTGTGCTCTTAATCCTTCCATAACTTCTTTATCTTCAACAACGCCGTCGCCTACGTTGTGTTCACAGGCGTAAACTTTTTCGCCGCCGCCGATTTCTTTAAAAGTTGTTGCTCCGCAAAGAGGGCATCTTTCCGGCGCTTTATCAGCTTCTGTTGACCAGCCGCATACTGTACATACAAATTTTGCCATTTTTACCACCTTTCTTAATTTCTCGTGAAATTATCTATCTCTTTTACATGTTTTACTATACTACACAAAATTACTTTTGTAAAGTAGGAACAATTCCTATTTTTTGTAAATTAATGTTAACTTTTTTGGTTTTATTGAATATTTGTTCTTACAAAAATTTTTATATAAAAAGAAAGAGAGTTTTTATGTCAGTAAACAACGTTAATTCCAGTTCAATAAGCACTGAAAATTTAAACACGATTAAATCAAAGGCGTCAGAGATTACATCTTCATCGGATGCCAGCATCTGGAATGAATACAAACAATTTGATGTAAACGGCAACGGAAGCATTGCAGACGATATTGATGCTATGTCAAATTCTGATTTGACAAGCCTCGGGCAGAAACTCGGGATATTAAGCGACGGCGCTATCGGTGCCACAAAACAAAGTGAACAGACAGGCGACTGTTATCTGCTAAGCAGTTTAAATGCCATGAGTGAAACATCATGGGGCAGACAGGCAATTAATGACGCGATAGAGCCGGATGGTTCGGGCGGATACAATGTTGAATTTTACAATGCAGACGGCGAGAAAGAAACCGTTCATGTAACATCTGACGAACTTTCAGCAAACCCTGAAAAATATTCAAGCGGGGATGTTGATATGAATATTATAGAAGTTGCGGCCGAAAAATTTTATGCAGCACACGCAGATGAAGAAGCTTACAGCTTTAAAAACGCAGACAATCCGCTTACTGAAGGTTTAATGGAGGGAAAAACTTCGCTTGCCTACATGCTTACTGGAAGCGAAGGGCACGTTTTGCAATTGAAGTCTGTTAAAATCGATAAAAGAATTCCGAAGAGTGCACTTGCCTCTGACAGAGACAAACTGACTAATGACTCGTTGACTGAAGCACTTTTAAATATTGCGTCCTCCTCGGATCAATATGCCTCTATGTGTTCATTCAAAAAACCAGGTTTGTTCGACCAAATATTCGGAAATCCTAATATTGTTGCCGATCACGGATATTCAATATCTTCTGTTTTACAGAACAGCAGCGGCGGGATTGAAGCTGTCGTCCTTAAAAATCCATGGGACAGTTCAAAGGAAATAATTATGCCTTTTAATGACTTTAAATCCCGAATTATGTATTTTGTCAGCCACAACAAAAATGACATCTTTTAAAAAGGCAGCCTGTGATTTTTCTTTCTTGTCTTTTCTAAAACTTCAGCAAATGGAATAATCGGCTCCATTTTGTACCCGCAATCATCCGATAGCGCACCGCCCATAGAAAAAAGCTCTTCTTGAGGATAACGCCTGCATATTCCGGGGCGAGTTTTGTGAATTTTACACTTATGAGTTACAGGATCAAGGTTAGTACATTCAAAGATTAATCCTATATCGTCTTTGCCGATAACCTTAAGATATGTATAAAATCTGTGAAGAAGTTGTAATTTTTCAAACTCTTTTTCGTCCTGAATTACATGCCTGAAATGTTTTACATAAATCTGAGTACAGCATTTGCCACAAGCGTTGCACTTGCCTGTCCGGTAATATTTCCGCCTCAAAACCGTTGATAAAAACCATTTTTTAAATTTCAGAAACATAACTACATGATAGCAGAGTTTTAATTTTTAAAATTATAAAGTTTTGTAAAGTTTTTGACGTTAAATTGGCAAATTATTTTTTTCAGGAGAATTAATAAGACGTACCCCTGAATAAATAACATACTATAACATAACCAAAATAACCAACCTTGACCTCTGATAACCAAAATAGGAGGTCTTTTTTTTTGAGATAAATTTTATACTTTCAGGGAATGAAAAAATATTGACTGACATTTAAGATATAGATAGTTGGATATGCGAAAGGTTGGTTAATATGAAAAAGTTGTTTTTAATTTCTGCATTAATGCTGGTGTCACTTCCGTCGTTTGCAGCATGCGCAATAAGCGGGAATTCCTGTGCCTATTCAATTGAAAAACCTCCGCTTCAGGACAAATATCTTCCGGATCATGTGCAGGAACTTCAAAAGCCTGATGCTTTTCGGCCCAGATACATAACGCCATACTATGATGAACTTATAAATACGGAAACCGGCGCTGCAATAAGCACACAGGGCGGTCAAAACAATTACAACTCAAACTGTCAGTTCGGGGTTTGTCTACCGGGCAAAAATCCTGTTTCAGGCGAAGCTGGTGAATAGTCATTTGACACGGGCGCCGGCTTATTTAAGCCGGCGCCCTCCTATCACCTAATAAATTCAAATATTACAAATCGAACTTCAGCACCGTCTGGGTTTTAAATCCGATTTCAAAAAGGTCGCGTTTTCTTATTGCAGAAGCCAAATCAGGCAGATAATCCGGAGTATTAGGAGTAAGCCGGAATTCCGCAACATTATATTTGGAATCAAAATCTATCCTGACTTTTTTAATTAAGGCAAGATGTGCTCTGTCCAACCCGTCAGCAAGTTTTACTATTCCGCCAAGACGCTTCACAATCTTGCGTTCTCTTTTATCTAAATCAGAATAAATTTCATGCTTCTCTTTATCGGGAAGGCTTCCTCTATGGTATCTGCAAATACATGCAACAAGTTCTGTTTCCCGTTTGGTGAACCCTTTAAGCCCGTATTCAATGATTAACTTCTGGCTGTGTTTGTTATGATTTTTACATTCAACGTAATACCCGATATCGTGAAGAAGTGCAGCACTTTCAAGAAGTTTCTTTTCATTTCCGGTCATTTCATAAAGTTTATCGCTTGCTTCTTCAAATATCATCATTGAAAGACGCTTGACTTCAAAAGGATGAGAAGATGCTCCGCCTGAAAACTTTTCAAAAATTTCTTCCGTAGATAATTCCATATCAAAATTTTATCAAAAAAATGACACAGGGACAAATTTATGCTATAATATTTGTACGTGAGGAATAATTATGGACAATATTCAGGGGCAGGGTTTTGATTTATCTCCGGAACTGCTTGACCAGATACAGGCAAATATTGAGGAAATAATTAAAAGTTTTCCTATTTCCGAAAGTAACAAGACCGATGTTATAAAGAAAATAAACTTTATGTATTCACAGACAAGACACATGTCTGTCACTGATGCCTTAACCGGATTGTTCAACAGGCGCCATTTTGAATCCACTATTGACAGAGAATTTATGCGCGCCAAAAGATATTCCAGTGATTTAAGCATTGCTGTTTTTGATATTGATTATTTCAAAAAAATTAATGACACTTACGGACATCTTTGCGGGGATTATGTCTTGAAAGAAATAGCATACATTGCGCTTGAAACTTTCAGAAAAACTGATATTCTTTTCCGCTATGGAGGAGAAGAATTTGTTGTAATTCTTACAGAAACCCCTATTGATAAAGCTGTAATCCCGCTCGAAAGATTCCGGAAAACAATAGAAGATTATCCGTTTTTCTATGACAACAACAACTTGAATGTTACAGTAAGTATCGGCGTTGAAACCTTAAATCCTGAGATATTCACATCAGCCGATTTGTTCGGGAATGCCGATAAAGCCCTCTACAATGCAAAAGAAAACGGCCGCAACAAAATTGTTACAAGCGCAATTCTTTAATTAACGGATTTAATCATTCTTTAAAAGTTTTGTTTTCCTTTTCAATTTGTTTAAACGTAATCCATGCAGAAAGCACATGCTGAACATTATCTATTCTGATAACCTGTGATTTTTTAGGTGAGTTTATAAGCGTCCAGTATGCATCCATCGGAATTCCGCCTTTGCTGCCGCCGCCTTTTACCTGAAAACGTCCCAGAAATTCCGTTCCGAGTTTAAGAGCAAAAAGCACCTGCTGTTTCAGCATTTCATCATCCGTTATATAATAAATTCCGACAAGTCCTTCCATAATGGTGCCGATGCTGCAAAGGCGGAAATTATCAATAAAAGCGCCTCTGTAAGTATTATCTTCCTCTACAATCTGGGTCGGAATAACAACATTTGCCATCTGTTTGGCATGCTGCTGAAGAAGTAATTTTTCTTCCGGAAGCAGGTTATTATTTGGAGTTTCAAACAGTTTTCTCGTTGCAAGCATTGCCCAGTGATCAAACGGAACGTTTTTGGTCTGGTCTTTTCTTGAAGCGGCAAGATATAACAATGCTTTTTTGGCTGACGATACCCATTTATCCTGCGGATCAACCTCATTTAGATACAAAAGCCCGAGTGCAGCTTCGCCCGGATAATACAAAGAAACAAATTTTTCATCTTTCTCTTTTTTATTAACATTATATTTGGAATAGAAACTGCCGTCTTCTTTTTGCATATACAAAACAAAATTGCCAAGACCTCTAAGAATTTCCGGATCAATTTTACCTTCAGGATAAAGATTTGAAAGTCCGATAAGGGCAAGGCCTGTACCTCCAAGCTTTGCTGTCGGTTCTTTCAGATTTTCTTCTTCCGGTTTTGAAACTACTGCATACATACCATCTTTCAAAGGTTTTACATAATTTTCAATGAAATATTTTGATGCAAGGTAGCGTTTGTCACGCAAAGAATAATTATTCAAATACTTTTCACAAAGATACATTGAATAAAGAGTTCCGGCATGTCTCAAGGCATTATATTGGACGTCATCGTATTTTATATTCGGATTTATATTTGCATTATATACAAATCTGCCGGAGGGAAGAGTTTTATCTGCCAAATACTTCATGGACAGATTGATTTCTTCATTGGGAACAAAATCCGGAATTACAGCGGCTTGCGCCGGAAGAGGATTCTTAACCGCATATACTGCTGCTATCATCATTACAAATGACATCAAAATATAAACTGATTTCATAAAATACCTTTCAATTATTTTCTTCTTTAAAAAACATTATAGCAGATTTTACTTTAACCTCAAAATTGCACTGTGGCGGTTTGTTGTTCCGTGCTCTTTTCTGTAAGAAAAAAACAAATCATTATCGCAAACCGTGCAATACGGACAAACATCAACATTTTTAACACCGGCTTCCAACAGCTGTCTTTTGTTAATTTCTTTTAAGTCAACAAAAAATTCTCCGTTTCTCTCATCAAAAATTCCGTCCTTATCCTGAACGGTTGAGACAAGTTTTTCTAGAACATCCTCCCCGACATTGTAGCAGCAAAAAGAAATTGCAGGGCCGATTGCGGCTTTCAAATCCGCGGGATTTGAAGAATAGATTTCCGTCATTTTTTTAACCGTCAATGCCGCAATTTTACCTGCTGTGCCGCGCCAGCCGGCATGAGAAACCGCACCGATGTTTAGTTTTTCATCATAAATTATTAAAGGAGTACAATCGGCAAAATTTAAGAAAATTCCCTGTTCTTTATTTGCAAGAATTAAGCCGTCGCAGTCGGGATAAGAATTTCGGGAAACTTCAGCAATTTCTATATTTACAGAATGCGTCTGTGAAGGATTTATAAAATTTTCAGGTTTTAAATCTAAAACTTCACAAAACATTTTCTTATTTTCCGGAACAAGATTTTCCATATCTTTTTCTTTAGTTTTTATGATGCTTTCTCTTGTTGTAAAAAAATGGTCAACGTTATTCAGCAAATCAGATTTCATAACTGTTTTACCGTTAATTTTTTCAAAATAAAACATAACTCTCCTTCCGGATAAACTTTCTTCTCACCATTTTACCCCAAAAGTCTTAATCCTGCCATAGAATAGAAAGTTTTTTTATTTGATGTTAACTTGACAGGGTTTGAGTTAAAAAAGGAGAAAATAATGAACTTTAGGAATTGTATTGTAGAATTTATAGGAACATTTTTTCTTGTATTTACAATAGGCTGCGTATCGCTTTTAGGAGGTGACGGCGTAATTAATGCTCTGGCCATAGGGTTTGCGCTGATGATTATGGTATACGCAGGAGGCCACATAAGCGGCGGACATTATAACCCTGCGGTTTCCCTTGCGGCAGTAATAGGAAAAGCACTTCCGGCGGTTGAATTTATACCGTATGTAATTTCCCAGCTTCTCGGTGCAGCAGGCGCCGTCATTCTTGTAAATTACTTTTCCGGTCACGTTGCAAATTATGAAGGCTGCGCATTCAATTTTCTGCCGATGATAGTCGGAGAATTTTTGTTTACATTTGCGCTTTGTTATGTAGTATTAATGACGGCCGCAAGCAGAGAAACAAGAGGAAATTCTTATTTTGGCCTTGCCATCGGCTCAACTGTAACTGTCGGGATTTTTGCGGTCGGAAGCGTGCTTTGTTACGGAGCATTCAATCCGGCGGTTGCAATGGCTTTAGGAATGATGCATACTGCCTGCTGGCCCAGTGTCTTTGTAACTATTGTCACTAATTTGATTGCAGGTGCTATTGCCGCTTTAATTTACAACTACACAAATCCCGATAAAATTGAAATTAATCTTTAGTATCATAATTTGTCGGAATATTAATTTTTCCTCTGGCAAGACGGATAGCCTGTCTTGCCGCTTTTTCAGGATAATCTTCCATTTCTTTTATATGTTCCTGCTTTATTATTTTACTTATAAATTTTAAATGCTTCAGAAGATTTTCATTTATCTCAGGATGTTTTGCAGCCCAAACATCAAACGGCTTCTTCCCTTTCTGTATATTACAGAATTTACAATATCCGACTTTGTTAAAATACTCATCAGATCCGCCTAAAGCCCGGGCTTCCGTATGATCGACGGTAAGTACTGACATCTTAAAAATATTCTGGAACATTGTCTTGACAGGATTGCCTGATTGCTTGACCAATTCTGCCGGCGGATGAAGAATAAAATCTTCCATATAAATATCTTTTAAATCCTCTTTTGCAATATTAATAAGCTTTGTTTTATTTGCATTGTGCAAAGTTCCGATAGTATCTTCCAGCATTTTGTTATAGTTGTCATAACGAAACTCTTGTCTGTATGGCATATCTACACATTCCTGTCTGACCCAGAATATAAAATCATTTATTATTTCTTTTTCTATAAAATTAAAATCGTTATTATCAACAAAAGTTTTAATATTTTCACACACACTGTTCATATGTTTTGAAAGATCTTCTTTACCTGATTTTTGCAAAGCTTCCATTAATTCTTGCCCGCTGATATCAGGATTATTTCCGATAAGAGCATTAAACCTTTCAACCAGTATCCTGAGATCCGGTGTAATATGATTGCTATTAATTTTTACAAGATTTTTGAGTTCATGAATATTCTCACATTTCTTTATCTCGTCAAAAAGTTTCAATTTCTGCTCATGGGTAATTGTTTCAGTTCCGCAGCTTGCACATGGAATTTTTTCAAATTTTTCAAAAATATAATTGCATTTTCTTTCGTAAAAAATCTTACTCTGCACAACCCCGCTTACACTGCTCCTTTTCAACAGATTTTTATCGGAAACATTAGCTGCCTTGATAAAATCGTAAATATACTTGTTGTTGCCGGAGAGTTTATTTTCACATATTGCTGCGGAAATATCCCGTGTATATTGCTCCAGATGTTCTTTTCCAAAAGGAGATTTTCTTATGTAATTAAATGTCTTATACCTTGGAGCACATTCTCCGCATATTAAAAACTTAACGTTATTATCTGCCGGACTGTCGGATTTGGTTGCAAATACGTTTTTCAGAGTATTCTGCGAATACGAAAGCATTTGTTTAACAATAAATGTCTGCGGAGAAAGTCCTTTCAATTGCTCTTTATCATAATAAAGAGCCCCGCGGCAATTGAACGCTGACATTATTGAATTGTTCACAAGAAAGGCTATCTTTTTCTTGTCTGCGAATTCCATATTATCAAAAGTTTCATGGTATTTTTCATCATAATCTTTTTTCTTCGGAAGTAAAGTTATATTATTCAAATAATCCGCAAAAGATTTTATTTTGGCTCTATCTGATTTAGAAAGATTTTCCTTTTCAAGTATTTCATTAAGATACTGACCCTGTTTGTGCATTGTGTTTACCACAAGCTTTGAGCTTCCTGTTCTGACGATTTGTAATGCGTCCGGAATAGTTTTTTCGGGAGATTTTTGGGACAGCCTGTAAATTGCATTTATAAAAGGATGGTATTTTTTGTGAAAAAATTCCTTGTTATGAACAAGCGCTCCGGCATAATCGGTTAATGATCGCGCACAGGAAACTTTTTTTAGAATTTCACCAATTCCGGAAGAACTTACCATCTGCTCTCCGCAGCATGGGCAATGAACTCCATTCAAATCCAAAAGCTGTTTTTGCAAACTGCCGGCCGCAGCCCTGAAACAGACCGGATATGCATAAAAATTTTTGTTTCCTGAAAGAACATCTGAATAATTATCTCGATGAATTCGGGGTTGTTTTTGTAAGGAATGTGGATAAATAATATAATTTGATACCGATAAAATTTTCATATTTTTCTTATCTTATATTAAACATCAAAATATTATTTTTTTTATAGTATAATCCTGAAACTTTACAACTGTTCATAATTTGTCCGGCTGGTTATTTGTGCTAGTATTTATGTTATGAAAAAGATTTTGACGGGGATTTTAATATTTGCCGCACTCCAGAGCATAAGCTATGCCTCTGACATTAGTTTTGTTTATATTAACGGCTCTAATAACAACAATGAAAAAATGAAAAACTGGTTTGAGAAAGGAGTGAAAAAGCTTCATCCTGCAATAAAAACTCGGTTTGAAGAAGATGAACAGGTTAAACAGCTTATGCTCCAAAAAGAAATGAATATTGTTGAAGAGCCTGTAATATTTTTCTGGGGCGACAAGAGTAAAACCGACTTTGATTTTGTAACGGAAAGACTTGATTTATCAAAAGATTTCAGTCCGACTGTCGCATTTCAGGTCAGAAAACTTCTGACAGAATGCCTGCATGACGCAATATGGGTGCAAAAATTCCACCACATGCTTCCGATAATTCAGAATCTAAATGAAACAGTAAAACAAGAATACGCAAAAGGAAGAACCGTAATACTATACGGGTATTCTGCCGGAACTTTTATAACTTATGAATACCTTGTAAATACTCTTCCTTACATTAATCTGCAAGAACTGTTCCAGTATTTAAATGTTTCTGAAGATTTAAAAAAATTTATACAGGAAAACCCGAGAAAAAACACCTGCATTACAGCTCTTGAAGATGCAAAAATCGGCACAATGACAGCTGACGGCAAGTTTGTTTCTAACAACAATGAAAACTCTGTAAAAGAACACTATCTTAATATTGACACTTCCACTGAGAAAGTTTGTTCTCCGCCGGGGGCAGTAAAAGGAGCGGTGAACTTTGCAAGCCCTCTTGTGCTTTTCTATTCAGATCTGGCGGATTCAAATTATGAACAAACTTACTTCAACAAATATATGCTCAAATATATTATGGAAAACGGACTTTTTCTGCTTACCGTAAATTTCAGAGAAGATCCGCTGGCATTTCCGTCATCGCAAAATCTGACGTATGAAGAAATGGAAAAAATTACAGGCTTAAGTTTTGCCGATCCTAGAGGCTTTGTTTATGACAACAGCGGTGTATGGAGCTGGAGACCTTTCTTTATGGCTCATACTTCCTACTGGTCGGCAAGAAAACAGTTTTCAAAAGCGGTTGTAAAAAGCGTTATTGAAGGTTACAGATTTCAGTATGATCCGCTTTACCGCCAAAAATTACAATCTGACAATCTATAAAATACTTTAATTATAAATGGAGAAGAAAAATGACAGAAAAATTTGACTTTACGGAAGGCGCACAATTTGATCCGGGATTTATCGGACATTTAAATGCTTTTGTGCCGAGCATTGAATACATTTATCAAAACCTTTACAGATTTAAAAATTTCAACCAGAAAAAGATGCAGTTTAAAATGCAGTATAATAAAATTGTTCATCTTATAGAAACTTACATCGGCTTTTATCTTGGCTGTATGCTCTGGGCTGCCTGCATTAAAGATCTCAATAAACCAGTATTGAATAACCTTTGTTACGGCGCTGATTACGACGAAAACGAAACCATCGGAGAAGCAGATTTTGTGAAAAAATACATTGAACAATTCCAAAAAGATGTTAAATACTATCTTGGACAGGATTACAAAATCGACGGTTTTACAATAAAAGTTCTTGATGAATATATGGAATTTTTAAAACTGAATAAAGGTTTTACTTCAGTTCAGCAAACATCTGATATCAAGCTTAACAAAGAAATGGCAGAACTTTCACAAAGCGAAAAAGCTTCTATTCTTGATACAATCGCAAATGTCGTTGAAACAGGCAATTTCAAAGAACTTTACCCGCTGAACGACAAACTTTTTGCAAAAACAGCTAACGTATAAAATCAATGGATACAAAAGATAAAGTTTATTCAATGTTTATCATAGGAACCGACGGAGGAGGATACGAAAAAGCACTTTCGCATCCTCTCGGCGGTTTGATATTTTTTACGCACGATATTCAGTCAAAAACACAGTTCAAAAATTTTATTGACTGTATAAAAAGCAAATCCTCAGCCCCTCTTTTTCTTTCGATAGATCAGGAAGGCGGACGGGTTGAAAGAACCGAAAACATTCATAACGGAAAAAAATATTTGTCTGCAAGGTTTGCTTATGAAAAGGGCGGAGAATTTCTGCGTAATCAGACAAAACAAATTGCGCTTGAACTTAAAAATTTCGGTATAAATCTTAATTTTGCACCGTGCATTGATGTGAACACAAACCCGAAAAACCCGATTATCGGCGAACGCTCATTTTCTGACAATCCGGATGAAGTCATTAAGGCTCAAACTATTGTTATTAAAGAATATCAGGCAAACGGAATTCTGCCGTGCGTCAAACATTTTCCCGGGCACGGCGACGCTGACACCGACAGCCATCTGAGCCTCCCTGTCATAGATTTGCCCCTTGAAACAATGGAAAAAATTCATATTAAACCTTTCAAATCCGCAATAGAAAACGGGATTGAAATGATTATGGCGGCACATCTTCACTGCACCTGCTTTGACAAAGAAACAATCCCTGCATCTTTAAGCAAAAATGCGCTCGGATATCTGAGGAACGTTTTGAATTATAAAGGGATAATAATCTCCGACGATATGATTATGAAAGGGGTTTCGGCATACGGTGCTGCTGAAGCCTGCGTAAAAGGAATAAAAGCAGGATTAAATATGTTTATCTACAGAAATTCAACACCCGAAACTATTGCAGCGATTGAAAAAATCGCAGAACTTGCAAAATCGGATACAGAACTTTCAAATTGCATTGAAAACTCTTACAATCTGATTTGCAGACTTAAACAAAAGTATGAAAAAATTCTTTGATAACCCTGAAAAATGTAAATATGGCCTTGTATAGCCAAAACCTTTTCGCAGCAATAGTTTTCATTGTATTTTAGCAGAAAATTATTGCAACATTTTTTAAGATTTCGTAACGATTTGACAAGTTTTAAACATGTTTCTGGTAGTATAAAAATTGGGTTGGTGATTTGCCCTTGTGGACACATAGCCGAAATACCTGCGAGGAATAACCCGAAAGGAATTTATTTAATGAACAAATTTTTAATTGTACTTTTGACACTTTTATTAAACATTCAACAGGCAAAAGCATTTAGTATTGATACTTTTATGGACAAAAATATTGCGCCTGTATCAGATGCAATTGCGGATTTTATTTTTCATCCGATTCACATTTTCGGAGCCGATGTTCCGATAATAATTTTCTGGATATTACTTGCGGGGGTATTTTTCACATTTTATTTAAGAGGCATAGCTGTCTGGGGATTTAAACATGCAATTGATCTGCTTATCAAACCTAAAAAATCAGGCGACGGCTCAGGCGAAGTTTCATCATTTCAGGCTCTGATGACGGCGTTGTCCGGAACAATAGGTTTAGGAAGTATTGCAGGTGTTGCAATCGCAATTTCCATGGGCGGGCCGGGCGCTGCATTCTGGATTATTGTAGGCTCCATTCTCGGTATGTCATTGAAATTTGTAGAAGCAGCGCTGGCTGTTAAATACAGAAGATTTAACCTTGACGGTTCAATATCAGGAGGCCCGATGCACTATATGGCACACGGACTCACAAGAAAAAAACTTAGATGGCTCGGACAGCCGCTTTCGATAATCTTTGCGATACTTTGTATCTGCGGCGGCATCACGGGCGGAAACATGATTCAGATAAATCAGGCCGCTAATCAGTTTGTGAATGTTTGCGGCGGGGCTAACGGGCCTTTGCACAATTTTCACTGGATTATCGGTCTTGGCATGGCTGTTGTTGTAGGGTTAATTGTAATAGGCGGGATTAAAAATATTGTTAAAGTTACTGAAAAAATCGTTCCGCTGAAAATTTTCATTTATTTGTTTGCGGCAATGGTTGTTATTATATGCAACTTCAAATTAATTCCGCATGCAGCATGGGTTATTGTAAAAGAAGCGTTTAAACCGGAACCTATTTACGGCGCAATGTTTGTTGCAATGATTATGGGATTGAGAAGATCCGTTCAATCAAACGAAGCAGGTACTGGCTCTGCGCCGATTGTTTATGCAACAGTAAAGACGGATGAGCCTTTATCTCAAGGATTTGTTGCACTTCTTGATCCGTTTTTGACAGGTTTTATGTGCACGCTGACCGCTTTTGCAATTGTAATCACAGGGGTTTACCAGACTCATGCCGGTGAAACTTCAGGCATTGAAATGACTTCAGAAGCAATTTCTTCTGTTATGCCGTTCTTCCCGACTTTGCTTGCAGGTATTGTTCTTTTGTATGCACTATCAACAATCATCAGCTGGGCATATTACGGTCAGAAATCATGGAATTTCCTCTTTGGCGAAGGAAAGAAAAGAACCCTGACATTCCAATTTATTTACTGCGCATTTATCGTAATCGGTTCAGTGTTGAACGTAACATCCGTAATCAACATAACAGATGCGATGATGATTGCAATGTCCGTTCCGAATATCATTGCAATGTATATTCTGGCTCCGGAAGTTAAAAAAGATTTGAAAGAATACTGTATCAAGCATCAGCTTGGAAAACTCGTTAACCGTGATTGGCTGGCGTCTGCACCTGCTGCAGTTACGGCAGCGGAAGAGGAGGACAAATGTCAGACAGCCAGATAATTGTAACAGTTTCCGGAGTGGATAAAGTCGGAATTGTAGCTAAAGTGACTTCAGTTATGGCTCAATATGAAGTCAACATTGAAGACATTAAACAAACGCTTATGCAGGGACATTTTGTAATGTTTATGCTCGGCAATATCGAAAAATCAAAATTTTCCTTCAAAGAAATAAAAGAAGCGCTTGTCACAGCAGGCAAAGAACTCGGAATGGAAGTCTGGGTTCAGAGAAAAGAAATTTTCGATAATATGCATAATATTTAAAATTTTAACCATACCTTTCTTTTATAAACCACACAAAAAGCACTGTTTCACGTAAAAATCAGCAGTGCTTTTTATAATTAGAGAAAAGTTTTCTGCCGGAAGAATTTCTGACGACTTTTTATTATATAAATGATGTTTTCAAAAAATAATTTCAATGATATAATAACTACAGTCGGAGTTAAGCAAGCCCTATGATGAGCCAAAACAAAAAGTTGTCCATAGCATTTTACTGGCACATGCACCAGCCGGTATATCAATTAACGCCTGACGGGGATTTTCTGATGCCATGGGTAAGGCTTCATGCCGTAAAAGATTACCTTGAAATGGTGACTCTTCTTGATAAATTCAAAAATATTAAATTGAATTTTAATCTTGTCCCCGTACTTCTTGATTCGTTAATTAATTACGGAGAAAACGGCTTTCACGACCTTCATTCAAGGATTACAGTAAAAGAAGTTGAGGATCTGAGTGACGATGACAAGGAATTTATCCTGAACAATTTTTTTGATGCAAATTATCAAACAATGATATTTCCGTTAGAGGAATACAACAGACTTTATCAGAAAAGGATTTCAACGCCGGATTTTACGCTTGATATGTTCACAGATCAGGAATATTCCGACCTGATGGCACTGTTCAATCTTGCCTGGTTTGATTCTTCATACAAAAACAAATATCCTGCATTAAGAAAGCTGTTTAAAAAAGGTAAAAATTACACAACAGACGACAGACGTGCGATTATAGAAATTCAACGGGATATTATCAGAAAAATTATACCTGCATACAAAAAATTCACAAAGAAAAACCGGATTGAGATTACGACAAGCCCGTATTATCATCCGATTTTGCCGATACTTCTGGACATTAACGGAATAAAAAAGAGTTTTACGGATGACCTGCCTGTCGAATTAAAGATGGAACTTGATGCAAAACTCCAGACAGAACTGGCGCTTGACAGGATTGAAGAACTTTTTGGCAAACGCCCGAAAGGCATCTGGCCTTCCGAACACTGTGTAAGCCCCAAAACTCTTGATATGCTCAAAAATATCGGTATTGAATGGACAATTTCCGATGAAGGAATTCTTTCAAACAGTATCGGATTTGAGTTCGTACGGGATTTCAAAGGATATCTGGAAGATCCGTATCATCTTTTAAAATCTTATGAATACAAAAACGGTTTGAAAATTATATTCAGAGATGCCGTAATTCCCAACCTTATAAGCTTTGAATATCCGAACCACAATGCAGAACTTGCAGCAAACGATCTTTATGACAGAATTAAGGTTATCCAGAGCAAACTTTTAACTTCCCCTGACGAAGACCATCTTCTGACAATCGCAATGGACGGCGAAAACTGCTGGGAAAATTACCCGCAAAACGGCTTTGTATTCTTAAAAACGCTGTATAAATTAATCGAAGAAGACAAATCGCTTGAAACTGTTCTTATCAGTGATTATCTTGAGAAAGAAAGGGGCAGAAAACCGCTTAAGAAAATACATTCAGGCTCATGGATAAACAGAAACTTTAAATTCTGGATAGATGAACCTTTGAAAAATCTTGCCTGGACATACCTTAAACAGGTCAGAGATGATTTTTCAAAATTTGTAAAATCAAATCCTCTGGATAAAAACATAGCAAAAGCAAAAAAAGAACTTTTCATCTGCGAAGGCAGCGACTGGTTCTGGTGGTATGGAGAACCCAACAATTCAGGAAGAGATAATATTTTTGATTACCTGTTCAGAGAACATTTGAAAAACATTTATTATTACCTCGGGCTTGAACCTCCGGCGTATTTAAACACTCCGCTGACATCAGCAATCGCCAAACCCTCACGCTACCCGAAAGGTGAAATTACCCCTTCCATTTCAGGTATTGCAACATCGGATGACTCATGGTTAAACGCCGGCTGTATTGACATTCCTGACGGGCCGCTGCTGAGTGAATCCAAATTCTTTGACAAAATATGTTTCGGGTATGACAAAAACAATTTTTACTTAAGATTTTATATAAATGATTACATCCAAAACAATCCTGAAATAACAGACAAAACTTTCCAGATCTACATTTACATGCGAAATGCCGACAGAAAACAATCCCTGTCGCCTGTTCGGCTTATCAGCAAAACCGAAAGCATACTGCCGATTTCAAAAGAAAAATTCCATAATGAACTCCAAATTACAACGACGAAAGAAAACGTAAAACTCGTACGCCTGATTAAATCAATTCCGAATAATCTCTGGGTTTTACAACCGGTTAAAGATATCAAATGCCGGTATCAAAATGTAATAGATATGAGTGTCCCATTTGATTTAATTGACATTTCTATGGATGAAGCTTTGGAATTCTGTTTTGTAGACGGAAATTACGGGATAAAAAATTTCTTTATTCCAAACGACATGCTTTTGACAATAAAAAGAGAATAGTTTATGAAAATTTGTAAAAATAACTTCAGATATTCTAAAGTTTATTTTTTTTCATCCGTTAAAGAATAAATATAAAAGGATTAAAAATGACAGACTTGTATTCGGATTATTCAAACAACAAAGGAACACCGGAATTACCGGACAATTACTGGAAAAACCAGACTAACAGAGGAGAAAAGCAAGAAAATTACAATGTTTTCGACAGCATGGTCAAGGCTAACTTCGGAAAAGGTCTTGAAGATTTGTCTGTTTTTAAGACAAAAAATAATTAATTTCTTCCTGTAGAGCCGAACCCGCCTTCTCCGCGGACAGTTTCAGAAAGCTCTACCGTGACTTCAAGTTCAGCCCTTTCAACTTTAGCAATTACCATCTGCGCTATTCTTTCATCCGGAAGTATTGTATATTCTTCTTTTGAAAGGTTTACAACCGGCACACACACTTCGCCTCTGTAATCTTCATCAATTGTTCCGACACAGTTGATAAGAGTTATACCATGTTTGATTGCCAATCCTGAACGGGGACGGATTTGTGCTTCATACCCGTGTTCCAGTTCAATTTTTATACCGGTCGGAATTAATGTTCTTTCAAGCGGTTTCAGGCTTATCGGGACATCGACCGCCGCACACAAATCCATACCCGCAGCCCCTTCTGTCTTGTATTCAGGCAAATTTTTATTGTTAGGAAGTCTTTCTATTTTTAATATTGTCATTGTTTTCTCCTTTAACCTAATATTAATACAGGTCAGTATTTTTATAAAATTATTAACTTATGTAACAAAAAATACGTTCTTTGAAAATAGATTCTGCCCGAATACTTTATATATATACCGGACGATAAGAAAAGAGAGGTATATTTATGTATGAGATTTTAAACAAGAAAATCACAATTGCGGATGTTATTGTTTTTCTGGAAAAATGTTTCGCACATGGAACAACTAAAGATAAAAATACCGGAAATGTCATTTGCGATAATTTATCTAACTTTGAATTTTTAGACATAAACATGGATATGCCTGACGTTAATCTTGAATTTCAGGATATTGTATTAGATTTTAATGATATTAAATTTGTAGAACTGGCGGCATAGAATCTCCTTTCGCCAGAAAAAACAGAGGTTGTGCAACCTCTGTTTTTTTGTTTTTTATCAAACCGTGAAAAATTTACTTTTTAATTTTTTAATTCACTTTCTATTTTTGAAAGAATTTCATCCAGTTTTGATGCGTCTTTAATTCCGCCCTGTGCAAAATTCGGACGTCCGCCTCCGTTGGCACCTGTAAATCTTGCAATTTCTCCGACAATCTTGCCGGCATTGATGCCTTTTTTCACAAAAGCATCCGAAACTTTTGCCATTACTGTTTTCGAGTTTGCAAGAACAATAACACTTTCGCCGAATTTGTTGGACAAAAATTCAATACCGATTTTAGCGCCCAGAGGCGTAATATCTTCAATTTTTGAAATAAACAGCTTGCCGCCTTCGATTTCCTGAGCTTTTGAGGCAAATGTTGCGAATTTAGCTCTTGCATTTTCTTCCTCGAGTTTTTCTATTTTTTTTGAAAGCTCTTTATTTTCGTCAGCAAGTTTTTCGACACGTTCCACAACTTCGTTATAGTGGGCTTTGAACATTAAAGAAAGCTTATCCATTTCTTTAACTTTAGCATTCATAAACTCAAATGCCGAACGTCCGACAACGACTTCAATACGTCTTGTACCTGCGGCAATCGCGCCTTCTGTCACGATTTTGACCAGTCTTAAGTTACCTATATTTCTTGCGTGAGTGCCGGCACAAAATTCTTTTGAAATGCAGGTTTTGCCGTCAGTGATTGACACAACTCTTACAACATCGTCGTATTTTTCGCCGAAAAGTGCTGTTGCACCGGTAAGTTTTGCCTTTTCTATGTCCATAACTTCCGTCACGACATCATAGCCCTTAGAAATCCAGTTGTTCATAATGTCTTCAACCTTGAAAATTTCCTCAGGCGTCATTGCACGGTTGAATGTAAAGTCAAATCTCATTCTGTTTTCTTCAACAAGCGAACCTGCCTGATGAACTTCGTCGCCGAGAACCTTTATCAATGCAGCCTGCAGAAGGTGGGCTGATGTGTGATGAAGCCTGATTTCTTCTCGTCTTGCAACGTCAATCATCGCCTTAACTTTTTCGCCGGTTGTGATTTCACCGTTGATTAATTTAGCCCTGTGGACAAAAAGTTGATTGACTTTAAAAGTTGTCAGAACTTCTGCTTTCATATTTTCATTTTCAATAACGCCGCTGTCGCCGACCTGTCCGCCGCATTCTGCGTAGAAAGGTGTTTTGTCAAGAACAATATCAACATATCCGTCGCCTTCGACAGTTGCAAGAATTTTGGCATCAGCTTCGTTTTCGCTATATCCGACAAACTCTGTTGAACCGACTTCATCCTCAATTTTTGCATACTTCATATCGCCTGTAACAGAAAGTTTTGCGGTTGCTGCTTTGGCACGTTCTTTCTGCTCCTGCATTGCGGATTTGTAACCTTCTTCATCAACCTTCAGGCCGTTTTCCTGTGCGATTTCTTTTGTAAGTTCAAGCGGAAATCCGTAGGTATCGTAAAGTTTGAAAGCATTTTCGCCGTCAATGTCTTTTTTGTTAACAATAAATTCATCAAGAAGTTTGTAGCCTCTGTCGAGAGTTTTGTTGAAGCGTTCTTCTTCTTTTTTGATTGTGTCAACAATTTTTGCTTTGTTTTTGACTAAATCCGGATAAGCCTCGCCGTAAGCGTCAACGACAACGTCAACAAGTTTGTACAGGAACGGCAAATCCATACCGAGAATTTTACCATGGCGGAGTGCACGTCTTAAAATCATTCTCAAAACATAGCTTCTGCCTTCGTTTCCGGGGATTACACCGTCAGAGATGAGGAAAGTTACGCATCTTGCATGGTCTGTAATTATACGGAGAGAAATGTCTGTTTTTTCCGATTTTTTATATGGAACACCGGACATTTCGCAAACTTTGTCTAAAATCGGCCTTAAAAGATCTGTTTCAAAGGTTGAAGCAACACCCTGACAAACCATTGTAATACGTTCAAGCCCCATGCCTGTATCAACGTTTTTGCTGTCTAAAGGCGACTGGTTGCCTTCTTCATCCTGATAAAGTTCCGTAAACACAAGGTTCCAGATTTCAACCCATCTGTCACATTCGCAGGTATCAATTCCGCAGCCTCTGGGATCATCGCATTTGTACTGTTCGCCTAAATCATAATGGATTTCTGAACACGGGCCACATGAGCCTGAAGCTCCCGGAGGACCCCAGAAGTTGTCTTTTTTACCTTTACGCTTAATTCTTTCTGCCGGAACACCGACACTTCTCCAGATTTCGTAAGCCTCGTCATCCGTTTCAAAAATCGTAATCCACAGGCGGTCTTTGTCGAGTTTCAGAACCTCTGTAACAAACTCCCATGCCCACGGAATAATTTCTTTTTTATAATAATCGCCGAAAGAAAAGTTTCCGAGCATTTCAAAAAAAGTATGGTGTCTTGGAGTACGCCCGACGTTTTCAATATCACTATCTTTACCGCCGGCTCTTGCACATTTCTGGCAGGAAGCCGCACGCGGCGGATCATAAGGTGATTTTACAATCCCCAAAAATATTGGCAAAAACTGCAGCATTCCGGCTGTAGTCAAAAGCACTGTCGGGTTGTCCGGCACAAGGCTTGAACTCTCGACAATTGTGTGCTGGTGTTTGTCTTTAAAATAATTCAAATATAATTTACGAATTTCATTTCCGGTTAGCATAATTAATTCCTCTAAAATTGTTTACATTATAAAAAAATTATACAACAAAAAAACTGCAACCTTAAGGCGCAGTTTTTAGGATTTATATAGTAAATTCCACTAAAAACTTTAAAACTGCGTCATACTGAGCGTTAGCGAAATATCTAAATGAAAAAGATTCTTCGGGCTTTAGCCCTCAGAATGACGGGCTTTTAATAGTATCTGGGAAATTTGCTATATAAGTCCCCGGTTTTTCCGAAATGAAATTAAATTTTTATTTTTTGAACTGGTCAAGAAGCATATTATGTTGTTCAAGATAATTGAGCCATTTCTGTTTTTCCGGCGGAACATCCGCTCTTGTTTTGCCGTCTAAAAGCGTTTCATCTCCTGCTGTGCCGTTTAGCTCAGGTAAAATTTTGCTGAAGAAAGTTTGCGTATCTACAGACCAGTCATTGCCGTCAAAATTCTTGCCTGTTGAGCGCTCAACAATATCAATATAATCAACAATCTGCTGCACTGTCATATTGGAAGTTTTTTCAAAGTTCTGACGTGCCGCACTGTTTTCAGGTTTTAATAAGGCACGAAAATCAGAAGCTTTCATATTTCTTAACTCCTTCCACTCAGCCTGATACATTCTGTACATCGCAGGTGACATTGCATCCGTTTCTTCTTTAGGAAGTGCCTTAAACGCTGCCCAGGCAAGCCTGTTTTTCATTTCAGAAGCGCTATTTGTATCGCTGTCGGCTTCCAATGATCCGAACACAAGTGCGCAGGAATTTTGAGGCGCCATCGGTGGCTTGGAAAGATCCCCGCCGCAGCATGAATCAGTCTGAACAGGTGTTGCAAGACGGGTGTATGCATCAAGATTCAATCTGCCGTACAGGGCATTCTCTTTAAACAACCACCTGTTTGCCTGTATTTTCATTGCATCATACAGAAGCTGCGTTTCTTCTTCCGTCAATTCTCTGCCGTAAAATTCTTTTGCACCTGCCCTTATCCCGACCATAGGATTGTCGTCTTCAATCCAGGTTTTGCACCAGGACTCAAAGTCATCCCCTTTGTAAGTTGAATTCTTTTTAATGTTATATTTTTTGCCGAATTCTCCGGTTGTTAAATCTCCATTCAAATGCCCGCCGTCAGTATTATGATTGGTCCATTTTGCATCTTCAACATTGTCAATTTCACCGTTTCCGTCCAAATCAATTCTCATCCATTTGTTGACATTGCGCTCTGCCTTAAATATGGCATCTTCCATCGCAACCAGATCCTTACCGGTATAACCTGCCGCTTTTAATTCTTCTCGTGAAATTGAGCCATTTTTATCTTTGTCGAGTTTTGTGAAAAGACTTTCTTTTATATGAGTGTCTTTTGAATCAGTTTTTTGTGTTTTCTTATCCGAATATTGTCCTGCGCTGTTTATCGGGTTAATCTCTGTCATTAGTTATACTCCTCTCTGTGTTGTTTTATACATTTTGTGTAGTGTTTTCCTGCGCAATATCCCAAACACTTGTATCCATAGGAATGCTTGATGGTATGCCTCTGGCTTTTTTATCTGATTTGTGGGTATCGTCCTGAATTCCGGCTTCGGCACTTATCTTTTTGCCCTCTTCGCCATGAAGCATACCTGTAAAACTTTTACCTTCCTGCTTTGCCGTAAATATTGACAACTCCCTTGCATAACCTCCGCTGTATCCCGCAATATTTGCAAGCGGAACAGTGTCGCTCCCGTCAAAATCAGTTCTGCCGTTCATCAAAGTAATCATATCTTTAGGATTAAATCCCGGAAACTGAGTGTAAATATCCCCGACAGTGATTGTCATAATAGTGTATGCTCCTTTCTTTATATAAAATCTGTATATTTATATAAAGTATTTTTGGACAAATTTATTGCCCACACCACACCACACCACACCACACCACACCACACCACACCACACCACACCACACCACACCACACCACACCACACCACACCACAAAGCCATTGTAGCAAGAGTTTTAGATGTTTTAAATTCATATTTACATTTCGTAACATTCGCACATTTTAACAGCAGTTTTACAGAATAAAAACCTGAGCGCAAAGACTCAATACGTTAATTACGCACAAATTCTCCCACGGGAGTTATGTAGCAAATTCCACCAAAAATTTTCAAAATAGCGTCATACTGAGCACTCTGCCGAACAAAACGATTAAGTATCGTTTTGTGAGAGGCCGAAGTATCTCAATAAAAAAATTCTTAGGACTTTAGTCCTCAGAATGACGGATGTTTATAGTATCTGTTGAATTTGCCACATAACTCTCGCTCCCTCCCTCTTGCATTCGAAAATTTTTATGATAACATAATCAGCGGAGGGAATATACAGATACCCCACGAAACCAAACGTCTGTTTAGACCCTCTGGATCCAAGCCCTGGTAGCTCAGCTGGATAGAGCAACCGCCTTCTAAGCGGTAGGTCATGCGTTCGAATCGCATCCAGGGTAAATTTTTTCAAAATCAGCCTTTTCCGCAATATAGCAGAAGGGCTTTTTATATGTCCAGCTTAGGTTTCCGGATTTTAGTATGCAGTTCGAAAGTAGTGTTTTCAACAATTCGGCTTTGTTTTCATCCGAAACCTGCAAATACTTGTCATATGTGTTTTCCAGAAGTTCTAAAGTTAAATTTATCTCATCCATGAACTTTTGATTTGACTTGTCTAATGCTTCTATCCGTGCTTTTAGCACAATCAACCGCTCCTGCCGAAGTTCATTTTCTTCCTGCCAACGCTCGGGAGAAATTATTCCGTCAAGTTTGTCCTGATATATCGCACGGATTTCATTCCTTATTTTTTCGGCTTCTGTATTCAGTCTTCTTAAACTTTCGGATTGAAAATCCTGTTCCTGCTTATTTAATTCTACCACTGCGTCTAAAATCCGCTGACGAATATTTTTGTCTAACTGAACGGCTTTCACTGCGTCGCCGAGCCGGTCTAACAACTCGTGTTCTTTATAGTATTTATGATTTTTGCATTTGTCTTTGCCGTATGCCCATGTACAACGGTAGTAGATATATTTTTGTTTTTTTATTTCACCGACAATTGAACATCCGCAGTCACCGCAGGTTAGAAAATTACCAAGTAAAAATTTATGCTTATTGTAAAGCGGTTTGTTATCCTTTTTAAACGCGCTTTGAACACGCATAAACAGTTGATTTGAAATTAGCGGAGTATGCGTTCCTTGCATTAGCTGCCCTTTGAAGCGAAACATCCCTATGTAAAAAGGATTTTTCAACATATCTTCAAGAGCACCGGCGGTAATCTTAGGAGAATACGGACGGTAAGAATATCCTTCTTTTACAAGTTGCGCTGCTGTATCTTTTACGGAAATATTGCCGCTTGAATATATTTCAAACGCTCTTTTGATAAAAGGTGCCGTAGTCTGGTTTACTTCAATAATACTTTTTCCCCGCTCATTTCTTACATTTTTGTAGCCGTACGGCGCACGGTTCGGAAAGATACCTTCTTCAGCTTTTTCTTTCAAACCTTTTCTTGTTTCTTCACGAAGGTTATCTATGAAATTTTTTGCCATTAAAACTTTTAATCCATGAACAAACTTTTGATGAGAGGAGGCTTCGTCATTAATAATCTCATGTTCTTTTACAAAATGAAGTTCAAATTTCCCTTCATCAATAAGTCCGTAGTCTGATGGATTTCTATACAAACGGTCTGTTTTTTCAACAAGAATTGTGTTTACATCTTTGGATTGTTTGAGAAATTTAACCATTGCATTGAACTGTTTTCGTCCGGATTTTTTAGCGGTTTCGGATTCGGTGAACTCTTTCACTATCTGAATATTATTATTGCGTGCATAATCCTGTAACAATTTAACCTGCGCCGGTATTGAAAACCCCTGACGCTCCTGTTCATCCGATGAAACCCGCGCATACAACACAGCTTTTTTCAAAATCAATACTCCTTTTTGTTTATAATATAATTCTACATGAAATCTGCGTCCTGATAAACAGATTATTACAGAAATTTCATGAATATATGTAAAGGAATTAAACATGCCGGACATTTTTAAAAGAATTGATGACAGAACATTTTTTATTTTGTATGCACTGACAAAACAACCAGACCTTCGTGTACCGACACTTTCAGCGCTATATGGGGAAACACCATTTAACGAAATTTGTATAGAATTTGACAATCTAAAAAGGTTTGAAATTGAAACTATGCTGACCTATGCTCCAAGCGAAGCTGTTGATATGGAAACACTGGAGAAAATTAAAGAATATGAAACTGAGATAAAAGAATTTTTAACCGGAGAAGGGTTTGCGCAACAAACCTCTATTGTTGCAAGAAAATTAGTACCTTATGCTGCTGAAGCTCAATTTATCTGCAAGTCACCCGAAAGACTGCAAGAAAAAATTGATGAATATTTTACAAATTCAGAATCAAGCCGGAAATTATACTTTTACAACTATGAAAAACATCTAAAAATCTTTGAAGAGGTAAATGAATGGGCGATTACCGGCATGACAGCACCGTATAAAATAGGTTTTGACAGATTCCTTCAATTTATTCATGAAAAAAATATAAGTAAATATGCATTTTTTCATTTTTTATATCAGCTTGAAAAGTCAGGAAGTATTAAAATATCAGAATTATCAGTTCAAGGAGGCGTCCCGCTTATAATATTTGAAACTTTGAAGCAAAAAATCCATAAGCCTGTGAAAAAAGAAGTACCGCAGGGAAGAGAATTAGCACATTTTCAAACACTTCATTTATATGAAAACGGAATAATTGATACGGCACAAGACGGGAAATTCTTCCGGTGCGATACTATAGAAGCCCGCTTATTTGAGATGTTTTTTAGACAGCCATATCAGAATCATTCATACCGCTCAATTGAATCTAGGATAGGTGTGTACAAAGAGATGCCTAAAAGAATTTCAAAAGCCCGAATAAAACTTCAAAGAATTTTGAAAAATAATAACAAAAAATATTTTATCAATAATCAAAAAAATAAAACCTACAAATTTACACAGCCTGATTAGAAAGTAATAAAAAATCTTCACACTAAAATAAAATCTTCACTTTTTGTGAAGATTTTTTATTTTGCAACCAGCCCCGATTTGCTTAATTTGACGGATAAAATATTCACGAATTTTCTGCAAATCATTTTTATATTTTCAAGTGAACCATACACTTAATGTATGAATTATAAAATCCAACAAGAAAAAACCTTCTGGCAAAAATACACAGATGAAAAACTCTCGGATGAGAATATCTTCGAGATTAATCAAAATCTACAAAACTTTGCCGGAGCACTTTTGAAAATACGAACAGAATTAAAAAATAAAAAGGAGAAAAGAAATGACTAAAAAAGAATTCTGTATTCAAATTTTATCATTTTGGATAAAAGAGACAATAAATTCTACATAGTACCACCGTTAAAGGTGACTAAGACTTTTTTAAAGTGGTTGGAAGATAATCCACAAATATTTATACAGATGATTGAAGATAATATCTTAAAAATGAAAGACGAGGAAAATATGGAAAGAAAAATACTAACTTAATTATCGTTGATGATAAGTATGGTGTTTTTTACTTATGGGAAAATGCAAACTTAACCCCTGAGGAAATTGAAAGATTTAAAAATTCAACAGATGAAGATTATGACAGACTTTTAGAATATTTGAGAGGGAGAGTAGATGAAAACAAATAATAATATATTAAAATTATTCAGAGCCGGATTCAAACTTGTTCAGGCTCCATACAAAAGCAAAAATCCGATTATGCGGGATTGGCGTAATAAATGGGTAAGAAGTGAAGAAGAACTTTTAACTATACTAAAAACAAATCCTGCGTTAAATTTTGTAATAATTCCACATGATGACTGGATAGTTTATGATATTGACCCTCGCAATGGTGGGCTGGAAAGTTATCAAAAACTAAGAGAATATTTTAGCAGAACTTTCAAAGTTGCAACCGGCGGTGGAGGTTTTCATTATTACTACAGACTGCCGCAGGGCTTTGATAAGTCTTTACGGAAGGATTTAAAGGGTTATTACGGAATTGATATCAAAACATCTACAGGATGTCTTGTTGCACCGGAAAGCACTCACCCGAACGGTCAAAGGTACAGAATTGCAGATGATAGTATCAATACACTTACAGAAGTTCCGCCGGAGTTGCTTAAACTTGCAATAAAGCAAGAAGAATATCCGGAAAAAGTTCGAAACTATAATAATAAGCAAAATCATGACATCCAAAAGGGAGGAAGAAATAATGCCGTGACATCTTACGTAGGTTCATTGTTCAGCAAGGGGCTTGAATATAAGGATGTACAACTCTTAGCGGATGCATACAATAGTTCCTATTGTAAACCGCCGTTATCCCGTAGAGAAGTCGCAGGCATTGTTAAGAGTATAAGCCGTTACAATAATGCGCAGAGGCGCAAAAACAGGGATACAAAAATTTCTGTTGAAACAGTTATGGATGACAAAGATAAGCCCATAGGACAAATTGTAGAAGAAATCCTTACAGAAGGAAAAATGAAAACAGATATCCGTTTTCGGCTTGTGAGTGAAGTTATCATAAAGGATTTATCCGAATGCGGAAAATTCTATAAATCCAACGGTAATTATTATATTTTTGATAACAAAACAAAAATGCTTATATCAATCAACAAAGGCAATATTAATTTAAAAACATTACTTGCAAAATACAGAATTAACGCTGCAAGAGATATATTTAAAATAATCTATGAAGCATTAATTGTTCATTGTCAATCCGAAGGTGAAGAAACAGAGGTTTATAAATACTCTCATTTTGATATTGACAGCGGTTGTTTATATCTGAAAAATCACAACATGATTTATAAAATCACAGAAGATGATGTTATAAAATGTGACAATGGTACTGATAGAGTGCTCTTCACAGACACTGTCGAGGTTGAACCTTATGAATATATTAATAATGTAAAAGAAGATTATTTGAAGAAGTGTTTATTAAATCTGCCAAATTATTCTCAAATGCCGTATTTGAGTAATAATGACGCTAAAAACATAGTTGCAATCTATCTTCACGCTCTATTCATGCCGGATTTATTACAGACCAAACCGCTTATTTCTACAGTAGGTTCAAAAGGCAGCGGAAAAACTACATTGTTAAGAATGATGTTGAAGTGTATTTACGGAAAATATGCAGATGTGACTGCAATGACAAACAAAATGGAGGATTTAGACACAATTATTGCAAAGCGTCATTTTATTGTAATAGATAACCTTGATACTTTTAAAGACAGTATTAATGACAAAATTGCCTCTTATGCAACCGGTGTTGTCAATGAAAAGCGGCGGTTATATTCTGACGGAGATGTCTATAAAGAACGTGTTGAGGCTTTTATCGGAATATCAACAAGAAATCCTGTATTTCGCCGCGACGATGTTGCACAGCGGGTTATTATTATATACTTAGAACCTTTAACAAAATTTTCAACGGAACGTCAGATTATTGAACCCGTGATGAAATATCGAAATGAAATCCTTTCTCAAATAATTCAAAAACTGCAAGGTATAATAAAACTTATTAATAGGAAAAAATTCGCAAAAACCAGTTCGAGCTTCCGTATGGCAGATTTTGCATACTTTACAGCTTTGTATCTCAATAATCATCTGAAAGCCGAAGATTTACTGCTAAGAATATCTAAAACTCAACGTGCGCTTGTCCTTGATGGAGATATTTTAATTACATATCTTGTAAAATATGTTGCTGAAAACAGACGCACCGGTTTTCCCTCTGAATGGCTGACAGCAGCGCAGTTCTATGAACAGCTTGACGGAAGAGCTGCTGTTGAAAAAAAAGATACTCTTTTTAAGAATGAATTTAGAGAGAGATATGAAAACTCAATCAGTCTCGGGAAAAGGCTGACAAATATTAAAAGTGACATATCCGAATATATAAAGATTGAAATAAGAAAGAACAGCGGGAATGTGACTACATATCGTGTGTCGGCTGGCGAATGTTTTAATGAACTTTTGGAGGGGTTGCTAAAAAAACAGAAGAGTTAAGGTGGTTAGGGTTTCCTTAGCCGCCTTTTTCCTTTTTTCACTTTCACTTTTTTTATAATTTTTAATTTAAAAAATAAAAACACCTTAACCATCTTAACTTCTTTTATATGCTTACCTTCTCCGGAAAGAAAAACCTAAAACCCCCTCTTTGTTTCCCCCTATCCCGAACCCACCCCGCCACCCTGCGGGGCGAAAGGGGGGTGCATAATTCAGCCCCTGTTAAAATCGATTTCAGGGAAAAGTCTGACTAATTAAAATATAATATTCTGCAAATATTATTTTGCATTTCTTATTTCCGTTGCTGCGTCAATAATCCGGAATTTTAATTAATTATATATTTATATAAACAATCAATTACTTTTTTTTGTCGCTTCTTCAAACACTATTGCACCAACGCATAAAAAAGCCTTTTTAATCTTTTGTTCAGACGCTGAATCCCCCTTATTTCTGACAACTCATGCATCATAGTAGCAGACAATCCCTCATTTTCAAGGCACACTTTCAGCCTGCCGGAGGTACCGCCTTGAAAATTCACTCTTGCCTGCATTGCCGAACAACATGAGTTATACAGGAATAAAGGAGGATTTTAGTATGCCTGAACAAAAGAAGTTTAATCTGTTACGTTTTGTGTATGGTGAATTGTACTTGAATTCACGTACCAAAACAGTTGCCACAATTACCGTTGAAGTATGGAAAGCCGAATCGTGGCGCAATATTCTCAACTGGTTAAACAACCGTAACCACATTACAGCTTTAAAGATTGAACGCATAAGCCCGACGCACCGGCGTATCAGCTACATCTTTAATGACTATAACCTTATTTATCCGTCTTATATCCGCTACCTGAAAGGGTTATCCGGATGATTATACTTACATTTAAAAGTCATATTGGCTTTTAAGAGGTGCTTATTTTTTCAGGACTATTTACACCTGAAAAATATTTTACATGGCTTAAAAGCGCACACAGCAGTTAATAACAGAAAGGATTTTACTATGAAAAAAGATTACAAAGAAAAAATTACAAACCAGATTATCTCTGCTCTTGAGCAGGATCAAATCCCATGGATTTCTCCGTTTGAAAAACAAATTATTCCGGTAAACTATCTGACAAAACGGCCATACAACGGTGTCAATCTGTTGTCATTATGGGTTACAGGCATGATTGAGGGTTATACAGGAAATTACTGGATTGGTTTCAGACAGGCGAATCAGCTTGGAGGAAGAGTTAAAAAGGGTGAGAAGGGCACACCTATAACAATATGTTGTCCTCTAAAGCCCAAAGATGAGGATGATATTTCAACAGGCAAAGAAATAATCCGCCATTATTACAAAACCGACTATGTCTTTAATCTATATTCACAGATTGAGGGAATTGATTTTGAAGCCGACCCGCCGACGTACCGACCGATTATAGAATTTGAAACTTTGATAAAGCGGACAGGCATGAGAATCAGACATCAGGGAGAAAGGGCTTATTATTCTTTAAAAGAAGATTTTATCAATATGCCGTTCAAAAGCAAGTTTAAAACCCGAACAGCATATTACCAGACATTAGCGCACGAACTTATACATGCGACAATGAAAGAGGGCAGGTGCGGACGCAACCTTTTAAAAGAAAATCCCCAGAGCGGCAGAGCATTAGAAGAACTGACTGCTGAATTAGGTTCGGCATACCTCCTTGCAGAATACGGTCTGAAAGCTGATTTACAAAACTCTGCGGCATATATTCAAAGCTGGATTAAGGCACTAAAAAGCGATACTGATTATATTTTCAAGGCTTCTAAAATGGCAAAAGACGCGCTCAAATGGCTGGTTAATCAATAGTAATGTCAACAAGTTCACTAAGACTTTTATCAAGTGCGTTTGCAAGAATAAAAAGGCAATAAATTGAAGGGCTCCTCAAGCCCTGTTCTATAGCACCTATATAAGTACGGTCAACCCCGATTTGGAAAGCAAGTGCTTCTTGAGAAATCCCCTTTGCGGTACGAAAGGTTTTAACACGAAGTCCTAAATTTTTAAGAATTTTTTTCTTAAGTCTGACTTTTGTTTTCATAAAACAATTATGTAACCGTTACTAATTGTCATCTACCGACAAATAGTCACGTATAAAAATATGTCTGTAACATGTGTTAACAAAGGGATTGAGAAAATATATAAATTTGTTATAATAAAAATATTACTAACTATAAATAAATTTCAAATATACATTTTTATTTTACCCCGAAATTAATAATGCACCAATGATGCAACGCTTGAAAGGAGTTTTTATGCACGAAGACAATGAATTCAATGCTGTAATGACACAACGTGAAACTTTACCGGAACAATTTAAAATTCAAACTAGTCAAACGGATTTACTAATACCGAATTTAAAAATAATCCAAAGCCTTTCTAATGAGCTAACCCCGAACAACGCAAAGTACAATCCTGATGTGAAAGCCGGTGATATTTATGACTCTGTTACAAAAACAATTTTTAAAAATGCCAAGGCTATTGTGTGCGGAATGTTGAAATATTATGCAGAATGGACACCACAGGTAAGGGGGCGTTTAATAAAAAAACACCCTGAAAATTCTGAAGTTGTCAAAAGGGCAATTCAGGAAGCGCAAATCCGTAACAATGACTACTCTAATATTAAATTAAAAACACCTGCCGGAAATGATTTACAAGAAAATTTCGGTGCAGTTTTAGTTATGAAAAATGAAAACGGAATAATCCTACCCGAAAAATTTACATTTTCAAAAACCAGCTTTATGGTAGGAAAAGAACTAAGCACAATCATAGCTGTATATCAAAACGGAGGTATTCCGGAGTTTGATGTAAGTACAGTTCTTGTATCAAATGATAAAGGCTCATGGTACAAACCTTGCTTCAAATTCAGCGGATATGCAATGGATAGACGTATTATCTCCCTCGCCGCAAAATTATACGCAATCGCTGATGAAATCATTTTAGGATAAATGAAATCGTGGAATTATATACGATATTTATACTTTATTTGTCTTTTCTTATTTTAATACTTGTTTTGTTCAGCAACAAAAAACAATCAGCTAGCCACTATCAAAAAGACTACCCCTTAGTCGAAGTGTTTGAAGTTGCAATAAGAAACCGTTACAGAATAAAAATTCAATATGAATCCTCTCCGCTTTATAAAGACAGCGAAATAACAGAAAGAATTATACAACCTCTTGAAATTAAGTACGGAAAAGACATCTTAGATAATTATTTTATTAAAAATTCTAAAAACAGTAAAGATAAAATATATATCAAAGCCTTTTGCGAATTGCGTCAAGACGAAAGACACTTCCGGCTTGACAGGTTACAAATTTTAAAAATACTAAAATGATAAGGAGTTTTTATATGAAAAAGTATATTATTTTGTTTATGTTATCATTGTATATTTCACCGGCTTTTGCAAATACATTTTTTGAGCCGCAGTGGAATGAATTTTGCCCGAGCCAGTATGCGAACTTAGACCTTGAAAAGGACTATATCCTTGCTGAAAAGAAATATTGGCAGCAGCGAAAAAAAGATTTTAACAAAAAACTCCGTTATTGTAATGTTCTGTCTGATAATCAGCGCGGTGCTTGTTATGACAATTTACGACTTGTAGAGAGTAACGCAACATCAACACACCTTGCGGAAGTCAGAATCAAACAGCAGGAATATGCGAATGCCGCAAGCATGACAAATGCTTTTAATTACCAGATAAACACAATGAATAATCTATTAAACAACCGCCCTTATTATTACGGATATTAGGAGTTTATATGAAAAAATTATACGTCATTTTAAGTATATTTTTTACTCTTTCACTATTCACACTGCCTGCTTATTCTTCTGTATCTTTAAAAATTACTAATACTGATTTGGATTGCAGAGAAGATTATATATCAGGAGGTTTTGACTATTGTGATTTTAATGTTGATGTCCGTATAGATACTTATTCTTATGGAAAAGAATATGATTATTTAAATAATCTAACCTACATTGTTGAATGTAAAGCTGATATAGAATACAAAACATTTAACAGGGATTTGGGGACAACATTTCCACATTGGGAACAGGTACATGAAAGAGAATATTTTTACGGTGTTAGCTGGAGTAGCAAAACAATAACATTTGATATAAATTTTTGGCATTTTGAACCTGTTATACAAGTTTTCCCGTCAAGTCTTTCTTGTCGTATTATCAATGCCTACTAGTCAGCATAGTATCCGACGGGCATGGGAGATTTTCAAAAACCTTCTCATATCCTCACCCCCTGTATCAGAGGAATTTCAAGTATTATATGCTTACTTTTCATCTAAGAAATCTCTAAAATCCGCATGCCGGAAAAGTTATCGGGAACATGAACAAACGTTTAAAAAAATATTACAAAAGGCCGACGTCAAAACGGGCAGCCGTCAAGGTTATCAAAAGCCAAATCAACCTAATCAAAGCCCTTGCAAAAGGGCTTACTCTTAAAGCAACTGCAGGGCTGATGAGGATTTCTCACAACAATATTCAAAAAAGAACACAGCTTTTATATAAAAAATTCAATGTTCACAGCCGCACTGCTCTAATCTACAAATCACTGGAATTAAAGCTAATTCAAAGGTCTGAAATCTCCAACCTGTTCCGGCACCGTTTTTCATACAAAAAGAGAGTAAAAGTGCAGGAGCCTGAATTACAATCCGACCTTACCGAACAAGAAATAAATTACTTGCAGCTTGCCTCCTACGGCGCCACAAAGCAGGAGATTATTAAACGTTTGAACCTTATAAATATGCATTTTTGCAACTATCTTCTTTGTGAAATCTGTGCAAAACTAAATGCCAAAAACATTACCCATGCAGCTTCAAACGCAATCCGGCTTAAAATTATCTAAAGTAGACTTAATATGTCCTAAAATTTTAACAAAACGC
This sequence comes from Candidatus Gastranaerophilales bacterium, assembly GCA_944325605.1. GTDB lineage: Bacteria > Cyanobacteriota > Vampirovibrionia > Gastranaerophilales > Gastranaerophilaceae > Scatenecus. The sequence continues at coordinate 125,929 of CALVAX010000004.1, forward strand.
TTTTCAGGCAGGCATTCCGGCCAGCACAATTTATTACTGTTTTTTCTATATATCGTAACCGTCAAACTCCGGATAAACAGAGGCTTTACAGGCATGAGAGGCTGCAATTTCATATACTAAAATTGTACCTAAAAAAGATTTTACAAATTATATTTGTATATTCTAATACAATTTCAATTTTATAGAAACGGCTTAAAAAGTAATATATCCTTTTGTTATGGATGAGTTTCTGAAAAAGTTTGGTGAAAAGGTTAAGGAATATCGTGAATTGTGCGGATATAGTCAGGAGAGATTAGCCGAACTTTGTGAAGTTTCAACTAACACAATAAACTCAATTGAAAACGGTAAGACTTTTTTGACTTATCAAACACTAAAGAACATCAGCACCGCATTAAATATTCAAATACCGGAATTATTTAATTTTGAAGTCAAAGCCGCTGACGAAAACAACCGGCTTCTGCACCAGATAATAGCACGGGCAAAGAACCTTACACCGGCACAGCAAAAACAGGTTATCGAAATCCTGAAAACATTTGAGTAAGCTATGATTAAATCATTCAAGGCTATGTAAAATGTTGTTTATTAACAGAGAGGCCACACTATTTTTTAATTATTCGTTCGAAAATTTGGCAAAAACTCATTGACTTTCGTTAGGAAAATGTGTAAATGCATAAAATTTTACGTTACATCAACTTCTTTTCATCCCTGTCCATAGCCTGTTTCAGGGTAGATTTCAGATATGTTTGATAGGGCATACCGAGTTTTTGAGCGATTTTTTTCGCTCTTTTAATCTCAAATTCAGACCAGCGAAAATTTACGTTTGCAGTCTGCTTCATGGCGGCGATGTCGAAATCCGCCTGCGCTTCAAATGCTTGAATTAATTCTTCTTCGGCAGGTGACGGAATGTAATCACTTATCTCTGCCATTCCGACAGTGGGAATATGTTCAATTTTATTTTCATCCATCTTGACCTCCTTGATGAAATGCTGTAATCAATAATATATCCTGTTCTTTCAGATATATGTAGTAAACTGTTATGTCTAGACTGCTGCTGTACAACTCATAGCGGCAGCGTTCTTCATTGTAGATTTCGGATGTTTTGGAAAAGTATGCAGCGATAGCCTGCTGCGGGGTTATTAAATGCCTGATGTACATATGATATTCAAACTCATTTGTTAAAGGGTTCAAGTCCATTTTGACAACAAACTTTTGACCTTTAATTTTGAACATCTTGTACTTGTGCTGCATAATTATATTATTTCATATTGTGTTGCAATTGTCAATACATTGTGTTGACTAAAATAAAAATCATGCAGCGCTTTTTAGAATTGCCCATGTTCTAATCTTGCGTGCCAGAGGGTAAATAAGACAGGATAGGTTATTCCCATCCTGTCTTATTTGTTATGGTTAGCAATGAGAACGCACCTTGCGTTCATACGGATTTGCAGACGAACGATATTAGCGCAAGCGAGTTAGTCAGAAAGCGAGAATATTGAGCCGGCTTAGCCGTCATATTCGAGCGTGGAGAAAATTCAAGACAGCGCGAGCGAGCTGAAGGCGGAGGAAATTAAGACGAGGACTGCAGGCCTGTTCGACCGCCTGCTTAATTTTATACCGAAGGAGCAGAGCGCCAGTAGCCTCTGACTTCCGTGCCGTCGCTTCTGGTGTAAGGTCTTACATAAACCAGCCCGCCACCCCGCATACTTGCAAGTTCAAGGTCTGATTCATAAGGTATTCCGATACTTTTCAACTGCGCCATTATGGCTGATTCGTTGCCGGCATACTCATCACCCGTCATTTGTGAGATTGCTTCCCGTGAAAAGATTTTGCCGTCGCCCGTTGCGGGATTCAGGTAGCCGGAATAGTCTACTTGATGAGGTAATACTGGCATTGGTGCGGCTCCGCCGGTTGGTTTGCCTGTTGGTTTGTTCGTAAGTGCATATATGAAACTTTCTATTATCCCTCTAAATTTTCTTTTATCAGAAGGATGTGTAATCAATTCACCATTTCTCATTTTCATCATAACTTTTGTTGCAATTACTGCGGATTTTTCCTTATCAGATAATCTGTCAAAAGTTTTGCCGTATTCTTTTTTTATTTCATCTGCTATTTTTCGGCCTTCATTGTTGTTCCAAGAGTCCATATTCCACTCTCCATAAGGATTGTTTTTGGTTTTGAATTCATGGTATATATATCGCCTATAAGACTTCCTAAATATCCCATATCTAATGCCATATCTGCACTTCCGAATGCATGTTTAAATGCATCTGCTTCGTTATTCCAAAATTCATGTCCTTGTCTCGGGCTTGTTTCAAACCCGAAATTTTTCTGGTATTCCCATGTTTTTCTTACCATTTCATTATTAAATTCATTTCGTTTAGATTGATCTGTAACCATTTCTTTAAAATTTTTTATTTTATCAATTGATTTTTTCATTGTGTTTTTCCCTTTCTTATCTTTTTTATTTATTGTAATATCTGGTTATGAGATTTTTACTGATTAGAAAATATTTTTTTCTAAATATTGCAGCAGTACTTAGCGTTTTCTTTTGGCAATCAGTTTATAAATATTGTACTGCCGATATTCCGCCTGTTTATGGTTGGGAAGATCCAATCATTACACCTGGTTTTGAATATCGGGCGGCTATATTGTTGTGGGGATTAGCCATTTTATTTGCTTTGATATTTGCTGTGATTGAAATATTAATCAGAACCTTAGTTATTAAAAAATATTTTCATATTGAATTCAGTCTTTCTTTTAAACTGCCCAGATTTCTGGATATCTTGTATTCCATTGTTTTCTTTACCGGACTTCTATTTGCTTTTATACCTGCTTTATTTACCGGATTGTTTGTTTTGGCCGCAAAGTTTAATTTTTAACTTTCTTAAACTTTATATTGCAGTTATTTGGTCTGTGTTTATATTTAAACTAACTTTTCATAAATCTCACCGCCTTTCATGTTTTCATTGCAAAATTCAGGTATCTTTTTTGATACCCGTCTGCTAGTGTAAAATCGATAGTTGTTGTTATATTTCTGTTTTTATGCTGATGGAGCAGAGCGCCAGTAGCCTCTGACTTCCGTGCCGTCGCTTCTGGTGTAGGGTCTTACATACACCAGTCCTCCGGCGTGCATACTTGCAAGTTCAAGGTCTGATTCATAAGGTATGCCGATACTTTTCAACTGCGCCATTATGGCTGATTCGTTTCCGGCATACTCATCACTTGACATTTGAGAAATTGCTTCTCGTGAAAAGATTTTGCCGTCGCCCGTTGCAGGGTTCAGGTAGCCAGAGTAGTCAACTTCTTGTTTTTGAGGTTTTATTAAACCCTCTTTTAACTGTTGTTCTATAATTGGGAGGTTCTTGTAAAATTCATTAGGTGCCATATCGCCTATTTCCTGAGGAGTGAAGATATGGTTGCCATTTTTATCTACATTCATTTCTATACCAACTTTAAATAGTTGTGAAGGCTGAGTATGAGTTACAGGTTTTGCGGTTTGTGGATGTCCAGCAGTGGTGCTGTCACTTTTTAGACCTGTTATTTCTGATACATCATATCCGCCAAATTTCTTCATATAGGTTTCGACACTTGTTCCTAATTTATCTTTGGGAATATCTTTACCATTGCTTGCAAGGTATTGCATGACACTTCCAGGCCCTTTAAGGTGTGCAGCAGCTAAAAGTCCCGATTGAGTTATTTTGACTCCATTAATTTCTTTACCAATATATCTGTCTGCCCCATACGCAGTTAATTGTCTCCATTGGGCTTGTTTAAATGCCTTTTGAGCATTTTCCTGAGCTTGCTTATTTTTTAGAAAATCTTGCAAACTATAAACACCGTCTTTTCCTGTAAATTCTCCATCCCATTTGTTGTTATAATTACCATTCGGTTTCGGTTTATAATAACCGGCATCAACCATGGCTGCTTCTCCCATCTGATACTTACCAACAAATCCCCAAGGATTTATTACTTCATAATTTCCGCTTGATTCCCTAGCGCCTAAATCATTGTAAAAATCGTCTAGTGTTTTTCCCATAAAATGTTTCCTTTCAAGTTTTCATTGCAAAATTCAGGTATCGTTTGTAATACCCGTTTGCCGGTGTGCTATATATATTTCGTTGTTTACTGCTGAAGTGCTCTTTCTAAACTTTTCGTTTGCCTATCACTTTGATAATACCCGTTTCTATACTTCGCAATAAACGGTTTAAAGTTATATGCTGCTGAACCTTGCAACTTTATATCCCTGTAGCCGTTAGTTTTGGCGTTCAATATCTTTAATTCTTTTTGCGGTTCTATGTTTAGCACATAAGCTATATTTTTATATCCATCATTTTGTAACTGTAAAATAAACAGGGAATATCCTGCTGTACCAAGGTAAAGCGTTGAATAAACCATACCCAATATTTCTTTTTCTCCGTCATCATTCAAATCTACCTCAAAGGCTCTGACTGACTGCGGTTCTATACGGGCAAAATCCTTAATCTCGGCAGGTGTCATGTTTTGTTCCTGCAAAATATATTCATAAAGAATTTTGCCTGCCTGTTTGTCTGATTCTCCGTCCGAAAAATCCAGCTTGCAATATGTGCCGGAGGCTAACGCAGTTTGTCCGAATAAAATTATTGACATTACAATGATTAGAAATTTTTTCATTAACCGTATATTCCTTATTTAAACGTCCTGTTTATTTTACCATTTGTTTCTTTATTCCGTCAATATTCAAATTTAAAAATATCTCCGGAAACAAAAAATATTATATTTTTATTATTTTCCCATAAATCTCACCGCCTTTCTGGATTATTGTTATAAAAGAAGAGTAAGAAAGTATTTTAAATTTTAATTAATTTAAAATATCTTACCTTACTCTAATTTTTTGTTTTATTCAATTTTGTACTACAATTATAACATCTGTTTCATGATTCTGTAAAGCAGTGATGTTTGGGATTTATATAGCAAAAATTCCACAAAAAATTTCTAAACAGCGTCATCCTGAGCCTTAGGCGAAGGATCTAAATAAATGAGATTCTTCAGGCTTAAGCCCTCAGAATGACGTGCTTTTTTATAATATTAGTGGAATTTGCTATATAAATCCTTGGTGTTTGCAATTGTCAATACATTGTATTGACTAAATTGAAAATCATGCTACATCTTTCAGAATTGCCCAGGTTCTAATCTTGTGTGCCAGAGGGTAAATAAAAGAACGGGTTTATCTCATCCTTTTTTTTATTTACATTTTTATTACGCTAGAAATGCCGAACCTCGTTTTTTAACCTTTACCTCCACTAAATTTGACTTTATAGATAAGTTAGATTATGATATTTCTGGAAGGCGGAAAATGATTACAGACGAGATTAAACAGCTTATTATTGATACGTTGGATTTGGAAGATATTACACCGGAGGATATTGAAGATAACGCACCTCTTTTTGTGGACGGTCTGGGATTAGATTCTATTGATGCTCTGGAATTAGGTATGGCTTTGAAGAAAAAATATAACATCACAATAGGGTCAGACAATGACGAAAATAAAGAATACTTTTATTCGGTAAATACTATCGCTGATTTTATTAATAAACAGACTAAACAGGATTAAGATATGAGCGGATCATTTACAAAAGAAGATATATTGAAAAAATTGACTTCTATTCTTACTGAAGATTTTGAAGTGGAAGAGTCACTCATCGTGCCTGAAGCAAGGCTTTTTGAAGATCTTGATCTTGACAGTATAGATGCGGTAGATCTGGCTGTCAGAGTGCAGCAGTTCACGCAAAAGAAAATTCCGCCCGAAAATTTTAAACACATCAAAACTGTTGATGATGTTGTTAACGCTATTCAAGAATTATTATGAAAATGATTTTCCCGATATTGTTTACATTTTTTATAATCGGGCTTTTCCATTTTACAAACCTGATTGCTTTGAAATTCTATCCCGCAGCAATTAATCTTGCGATTTTTATTTTGTTCTTTTCTTCAACATTCACTGATGAAACTATTATTCAAAAGTTCGCAAAAATTATGGAAGGCAAGGAACTTCCCGATATAGTTAAATGTTACACAAGAAAACTTACTTATGTTTGGTGTGTTTTTTTATTGTTTAACTTTTTGATTTCTTCTGCTACAATATTTATGAGTTCAAAAGTCTGGACTATTTACAACGGATGTATCTCGTACCTTTTGACAGGGTTTCTATTCGCTGTTGAGTATGTAATTAGAATTCGTTTTAAGAGAAAGCATAATGTTTAATTCCGGTGATGAAAAAATTGTTATAAAAAATAAGGAAGGTATTTTTTCTCAAAAAGACCTTAAACTTTTACTTCTGCCGCGAATAAAATTTTTGAAATCTCTTAGACAAAACAAATTACTTCTCACTTGTGATGACAATTTTGCGTTTATTCTGAATTTTTTTGCCGGAATCCTTGCGGGAAAAGAATTGTTTCTGCTTTCAGATAGTACAAAAATCAAAACTTTCGGAAATGATTTTATTAAAGAAGTGGCGGACGACAAGAATACAGCTTACGAAGCCATTGATTTTACAAAATTTGACACGGAAAATATATTTATAAATTTTTATACTTCAGGCTCGACCGGAGAACCTAAATGCGTAAGGAAATCACTTGAAAATGTTATTTCAGAAGCACAGGTTTTGGCGGAATTATTTCCGGCAGATAAAGAGTCAGTATTTGTCACAACATTAAAGCTTACACATATGTTCGGTTTCGTGTTTGCATTTATTTTTCCGTTTTATTCGGGTTATGTAATCGACACAGATACGGTTAAATTTCCGGAACAAATAAAGGGCGGGAAATATGTTTTTGTTTCCTCACCATCTTTTTTGGACAGAATGGCTAAATATGATGACAACCCTTATCCGCCTGAATATATTTATTCTGCGGGGGACAAACTTAAATACGAAACATTCAAATATTTTGCTGAAAAATCAATAGTAGTCGATATTTACGGCAGCACAGAGAGCGGAACCATAGGATATCGAACGGAATTTAACGACGATTATTTCACACTTTTTGGAGATTCCAAAATCCGGACTGACGAAAGCAATACTCCAATTTTACAATCTTCCTACTTTTATGAAGATAAATTGAATTTAAATGATTATATAGAAAAAAATGGAAACAAATTTAAGGTTCTGGGGCGCTCTGACAGAATCCTAAAAATTCAGGAAAAAAGAATCTCGGCAATAGAACTGGAAAACTTTCTGAACAAACACCCTCAGATTGCGGATTCTTATTGTCTGAAAATTGGTGAAAAAGTTGCAGCAGTAATAGTTCTTACAGAAGAAGGCAAAGAAAAAATTCTTCAAGACGGAACCGTTGAGATGATTAAGGAATTAAAATCTCATATGAAAAATTTTTCTTCAATAGTTCCGCAGAGATGGAGGTTTCTGTCTGAAATTCCTAAAACACAGGCAGGCAAAACCGACAGGGCAAAGATTGAGGCAATATTCAACCGCAACATTTCTGCCCCGCTAATCTTTGACAAAAAAATTACCGGAGATTCCGCTGAAATCAAAATAGCATTTCCCGGACACAGCAACTTTTTTAACGGGCATTTTCCGGATGTGCCTGTTTTGCCGGGAGTTGTTCAGCTTCTTTTTGCACACTATCTTGCCCAGGATATCTTTGATATAAAACTAAATGATAAAAAAATAAAAAAGATAAAATTTTCAAGAGTAATAAAACCTGATAGAAAAATCCTTCTTAAATTCAAAAACAATGAAAAATCACTTGATTTTACCTTTACTGATGGAGAAAAGCCGTTTTCGTCAGGCACTTTTCTCAAATAACCGGAGAAATCTAACAAGAATAATCCTTCCGTCTAAATTTTATTTTTAAAAGATTTTGGGTTATAATCTTTATGAAGAGGATAGTGTATGAGTCTGGCAGAATTTGAAACAATAATAGAAGTTCCGTTTTACGACCTTGACCCGATGAATGTTGTCTGGCACGGAAATTACGTCAAATACACAGAAATTGCACGATGCGCACTTCTTGAGAAAATCGGGTACAGCTATGATGAAATGCGCGTTGACGGGATTATGTATCCGGTTGCCAAGATGGAAATGAAATTCATAAAATCTGCAGTTTTCGGTCAAAAACTCTGCGTTAAAACAATCGTAGAAGAACTTGAGCCGGGGTTAAATATAAAATACATAATCAAAGATGCCGGAACAGGCGAAACTCTTTTCAAAGCCAAAACAATGCAGATTTGTGTTGAATTTTCAACAGGAAAAAGCATTTACGAAGCACCTGAAAAATTAAAAAAAGGATTAGAATGCTTAAAAAATTCTTAGCAGTTATATTTTTAACACTTTTTGTTGTACCGGAGGTTTCAGCGGGCAATGTTTTTGACTATCCTGCAAATGCTGCCGACGTTGCAGAAAAACTGCCACAGCTGCACAGTGTTGTCTGCAAGTTTACACAGGAAAAAACTCTCAAAAATAAAACCCTCAAATCCGGCGGAAATTTTGAATTCATAAAAGACAAAGGGGTAATTTTTGAGACACTTTATCCGGTAAAAACAACATCTTCATATACATCTTCACAGAACAAGCAAATCAGCGATATTATAAAAGGAATTGCAAACAAAGATTATTCTTTTATAAACAAAAATTTTAATCTGTTTTATATATCGGAAAACCTGAACTGGACTTTAGCGCTTACACCTAAAAAGAAGTCACCGGCTTACGGCCAGCTTGAGAGCATTATTATCTACGGAAAAGATGATATAAACAGCTTAAAAATTAACACAACAAACGGAATGAATACTTCAATTAACTTTTCTTGCGGAATATGAAAAAGATAAATATACTCAGAATATTATTTGTAATTTTCCTTGGATTAATAGTTTTTCTGACTTTAACAAATCCCGGAAAAACAGAAACCAACCTTTTAAAAGCATTTTTTTCAAACGGTGCAGAGGATGAACTGCTCGTAAATTTAAGCGGGAAATATTCCTCAAACATAAATGTAATTTTTGAAAGCGAAAACATTGAATTACTTGAAAAAACAAAAGAAGATTTTGAAAAAAATATTAATACCTCCAGTTTTAAAATAGAGCAGACGGATTTTCAAAAAACGCTGAATTTTTATAAAAAATACAAAAATAATTTGCTGTCATACGATGATTACAATCTTCTGAAATCGGGAGAATATGATAAAATAACAGAAAACGCTGTAAACAGCCTCTACAATCCGTTCGGATTTTCATTTTTACCGGTAGAAGAAGATCCTTTTATGCTATTTACAGACTTCATCGTGAGTCTTGGCGGAAATACAGGCGGCACAAATTCTATCGGCGGGAAATATTATGAAATCACAAACCTCAAAGCAGATGACCACCTTGCACTTTCGCCGTCACTTATGAACAAAGAAGTTAAAAATTTGATTGAACTTCAGAAGTATTATACAAACAGAGAATTGAATGTTTATCTGACAGGTACACCCGTTCATACATATTATGCAAGCCAGAGCTCTATGAATGAGATTAACTGGATTTGTGTAATATCCACAATATTTGTCGCCGGTCTGGTATTATGGTATTTCAGATCATTAAAAATTCTTCTGCCTATTTTGACAAGCCTTGCGGCCGGAATGGGTATCGGATACTGTACAACATCGCTTATATTCAAATCTATCCACATTTTGACTTTTGTCTTTTCAACCACATTAATCGGAATTTGTGTAGATTATTCACTTCATTATCTTATGGAATCCGATATTAAAAAAGTAATTAAAAGTCTTACTGTCAGCATGCTGTCAACTGTTTGCGCACTTTTAATGCTTGCGCTGTCAGGAATTGAATTATTAAAACAAATTGCTATATTTACATCTGCGGGTTTGATAACGGTTTATCTGATAGTTGTTTTATTTTACGAACTTCTTCCACCCCAAGCTTCAAAACAGATTTTTCATTTCAAAATCAGCAAAAAGATTTTGATTGTAATTTTCCTTGTGATTGCGGCAGGAATGCTTAAATTGAACTTCAGTGACGATATAAGAGATATGTACAGACCTTCTAAAGATATGATGAGGGCAGAAAAATTGTATCAGGATATTACAGGCCGGAACTCCAATACTTCGTTTGTTGTGGTTGAAGGCAATAATCTTGAAAATATTCTTGAAAAAGAAGAACAAACCGCACAAAAACTAAAAGAACATAATATTTCGTACTATTCAATGAGCAGATTTATTCCGTCAGAAAAACGCCAGAGTGAAAATTCGGCTTTAATCAAAAATCTTTATGACAAAAAACTTCCGGCATTTTCAGAGCTTTTGACAAAAGAAGAACAGGTAAATCTAAAAATTTTCCCAAAAACATTCGCCCCGCAGGAAGGACTTGAAAATATTCACGGGCTGGATGAATTTTTAATTGATGAAAATCATTCAATTATGATAGTATATGATTTTCAAACACCGGAAATTTTAGAAGGAGGGATAAAATACATAAATCTGCCTTCAGACATTTCAGCCGGCATAAAACAGGTAAGAATAGTTTGTCTTGAAATTTTGATACCGATATTTGTAATTTTGTACGTTATATTAGGGATTATTTTCTCATTCAGGAATGCTCACAAAATCATAATACCATCGGTTCTGGCAAGCGCGTTTGCAATTTCTTCCGTAAGTCTTTTTGGTGATGTGAATTTGTTTCATATCCTTGCAATCTTTTTAATTACAGGATTTGGTCTGGATTATTCTGTTTTCAGATTCAACGGGTCAAAGAACTCCAATGATGCAGTATTTATTTCGTGCATAACAACCGTATTTTCATTCGGTCTGCTGGCATTAACAAGCTTTAAACTCATAAGTTCGTTAGGATTTGTGCTTGCTCTCGGGCTTTTGAGTTCATATATCCTGAGCATTGTCCTGATATCAAAAGACTGACTGCTTGCAACGCTCAAAATAAATTCAGGCAGAAGTTTCATTGTAAGCGCAGATTCAGGCTTAGATTGAAGTTTAATTTCGGCCTCATAGTTTGTCCAGAATCTGTAAAAAGTTTCGGCATCTGAGGCTGCAGGCGAAAGTTCGTAATAACTAAATAATTTAGCATAATCTCTTTTCCGCATAAATTCAACATCCGCCCCGACCGGAAACCTGTCAAACGCAGCAAGAATAATATTTTTGCTGTGCGAAATGCTGAAGTTCAAATCACTGTCTGGGAAATATGGTTTTTTATCTCTTATTTCAATTTTTGTACATTTTATTTTGTAAAAATTTTGTGCGGCATAATTTACAACAAACCGTCCTAAAGCATACTCCCTCTGACGTTTCGGAGAATTAAAAGCCATGTCTATCTGAGTGGTTATTCCATCAAGTTCGCTTTCAGAAAAATTTTTCATGTCTAAATAGAATATATCCATGCTAAAATATTACCATGGTTATGGAAGAAGACGCAAAAATTACATACAGAAGAAATCGTAAAAAAAGAAGTTCAAAAGTGACGGCGCTGTCTGATGCCCAGAAAATTGCCTTTGCCCCGTTCACTTTTCAGGCGGTAGCGTCAATGCTGGACTTCGGAATTCTTGAATATCTTGACAAAAATTCAGCAACAGTTGAAGAATTGATAAAAGAATGCCATATTACAAAATATACAGCCATTACTCTTTTGCAGGCGGGATTTTACGCCGGTATTGTCGAAAAAGAAGAAGCAAAATATTCTCTGACACCGCTTGGCGAATGTTTTTTGCATGATGAAATGACAATTTATAATTTCAATTTTATGCGCGATGTCTGCTATCTCGGTGCGAATGAAATGACGCAATCATTCAAAAATGGAAAACCCGAAGGATTGAAGAAATATTTTGTAGATGATGATACGATTTATCCTCATGTTCCGAATTTGCCAGAAAAAGCCAGAAAATCATGGTATGACTTTGATTATTTCTACTCGGATAACTGTTTTGAAGAAGTTGTGGAGATTATTTTCAAGCATAACCCGTCGGAAATCTTTGACATCGGCGGAAACGCAGGCAAATTTGAAAAAATTTCACTTAAACTCCATCCTGAATGCCCCGTTAATATTATAGATCTGCCCGTAAACAAAGAAATGGCTGAAAAAAATGTTAATTCTGACAAATTCAAATTTTACGGGATGGATGTTCTTTCAGATAGAGATTTTCCGCCAATGTCTGGTGCCGTATTTATGAGCCAGTTTCTGGATTGTTTTTCGGAAGAACAGGTTGTAAAAATTTTGACAAAAATAAAAAAATCCGCCTCTAAAGGTACTAAAATTTACATACTTGAGCCGGTAATCGACAATCAGGAGTTTGGCGGTGCAGCATTTGCGATTTCCCATATTTCACTATATTTTACCTGCATGGCTAACGGTAAAAGCAAAATGTACACAGAAAAAGAACTTTCAACAATGGTCAAAAATGCCGGCATTAAAATCGACGTAATTCACAAAAATGTCGGCAGACATTGTTACACACTTCTGGAGCTTAGTGTTTGATGAAAAAATGGTACCAGATAAAAGAACAGGCAGCAGGCGAAAAACGTTTGTGGTTTTCCTGGTATGTTTACAGAATTTTTGGCAAAAAAGCTTTGTATTTAATAGCTTTTGTTGTGACGTTTTTCACATTTATTTTTGCAAAAGAAATCAGAGGATATTCAAAGAAATATCTGACAATAATTTCACCTCTATGCGGAATAAAACCTTCTATTATCAACCAATTCCGGCACCTTTTGTCGTATGCTTTTGTGCTTGCGGATAAAGTGGAAATTTTTGCAAACAAATTTGACAAATCCAAAATAAAATTTGCATCAGAAGGCGAAAGAGAACTTTTTTATGAAGATTTCTATAAGAAAAAAGGGATGTTTTGTATATGTTCTCATGTCGGCAATACCGAGGTTATGCGCAGTTTTTTTATGAACAGCGGTTTCTGGCCGGAATTCAGAGTTAATATTTTCCTGAGCCGGACTCAGAGTCAGGTGTTTAATAGTTTTATCAGCAAAATTGCAAAAAAACTTCCGATAAATTATTTTTATATAGAAGAAATCGGGGTAAATACATCAATTAAACTTAAGGAAAGTCTTGATAACGGCAGTGTTGCATTTATTGCAGGTGACAGGATAGGCGAAAACCTGAATGCAAAGACTTTTGAAGCAGAACTTTTCGGACATAAAGTTGACTTTCCGGTTGGAAGTTTCAAAATAGCGCAATTGATGGAAGTGCCGGTATACTTTGTCATTGCCCTAAAAACAAAAGGCGATACCTACACCATACATCTTCAAAAACACAATTTCACATCTCTTGAGGATATGGAACAATCTTATGTAAAATTTCTGGAAAGAATAACCCTTAAAACTCCTCTGCAATTCTATCATTTTTACGATTTGTTTAAAGATTAACATTTAAAAAGCCCTCTTTTTTTGAGAGGGCTTTCTAAATAACTTTATTTTCTGCCGACTTTAATCACGGTTTTCTTCAACTCCGGAACCGGGCCATTTAGAGTTTTCTTAGGGGATTTTCCGAGCATAAATCTCAGGCCTAACTGCAAGCCGACACCGTTTCTGCCGCCATTTGTGAAATAAGTCTGGAAGAATCCGGTGAATCTTTCACCCCAGGATTTTCTGACACCTACACCATATTTTACAAACGGTTTTACGCTCAATTCCGGAAGTGAAACATAGTTTGCCTGGAACTGGGTTTTGTCCATAATATTCCAAACCATACTTACACTTGCATAAGGCTGCCAACCGTTTTTGAGGTTGCCTATAAGTTTAATACCCGGCTCAATTTGTATTGCATGCAGCGGATCAGATTCTATTCCGACACCTTGAGCATCCCTGTAGTTGAATGTATTTACATAAGAATATGAAATCAGGAAGTTCGGCTGGATAATGAATTTACCTTTAGCAAGTTCCCAGTTGTAACCGGATTTTGAAGCAACACCGCTCATAAGAAGGGTGAAATTGTCCTGACCATACATTGTACTTGCTTCACCGCTGTTAGCCCCGACGTTTGCAGTCAAGCCGGTGAAGAAATTACCTTTATAAGCCATACCGATAGCACCTAAAGTACCGCCGTTCTGGTAAATTCCGACTCCGTCATAGGATTGATGAGAACCGTTGTATCCGCCGTAAACGCCCCAGATTCCATCCCATCCGTGGCCAAGGTCATACATTTCGGATTCTGCCCCGAAGAATGAACCATAAGCTACGTTTGAAACAGTCGGGCCGCCTTTAAGGTCAACTTTTTCAAAAGTTGCATACGGCCTGAACCATCCGGCTTTATTTTCATACTGTGTAATCGTCGGATCAAATACAATATTAGAATCGGCTGAAGCTGCAGCATATTTATTTCTCATTTTCATAGCCTGACGCTGTTCTTGAGTCATCAGCATATACATATCCATATTACGGAAGGCTTCATCATAAGAATTCAACTGGGTTAAATATCCGCCGAGCTGTGCAGCTACTGCTCCGGCAAACACACCAGGATTGTATGAGTCATAACCTCCGCCGCCGACTCTGTTGAAGTTCAGCAATGCTGTTTCAGGGTCATATTTCGCACTGTATTTGTATATAGGAGAATAAACAATTTCGCCTCCTGTGTATTGAATTGCACCTGCCAGAGCTGTGCTGACAGTATCATTCATTCCAGAACCAAGAGGGGATATGCTGAATGCCATATCTTTTGTCGGGGTTGAAAGAAGAATATTTGAAATATTGATACTGTGGCCGCCATTGTTTGTAAATGAGTTTGCGGTAATTGTATCAAGTTCTTTGTCTGCAAAACTTCCGTCAAGCATCAAATTCAAATCAGAATTCAGAATGAGATTTCCGAGGTTTGTATTTTGAACAGCTCCGTTTTGAAGGTTAATAGAACCGCCGTTTGCACTCAGAGTTGCGCTTGAAATATCAGCACTCTGCGCAAATGACAGAATTCCGTTATTGAGGTTGATATTGTTGCCGGTGATTGAACTTGCGAGCGTCATATTGCTTGAGAGGTTCAAATCACCCGAGCCTGTAATTGCATTGGCGATTGTTCCGCCGGTAATATTATAAACACCGTTGTTCAGAATATTATTTTTGATATTGTCTGCGCTTGAAGTCAATTCGCCGGATTGGGTAATTTCAACATCCTGTTCTATAGTTCCGTTGTTTTGAACGCTTCCTGAGATATTTGTAGTACCTGAACCGTTGATTGTACCGTTGTTTTGCATATTCTGGCCGGCAAGATTAAGTTCTCCGGCATTTGCAATTGTTGAATCGGTGTTGTTTAGAGTATTTGTAACTTCAAGAGTTCCGTTGTTTGTGATGGTTGAACCTGATGCAACGTTAACGGTTCCCTGAGAAACATTTCCGTCATTTGTCCAGTTGCCCTGTGCATTCAATGTTCCGTTTCCGGTGATTGTGTTAGAGTTAGCGGTACCTGCACCGTAGTTCATTATACCTTCGTTGCTAATGGATGCGGTTACATTGTTTGCACCGTCTAGTGTTGCACCTGCTGAAATGTTCAGTTGATTTTGAACAATTGTATTAACAGCATTTGTAACACCGCTTGTGATGTTTGTTGTTCCCTGGCCTGTAATTCCGCCTTCTATAACTGTATTTCCTGCAAGATTCAGAGTTCCGCTGTTGGAAACATCAACTCCGTTTCCATCAAACGTAATATTTGAAAGGTTAAGATTTCCCCCTGCATTGTTTGTAATTGCAGTATCATTATCTGCAAAAGTTGAACCGGTAACATTCAGATTTCCGCCGGCATTGTTTGTCAGAGCATTCTGGTTATTTTCAAATTGTGTGTCTGAAACGTTTAGAGTTCCATTGTTTGTGAATGCGATATTAAAACCTGTGACTGTTCCGTTATCACCAGTAACATTCAAAGTATAGCCGCCTGCAACAGTAATACCGTCACCGCTTGCTTGACCGGAAGATAATGTATGACCGTTGAGATATAAGTTCAGACCGTCTGCAGGGATATCTGTTCTGTTTGTTGTTCCGATTTCCGGAGGAGTGGTTTTGGTTTCATCTCTTGTCATTGAATATGTGTAAATATTTTCAGTTCCGTTTGTACCCTGGATAAAGTCTGCAAGATCTGCTGTTGTTTTATTCATATTGACTTTAACAGCGCCGTTATTTGTTTCATGTTTTACAAATTCATACAAGTAATCACTGGTGATAGTTGAAACTTTTCCGTCATTCCCGCCGAGAGTCAAATTAACATTATCTTTGCCATCTCCGCCTATAACCTGGAAAAATTTGGAATCGTAAGGATCATCTGTACTTCCTGTTGGAACAACGTGGTCAGCTGTTACGTTGATAGAGTATATATTTATTGAAGCGTTTTCAGCAGAGCCGACGATATTCAAGGTGTCTGAATCTCCCTCTTCGGCATTTGCACTCAAATCCGCATCAATTTTGATTGTACCTGTTCCTGTTAATTTGCCGATATTATGTTCGGTAATCTTTCCTTTGGCACCCTTGCCTTCATTCAAATCAAGAGTGCCATTGTTCATAGCAAGTGTGCCGTCAATATGCACACCGTCGACAAGAGCAAGTTCGCCATTAATACTTGTTGTGCCTGCACCTGATATAGTTTTATCAAGAGTGCCTGAAAGTGTTAAGGTGCCTGCGTTTTGAATTGCACTTGTTATTGTCAAATTGTCTGCATTTGTTGTAAGGCCTGCTCCTAACGCAATTGACAGGTTGTTCTGAGTTATTGAACCTGTATTTTCAACTGTTCCGCTCTGTATTGTGGTGTTACCCGTGCCGGTTATGCTGCCGGATGTTGCTGCTGCACCATCAAATATTAAACTGCCTGTATTGTTTACAGCATTTGCATTTTCACCACCAGTAAATGTTAAGGTGCCTGCGTTTTGAATTGCACTTGTTATTGTCAAATTGTCTGCATTTGTTGTAAGGCCTGCTCCTAACGCAATTGACAATCCGTTCTGAGTGATTGAACCCGTATTTGCAACTGTTCCGCTCTGGATTGTGGTGTTACCTGCGCCGGTAATTTCGCCGGAGGTTGCTGTTGCTCCGTTAAACGCCAGACTACCGGTGTTCTTTATAGCATTTTTATTTTCTCCACCGATAAACTCAAGGCGGCCTGCGTTTGTTATAAGGTTTGCAATACTAAGCTTGTCAGCGTTTGTTGTGAAAGCGACCCCGCTTGCAATGTTAAAATCTTTTTGTGTAATAGTTGCTTTATCACCAAGAGTAAGCGTTCCGCCGTTAAGGTTTGTTGTACCCGAGGCAGTTTCTGCGTCCTTAATTGCACTGTTAATTGTAATGTCGCCGTTTAGGTTCAAAGTCCCTACGTTGTAGATATCGTTTGAAGCAGTTTTAGTAGCGGCATCAACAATAATCTTACCATCTCCGGAAGTTTTCATATTGAGTATTCCGGCGTTGTATATAGCTCCGCCCTGCTCTGCCGCATTGCCTGTAAATTCTATGGTTGACGCAATGATTATAGGCTGACCATTTATTTCTTTTACAGATGACGCAGATGAAATCGTCATTTCCGCATTTTGAGCGTTGTAAATTGCACCGCCCTGTACTGCTGTGTTTCCTGCAAAGGAAGTGTTTCCTGCAGATATCATTGTTTCTGTATTTGAAACAATTTCAGAAGGAGCGGCACCGATAGTCATATCGTCTGCGTTGTAAATCGCACCGCCGTTTTTGCCTGCAGAGTTGTTTTCAAAGAGAGCATTGTTTATTGAAAAGCTTTCGCTATTGATATTTGCAATCGCACCGCCGTTTCCGCCTTTGACAGAGTTGTTTTTGAAGTCAGTGTTTTCAAGTTCAACCGTTGCAGCTGAATTACTGGCATAGATTGCAGCACCGTCTGTGATTGTTATGTCATTGGCGTAACGTTTTGCATCTTCAATACTTACATCATTGATTTTGAGGTTAGTTGCATTTCTAAGTTCAAACATTGAACCCTGTTTATCAGTCAGATTTGTATCAGTATCATTGCCCATTGCGCCGACTTCTATTGAATGTCCGGTTAATGTCTGCTCTTCAAGAATTTCTGCAACCTGATCAGATGTAAGTCCTGATTTATCTATAGTGCCGTCAGCTTTATAATAAGTATACGTACCGTCTGTTTGCTGTTCCAGTCGCGTTGAGTCGGCATTAACTATAAGTTCCTTAAGTTCGCCGGATAAAACACTCTTATGTCCGTGCTCATCATATCTTCCAAGGATTGTAAATGTGCCTTCTGTCGTTGTATCAAGGTCACGATAGATATTGTATCTGTTAGATTCTTCAGGATTGCTTCCGTCTATAACAAAGCTGAAACCTCTGTTATTATAACCTTCACCGCCAACATACATGTTCAAATCACGAAGAGTATCCGTAGAGGATGGCCCGTCTTCAGCAATGTTAATGCTATCAATGATGCTGCCGTTGGAACTTGCTGATGTAACCCCGTATTCATAAACGTTTGTAGCCCAGCTGAGTATTTCAATACCTTCCTGAACTTCAAGCTGCAAAGGATTAGAGGCTCCATCGGCATTTTGAATAAGCTGAATGTTTTTTCCGCCTTCTACCTGCCCTATCACACCATTATCATTTGTAATAAACAGTTCTGTAAGTGTTAATTTACCGCCATTGCTTGAATTTACTATAATTTTATCGGCAATCGGATTAGAACTAGCATCATCAAGATAAAGATCCACATCAACACTAAAATTATTTGTTCCGGTTGCATTCAAAGTTTCAAATGTATAAGTATCGCCTGCATTTCTTCTATTTGATAGATTCAAGATAGAATTATTAATAGCAATATTCCCGTAATTTTGTCCTGACTGTTCAAAAGATAACCCTGAATTATTAAAATTAAGAATATCATCACCTGTCGTAAAGCCGTTTGCGAGAATATAATTTGCGTCATTAAAGTTCAACGTGTTGCCGGTATTGTTCATTGTCCAGAATTTATCCGTCAGCGTGATATTTGCGGTTTCACGGCCCGAGCCGTTGATGTTGGCAGTGCCGTTGCCGTTCAGCGCCAAACCAAACAGCCCATTGTCAGAAAGCGAACCGCTGCCGGTTGCATAATTCAGCGTACCGCCTGCAAGGTTGATATTGGCGCCGGTATTCAGTCCGTAATTTGCGCCAAGGTTGATTGTGCCTGCCGTTGCATTGATGGTTCCTGTAAAGTTTGCACCGGTGGCGCCGCCGGTGGTGGCAAAGTTTAATTCGCCGCCGGTGTTGTTGATATTGCCGCTGCCCAGAATTGACGCAGCAATCGTGGAGTCAACAGCAGAAGACAATGTGCTGCCGTCATTAATCGTGAACGCACCGTCTGCCCCGCCGGTGACGGTTGAGGCGATGAGGTTGGTATTGCTGCCATTAATGATTGAACCGGCAAGAGAAATGCTGCCGTCTGCGGTGCCAAGGTTGACCGTGCTGCTGGCGAAAATCATTGAATTTTCCACCTTGGTTCCGGTCAGATTGGTGTTTCCGTTCCCTATTGAAGCTATAGACGCACCGGAAACATTGCCGGATATATCGGCGGTGCCGCTGTTGGTAATTTGCGTTGTGTAAGCATATCCGTTATATTCTCCGGTGATATCTCCGGAAATGGTTGTATTGCCGGCGGTTGTTATATCCGAATCGTTCAAATCGGCGGCAATATTCGCTGTGGCGCCGTTGGCAACGGTGATTGTGGAGCTGGAAACGGTCTTGTTATCAGCAATAGTGTTTGTTCCGCCATTCAAAGTTAATGTTGAAGACGTGATGTTGTCATTAAAGTTCGCCGTGCCGCCGGCTATGGTTACGGTGCTGTTGTTGGAAACCGTGCCAAAATCCGCAGTGCCGTCGGTTATGTCCACCGTGCTGTTATCAACGGCGGCAATGTCTATATTGCCCGTGGTGACGTTGACATCACTGCCGGACACATTGCCCGTGGTGACAGTGCCTTTATTGATGTTCACGGTTTGATTGCTCACATCGGCCAGGTTGACCGTGCCGGAGGCATTTTCTGCTGTGTTGATGCTCAAAATGCCGTTAACCGTGTTACCGACAGCTCTGATAACATTGTCACCAACCTCTATGACTGCATTGGCAAACGCATTAAAGTTTATGGTGCCGCTGTTCTCTATATTATTCACATTTTCGCCAACCGCATTGTCAATCGCCACGGTGTTCAGGGATTCCGCCGAATCACCCGCAGATGCATTGATGGTGACGTTGCCGCTGGTAACAGTTAAACCAGTATCGTTGCCGACAATGTCGCTGTCGGTTAAGGTGGCAGAACCGCCGGAAACGGTTAAACCGTTATCATTGCTTGCAATCATGCCGCCGGTCATGGTGACGGTGCCTCCGCTGACTGACATGCCGGTAGTGTTGCCGGTAATATCGCTGCCGTTTGTCAGGGTTACCTCGCCGCCGCTGACATTTATGCCTGTAACGGTATTGTTTGTAATGTCGGAATTATCTAACGAAACCGTGCCGCCTGTTACATTTAAAGCAGTGTCAAAGCCGCTCATATTAGCAACATCGTTAATCGTCAAAGTGTCGCCAGCACCGGTGGTAATGCCGCTGATGCCGCCGGTCAAAGCAGTGATGTTGTTTCCGTTGCCGGCAATTGTCAAAGAGCCGTTTGTCATATCGCCCAGAGTTTGGCTGACTATTTCGTCTTTAACAAGTCTGTAAATACGGTCGCTGTTTAATTCTACATTAACAACACTGCCGTTAGCCGTAATGGTGTTGTTGTCAGAAACTGCGTTTTTCAGGTTGTATTTGCCTGCTTTCAAAACTCCGGTATTTTTATTCCATGAAACAAGAGTGTTGCCTTCAAGCTCGTTGCCGTCTGCATCAAGAAGAATTGTGTCTTCTTTTACATTTGTCAGTTTCCAGGTGCCGGCTTGAGAATCTACTGCGCCGCCGACAAACCTGTTATCTGTACTGTTAATAATAGTGACTTTTGATATATTTACAGAAATACCATCTTCAGCAGAAAAATGGTTAGATGTTGAAAAATAGTCCGCAATATTTCTGCCGGCATCAGCATCCAATGCTAATTCAAGATCATTAAAAGCATTCGTCCAGCCAATAGTTACAGTATCAGCCTCACCGTTAACAGCATCCAGCAAACCTCCGTGAATATTCAAATTCACATGATGAGCTTCTGTATCATCAAACCCTCCGGATGTACCAAAATGAAGCGTTCCGCCATACATATTAACAGTCTGGTCATACACAGCATTGTTAATCGCAATTGTACCTGAGGCAGGAGTTGTTATGGTTTCACCGGCAGAGTTGATAAGTGCAACATCACTTTTGTTGATGTTGATTATGTTGCCCTCTCTGCTTGAGCCTCGAACATATCCGATAGAGTCGTTGAAAATTATACTATACTCATCGGAAGCATTAAGGTTTATTGTTCCGTTGTTAGTAATCGCATTAAAAAAACGATTGTCTACATCAGGATCCCATGGCCATTGTCCTTCCTGAATACTTCCGACATAGTTGTTTGTAAATTCAACATCATCATTCTGTGCGACAATATTTAAAGTTCCGCCATTGTTGTTGTTTATAGCACCACCAGCTTGCGCTGAATCGCTATTATCACCTCTTGCGTAGGCATCGTAGTCAAAATTATCATTTGCGTGATTGTTGGTAAAAGAACTGTCAATAATGGTGGTTGTTCCGCCCCATGTATCGATTGCGCCGCCGTTGCCGCCTGTAGTGTGATTGCCGTCAAAGGTTGATTTTTCTATTACAACAGTTCCGCCGGCATTTGCGATTGCGCCGCCATTATATGCCTGATTACCGGAAAATGAAGAATCTAATATGTTTATAATCCCGCCTGCATTATATATTGCAGCTCCTGCCCTTTCCTCCCCACCAGTGATAGCACTGGCATCATTATTTGAGAAGGAAGACCTTGATGATATATTCACAGTGCCATTGTTGTTATAAAGAAATCGTTCATATTGTGATTGTGTAAGATTAGTTATGTTAAGAGTCCGACCGGAATTAAGAATTATATGTTGTGCAGGGTTAAGACCTAATATAGTACCAGTAAGTTCCTTATTTTGTCCATCTATCGTAAGATTACTCGCACCAACCTCAACACTACCTCTATTTCCAATCAGTCCAGGATTTATAGCGTCATCTAAAGTTATAATTCCTGTTGCATTTTGGATTGCATTCCTCAAGTCACTCCAGTTGCCGACTGTAACATCGGCCTGTGCTTTCTGCATCCCGACTGAAAGCGACATTGATAATGCCAACGCTGTCAATAACATCCTGCTATTCCGTCTATTGCCCATAAATACTCTTTTCTTCTTTAATACCGTTCCGGTCCTACCATAATAAGTGCCACACTGTAATCATT
>CALVAX010000005.1 GCA_944325605.1 Candidatus Gastranaerophilales bacterium
TATTGAAAAGAACACTGAATCTACTTTCAAAACCTTCGGCTAGTGGACGAAGTCCACACTTACACTCTGGAACGGTGGCTGCAATGGTGCTTTTACAGAGTATTCGGACAATCGCAAAAATTCATTCCGGTTCCGCTTGGAACGGTCAATGAAAAAGACAACCAAAAGGCATCGGAAAACAAACAAAAAGCACAGCGAGCGGCTGCGAAGGATAAAGCAATAATCCGATGACAACAAAAGCTACAACAATTCAAAAAAATTCAAACGTTATACATTTATAGGAGAACTTATCTAAAAAAACTTAACCCGTAAAAACTTAATACTTTTCTGTTTTTGCGGGGGTTATATATTTTTATTTTTCAATTTCATTTCCTTTTTTCCCTTTAATTTAGCGACTTCTTTAGTCGTTTTTTTTTGTTTATTGAGGAATATTAATCAAATTATTTCTAAGGCCTTAAATTCCTAAAACACTATATATCTGTAAAGTTTTGTTTAATCCTTTGACATGTCTTGCATATTATTGTCTAATAGAATTAAGACTTTAACTGGGTAGGATAATGTACATAAAACAACTCGAAATAGATAATTTTAAATCATTTGCCAACAAATCAGAAATCCCGCTTCTTGAAGGATTTACAACCATTTCAGGCCCGAATGGTTCAGGGAAAAGCAACATTATAGACAGTGTTTTGTTTGCACTTGGTCTTGCAAATGCAAGCGAGTTAAGAGCGGAAAACCTTTCTCATTTTATTTCGACATACACCAAAAGAAATGAAGCATTTGTTAAGGTTACTTTCGGAGGAATGAAAGACGGTCAGGATTTAAGCATTGCAAGAAAAATCCGTAAATCTTCCCAGGGATATGCAAGTACTTATTACATCAATGATTCTGTCACGACATTAACAAATGTTCATGCAGAACTTGAAAAATATAATGTAACCCCGAACAGTTACAATGTAATGATGCAGGGTGACGTTATGGGTATTACAAATTGTTCGCCCAAAAACAGACGTAAAATTATTGATGAAATTGCCGGAGTTGCTGACTTTGACAGAAGAATAGAACAGGCAACAAATGAACTTACAACGGTTGAACAGCGCGTTGAAAGATCTCAGGTAATCCTCGATGAAGTCGACAAACGCCTTGAACAGCTTAAGGAAGAAAGAGAAGTTGCGCTCAAATATCAAAAACTCAGGGAAGAAAAAACAGGGCTTGAAGGTCAAATCAGCAAAGTCAGATTTTTTGATCTTAAAAAGAACATAGAAAAAGCCCACGAAAATATCCTTGAATTCACCAAAAAGAAAAAGGAAGAAGAGGTTAAAAGTAAAGATTTAGATGAAAGGTTAACCTTAATCAAAAGCAAATTTCAGGAAGTTTCCGAGGTTATAAAAGAAAAAGGCGAGGCTCATCAGCTTGAATTAAAAAAGCAGCTTGAAGGAATTAAAGGCGAAGTTGACCGCAAAAATAACGCTCACAATTATGCTGACAAACAGATAATGGACGGACTCCGCCGGATTGAAAACGCCAGGAACGGCATTGAATCGCACAAACAAAAAATTGCCGATTTTAACCTTAAAATTCAGTTGAAGGAAGATGAAATTAAGATTATCGAAGGCAATATTGCGGAGAAAAATGCGGAATTAAAGAAAATTCTTGAGGATATGACAGGGCTTAATGCTACTGCAGACCAGCACATTACAAAGAGAAACGAATTAAGAAAAACTTATGAATCCTTGCAGGACAAGGATAATGAGCTTATCAGAAAAAAACTTCCTCTGGAAAATGATTTAAAAACCCTGCAAGCGGCTCTTGAAAAGACAAAAAAAGAAATTGAAGAACTGGAAAGCTTAAAAGCTAATTTTACATCAAATTACGATTTAAAAAAGACTCTTGTTGAACAGCTTCAAAAGGAGATGGAAGATTTCAAGCTTATTCAGCAGAATATTCTTCACGACCTTGACACAACGAAAAACGAGATTGATGATGTAAACCACGATATCCAGATGGCAATCCGAAAGATTTCCACCATGGAAGCTACAAAACAGGTTGCACAATCAAGTTTTAACAGTGCTATTGACACGGTTATGAATGCAAACCTCAAGGGAGTTCATGCGCCTCTTGTAAAACTCGGCACTGTTGATAAAGAGTATTCAACGGCAATGGAAGTAGCTTTTGGCGGAAGAATGACTCATATTGTTGTTGATGATGAACACGTTGCATCAGTTGCGATTGAACTTTTAAAATCCTCAGGAGCCGGCAGAGCAACGTTCATTCCGCTTAATAAAATCGTAAAAGCCCCGTCACGCTTGAACCTTCCAAAAGACAGAGGGGTAATTGATTTTGCGATAAACCTTGTTGACTTTGACGACAAATACATAAATGCCTTCTATTATGCAGTAGGTGAAACTCTTGTTGTAGAAGACATGGAATGCGCCAAAAAGCTTATCGGTAAATACAGAATGGTTACTCTTCAGGGCGAAATTTTTGAAAAATCGGGTTCAATGACAGGCGGCTCGCAAAGAAGAACAGGTTTAAGCTTCAGCCAGAACGATGATAACGAACTTGAAAACTTCAAAAATAAATTAAAAGAACTAGAAAACAAAGCTTCCGCTCTAAACAGAAAAAGACAGGATTTAGAAAATAAACGCGAGGATATCCGACAGAAATATTCAGACTCTATGAACGAATGCGCAAACGCAAAACGTGAACTTGAGAATATGACGCGAGATTACGATAACAGCGAGAAGCTTCTTGCTGAAAAAAATCAGTTTGTGATTGACTCTGAGCCTAAAATTGAAGCCTGCAACAAACAGCTGGACAAACTTGAAGAGCAAACTGTCGAGGTTTACGACCGCATGGCAGAAGTTCAATCTCAAATTGAAGAAGTAGAAAAACTCATAAACGAACAGGATTTGAAAGACCTGAAGGCAAAAACCGAAGGCGTTGAGGCTGAAATCAAACGTTTAGATCAAAAATTAATGACGGCAAAAAATGAACGAAAAGATTTTGACCGTGAAATAGCATTTCAGGAAAACATGATCCTTACAAACAACGAAGATATAGAACGCACGGAAGCAAACAACAAAAAGCTTGAAGCAGACAAAGAACGTTTTACATCAGAAATTGAAGAGTTAAATAAAAAAGCCGAAACTCTGGAAGAACAGATAAAAGAAATCGAAACAAAACTCGGCAAACTTCTTGAAGAACGCGACGCAATTCAGGCTGATTTGAACGAAATTGATAAGCAGAAAAAAGACAGCCTGTATGAGATTGAAAAAATAGCAGAGCAAATTGAATCTTTCCGTGCCAGAAGACGTGAACTTGAACCTCAATTTGATTCAGCAAGAGCAGAATTAGTGAATGCAGGAATTGAAATTGACAAGCTTGAGCCTGTTGAAATCTCAATTGAAGAAATTACAAGCCAGATTCAGCGTCTGGAAAAGAGAATGCAGGATTTAGGTGATGTTAATATGCGTGCAATTGCAGCTTACGAAGAAGTTCAAACCCGTCAGCAGGAACTTAAAACACAGATTGACACCTTATCAAAAGAACGCAAAGAGATTTTAGACAGAATGAGCGGTTATGAACAGTCTAAAAAAGAAGCTTTCATGAAGACGTTCAACAATATAAACGAAAACTTCAAACAGGTTTTCCATCAGCTCTCAGAAGGCGAAGGCGAATTAAAACTTGAAAATCCGGATGACCCGCTCTCAGGCGGTATGACTATAGAAGCCCAGCCCAGAGATAAGAAACTCCAGCGTCTGGAAAGTATGTCAGGCGGAGAAAAATCACTAACAGCACTTGCATTTGTATTTGCAATCCAGCGTTATATGCCTTCTCCATTTTATGCATTTGACGAAGTTGACGCAAGTTTGGACACAATGAACGTTGAACGTATCGCCCAAATGGTGCAGAACCAATCAAAAAATACGCAATTTATAGTAGTTAGCCACCGCAAACCTATGATAGAATCAGCAAATAGGACGATAGGTGTAACTCAAAAAGAAAAAGGTATAACCCGTGTGACGGGAGTCAAACTTAGAGATTAATTATGAGCAGTGAAACAGCAATACTTAATTATAATACTTCAGCAATTCCTGAAAATGTTAATGTCGACAATGAAGGTATCGGAATACTTGTTTCAATGGCGAAAGCCGGCAAAATTGACCCATGGAATATTGATATAGTTGATGTTACGGACAAATATCTTGCTCATATGTGCGAGATGAAATCTCAGGATTTAAGACTTACCGGCAGAACATTTCTTTTTGCATCTGTACTTTTAAAGCTAAAGTCAAATGTTCTTGAAGGAATAGATATTTCAGAGTTTGAATCTCAGCCTCAGGAAAATATTGAATATGATGATGACGGATTTATAGTTGACTACGGCGAACAGGAAGATTACGTTCCGACAAATAATGTCGTTTCAATAGACGATGTTTTGCAGCGAAGGACAAGCGTAAGACTTAACCGGAACCGGGTTGTCACATTGCACGATTTGATTAGACAGTTGCAATTTTACGAAAAATTAGAGCAAAAACAATCTTTAAAAAGCGCACACGAACGCGCAAAACGCCGTGTACAGTCTTATTCAAGATTTACGGCTGATGACATAATTAATCTTGCGCACGAAGAATACATTGAAGATTGTGTTTTACGCCTGAAAGAAAATCTTTCTCAGATATTTGAAAAAGAAGAAAAAATTGAATTGAATGAGTTGACTCTGCTTGGAATGGACAAGATAAGCGCTTATATTGCGCTGTTGTTTTTGACGGCGGAAACAGATTATGAACTTGTTCAGGATGAGTTTTACTCGGATTTGTATGTTGTAAAAGGGGACGAACATGGAAAACTTGAAAGCCAGAATTGAAGCCGTTCTGTTTACAACAGCAAAGGCTCTTACAACAAACGAAATTGCTGAGATTTTGGAAGTAGAAAACGAACAGGTTGAAGAAGCCATTCTTGATTTAATAATGGATTATTCATCACGCGACGGGGCACTTGAAATTGATGACGAAAACGGATATATTCTTCAGGTAAAAGAAGAACACATGGATATTGTAGAAAAGCTTTGTCCTGTAGATTTAAGGCCGGCGGTCATGAGAACGCTCGCTGTAATTGCCCTTAAAGAACCGATAAGGCAAACCGATTTAAAAGAATTAAGAGGCTCTACCGCTTATGAACATGTGTCAGAACTTATAGAAAAAGGCTTGATAAGCAGAACACGCGACAAAAACGGCAGGAGCTATAATTTAAAAACAACACCAAAATTTGCGGAATACTTTAAACTTAAAGGGGATACCCGTGCTTTAGAAAAACTTCTTGAGCAAGGAAAGTTAGATGAAAAAAAAGATTCAGAATAAATATATTTTCTATGCCTGTCTCCTTGCGGCAGCAATAGTAATCTTAGTGTCACCATATTTTATGTGTAATATCGGTGAAAATCTTATTAAACAGAACAAACCAGTTGAAGCATACAAAATTTTACGCACAGCACATAAAATAAAACCTAATAACCGTGACATCAGATATTTTTATGTAAAATCAATGTCACAGCTTAAACCGGTTGAAAAAATTCAAAAGGAGATGTTTAAATTTTCTGAAGACAGAACAGATGACGCCGCTCATAAACTTGCCATGCAGCAGATAGAAATCTGGAGAAACAATCTTCTGGCAAATATTGGCGAGAATTACATAGAGCAGGCGCCTTATGACAGAAATCTTCTAAGATGGGATACAAACACATTTCCTCTGAAAGTAAAAATAGAAGCTCCGATATCTGTTCCTGACTATTATAAAGCCGAAATAGAAAAAGCCTTTATGCAATGGACAGCAAGCGCAGACTTTTTGTCTTTTACATTTGTTGAAGAAGGCAAAGCGGATATATATGTAGAATTCAGTCCGCTGCCAGATGACATCTGCGCAGACGGAATCTGCAAATATGTAGTTGCTTATACAGTTCCAAAAATTTCCGGCAAACATCTAAAATCAATGACAATTACTATGTATGACAAGGATGCAAACGGAAATTATTTTTCGGATAAAGAAATTTATAACACTACTTTGCACGAAATAGGCCATGCATTAGGGATTATGGGGCACAGTTACAGCTCTGATGACTTAATGTATATGTCAAGCACGCCTGAAACAAATTACACCAGATACAGAAGTGCATTTCATTACCTTTCACCAGATGACATAAATACAATCATTCTTTTATACAAAATGATACCGGACATAACAAATGTGCCAATGTCAAAATTAAAAAAAGAAGGTCTTATATACGCGCCGATAGTTCTTGGAAACGCCCGCCAGATAAGTTCAAGAAAAATCAAAGAAGCAGAAAATTACATAGAGTCAGCCCCGGATATTCCGAATGGCTACATAGACCTTGCTGTTGCCTATGCTGATCAGGAAAATTACCCCAAGGCAATAGCAGCACTGAGAGAAGCCTTAGAACGGGCACAATCAGACTCGGACAGATATTTGATTTATTACAATATTGCAGCAGCACATCTTAATTCAAACAATCTGGATGAAGCCGAAAAATACCTGGAGCTTGCCCGGCAAATAAATGACAATGAGGAAATTTCAGAACTTCAAAGCAATATAAACCACGCGCGCGCGGCAAAGAAAAAACCTTTTAGAACCAGAATAGACGGTTAAATTCTCTTTACAAAAATGTAACAAACTATTTTAAAAATATTTTGTTCAAAGTATTGTAGATATGTATGCGTGATTTGCGCATAAGGTTACACAAGTATAAACAAAAGAGGAACCCAAATGAACTACAACGTAGCAATTATCGGAGCAGGTCCCGCAGGAATTTTCGCTGCACTGGAAATCACAAAACTTAAACCGGAATGGAAAGTGGTTTTAATCGAAAAAGGGCAAAAAATTGAAAACAGAGTATGTCTGCTTAGAGAAGGCTACGAAAAATGTCCGAATTGCAAAAAATGCGGACTTTTATGCGGATGGGGCGGAGCCGGCGCATTTTCTGACGGGAAATTAACACTGACACCCGATGTAGGGGGACACCTTGCAGATTATATGCCAAGAGAACATGTTGAAGAATTAATTGATTACTCTGACAAACTTTATCTTAAATTCGGTGCTACTGAAGAAGTGTTCGGCACAGACATGAAAATTTTCCGCGAACTTGAAAGAGAAGCTGCACTTGCTGAACTTAAACTTGTACATTCTCCGGTCAGACACCTCGGAACCGAAAGAAGTCTTGATGTTTTAAAGAGCATGCAGGACTATCTGAATGAAAGAATTACAATTATAAACAACGTATCTGCTCAAAATCTGATTGTTGAAAACGGTGAAGTTAAAGGAATGACCCTTGACAACGGAGAGACAGTAAGGGCTGAATACACAATCATCGCACCGGGAAGAGAAGGGGCAGACTGGCTTACAAAAGAATTTGCCCAAAACAAAATCGGAATGGTCAACAATGCGGTTGATGTCGGGGTGAGAGTAGAACTTCCGGCGCCGGTTTTTGAACCTTTGACTGATAAACTTTACGAATCTAAGCTTATTTATCATTCACCGACATT
This sequence comes from Candidatus Gastranaerophilales bacterium, assembly GCA_944325605.1. GTDB lineage: Bacteria > Cyanobacteriota > Vampirovibrionia > Gastranaerophilales > Gastranaerophilaceae > Scatenecus. The sequence continues at coordinate 7,560 of CALVAX010000005.1, forward strand.
TGGAGATGAAGTCAGAACTTTCTGCATGAACCCGAACGGTGAAGTTGTTCAGGAAAATTACAACGGCATTGCAACTGTAAACGGACACAGCTACGCTGAAAAAACAACCAATAATACCAACTTTGCGCTTTTAGTCAGTGAAAAATTCACAGAACCGTTTAAAGAACCAATTCAATACGGTCAGCATATAGCAAGCCTTGCAAACATGCTCGGCGGCGGCATTCTTGTACAGAGATTCGGAGATCTTCTTGACGGCAGACGCTCTACTCCGGAAAGAATTAAATCAAGCATAATCACTCCGACACTTACCTGCGCAACTCCGGGTGATTTGAGCCTTGTAATTCCTTACAGACAAATGACAAGTATTATTGAAATGCTCTATGCTCTTGATAAAGTTTGCCCGGGAACGGCCTCAAGATATACTCTTCTTTATGGTATAGAAGTTAAATTCTACTCCGCAAGAGTAAAATTGACAAACGAACTTGAAACAGAAGGGGTTAAAAACCTGTTTACAATAGGTGACGGCGCAGGTGTCACAAGAGGATTGATACAGGCATCCGCTTCAGGGGTTTATGTCGCAAGAACAATCTGCGCCAGATAAGTTGAAAATAACAAAAAAAGGAGTGATAAATTTCACTCCTTTTTTTGGATGTATATAGCAAATTTCACCAAAAATTTTCAAAACAGCGTCATCCTGAGCCTTAGGCGAAGGATCTAATTCTGGCTAAAGCCCTCAGAATGACGTGCTTTTTATAATATTAGTGGAATTTGCTATATAATTCCCCTTTTTTATATTAGTCAAAATATTTTTAAGTGATATAATTTAAGCATGGGACAAAAGGTTAGTTTAACGACACAGAACAGGTTGATTATTATCGGGCTTATCTTAAGCACAGTTTTAATTGTTTTTATAGCCCTGTTTGCCATTGTGAATATTCAAAAGAAACTCAACGAAGGCTACAAAAGTTTCGGGCAGGTAATATCCAAGATGCTTGCAATAGAGGGCATCGAGCTTACGAACGGGCTGAGTGACGTTGATACAGCTCAGACATTAATGAGCCACGCTGAAAGCATTTTAAAAAGCCATAATGACATTGTATTAATAGAATTTAGGGATAAAAACGGAAATCTTATATACTCTGGCAAAAATGACAATCATAAAAATATAAAAAAGGCCAATATAACAGTTACCTCCCCGCTGGAAACACAGATAAACGGAGCCGCAGCGCCTCTTGGAACTGTAACAGTAGCTCTTTCTGGTAATGTAATCAGCCAGATTTCATCCACAACCCGCGCCTCGCTTCTATTTGTATTTGTAATTGCATGGGTGGTGTTTGCGTTTGTAATTTTGATAAATACTTACCTGATAACCCGTGAACTTAGAATTCTGCAGGAGGGTGTAAAGAAAATTTCGACCGGTGAATTCGGCTATAAAATCGAAGATCAGGATGTTTCAACCGAAATTAAGGAACTGTTCAACGAATTTAATGACATGTCTAACCGGCTTCACCTGTACGAAGAACAGAATATTGAACAACTTACATTAGAAAAAAACAAACTTGAAGCTGTTCTTATGAGCATTGCAAACGGAGTTGTAGTATGTGACAACAATGACAAGGTTGTTCTTGTCAACAATCATGCGCAAAAACTTCTTGAAGTAAGCGAAGATGCGCTTTTAAATACAGAAATTCAGCAGTATTGCGACACAGACGGCAATTTCTGTTTCAAAGATAAAATTGAACAGTTTAAAGACACACCGCTTGAAATTATTGCTTCAAAACCGATTGAATTTAATATTACTGTTGACAAAAGGATTATCAAGTCTGTAATTTCGCCGATGTTCACAAGAAGCAATGATTATGTCGGATATATTATAGTTCTTATTGACGTTACAAAGGAAACCGAAATGGAGCAGATGAGAACTCATTTTATATCAAATGTTTCGCATGAATTAAGAACTCCTGTAACGGTTTTAAGAAGCTACATTGACACACTTTACAACTATGGAAATGAATTTGACTACGAAACACAAAAAGAATTCATCGGAACAATTAATCAGGAAATTATCCGCCTTAACCGTATGGTAAACGACATTCTTGATTTTTCAAAACTTGAGGCCGACACTGTTCTTGAAAAAGAACCGGTAAACATTGTAAAACTTATTGAAGAAAGCATAAATCAGGTGAGCGTTCTGACTGAAGAACATCACTTAAAAATAGAAGTTTCAAAGGATGATGATATTCCTGACGTTGAACTTAATTACGACAGCATAGAGCGCGCATTCACAAACCTTATGTCAAACGCGATTAAATATTCTCCTGAAAACGGAACAATAAGCGTTAAAATCTTAAACCTCAAAGACACTGACGAAGTTGAAGTAACCGTAACAGATCAGGGTTGCGGAATTGCGCCGGAGCATCAAAAAAAGATTTTTGACAGATTTTACAGGGTTGAAAATAACACACACACAATTAAAGGCACCGGCTTAGGCTTAAATCTCGTACAGACAACAATAGAAAAGCATCACGGCGGGCATGTTTTTGTGGAATCTGAAGTCGGCAAAGGCTCAACTTTCGGATTTGTTTTGCCGGTGACGGCTCCGGTAGCGCAGAATGAAGTCACTATTTAAGAACTTTGTTAATTTTCTTGAGCAGATAATTTTTAATTCGCAAGCAAAAAGAAAGTTTAAAGAATTATACAAACCAGCCAAAGCTACAGCTCAAAACTCTGATATTTTTAAGCTAAAACAGTAATTGTTCACCTCAGGCAATTACAAAAACTTAAGAAAACAGCCCGTTAATTTTGTCGATGATGTCCTGCGGGTCAATTTCGTTTGTAATTTTATTTATGTCCTGCGCAATTTGATATAATTTAGCTGCTTCGATTTTGTCGCCCGTGATAGTAATAGCCCGTGCGAGATTAAAATGAGCAAGCGCGTAATTAGGATTGCACTCGACAGATTTTTTGAAAAGTTCTATAGCTTTTTGTACTCTTCCTAAATCATCAAGATAAATAACCCCGAGATTGTTATATGCAATATCATAATTTGGGTCATACTCAATAGACATTTCGTATTCTTTTATAGCTTCATCCAGGTCGCCTTTGCCCCAGTACAAAAACCCGAGGTTGCAATGAATTTTGGCATTTTTAGGATCAAGCTCCAGCGCATTTCTGTAAACTGTGAGCGCATTGTCATAATCTTCCTTGTCATAAAAAGCACTACCTAAATTTACATAAATATCAATATCCTCAGGAGTCAGAAGATATGCACTCTGATATGAAGTAATTGCCGCATTTAAATCGTTTTTGGATTCCTGATAAACAAACCCTAAAGTCTGGTTAATAATACTTGTCCATTGCTTTCTCGGATTTAAAGTTACAGCAGTCTGGAAGTGCGAAATCGCACCTTCGATATCACCTTTAATATACAAAATATTTGCAAGATTTGAATGAACATCCGGCATGTTCGGCATAATCTGAATTAACTTCTGATAAATTTCTATAGCACTGTCATAATCCCCGAGTTCTTCATACGCCTGACAGAGATGTCTGTAAGCTTCTATATTCAAACTGTCAAGCCATATAGCCATTTTGTATTCGGTTATAGCATCATCGAATCTTCCGAGGCTTCTGTAAATATCCCCGAGCAAACAATACAAAGGAACAAACCCCGGAGCCTTTTCAATAGCTTTTATATAAGTATCAATCGCAGCTTCAACGCTTCTTGTATGCACCATATAAAAACCTTTTGCAAGAATAGGGAAAAATTTGAAATAAGAAATTGTTCTTGCAACATTTTCAATTGCCTGCATATCAAAAGGCAGAGTCAGGACTGACAATAAAAACTCAAAATTAGCTTTTATTTTATTTTTAAACGATCTGAAAGATGAAACACTATAGAGATTTGATAAAAGAAAATGCGCACAGGAATTTCTGAAAGGGCTGAACTTAATCGCCTTTTTAGCATTCAAAGATGCCTCCAAAAAGTGAGCTTTTTTGGTGTAAGTTTCAGCGAGCAGATAATAAGCTTTCGCGAATTTATTATCTTTTGATATTGCCATATCCAGATAATTTACAGCCTTATCAAGGTCGCCTTTATAAAAATGAGCACGGCCAATCTTATAATAAATTTCAGCAGAATCAATATAAGTTTCCATTGCCCGCTGGTATTCTGTAATAGCTTCATCAATATACTGGGCGGAATTGTAAATATCAAGATGCCATGCCAAATATAAATCTCCCAGACGCAAATGCAGCTCTGCATTCGTCGGATCTTCCTGCAAGCCTATCTGACAAAGCTCAATGGCACTTTTAACATTGCCTGTTTTATATTCTTTATTAATCTTTTTCTGTAATATTTTTGTATCTGTAGCCATGTTTCTTTCTTAACAACCAAGCCTGAACTATAATATTCATTTTAATTAAGTTTATATAAAAAAGCAAGTTATTTAGATATATTTAGTGTATAATACTGAAAAAGAAAGGAAACGTTATGGGTAAAATTTATTTTGTAGATGTTACAAACAGGGACGGCGTACAGACTTCAAGGCTCGGGTTAGCCAAACTTCAAAAGACGATTATAAATTTAATGCTGGATGATATGGGGATTACCCAGTCAGAATTCGGCTTTCCGACAACAAGCCACGAAATAAATTACCTTAACGGCAACCTTGAACTTGTGGAAAGAAAAGTTATTACAAAAACTAAACTTTCTGGCTGGATGAGAGGAATTGCGGATGATGTCGAACTTTCATTTAAAAATGTACCGAAATTAAAACATCTGAACCTCTCCCAATCGACATCAGAGCAAATGATAAACGGCAAATATCTGGGTAAAAAGAGTCCTGATGATATTTTAAAAATGACCTGCGAAGCTGTTGAATGTGCTGTTTCCAGAGGAGCGCAGACAATAGGAGTAAACGCTGAAGACGCATCAAGAAGCGATATAAATTTTCTTATCAAATATGCATCAGAAGCTAAAAAATGCGGTGCCCACAGATTCCGCTACTGCGATACCCTCGGATATGAAGATCCTCAAACAACTTATGACAGAATTTACACAATAGCAAAAGCTGTGGAAATGCCAATTGAATTGCATTTTCATAATGACCTCGGAATGGCTGCAGCATGTTCCGTTATGGGCGCAAAAGCCGCAGTTGATGCTGGTGTTGACGCATACATTAATACAGCAATAAACGGAATGGGAGAACGCGCCGGAAATGCAGATTTAGCCTCCTGCCTGCTTGCTGTAATGAAATCGGCAGGATTTAAAAATAAATACAAGATTGATGAAAATATTGATTTAAGCAAAATCTGGAAACTTGCAAAGTATACATCTTACGCATTCCGTGTTCCGATACCGATAAACCAGCCGGCAGTCGGAGATAACGCTTTTGCGCATGAGTCAGGCATCCATGCTGACGGTGCTCTCAAAGACAGAAGAAACTATGAATTGTACGACTTTGAAGAACTTGGAAGAGGCGAGCCGGAAATCATTGAAACCGGCAGGATGATTACTACAGGTGAATACGGCGGAATTAAAGGATTTAGAAACGTTTACGAAAATCTGGAACTTGAGTTTAAAGATGAACATGAAGCAAGAAATATTCTTGAACTTGCAAGATACGCAAACGTTCACACCCAGCAGCCTCTGACTGACAGCGAACTCAGATTTATATATTACTATCCTGATATTGCAGCTAAAATCATGACCGTATCGCCGTACTATGAACCGGCAGGAGCAATCAAGGAAAGATTAGAGGCAAATCTTTTAACCATGCCTCATAAAATTGTCTAAATTTATGTAAATAATTCTTCATAATTAAGCAAAAAAAAATATTTTTAAATTTTAAAAAGACATTGAAGAATTACAAAGGAGAAATTTATGAATATTCAGCCGATTTCAGCTTTTAATGTTTTTCAAAACAGAAATACAAAAATTCAAAAAAAGAATTCTCAACCTGCTTTTAGTGGAGAACAAAAAAGAAGTGAAGCAACGGATTTTATGCTAAAAAATGCGGCAAAATCACTGGCTCTGGCATCAGCAATAGCCTTTACACCGGCGATGATGACATCATGTGAAAAAGAATTTACCGAAGAGGATTGCAACCATCCAAATCACATAGATCCGCCGATTTCAAATGACAGCACAAATGTAAAACCTGATACAATAATCAATGGAACAACATATAAAACCCCGGCTCTTAAGATGAAAAGATACAAAATTCAAAACGGGGACACTATAAATATCGGCAGCGTAACTTTTTCACCCGGAATAGTTTATGTGCCGAATAATGCGCACAAATCTGTTGAGCTTCAAACAGTTATGAACTTTTTAGATGCAATGGGGCTTGAGTCAAAAAATTTAACTGAAGAATACGTTGCAACAAAGGCTTTTGCGTATAATATGATTCCGGCTCAAATAACTTGGATTGACGAAAAGGCAGGTGTTGTTAACCAGCTTAAATACAATGGTTACAATGAAAATTCAAATATTGTAAAAATGGATTTAACTACAATCGGAGAAGAAAATACCTATAATGAAAAAGAACTTCAATTAACTTCGGCAGGAGAAAACAAAATTCTTGTTGATGTTTATCCTAAAGGAAGTTCCACAAGAGAAACAAGTTATTTCCTCTCTAAAGAAGGCGATATAATTTCTAAATTCAAAGTAGCAAATGGAAACACCTTTAAACTTGAGACTTCATATAGCGCAAACGGCTCCGGAAATTCCATTGACGCTAAAAATGCAGACGGTACAACCTATAAATTGGCAAATTTTGATGTTCTGACTGCTATTTCAGAAGAAGAATAATTTTTCAAAAAGCTGACTAATTTAAAAAGTTTTGGATTAAAATATCCAAAACTTTTGGAGTTATGTAGCAAATTCCACTAATATTATAAAAAGCCCGTCATTCTGAGGGCTTTAGCCCGAAGAATCTAATTTATTTAGATCCTTCGCCTAAGGCTCAGGATGATGCTGTTTTGAAAATTTTTGGTGGAATTTGCTACATAACTCCAAAAACTTTTTAGTACAAAGAAAAATCTTTTTGTGCTAAAATTAGAAGAAAAATAAAGGAGAAACTATGGGGCAGACACTTGCAGAAAAAATAATTTCAGAACACGCAGGAAAACAAGTTAAAGCCGGAGAACTCGTAATAGCAAAAGTTGATGTTTGCGCAGTTCAGGACGGCACAGGGCCGTTGACAGTTCAAGAGTTCAAAAAACTCGGAAAGACCAAACTTAACAATCCTGAAAGAACAATTTTATTTATAGACCATGCTTCTCCTAGCCCGAGAAAAGAACTATCAAATACGCACACCGTTTTAAGAGATTTTTCAAAAGAATACGGGGCTGTATTATCAGATGTAGGCGCCGGAGTATGCCACCAGAGGCTTGTCGAAACATTTGTAAACCCCGGGGAAATTCTTGTCGGGGCGGATTCTCATACCTGCACATCCGGAGCGCTCGGTGCATTTGCAACAGGGATGGGTTCAACAGATATTGCAGTTGCGATGGCGCTCGGTAAAACATGGCTTAAAGTGCCTTCAACTTTTAAAATAGAAGTTACAGGCAAATTCCGTCCGGGAATTTGTTCAAAAGACTTGATGCTTCATCTGATAGGGATGATTGGCGCAGACGGCGCAACATACAGAGCGTTAGAATTCTGCGGGGATACCATTGACAATATGGAAATGTCGGAGCGTTTCACGCTTGCCAATATGGCTGTCGAAGCCGGCGCAAAAGCAGGACTTTTTGTTGCTGACGAAAAGACAAAAGAATACTTAAAAATCCGCGGCCGCGAAAACAAATTCCGCTCAATAAAGCCTGATTCCGATGCGGTTTATGAAAGAATTATAAAAATTAATGCACAGGACATTAAACATACAGTTTCCTGCCCGCACACGGTTGATAATACAAAAACCGTTGATGAACTTGACAAAATCAAAGTGGATCAGGTCTTTATCGGAACATGCACAAATGGCAGAATAGAAGATTTAAGGGTAGTAGCGAACATCTTAAAAGGTAAAAAAGCTAATCCTGATGTAAGACTTTTGATATGTCCTGCGTCAAAAGATGTTTATTTAAAAGCTCTGGATGAAGGGCTTATAAATATTTTCGTTGAAGCAAATGCTGCAATCCTTCCGCCCGGATGCGGCCCGTGCGTCGGGGTTCACGCCGGAACGCTTGCTGACGGCGAAGTCTGCCTTGCAACGCAGAATAGAAATTTCCAGGGCAGAATGGGGAATACAAAAGGTTTTATCTACCTTGCCTCACCGTATGTTGCAGCTTATACCGCAATAAGAGGGTATATTTCGGCTGAATAATATTATTTTTATAAAAATAATATTGCCCGCAGACTATAAGCATAAGTACAAGCAATTCCACAGAAATATTCCTTACTATTAAAGTAAGGAGAAATTTATGTCTGCCCCGAAACTGCAATACAAAAAAATGTCACTTGATGAACTTGTAGTTTTGTCCCAGCAAAATGATCTTAAAGCTCTTGAAGAACTGATTAAGCGGGAACAAAAAAACGTTTTTGCTGCGTTTTCTTATCTGACAGACAAACGTGAAAACATCTCGGATCTCACGCAGGAAGCTCTTTTGAGAGTCGCTAAAAATATTTCTTCCCTCAAAAATCCTAAACACTTTAAAAGCTGGCTGAATACGATTATAACAAATCTTTTCTACGACGAACTCAGAAAATCCGCACGAAAACCCGACACAATTTCTATTGAAGATACCGAGTGCGAAAATTCAGATTTTAATATACTTTCTCTCATTCCAGACAAAAAATGCAAACCCCACGAAAAATGTATTTCGAACGAACTTGAAAAAATAATAAAAGAAGCAATCCAAAAACTTCCTGAACAATTTAGAATAGTAATTGTTTTAAGAGAACTTCAAGGGCTTAGCTACGAAGAAATTGCAAAGCTTACAAGCTCAAGCGTCGGCACAGTCAAATCAAGAATTGCAAGAGCCAGATGCAAGCTTCAGGAAGGCTTAAAAGCTTATATATGACAGAAAGGAGAACTTATGCAGAAAGAATTAACCTGTAATCAGGTTTGCGCATTGCTAACATATTATGTCGAAAATAAACTTAATAATCCGCTGAGAAGTTATGTCGAATATCATCTCAGCATTTGCAAAAAGTGCAATGATAAATATTTGAAGCTTATAAAAATAACAAAAAATTTTAATGAAATTTCAAAAAGAATAAACGATGAAAATAACTATATTCAAGACGAACACACGCAAAAACGCTACAAAGAATTTCGGGCAAACCTGTCTGCGTATATTGACAATGAACTCAGCGACGATGAAAATATAAAAATCCGAAAAATCGCAATTTCAAATCCGATTGCGCGAAAAGATTTAGAAAATTTTTACACTTTCAAAAGACTGCTTCACTCCTCATTTGACAAGACTAAAAATGAGCTTAAAGAAGATTACGCAAAAAACGTACTTGAAAAAATATATTCAATGCACACAACAAATAAACTTGACCCTTTTTATCTTATAATGACAATTTTTACCGTAATAATCGCTATTGCACTTCTCGGAATTGCAAATTTTATAATCTAAATGCGCATATTACCTGAATTCCCTGAAAATTTCATATAAGCCAGTTTTTGATAATCAGCCATACTCAAAGGTCGTATACCGAAAGATTTTAAAGATTTTTGCGGGGCATCCTGCAAGGAGGGTTCATTAGTGTTTTTGTCTTTCATTGCAAGAATTTCTTTCTGCTTTCTTGCTGCATACTGATTTCTCAATACCGGAGTAATTATATTGCAGGAAAGAATTGAACCTAAAGTACTTGCAATAATACTTACTCCTCCTTTGAATTTCATGAAGTGATCTCTGATATCGCCTGTCATATTAGTTGAGATGTCAGTAGTAACTTTGCCTAAATCTTGAATTTTCTGCTCATCCACGAATTTTTTAAGCTTTGGAGTTAAAAGTTTTCCTGATTTTACAAGCTTGTTTCCGACAGAAGTAAAAGAATTTGTGACAAGATAAAACGATAGAATATTAACTGCAGCATCAGCAAATTCCTGCGGGATAAGAAACATTTTTTCTTTAGCCGAGATTTTATCGTTAACAACAATAGCCAAAACCTGAGCGGCAGATGACAAAATCCATCCGAGCACACCTGTATGTACAAGCATTTTTCCCGGGCTTTCGCCATAATTTTTATAAAGATAATTTTTACACTTCATAAAATTGCTGGAGGCTAATTCTGAAATATTACTTTGAATCGTCATGTTTTACACCTCCTGCAGCTGCAACAAATTTGTTTGTTAAAAACTTGGTTAATGGTGCATCAATAACGAAATTTGTAATAGTCATTACGCCGAGAGCAACAATTGTTCCGAGTGCATTTTTGTATTGAATAAAGGCATTACAGACATCCGAAAGTGCATTTGACGGTGAAAAAATTGTATTTAATTTTGTAAGTTCTATTTTGTTTCCGGCCTTATCAACTGATGAAGGCAACTTTGACCACTTATCAATTGCTTTTATGCATCCTTTTCTGATAAAGTAGCCCGTCAAAGTTCCGGCAATAATCTTAGCCAGAGTTCTGCAAACGGAAACTTTTCTGGTATCCTCGTCAACTGACTTGTTGTGTGCATCAATAAACGGCTGTGACATCAAGGCTGTTACACCAAGAATTAAACGGTTTTCGGGTGTGGAAATTTCTTTGTTAACCCATTCAATTCTTTTTTGCCATTTTTCACTGGATATGACTTTATTTGGAATCACATCATAAAATGCCTGCTGAACTTTCTGTCCGCCGGATTTTATCGTTCTGTAAACAGATGAATTTTTAATAAAAGACGAAATTGCTGATACCATAAGTACACACCCAAGTCTATAAAGATAGTAAATGTATAGAATTGCCTTCAAAAATAATATTATTACAAAAATTTTACAAAAGAAGTATTGTTTATATTTTTTTTACATTTATAAACTATAATAAAACTCAAAGAGGCGCACAATGAGATATACAGAATTTAAAAATAACCTTACAAACAACATATACCGGAACTACCTGGACGGACGAATCGGAATTGGAAGAGCACAGATTGCTAATATATACAAACAGGGAGAAAAAAATCCCCGTGCGACTTTTATGCAGATATATTCAGCCACAAAGGAAATGAAAAAAATATTTCAAAAACAACAAAATGGATTTTACTTAGCAAATCAGCCGGAAAAAATAGAGTCTTCTGAATTATCATTTTTTAAATTTTTAGCTGATATTTTTTGTCCTGAACATCAGCTTATAGCTTCAGCAAAAGATGCAATGCACAATGCTATGTTAAATCTTTATCCATCAAAAAAATCACAAAAATTCTCTAAGTTTATAATGTTGAAACAAAATTTTCCGATACTGAAAAATATGAAATTTATTGCAAATTTTTTATAATTTTGCACCCTTCGGCACAACAGTTACTCCGCCCGGAGACACATAAAAACCGCGGCGCTCGTCTTCTTCTCTGTTGAAACCTATACGGGTATTCGGCGGAATATCAACATTTTTATCAATAATTGCACGACGAATTCTTGAGTATCTGCCAATATCAACATTTTCCATCAATATGCTTTCTGAAATTTGAGAATAACTGTTTACACGCACTCTTGGAGAAAGGACACACCTTGACAGGCCTCCTCCTGAAACAATACAGCCTTCTGATACCATTGAATTGGTAGCCATACCAACACGGTCGCCTTCTGACCAGACAAATTTTGCGGGCGGATAGTTGTAATTAAAAGTTCTTATCGGCCACTCTCTCGAATATAAATTTAATTCAGGAGAACTTTCCAGCAAATCCATGTTTGCCTGCCAGTAAGCATCAATACTTCCGACATCACGCCAGTAGCCGCTTTCAGCTTCTGTCATTCCGGGAAATACATTCGATGCAAAATTATAAACAAAAATCCGCTTTCCTTCTTCCAGAAGCATAGGAATTACATTTTTACCGAAATCGTGGCTTGATGATTCAATTTTTTCATCTTCGTTCAAAGCATTTAATAAAACATCTTTGTCAAAAATATAATTTCCCATTGATGCAAGACAATAATTTGGATTACCCGGAATTGACTTTGGTTTTTCTTTAGGCTTTTCAACAAAATTAGTAAGCCGCCAATTTTCATCAATTTCCATTATACCAAATTCATGCGCCTCCTCAATCGGGATAGGTATAGCAGAAATTGTAAGATCCGCACAATTAAATTTATGAAAATTTAACATCTGGGAAACGTCCATCTTATAAATATGGTCGCCTCCGAAAATACAAACATATCTTGGATTTTCGTCTGTTATATGAAAAACGTTTTGATAAATAGCATCAGCAGTTCCTCTGTACCAGTCAGAGCCGGTTCTCATTTGTGCAGGAGCAAGATCAACATACTGATTTAAAAACGGAGATAACGCCCAGCCTCTTGTTATATGCTTGTTAAGAGAGTCTGACTTATACTGCGTTAAAACTTTTATTTTAAAAAAGCCGGAATTTATAAAATTATTCAATACAAAATCAATAATTCTGTATCTGCCGCCAAAAGGCACAGCAGGCTTAGCACGATCTTTAGTCAAAGGATACAGCCTTTTCCCTTCTCCTCCTGCAAGTATCATAACCAATGCATCATCTACAGACATAAACATCCCCCTCATGTTCCAACAAACAAATTATACAATGATTACAGAAAAAAATCACTAATTCTTTTTAATTATTTTTATAAAGCACTAATGCCCCGCACATCCACCGCAATCGCCGGTACAGTTACCGCTGCAGCCGCCGAGGAGATCAGAAAAATCAAAAACTTTATCTTCAAGTATCTTTAGAATCACAATAGGATAAAGAACATCTTCAAGGCGTTTAATCTGTTCTTCAAATTCATCCAGATGTGTAAGATTTCCGATTAATACGGGATATTGTGCAATAATTTTACCTCCGTCAATTTCGCCGGTGAGTGTATGCACAGTGACTCCGCTAACCTTAACACCCGCTCCGTACGCTCGTGCAATTGCATCAGCACCTTTGAATGCCGGCAATAAAGACGGGTGAATATTTATAAAGCGCCCGAGTTCCAAAACATTTGGCTTTAAATCTTTTGAATATCCGCTCAAGGCAATTAAGTCAAAATTTTCGCCGGCAATATATCCGGCAGTTTCTTCGTAAGGAAGATATTTAACGCGAATACCGAGAATACCGGCTTTTTTTAGAAATTCAGAATTCAGATTATCCGAAATAGCGCAAAAATCACATTCAATACTTTCTGAAGCTCTTAGGTAATTTACAATCGCCTCCAGATTTCTTCCGCTATTTGACCCCATAATTGCAAGTTTTTTCTTCATTTTGTTATCCTCTTAAATAGTATTTTTTAAAATTTTATTACAAAAAAAGTAAATATCTAGCAAAAAATATTTTGTCTAATTTTTCTTAATAAGAAAGTATGAAAGGTTAATTGTATGCAAATTAACAGTATTAATCAACAAGTAAATTTTGGAGAAAAATACCCCGTAGAAAGGCTTATAAGCTGTGTCTGCGAAAAACCTTTTATAAGAAAAAGTGACAGCGTAAATATTATTACATCTATCCTGAAACTTACCAAAGATGAAAAGAAAGAAATGCTTCATAATGAACCAATATTCCAACAACTATTAAAAAAAACAGGTGAATACATAGCAGAACAGCTTCCAAAAATAAAATTATTTGCAAGGTATATGGACAATTCAACTGAAGCAAGACACGAATATATACTAGATCTTGCCGAAAAAGAATTCGGAAGTGAAATTAACGTAACAAGACTGAAAAGAAGCAGAGAAATCCGGGCAAATAAAAAGATATGGGATATATAAGATTAAAAATTACACCTTTGATTGAAGATTACAATATAAAAAGACCGCCATACAGACGGTCTTTTTTAAGTTAAATTTGCTGCGGCTAATTAGTGGCAGAGAGCAAGCAGGATACCTGCGGCAACAGCAGAACCGATTACCCCTGCAACGTTTGGCCCCATAGCGTGCATTAATAGATAATTCTGAGGGTTTGCCTCTAAGCCTACCTTGTTAGAAACACGTGCCGCCATCGGAACAGCTGAAACACCTGCCGAACCAATAAGCGGATTTATTTTGTCTTTAGAGAATAAATTCATAATCTTGGCAAAAACAACACCGCCTGCGGTAGCAAACGAAAATGCACAAATTCCAAGGATTAGAATAAACAAAGTCTGTGTCGTCAGGAATTGATCTGCCGACAATTTTGAGCCTACAGACAAACCTAAGAATATAGTTACAATATTAATCAAAGCATTCTGCATTGTATCTGATAATCTTTCAACAACACCGCATTCTTTACACAAGTTGCCAAAAGTCAAAGCCCCGACAAGCGGACACGCATCCGGCAAAAATATTATACAAAGCCCCAGTACGACAAGCGGAAATACAATTTTTTCTCTTTTTGAAACTTCTCGCAATTGTTTCATTTCAATTTTGCGCTCTGCTTCTGTTGTCAAAAGCTTCATAATCGGAGGCTGAATTACCGGAACAAGCGCCATATAAGAATATGCCGCAACTGCAATTGCACCCAGAAGTTCCGGCGCAAGTTTTGTAGTTACATAAATTGAAGTAGGCCCGTCAGCTCCGCCGATAATACCAATTGCTCCGGCCTGCGGAAGCGTAAAGCCAAAACAGCATAACGCCATCAATAATGCAGCGAATATACCAAACTGAGCAGCTCCGCCCAGTAATGCAGTTTTTGGATTTGCAATCAAAGGGCCAAAGTCAGTCATTGCACCAACGCCCATAAAAATTATCAACGGGAACAATCCTTTATGAATACCTGCCTCATAAATAATTCCCAAAAATCCGTTCGGTTCAGCAATGCCAGCAACCGGAATGTTTGACAACAAACCGCCGAAAGCTATCGGGACAAGAAGAAGCGGTTCAAACTGCTTTTTAATTCCTAACCAGAGCAGGAACAAACAAATCACAATCATTATCGGAGATCCGAATTGATGAAGGAATTGTTCAAACCCGCTTGTGATTGACGGATCAACAGGCTGTACAAAATTTGCAATCCCTGTTGACTGCCATAGTTTATATAAACTGTCTACAATGTTCATAATTCTTTTTCCTTATTTTACTGATATAAGGCTGTATAAAATTCATCCAGCCTAAAACTTTACTTACTAACCTATGGTAACAAGCTCCTGACCTGTTTTAACCTGATTTCCAGGTTCAATCTCTACGGATTTTACAACTCCTGAAAGCGGTGATTTAATTTCTGTTTCCATTTTCATTGCCTCAATAACAGCAATCACATCACCTTCCTGAATTGTGTCGCCGACTGCAACAAGAACTTTAAGAACAGTTCCCGGCAGAGCAGCATTAACAGGTTTTGCCTCGCCTGACAAAGCATGGCTTGCTTCAATTCCGGCTTTGATATCAATATCATAAAGCTTTCCGTTAACGGTTGCTTTTTTACCTTCAATTGCAACAGCATATTTTTTGCCGTTGACTGTAACTGTATAACCGTTTGAGGATGTTTCATTTTTAACTTCACCTGAACCCGGTTCGCATTTTCTAACGCCTATTGTACCTTTGCCTTCAAGGAACAAAATGCCTTTTTCTTTGCAGGCTGCCGAAATAAAGATATTTTCGTCATTAACCGGCAGACCGGCATCTTCCAGACGTTTTGTGGCTGCTGCAATTCCCTTTTCAGGATCTCTGTCATTTATATCAACAACAAGCTCTGTTGTAGGCTGAAGATTAAGCTGTTCTGATGCAATCTTAACAATTTCAGCATCAGGTTCGCACGGAGTTTTTCCAAAATAGCCGAGAACCATTTTGCCGTAACCTTCAGCAATTTTTTTCCATTTGCCGAACATAACGTTATTAAATGCCTGCTGGAAATAGAACTGTGAAACAGGTGTTACAGATGTACCAAAACCGCCTTTTTCAACAACTTCTTTCATAGCTGCAACAACTTCCGGATATTTATCCATCAAATTGTTATCTCTGAGCATCTGTGTATTAGCTGTCAAAGCTCCGCCCGGCAATGGTGACTGGATAATCATCGGATTAACAGCAAGAGCTTCCGGAGGCAGGAAGTAATCTTTCATGCATTCTTTGAATACTTCTTCAGTTTCGAGAATTTTTTCAATATCAACGCCCAGGTCGTAGTCAGTTCCCTTAAGCGCATGCCACATAGAAACGATATCCGGCTGGGCAGTTCCGCCTGAAACCGGCTTCATAGAAAGGTCAATACCGTCAGCGCCTCCGTCAAGGGCTGCAAGATATGCTGCAAGACCGGTTCCAGCGGTTTCGTGAGAGTGGAATCTGATATGAGCATCAGGGCCTAAAATTTCTCTTGTTCGCTTGATTGTTTCGTAAACTTTTCTCGGATTCGAAGTTCCTGAAGCATCTTTAAATGCCAGACTGTCAAACGGAATGCCTGCATCAAGTATACTTCTCAAAACTCTTTCGTAAAAAGCAACGTCATGAGCGCCAGTGCAGCCAATCGGAAGTTCCATCATGGTAATTGTAACTTCATGCTTCAAACCGTTATCACGGATACATTGACCTGAGTAAATAAGATTGTTTACATCGTTCAGAGCGTCAAAGTTTCTGACTGTTGTAACGCCGTGTTTTTTGAACATTTTAGCGTGAAGATTTATAATATCTCTCGGCTGAGAATCAAGACCTACAACATTTACACCTCTTGCAAGAGATTGAAGATTAATATCAGGGCCGACTGCAGCTCTGATTTTGTCCATAGTTTCAAAAGCATTTTCGTTGCAATAGAAAATCGGAGATTGAAATCTTGCGCCGCCTGCGACTTCAAAATGTCTTAAACCGGCATTTACAGCAGACTGCAAAGCGGGGATAAAATCATCAACAAAAACTCTAGCCCCGTAAACAGATTGAAATCCGTCTCTAAATGAGGTATCCATAACCTTAATAAGTTTTTTTCCCATAACATATATCCTTTCATCTAAGTAAAAATCACATTAACCGCGGGCTTTTGCAACTGCAATTGCAACGGCAACGGCTTCATCTTCCGACACATTTGAACGTTTCCCGGGTTTTTCAATAATTTCGACTTCTTCCGGAAATATTTTATTCAACTGCCTGACGCACCAGGACATGGCATTCATAACCCATACCATAATAGCCAGAAATGCAAAGACAAAGCCCATACCTATACTCATAAGAATGAGCCCTTCTTCAAGCAATACCCAAAAATTTTCTGTCATAATATATCTCCTATACTTAATACAATATTTTCATCTTCACATGCAAGCTTCAATGCGCCTGAATTATCAACAGAAAAAGCTGTTCCGCTTAAAATTCTGTCCGGCAGGCTCACTTTTATTTTTTTATTTAAAAAACAAGCTCTTTTTAAATAATCTTTTTTTATAAACATAAACCCTTCGTTTAAAAAATTATTATAATCTTTCCAGAATATGGAGAGAAGTTTATCCAGAAAAGACGCACCTGACGGGCAATCTGATTTTAATTCTATAGAAAGAGAAGTAACGTCTTTATCTGTAATTTGGAGGACACCCGTCTGCGAGGCGGAGATGTTTATGCCAAAACCAAGTATAAGACCTTTAAAGACTGTTCCTTGCACAACTGTTTCACAAAGGATTCCGGCAATTTTTTTACCGCTAATCTGAACATCATTAGGCCACTTTATTTCAGGTTTCAAGCCAAAAAATTCTAAGGTTTTACAAATACAAACAGACATATATTGAGTAAGGTTAGAATATTTTTCATCAAAAACATCGGACGGCTTCAGAACAATCGTGACAAACAAATTGCCTTCCCCGAGATCAATCCATTTACGGCCTAGCCTGCCTCTTCCGCAGGTTTGCCTTTTTGCAGAAATAACAGTTTTATCAGACAGGTAATCCAGCTCCCGTTTGGCATATAAATTGGTTGAATCCACCTCATCCAAAGCTATTAAATCCATGTTCCCCCTTAAAAATATATCTCCACAGATAATGATAATACAAACAAAAAACATTTGCGATTTTTTTTTTATGAGTTAAAATAAATTTGAAAAGGGAGAGAAAATGGAACATTGGATTTATACTTTTAATCTGTTTAACCATCCGATATCAATGAATATGGATACCCTTATTACGATGTGGCTGTCCATGCTTTTGCTGATAATAATTGCTCTTATCACGACACATAAAACATCAATATATCCTTCAAAACTTCAGCTTGCGGCAGAAGGAATAATAAAATATTTTTCAGGAATAGCGAAAGCAAGTATGGGAGAAGAAGCATCGAAAAAACATCTTCCGCTTATACTTACGCTTTTTATGTTCATATTAACAGCAAATCTGGTCGGACAACTTCCATGGCACCTGATTCATCTGAAAACAGGCGAACTTGCATCACCTAACAATGATATCAACATGACAGCAGCCATGGCTATTGTTGTTTCACTTTATTATATTTATTACGGAGTAAGAAAAAAAGGATTTCACTTCTTTTTCCATGGTTTCAGCATTGACGGCATAATCATAACGCTTGTTGACACTCTGGAACTTTTTGTAAGGCCTTTTTCTCTTGCATTACGACTTTTTGCAAATATTTTTGCAGGAGAAGTTCTGGTATTTACAATTGTCGGAATTGTGGCATATTTTGTGCCGCTGCCGTTTATGCTGTTTGAACTTTTTGTAGCATTAATTCAGGCACTTGTATTTACCTTGCTTTCAACGACTTATATATCAATGGCAGTAAATGAAGAGTAATTTATAGAAGGAGAAAATTATGGCAGTTGAACAATTAGCAAATTTGGATTTGGCAAAATTAGGCGCAGGCATTGCAATCGGTTTTGGTGCAATCGGCGGAGGTCTAGGTCTTGGTATTGCAACTAAAGGCGTTCTTGAATCTATTGCAAGACAGCCTGAAATGAAAGATGAAGCTTTCAAAAACTTTATCATCGGTGCAGGTCTTGCTGAAGCTACAGCTATTTACGCACTTCTCGTAGCCTTACTGTTAATTTTTGCTTAATCTGTTTTATAAAAAGGGAAAAGTATGTTTGAATTTAATGCAACATTTATAATTGCAATGTTTAGTTTTGTAGTATTCATAATGATTATGAATGCAATACTTTACAAACCTGTTTTGAAAGTTATTAATGAAAGACAAACCTACATTGATGACAATCTTAATGCTGCACAAAATTCAAAAACAAAAGCAAAAAGTATTTTAGATGACAAAGAATGCAGACTCAATGAAGCTTCAGCAAAGTCAAAACAAATTGTTTCGTCAAGAGTTCTTGAAGAAAACGAAAAGGCTAAATGTCTAACAGAATCAGCTAAAGCAGAATCTTTACAGAGTATAAATTCTGCTAAAAAGGCTCTGCAAAACGAAGAAATTCAAACCGCAGAAGCTCTGGTGCCGAACATCAAAGCTCTTGCCGAAAACATTTCCGCAAAAATTCTTGGCGAAACAACTTCTATTGAAAATGTCGATTACGATTACATTAATAAGGTGCTAAAATGAATACAATAGGTCAAATTTGGAATTTCATAGTTACAAGCAACTTCTTCAACTTTGTTGTAATGGTGCTTATTCTCGCATGGATTGTGAAAAAAGCAAATTTGGCTGAAGTCCTTGAAAATGTAAAAAATAACATAAAAAATACAATCGTCAGAGCGGAAGAAGAAAAAACTTCTGCGGAAAAAGAACTTCAAGCTGCACAAAAAGCTGTAGAAAATCTTGAATCTGAAATAAAAACAAAAATTGAATCAGCAGAAAAGCAGGCAGAAAACATTGCACAAAATATTGCGCTTGAAACTGAGAAGAAAGTAGAAAATATTAAAAGCAACATAGAAAGAGCCCTAACTGCCGAAGAAAAAACCATATCAGCAAGACTTTCCAAAAAGACAGCATCAGCATCTTCAGAATTAGCTAAAAGACATATAAAATCAGTTCTTGAAGCTCATCCGGAACTTCACGAAAAATATATCAATCAAAGTATTGAAGAATTGGGATAAATTATGAACTCTATTCAAATATCATTAACTGCAAAAAATTATGCAGATGCCCTTATTCAGGCAGGCAAGGATAATATCCTGTCATATGATGATATTCTCAAAAATATCGAATCAGTAAAAGAAATTTGTGATTCATCAAAGGAATTGACTGATGTTTTAATAAATCCTGCTCTTTCAGATGAAACAAAATACTCAATTATTGATGAAGTTTTTAAAAAGGATATCAGTGTAAAAATAATTGATTTCTTGAAGGTTCTTATCGAGAAAAAACGTTTTGCGGAGTTCAACGGAATTGTTGAAGCTTACAAAAATGAACTTGACAAAATCAACAACATTCAGCGTGTATCCGTTACTTCTGCGGTTTTATTGAATGATGATATGAAACAAAGAATAATTGAAAAACTTCAAAACAGATTGCAAAAGAATGTTACGGCAGACTGGCTGATTGACACTGAAATTATCGGAGGGCTTGTTGTAAAAATTAATGACGATGTCATTGATTCAAGCCTGAAAAATAAGTTAGAGAATTTAAGTAAAAATTTAATATAAAGGGGAAATTATGGCTCTTATAAAACCTGATGAAATTAGTTCAATAATCAAAAGCAAAATTGAAAATTATGATTTACAAACTGAGGTTTCAAACACCGGAACAGTAATAGAAATCGGTGACGGTATTGCTCGTGTTTACGGGCTTAGAAACGTTATGTCAAATGAGCTTGTTGTATTTGAAGACGGCAAAGACACTCTCGGTATTACACTTAACCTTGAAGAAGATAACGTCGGTATTGTTATTCTCGGTGAATACACCCAGATTAAAGAAGGTATGACTGTTAAAACAACAGGCAGAATTGCATCAGTTCCGGTCGGCGACGGTTTGATAGGAAGAATTATTGACCCGACAGGCGAACCGATTGACGGAAAGGGCGAAATCGTATCTAATAAAACCCGTCCGATAGAAAGAGTTGCCCCCGGTATTGTTGCAAGAAAATCCGTTCACCAGCCTCTTCAAACCGGTTTAACAGCGATTGACGCATTGACACCTATAGGCAGAGGTCAGAGAGAATTGATTATCGGCGACAGACAAACAGGTAAAACAGCTATTGCAATTGATACAATTTTGAACCAGAAAGGGCAAAACGTAATTTGTATTTATGTTGCAATCGGGCAAAAAGCTTCAACTGTTGCGCAGCTTGCAAAAGTTCTGGAAGAACATGGAGCAATGGACTATTCAATCATTGTATCAGCAACAGCAAATGAAAGCGCACCGTTACAATACATCGCACCATTTGCGGGAGTTGCAATTGGTGAAGAATTTATGGAACAGGGTAAAGACGTTCTGATTGTTTATGACGATTTAAGCAAACACGCTCAAGCATACCGTGCAATGAGTTTGCTTCTTAAAAGACCTCCGGGACGTGAAGCTTATCCGGGCGATGTATTCTATCTTCACTCAAGACTTCTTGAACGTGCGGTTAAATTGAATGACGAGCTTGGCGGAGGCAGTATTACAGCGCTTCCGATTATCGAAACACAGGCCGGCGACGTTTCAGCATACATTCCGACCAACGTAATTTCAATTACTGACGGCCAGATATTCTTAGAATCCAACCTGTTTAACTCCGGTGTAAGACCGGCCATTAACGCTGGTATTTCTGTTTCCCGAGTCGGCGGTGCGGCTCAGACTAAAGCCATCAAACAGGTTGCCGGCAAACTCCGTCTTGATTTGGCGCAATTTAGAGAACTTGAAGCTTTTGCGCAGTTTGCATCAGACCTAGATCAGGCAACTAAAAACCAGTTGCTGCGGGGTGAAAAACTGACAGAAGTTCTTAAACAGCCTCAATATGCACCATTGAGTGTTGCAGAACAGGTTTCAATCCTCTTTGCGGCAAACGAAGGAATTCTTGATGATGTTCCGAACACTCAGATTGCCAAGTTCAAAAAAGACTGGTTCATTCACCTGAAATCAAACTTGAAAGAGCTTTCTGACAACTTGAATGACGGAAGCGCTCTTTCTGATGATGACAAAGCTCAGTTGAGGACAAGTCTTGAAGAATTCAAGAAAACGTTTTAGGTAATATAAAATGGCAAATTTAAAAGATATAAAAAACAGAATACAAAGTGTAGAAAGTACAAAAAAAATCACCCGTGCGATGAAAATGGTTGCGGCAGCCAAAGTAAAAAGAGCTGAATCTACCGTTAAAATGTCGCGGCCGTTTACGGAAGAATTGAACAAAATGTTCAAAAAACTTCTGGAATCTGTCGGCACCTATTCTGATACAACGCTGAAAATTAAATCTGCAATAGACAATTATCCGGCACTTTTGCAGTCAAGAGAATTTAAAACAGCAGGAATTCTTGTTATCACATCAAACAAAGGGCTTGCCGGAGCTTACAACAGCAACATCATAAAGAAAACTATTCAGGTAATTAAAGATTACAATGCAAAAGGCATAAAGGTTGTTCTTTTTGTAGTCGGTCAAAAAGGTATCGGAACATTAAAAAGAAGATGCAAAAATTTTGACTGCGAAATCGCAAAACACTATGTTGCAATAGCTAACAACCCGACAGGTGAAGGGGCTCACGAAATTGTTTCAGATATGGCTGAATATTTTGTAAATCAAAAGATTGATAAAATAGAAATCATTACAACCAGATTTAAAAATATGATGAGCTATTTTATTGAAAGCTGGGAAGTTCTTCCGCTTCAAACAAAAGAAGAAGCAAGAGAAAGACTCCACGACAATATTGCAGAGCCAATCATGGAATTTATTCCTGACATGCATAACATTTTGCAAAAAGTGGTTCCGATGTATATCGCAAACATTATATTTCAGGCATTGCTGGAAGCTCAGGCTTCAGAACTTGCAAGCAGGATGACCGCAATGTCAGCAGCTACAAACAATGCAGAAAAAATGCTTAAAACCCTTTCTACCGAATACAACAAAACCAGACAGTTTGCGATTACTCAGGAAATTATTGAAGTTGTTTCCGGAGCAAATGCGCAGGTCGGTTAACAACAGAGTAATCTGTATATAAATCACTAAAAAGCCGCTATGTTTTCATCAAACTTGCGGCTTTTTAAAATTATTTATTTATTTAAAAATTTATTCATATCAGGCTGTAAAAATTCAAGTTTAGAAGCGTCAGCGCCGGCCTGAGACAGCTGCGGCATCTGTTTAGCTTCCAGAGCCTTCTTTTCAGCCAATCTAGCTTTTCTCTTTGCTTCAGATTTATTAGTCATGTAAATATTAAGTTTAGGAATACCGATACCAAGGACAAGGCCGGAGTAGAGGTATCCTGCAACTTGGGCGAGGTTCAAAATTTTCAAACGGCGACTTACTGCTTTGCCGGTTTCAGATGCTGGCAAAAGTTTCAGCATCTCAGAAAATTTGAGTGCTTTACCATCTTTTGAAACCGAAGAGATATTTGCTTTTTTCAACCCTTCCACAAGAACCTCATCACGGGTTTTAAGGATTTTCTTGAAGAAAGATGATTCTTTTGGATTTTTGAGAAGTGATTTTTCTTTATCCATTGCAAGCACAACACCTTTTGCTACAAAATTACCAAGAACAAGCCAGTTAAAGAACCCTAAAACATCCTTAACTACAGATTCTCTAAGTTCATCCTTATCACGGGCAACCATAAATCTTGACATAATCGTAAGTCCGTAAATAAATTTAAACTGGTTAATCGTCGGAACAAGTCCTTTATACTGAATATTCTTTAAAAGCCCGCCTTTTTTCATTGCAAGATTTGCGACAATACTGCCTCCAAATACGGCAGCAGCTGCAAGCTTCCACAACTTAAAGCCGAATGATTTATCCTTTTCGCGGCCTTCAACCCCGACAAATCCGTCGCTTCCTGTCTTTTTCTTTGTCAGGTAAATATTCATCGGCTGAATTGACATGCCTATACCGGATGCAACTGCCATACCTGCAATTGTTCTGCGGTTATTTAATTTTTTAATACTTTTTATAAATTCATTTTCACTAAACTTCGCAGCCTTTTCAAATTCTTTAATAACATTTTCTTTAGTCAGAGTTTTTGAAATATTATAAAGATTTTCGACAAAGGTAGAAA
Source organism: Candidatus Gastranaerophilales bacterium (assembly GCA_944325605.1). GTDB lineage: Bacteria > Cyanobacteriota > Vampirovibrionia > Gastranaerophilales > Gastranaerophilaceae > Scatenecus. The sequence goes on from CALVAX010000005.1 coordinate 31,671, forward strand.
GATTAGAAGTAGTTTCCTTGTTAAAGCCTTTCAATTTGTAGTCGGACTCTGAACCGGTAGCTTCTATAATGTAATTTACAAGGTACTGGCGCGTAGAAGCCGGTATTGTATCTTTATCTATATCAGGGCTTGCAAGAGCTTTGAGCATACGCTCTTTGATAACCTGCACATTATGTTCGGAAAGTGATATGTCCTGTCCGTTGTTTGTTGTAGTAACGTTTTTCAAAACGTCACCCAATGTAGCTTCAAGAGCCCCGTTTCTTCCGTTCTTCTGAATGTTATTATGAAAATACTTGCCGATAATATCAAAACTTTCATTATCAGCAAAGATTTTATCTGCTCTTACATTAAATGTTTTATTCAGAGCAAGAGAAAAAGCAAGAGCAGCAAGGGAGCCGTAAACACCGATTAAGGAATGGTTAATGGTTCCGGAAGCTTCACGACGTCCGGTTTCAAGACCTGCAGCCGGCCCTCTGTTAATAGTATCAACAGTAGTTCTTGGTAAAACCATTGAACCAACGTCAACACCATTAGCGCCCCAGGCCTGATTTGTGTCTAAAAATCTTAAACCAAGGCTTATGTAGTCACTTGCACCTTTAAAGTTGATATTTTGTTTCTGTTCCTTTTTGTTTCCTGTTTGAGTTTGTAATTGCGGGGTTTCTAGTATCTTCATAATTTTCTCCTTACGAATTCATAAATGCCTTTTTAAAAGTCGAATTTGCGGCCGCTGCACCTGTCATACTTAACGACGATGAAGCAGCCCCCATACCGGCGCCGCCGGAGGTGGCATTCGACTTTCCTGCATTTAATTTCGCAAGATCATCTTTTGCTTTATTTTTTTGTGCCTGAGTTCTTGTATATAGAGGGATAAATAAACCAAGAGACAATAATGAGAAGGCAATGTTGCCTAGCTGGCATATTGTTCTTAAGCGTTTGTCATGAGCTGTGGCAAGTTCATCTGTTGATTTAAGAGAAGTATGTTTTGCCCAGTTCCAGAATTTCTGTAAAACATTTGCGTTATCATCAAGTTTTTTCAGTCTGTTTATAAGAGTTACTTTGCCTTTGTTGCGGGCTTCAATGAACAATGCAATACCTTTTGCTGCATAATCTCCTAAGAAATAGAAGCTTGAGAATGTTGCAATATCTCTTATCGTTGATTCCTTAAGTTCGTTTTTATCTTCTGCGGCCCCCATGCGGCTTGCAAAAGTTGCTGTTGAAATAATTCTTGCCTGATCCATTGTCGGGAACAATCCTTTAAACTGGAACAGAGATTTAAAACTCGGCTTATCCATTATCATAGAAAGTCCGCAAACACCAAGCATTGAACTTATAGAAATAATTTTTTGTTTTAAAAGCTGAAGTTTTTCAGTTTTTGTAGGTTCTTTATACTCTTTATTTTCGTCATAGTCGTTATAAATCGGAGCACCTTTACGTCCGGACATTTTGTGCGTAATCCATCTGTTTATAGGCTGCGCTGAAATTGCCAGCGGGATAATAATGCCAAGCCCGCCGATACTTTTCCAGTTAACCAATTTCTTAGCTTTTTTAAAGTATGCACCAAGCTCTTCTGCCGTTGTAATTCCTTTTGCTTTAGCACCGTACAAAACTTTTGGAGTATCTTTGCAGAATGAATACAAATTGTTTCCCAGATAAGCTTCTTCGCCTTTAAATCTTATATTTTCCGAAATATGGGTTAGATCAACAAGTTTTCTGTAAGCGTCTTTAGTATGCTTATATTCGCCGGTATTTGCAGCCTTTGCCAGAATATTAATTGCATCTTCAGCATCTGATTTCAGGCGAATACTGCTTACAATATCATCAATACTGCTAAGTCCTTTTATTTTGTCAGGATTGTCGGCAAGAAGCATTGCAAAAGACTTTATTCCGCCTTTTTCGTAAGCTTTTCCATTAATGCCCTCAAGTGACAAAATTGAACGTTTAAAGAAATCTTTAAGATGAGCTTCACTCTGTTCACCCGGCTTGTAAAATTTTGCTATTTTATCATAAGCTTCAGCGTTAGCCCAGTTGTTAATAAGGTTTTTATCAAACTTACCCATTACAGGAAGATTAAACAGAGTTCCCGCGCCAATTACAACAAAACTTGGCAGAATACAGTTGATAATCAGCCCGGAACCTTCTCTGCGCAAAGCTTCAAATCCGCCTATCCAATTGAACTGGCGTTTTCTTTTCCCGTTTTTATCAACTATCGGTTTGCCGTCTTTATCCTTTTTGTTTGAACCGGCAGTAGTTTCTATAATACTGCGGGGAATTATTGCTGTAGACAAATCCAGAAATGAAACATTCAGCATCGGATGTTCTTCACACTTTTGAACACCTTTTACAAGCAGATCAACCATACCGCCCTTAAATGAAGGCTGGTTTTCTACTGCATTTTTATTAATACGCACAGGGGTATTTTTTTTGTCTACACTACTTATATCTACTTTAGTAATCATAAATTTTGGTCTGGATTTTTAACAACACATATTATAACAACTACACAAAAGTATTAAAAGCTGTGAATTTTAAAAATTGCGCTTTTTTATTAAATTGTTAAAGAGATATTAAGACGACTTTTTGATTTTTTTTCTAAATTTTAGTGTTTTTGTATAAAATATAAGCGTTTTTAAGTCCATAAACAGGCTTTTTAATAATTCCTAAGACAAATTTCGCGAAAAAACAACTGTACTTGTTTGTAAATAATTGTAACAAATACGCTTAATATTTTTTATTTTATATATTGTTTATATATTAAAATACTTTTTTACAAATTCTACGGCATGCTCTTTTGTAATTACATCACCGCTAATTTGTGCTTCATGAAGAGCGTCCAAAATTTCACCAAGTTTTGGAGAAGGTTTTATATTCAAAAGTTTCATAACCTCATTGCCGTCAAGAAGTTTTGGAAGTGGTTCCAGAGTGTCTTTAACTTTCAGGTAAAAATCTTGCAGACGAGTGAGAGAATTTATATTATTTTCTACCATTTCATCAGAAATTGCAGGGCCTCTTGCTGACAATCTGTCAGCTTTTGCAAGAACAATTTCATCAAGCGAATTGTCCTCCATTTTTCTTACATAACGCATCATCGCTTTTTCATTTACATCATGTGATGTCATAAGAGCCGCAGGATATATATGATTTTTTATCATACAAGATATATAATCAATCTGTTTGTTAGAAAAAACAAGTTTTTTAAGAATCGGCACAACCAGTTTGGCTCCGATATCATCATGCTTTATAAACCTGTGGCGTCCTGTATCTTCTTCGATTGTCCAGGTCGAAAATTTTCCGATATCATGGAGAAATCCTGCCAACTTTAAGTGCGCAAGCCTCGAATATCCGCCAAAATCAGATTTTTGAAGATGTTCTTTTACAGGTTCAGGGGAAGACTTATAAATCACTCCGATGTTCCTGACTGTTTCAATTGAGTGTTCTAACAAACGCAAATGATGATGGCTATTTGGAGGAATTTGTTTCAACTCTTTCACTACAGGAAAAATTTTCTCTAATAAGCCAACCTTATCCATTTCTAACAAAGTCTGCGGTGTAAATTCGCCGGAGAAAAGATGCATAAGTTCATAATTTATGCGCTCAACTGCAGGCACAGAAATCAAATCCAGATGTTTTTTCAATTGGGTTTCGGTTTGTCCGTCAATTTTAAAACCTGTTTGCGCTTGAAATCTGTAAACACGCAGAATTCTAAGAGGATCGTCCGTAAAATTTTTCTCTGAAATCGAACGTATTATTCCGTTTTTAAGGTCATCTGCGCCGCCTGTTTTATCAATCAATTCAAATGTTTTAATATTCACAGCTATAGCATTTATCGTTAAATCCCGCCGGAACAGATCAGCGTTGATGTTTCCTCCGGCAGGTTGTGTAATATCCAGATAATTGATTTTATCCTTCATTACAACTCTGTAGATTTTATTTTCTTCATCCAGCGGAACAAAAGTTGCATCAAAGAATTTAGCAATTCTAAGCGCAAAATCTTTTGTATCAAGATTTTCAACAACCAGATCTCTGTCATTAGTCGACTTTCCGCACAAAAAATCCCGAACTGCTCCGCCGACAAGATAAATTTCTCCGTCAAAATTTTTTGCAATCTGAGTAAGTATTTCATCAGATTTAATTATTTTCTCTAAGTCCAAATTCATAAATTATATTTCCTAATGCCACAGTTACAGCTGTTTCAGCCTTCAAAATCAAATTACCGAGTGTAAGCATCGGAACAGATTTTGCACGGAATAAATCAAATTCTTTTTCAGAAAACCCGCCTTCAGGCCCTATAATCACAAGCAGACTTTCACCATCTTTAACCGGAGTTTCATCAAAAAAATCGCGTATAGTTTTTGTTGCACACCGTTCACAAAAAGCAACAACTTTATCAAAGCGTTCGCTGTCAATCAATTCAGCAAGCCCTGACGTCTTTTCACAATGCGGAATAACAGCCCTTTCGCATTGTTTCGAAGCCTCATACATTATACGATTCCATCTGTCTATTTTCTTTTCAGCATTTGCCTTATTAAGTGCACAATTATCCGTTATTACAGGACAAACCGCCCTGACACCGAGTTCTGTAGCTTTTTCAATCACAAAATTCTGCGCATCGCTTCTCAGAGGGCTCTGGGCAAGATACAAATTAAACCTCAAATCTCTTTCCGAGTAATAAGATTTTGAAACTTCGCACACAATTTCACTTGATGAAATACTTTTTATAGAAGTTTCATACTGAATACGATTTTCATCAATCAAAAGCAGAGGTTCTCCTGTCTTTGCGCGGAGAGATTTTGCGATATGGATATAATTTTCTCTGTCAGTAATTCTTATGTTTCCTTCGCTGACAGAATCAGACTTAATAAAAAAATGCGGCAATTTTTTATTCCTTTCATATTGATTTTACACAAAAAGGCAGGCTTTGAAAACAAATATTAATTTTTAATAAAATAACTGGTATTTTATTTCTTTTTGAAGTATTATTATGGTAGTAAAAAATTACAAATTACCAATTGGGAGAATATCGTGCAAAATACACAAGCGAATGAAAAAGTTATAGGCATACCCCGTGCAATGTCATTTTACAATAATTACCCGTTTTACTTCGGATTTTTCAGTGACCTCGGGATTAAAATAGTTTTGTCTGATATTACAACAAAACAGACCATGTCAAGAGGTGCAGCGCTTGTTGTCACTGAAACATGTCTTCCAATAAAAGTTTACATCGGTCATATTCTTAACCTTCTGGATAAAGGGGTTGATAAAATTTTTGTTCCTTCAATCCAGTCGGTGGCTAATAAGATTTATAACTGTTCTAAAATCAGAGGTCTGCCAGATTTAGTCAGAAACGTTATTAAAAAAGATTTCACGATGGTTGAGGCAACTCTTGACAAATCCGCTAAAAATCACGGACTCTACGATTTCTTAAAAGAAATCGCCTCTTATTTCGGCATTACGGATGAAAACATCATTAAAAAAGCATCAAAAGCCGGATGGAGATGTTATAACAACTTCTTTATCATGACAAAATCCGGCATGAGTTATAAAAAAGCTATGAATTATGCGCTTCAGGGCAAGATTTTCATAGAAAACCAGACTAAAGAGTATCCTATTTCTGTTGCTCTTGTGTCACACGGATACAATATCTATGACGAAAGAACTTCAATGAAAATCATTGAAAAACTTGAAAAAATGGACGTAAAAGTTGTGACATCACTTCAGCTTTCAAATGAACAGATGGATGAAGGAATAAACACTCTGGGCAGTGAAAAATACTGGGCAAATGAATACGAAATGACCGGAACCGCCGGACATTACCTTAAAGACAACCGAATTGACGGCATAATTACGCTTACAGCATTCGGCTGCGGCCCTGACTCATTGATGGTTGAAAGAATTCAACGACGCGCAAAACATTTCGGCAAACCGCTTCTTCACCTGACAATTGACGAACAGACAGGAGAAGCAGGGTTTATCACACGTCTTGAAGCGTTTGTTGATATGCTTTTCCGCAAAAAACGCGCTAAAATCATTAATGACATTGAAATTAACGACACAGCACGCAGTTATATTCCGAATACCAATTTTATTGAAACAAAATAACACTGAGTTTTTATAATTGCGTAACCCTGAGCCACTCTGCCGAACAAAACGATTAAGTATTGTTTTGTGAGAGGGCGAAGGATCCCCTGAAAACGTAAGGAGATTCTTAGGGCTAAAGCACTCAGAATGACGTGCTTTTTATAATATTTGTAGAACTTGCTATATAAGGCACTAAAAAAGGCGGGATTTTTCAATTCCGCCTTTTAAAATTTATTCAAACCTTCCCTTAAACTTTACGTTTGCGGGCAGCTTCTGATTTGCGTTTTCTTTTTACGCTCGGTTTTTCGTATCTTTCGCGTTTTTTAACTTCTGAAAGGATACCTGCTTTTTGTATTTTTTTCTTGAAACGTCTGAGTGCGCTTTCAATACTCTCGTTTTCGCCGACTTTAACTTCTGCCATTTATGTTTTCACCACCTTTATGGTCTTTTTGTACGATATATTCAGATTATAAACTAAAACAAAATTAATTTCAAGCAATGAGCCAAAATTCGACCATGCACAAAGCGCAAAACGTCGATTTACAAGCATTTACAAAGCCATTACGGATTATTAAGCCGACAAAGTAAAGATTTCGTAAATTTCCTCGTCAGAAAGTTCTGTGATAATCTTTTCGCCTTCGTAAACCGCAAGGTCAGCCAGTTCTTTTTTAGATTTCAGCATCTCATCAATTTTTTCTTCAAAAGTTCCGAGAGTAATCATTCGGTGAACCATAACGTTTTTGTCCTGACCTATACGGTAAGTTCTGTCTGTTGCCTGATCTTCAACAGCAGGGTTCCACCACAAATCATAATGGATAACGTTTGTAGCGCTTGTAAGGTTAAGACCTGTACCGCCGGCTTTCAAAGAAAGAATCATTATCTTTGAATCTTCATTATTCTGGAACCTGTCAATCAAATCTTCACGCTGAGGAACTGTCAGGGAGCCGTGGAAGAAGAGCGGATCCGTATTGCACTCTTCTGCAATTACCTTGCACAAAATATCTCCCATTTCTTTGTACTGGGTAAAGATAAGAGTTTTTTCGTTGTTGTCAAGAATATTCTGAACAGTCGAAATACATTTGTCCATTTTTCCGGAAAGTTCTTTTGAAATTTCCCCGCCTTTCAGGAACTGGTAAGGGTGGTTGCATATCTGCTTCAATGCTGTTATAAGTTTGAAGATATTTCCGCGTCTGTTGATTCCTGTAAATCCGCTTATCTTTTCCATCATCTCGTTCAATGTCTTTTCGTAAAGAACAGCCTGAGATTTTGACAGATAACAGTAATCGTTGATAACCATTTTTTCCGGAAGATCCGTAATAACGTGCTTGTCTGTTTTAAGACGCCTTAAGACAAACGGTGAAATTGACATCTTCAACTTTGCGGCACGCGAATTTTCTTTAAATCTTTCAATCGGGATTGCATAACTTTTCTGGAAATCTTTTAATGACCCGAGGTATCCGGTATTTATAAAGTCGAATATACTCCACAATTCCGTCAGTCTGTTTTCAACCGGCGTACCTGTCATTGCAACTTTTACGTCTGATTTCAGCATTTTGATTGCAAGAGTCTGGGCTGTATCAGGGTTTTTAATATTCTGGGCTTCGTCAACAATTATCATTCCCCACTGCTGCTTTTTGAGTTCCTCTACATCAATTCTCATTATGGCATAAGTCGTCAGGATTACATCATGTTTTACATCAAGCTGCCTTTCCGCCCCGTGATAAACCACAGCATCAAGAGAAGGCGCAAACATCTGCAATTCTTTCATCCAGTTTCCTATTAATGTCGTCGGGCATATAACAAGAACCGGCTTGTCAAGGGATTTTTCCTCTTTCATCTTCAAGATAAGGCTTATAACCTGAATAGTTTTACCCAATCCCATATCGTCCGCCATACAGACACCGAAACCTTTTGAAATATTTGTCCAGAGCCATTTTAAACCTGTCATCTGATAAGGTCTTAATTCACCTTTCAATTCAGCAGGCGGAGTTACATCAACCGGCTTTGTAAAGTCCTGTATAACTCTTGCAAACGCTGAATCATAATCAAAATCATACTGATACAACTGACCTGACATTGACGCGTGAATAAGTTCCATTCTTGAAAGCGACTTCAGGTTAGCTTTTGCAATCTGTTCAAAGATTTTTTTGCTTTCTTCTTTGTCGATTAAAACATACTTATTTTTGTATTTTACAAGGCCTGAACTGTTTTCAACAAGTTTGTTAAATTCTTCAAGCGAAATTTTTTCATTTCCGATTGCGATTTCGTAAGAAAAATCAAGGATATCGTCAAGTGCAATCTTAGAGGAAGAAGTGTTATTAAAGATATCAGCAAGCTCCTTAGAACGTGAAGCCTTAACTTTAGCATTGATTGAGGCTCTCGGAACAACGACATTCACAAGTTCTTTCGGCAGAATAACTTCAATCTGCGCTTTCTGCAGATAATATGCAGTCTGTGTTATTATCTTGTAAACTTCATTCAAATTTAAGTCAAGCGCTAATTTTGACTCATCCTCAAACAAATCTTCCAGCTCCGGCATATAACGAATAGCATAATTTAACTGCTTTTCGACAATTCTTGAAATATCAGCCGAGTTTGCGCCGAAAATTTCATCTTTAGTGTACAAATCGTCCACAAGAACACTTTCGCCGGTTTTGCGGTTTTTGATATGAACCTTTAATCTGAATAGTTCATCATCGCCCTCAACCTTATCTATTTTGAAGAACGGGATAACATCATATTTGCCGAGGTAAAGCTCATCAAACCACTGCGAGAAGTTCTCAGCAATATCCATCCCCTTCATTTGCGAACGCTGTTCAAGATCTTTTATCATGTAAGTTCCGGATTTTACATCCTTGAACTTATACGCCTTAATCCCGAGAAATTTGTAAATAACATAATTCATGTAGTTGTAGATGAAATCTCTTACAAAATCCTTCGGTTTTTCGCCTTTTATAAAAAGATTTTCCGGAATGTTTTCTTCAAAAATATTGATAAACCTTGCAAGCTGCTGGTTTGAAATTATCGGTTCATACACAATCCTGAACATTGAACCTTTTGTTTTGACGGTCGGAATAAAGTAAAGTTTTTCAATCAACTTCATTACAAAGTGCGTGAGATTATTCATGTAAATAAATGTCGGAGTAACAGCATCAAGATCCACGACATCCCCAAAACCGCCGAAATAATCCATAACTAAATCCAGACTCATCGGGTACCCGACTTCATCTCCGAGAACCTGCGAACGAAATTTGAACAGAGAACCTTTTGACTTGAGATAATATTCAAAGTTGTTAGTCGGAGTTACAAAGAAAGACAGTTTGCCGCCTTCGTTTACAAGAAAGAAATTAGTATTTCTTGCCGGCGTGTAGGGGCTTAAAAACACATCTTTAAACTCGTCTTCAACAGTCTGATAGATAAGACTGAGAGTATAGCGGAAATCTTTGTTCTTGAACCCGTCAGGATTTTCCGAAAGGTTAAAAAACAGTTCATCAACATTATTTTTTTTAAATGAAAAATCTATATCAAAAGTCTTTTTATCAGTCATATTCAATCCAATTTAGCCTAATATTCAAATTCCGGCAGAATGTTTGAATACAACCTGCCGGATTTATAAGTTATTTTATCAAAGATTCGGCATCCATTTCAGCCGGTTTTTTAATTCCGAACAAATCGAGGATAGTCGGCGCAACGTTACACAATGCACCGGTTTCTTTAAGTTCAATTCCGGCGGGTGCGTTAATCAGAACAAACGGAACTTCGTTTGTTGTGTGTGCCGTCATCGGTTTGCCGGTTTCATAGTTAACCATAACTTCTGAGTTGCCATGGTCTGCTGTCAGAAGCATAATTACATCATGCTTTTTGCAGGCGTCAGCAATTTTTCCGACACATTCATCAACGACTTTGTCAGCCTTAACAGCAGCCTCCAGGACTCCTGTATGCCCTACCATATCAGGGTTTGCAAAGTTTACGAGAATAAATCCGTACTCCGGATTATCAATTGCTTTTAAAACATTGTCGCAAACTTCCCTTGCGCTCATTTCAGGCTGAAGGTCGTAAGTTGCAACTTTCGGAGAAGCAACCAGAACACGTGTTTCGTGAGCCTGAGGTTCTTCAACACCGCCGTTAAAGAAGAATGTAACGTGGGCGTATTTTTCGGTTTCAGCTGTCCTGAACTGCTTAATTCCGTTTGCTTCAAGAACGTCGCCAAGAATATTTTTCATGTGCTCTTTACCGAAAGCAACAGGATACGGAAATGTTTCGTCGTATTGAGTCATACAAACATAGCAAATATTTTTTCTGACTGCTTTTCTGCTAAATCCGTCAAAGTTTTCAAAATTGATTGCTTTTGTAATTTCGCGCGCTCTGTCAGGTCTGAAGTTCCAGAAAATAATTGCATCATTGTCTTTTACTCTGCTGTCAGCACCGCCAATGACTGTCGGAAGAACGAATTCATCGTTGTCTCCTTTTTCGTAAGACTGCTTAACTGCTTCTTCAGAAGATGAGGCTTTTTCACCTTCACCGAGAAGCAAAGCGTTGTAAGCTTTTTCAATTCTGTCCCATCTGTTGTCACGATCCATTGCGTAATATCTTCCGGAAATCGTCGCAATCGGAGGAAGTCCGTATTTTTTAAGTTCATCTTCAATTGGTTTTAAGAATGTCATTGCACTCTGCGGAGGAGTGTCACGCCCGTCAAGAAACGCATGAACATAAACTTTTTTAAGTCCGTTGTCAGCCGCAAGCTTAATCAGCGCAAGTATATGACCTAAAGCTGAGTGCACACCGCCGTCAGAAGCCAGCCCCCACAGGTGAAGTGCGCTGTTGTTTTTCTTTACGTGTTCAATTGCATCAAGAAAAGCTTTTCTTTTAAAGAAATCTCCGCTTTTGATTGCATTATTAATTTTAGAAAGTTCCTGATATACAATTCTTCCTGCCCCGAGGTTAAGGTGTCCGACTTCACTGTTTCCCATCTGTCCTGCCGGAAGTCCGACATATTCACCGTCCGCGTGAATCTTTATAAATTTTCCTTCTTTTTCAAGTTCATTTACATGAACAGGATCCGCAAGTTTAGTTGCGTCGTATTCGGGGTGTGACTTGCTGATTCCCCAGCCGTCCATAATACATAATAAAACTCTTTTTGTCATAAAAATCCCTTCTTTATATTTCGTACTATAAAAGGATTTTAGCAGGAACAAAAATCAAATACAAGAGCGGATTAAAAGCCGGAATTAATAAAGAATTTGAACATGCACGACTCTGGTTCTAGCCTTGTTGTCAAAATCAACAAGCACAATCTGCTGCCACTGACCCAGCTGCAAAGCACCTTCAATCAGCGGAACCATCGTACTGTTGCCTATTATGGAGGCTCTGACATGCGCATATCCGTTGCCGTCATGCCAGGTTTCGTCGTGGTGGTATTCGGCATCCACAGGCGCAATTTTATCGAGCGCTTCCGGCAAATCTTTTAAAAGCCCGGGTTCATATTCAATATTCGTGACCGAAACAGTGCTTCCCGCTACATAAACAAATACAACAGCATTCGCCAGATTGTGCTTGTAAACGGCATTTTGAACCTGCCGCGTTATGTCGACTATCTGCGTATTTCCTTTTGTGTGAATTGTAAATTTTTCATTTAATACTGTCATAACGAAAACCTTACCTCACCATCTTTTATGAGTTTACGGCCTTTTGAATATACGGCATAAGGGATATCTAGATTTTTTAACTCCTGATAATCCGCGCCTTCGGGCAGTCTGAACACGTTAAAATCTGCATCCTTGCCGATTTTTATAGAACCTGTTAAATTCTCCAGACGCAAAATCTGCGCAGGATAAATCGTCAGGTATTTTATAAGTTCTTCAACCGGAAGATTTGCATCTTCATTCATTTTGTTTGCAAGTTTAAGGAGGCTAAAATCTTTGTTCTCTTTAAAGCTCTGTGTTGAAAAACCGAAATTTCCGCTGAAGTATTTCAGCACTGTTTTAAAGTCAAGCTTTTTATTGCAGATTTCATCAGAATAATACGGTTGATAAATATATTTTACACCTTTGTCTGAAAGATTTTTCAATTCATCTTTGTCAGCGTAATTAGCGTTTGCGGCAATAATTTTGTTTGTAAGCACCTTCAAATTGTCCAGATAATCAACAGGCGAAATATTTTTGGAATACGGAGTAATTTTCCTTAACCCGAGAAACTTATGAAGAAGGTCAATGTCAGAAAATCCAAACTGCAGCCATTCAATTTCATCCTGAGATTCCGCAAAACGGGTAAGTATCAGCATATTATGTTTGCGACAGTATTTTGAAAACAATTCCCAGAGTTTTTTGTGAACTCCTGAAACAGAATTCAGCATAATTCCGATATGAGTATTTTCGCCCTTGTGGTAGATTAGTTCTTCAACTTTTCCTCTCAAATCTTTGAATTTTTTCTTGCTTTTTTCTTTGCTATCAGAAAAAACTTCAAAGAACAGATATTTTTTGACGGGGATTCTGTTTATAATATCAAAATATTTAAACTCTCTTGACACCTGCGCAAAACAGGTTGTGCCGGATTTTATTGATTCAACAACTCCTGATTTAAAAGACTCAAGCTTTTCTGCCCTGTCAGACGAAAAATAATCGCAGAGAATATTCGCCCACTTGAGAGAATAAACATCTTGTTTTACTCCTGCGAAGGTGTAGTTTTTACTTATTGTTAAGAAGAACTTTTTAATTTTATTTTTTAAGGATTTTGCGCCGAAATGCCCTGCTTTCGAGTACTGGAACTGGGTCAGCATATCCACAAACCCCGGTGTTATGACAGCATTTCCGAGATCCTTTACTATCTTATCCTCAAAGTGCACTTCAGAATTAGGGATTAAATCAATAATCTTTCCCTCGTCTACAACAAGAGCATAATCTTCTAAGATTTCACTTTCTGATGTTAAAATCCATTTAGACTTATAACACTTCATGATGTCCCCTTATATGATAGAATATTTTAGCTGACTCAGAGCTAAAATGCAAGAATTACCTTATCCGAAAAATTCATCCGCATAATACGCGAATTCAAGATGTCCGACAATAATTGTGTCACCGTCTTTGACGCCCATTGATTTTAGTTTTTCAAAAACTCCCATCCCTGTCAGGATATTCTGAAACCTTATAACCTGTTCTGTATTTCTGGCATCTGTAACTTTTGCAAGCCGCCCGATTTTGCCGCCGACAATTATGTAAGTATCTTTAGCGGCTTTTGTAATCTCATATTCACTGTCGTCGTTGTTGTAGGCACCTGCATCTTCTTCAATAACAATATCAGAAACCGGTTTTTCAATTTTTTCAACCATTTCGGACATGTAATTCACAAGTTCCTGCACGCCTTCGCCCGTGACTGCTGAGATTAAAAATATTTTATCCGTAACTGCTTTAAATTCCTGTTCTGTTTGTTTTATTTTTTCTTCTCCTGCGGCATCAATTTTGTTAAGCGCAATAATCTGGTAAAGAGATGCAAGTTTGTGTGAATGTTTTTCTAGTTCATTGTTAATAATCTTGTAATTATTGAAGGGATTTTCTTCGGTCAAGTCGACAATGTGCACAAGAAAACGGCATCTTTCAACGTGTCTTAAAAAGTCGTGGCCGAGTCCTACACCTTCGGACGCACCTTCAATAAGCCCCGGAATATCCGCAACTACAAAACCGTCACCGTTCAAACCTTTAACAACACCTAAATTTGGAATTAGAGTTGTAAAAGGATAATCAGCGATTTTTGGTTTTGCGGAACTTATGCGGCTGATAAGAGTTGACTTTCCTGCATTCGGCATTCCTAAAAGCCCGACATCCGCAATTAGTTTCAATTCAAGTATTAATTCTCTTTCAATTCCGGGTTCTCCGGGTTCGCAGAATTGAGGCGCACGCTTCTGCGCGGTTGCAAATCTTGCGTTTCCTCTGCCGCCGCGGCCGCCTTGTGCTGCAAGAACCTTTTGCCCATGTTCGGTAAGGTCTGCAATTATGTTACCTGTTTTAACGTCTTTTACAACAGTTCCGACCGGAACTTTTATGAATAAATCTTTAGCCCATTTCCCGTGGCAGTTTTTAATCCCGCCGTTTTCGCCGCATTCGGCTTTGAACACGGATTTGTATTTAAAATCCATAAGCGTTGACATATTTTCGTCAGCAACAAGATAAACATCGCCGCCTTTGCCGCCGTCGCCGCCTGCTGGGCCGCCTTTGTCAACATATTTTTCACGGCGCCACGCAACCATTCCGTTGCCGCCGCGGCCTGACACTATTCTGATTTTGGTTTTGTCTAAAAACTGCATAAATATATCCCTTGCTCCTGCGATAGTAACAGAAAAGCATGGTTTTTGCAAGACAAAAGACAACACTTGAATATTACCACGGGTAATCCTTCTTAATCTGCCAGCCGTCCCGCATAATCTTTGCCGCGCAACATATACCTTCTCCTGTTTTGCTGCAATTGTTTTTTATATAAGTATCGGTTTTATCATATCCGTAAGGGCGTACTACTTTATCATCAAAGAAAACGATAAATTGGAATACATCTTTACCGAGTACATTTGGAGGCTTTATGCCGTTTAAATCTACATAAACCTGTTGAGCAGAATTATATTTTGCTGTTTGTGAAACCAGATTTCCGTCATCATCATATTTATTTTCCCAATACATAAAATGGACAAAATAAGAAGTTCCATCATTTGTAGTAAAATAAACACGGGCATTTCCATATACGGTTCTAATACCTAGTGAATAAGTTTCACCATTAAGTTTTTTGTAAGCATTACCTTCCGGATAAGGAAACTCATATTCTTTTCCGACAGTCGGATTGTTAAAATACGGAAGCCAGTAAGTATTGAAAAAAGTTTTTACAGTTTCTGCGTCAACTGCTGCACCCGAATTAAAAACTGCTGCACCGTTATCCTCCTGCGACTGTATAACTAGCTGGCTTAAAATGGAGTAAGCTTTTTTTAATTGATTAACTGTTACAACTTTTTGATATTTGCCAAGCAAGGCCGGAAAAGTCATTGCAGCCACTATTCCGATAATACCGAGGGTTATCAGCACCTCGGCCATCGTAAAGCCTTTCAGGAACTTACTTTGCGGGTGCCCCCCCCCCCCTAAAACTCAATAATAGCGCCATTTTTCATCTCCTTATAAATTTAACAAATAATATTTACTCTAACTTTTTTATTATATTTTAATTTTCTTAGTTTGGCAAGGAAGCTTTTCATGATATAATTTAGCTATGAAAAACATAAAAAAAACAACATTTTCACATAAAGAAGTGCAAATCGGGCCAGAGAGCGGATATGACAATTATATTATGGCAATAGAATCAAGCTGCGATGAAACAGCCTGCGCCATTGTCAAAAACGGCCGTGAAGTTGTCGCAAACGTTGTGGCATCACAAATTAAAACACACGCACAATTCGGCGGTGTAATTCCGGAAATCGCGGCAAGAGAACATCTTGACAGTATTAATATCGTTATTGACGAAGCTTTCAAACAGGCAAAAGAAACCTGCGGGTTAGAGCCAGAAGACATCTCGGCTTTTGCAGGAACCGTCGGCCCCGGGCTTGTCGGATGCCTTCTTGTCGGCCTTAATGCCGCAAAAACTCTCGCGCTTGTTTATGACAAACCATTTATCGGGGTTAATCATCTGAATGCGCATCTTTGCGGAAATTACCTTGATACGGATTTAAAACCTCCGTTTATGGCGCTTTTAATCAGCGGAGGACACACTCAGATTATTGATGTCGAATCTTATTCAAAACAAACAATTATCGGCGAAACAATTGATGATGCTGTCGGTGAAGCTTATGACAAAGTCGCACGCCTTATCGGGCTTCCGTATCCTGGAGGGCCGAGGCTTGACAAACTTGCACAGGAAGGCAATTCGAAAGCCTACATTCTGCCTCAGGCAAAAGTTGACGGATACAACTTCAGTTTCAGCGGGCTTAAAACTGCCGTATTAAGGCTTGTAAAAGACCTGAAAGCACAGTACAGCACGGAAGAACTGCCTGAAAATATAGTAAAAGACCTCTGCGCTAGTTTTCAGGAAACTGTTTCAAAAACATTAGCCAAAAAACTCAAAAAAGCAGTTGAAGAGCGGGGCTACAAACAGGTTGTCATAGCCGGCGGAGTTGCCGCAAATTCAGAAATCAGAAAGAAAATCTTTGATTTTGAAAATGACGGTTACAAAGTTTTTGCGCCTCCAATGAAATACTGCACGGATAATGCCGCAATGGTTGCGTCATGCGCATACTTTAACACAAACACTTTTGACGACATTGATGTTGAAGTCTTTTCCCGTGTAAAATAAAGGGATTTATATAGCAAATTTCGAAAATATTATAAAAAGCATGTCATTCTGAGAGCTTTAGCCCGAAGAATCCCGTTGCGTTTTAGCAGACCCTTCGCCTGCGGCTCATGATGACATACCTTTTTCATGTTCTGAATGCGAAGCCCTAAAAAAATAAAAAGCTTTACATATAATTTTTATTTGCTACATTAATAGTATGAAGATTGATTTTTTTAATATACATTCCCCGCAGGCAGTTTCGGCTGTAAAAAATTCTAAAAACATAAGCACGCAGCCTGAAAATAGACCGTCTTTTACAGGCGCGGCCGATATTTTTGCAAAAAAATTCATCGAAACACAAAAAGAAATAGATGAAATTTTCCTGAAAAATCCCGAAGATAACTGGATTGCAGGTTCTTTGCCGCAAGGCTGGCTTGAAAAACTACAAAAATTTCCGGAAGACACAAGAAAAGACGTTACACAAAAAATATTTCTTGCATTCAGGGCTGCAGTTAAACATCTAAAGCCATACAATGCGCCCAAAACAAGCAAAGATTACTCAATAAACGGGCAAAACAAAGAAAATCGGAATGCAAAAGAAGCTTCAAAATATTTAACAAAAGCCTTAAGACATTTCGGGATTATTCCAGAAACAAACTCGGTTAACTTCAAAAGGAGAAAGGTTTTCGGCCAATACATAAACCGCGGTTACGTGCTCAAAGAAAAAGGACAGAACCCGACGCTCGAAAAACTATTCATCAAAATTTTCAAAAAAACAAATCCTGATATACTTGATACAAACTACAATGGTGTAAAAGCCGAAACCGCGCACTGGCTTAATCTTAATCAGATTAACTGTAAATATATTTCAAAGATTTACTGGGGCGACATAAAAGGGAATTTTATTGCATCAGAATACGCAACCCCGCCAAAATACATAAGTCCGATTGTTAAATTTAAAGCCGCATACAATACTCTTCAGGATTTTTACCACGACTTCCAAAAACAGACAGGTATTGATGTAACTGAACTTATTGACAGAAACATTACTCCCGGAAAAACAAATCCGAAAGGGCTTTATGTTCCTAAATCTAAAGAAGAAATTATTATTGGATATTTGCAGTCAGAACTTGATGAAGCCGGATTGCGGCATCTTGACCTTCATAAGGACAACGCAGTCATAGGCACTGACGAAAACGGAAAAGCTATCGTTAAAATCATCGACATCGGCGGGGTCGTGAAAAAAATTAAACTGCCGAAACAGCAGATTTGACTTTTGAAAGAATATAAGCCGTAATTTGTTTTTCAAGTTCTATTCCGAAATGATGATTGATTTCTTTTATGAAATAACACGGGCTTGTGACGTTTATTTCTATAATTTTCCCGTCTATTACGTCTAAGCCTGTCATAAATATTCCCATTTTGTTAAGTTTTTCTGCAACCGGTTTAAATTTTTCAGCTTCTTCTTCTGTCAGAACAGCCTTTATTATGTTTGAATCGCAATGCTCGTTAAATTTAAAATCGTCATTTGACGGAAGTTTCTGCACGCAATACGGAAGAACTTCATCACCCAGAAACAAAACTCTTTTATCGCCGTATTTGGCCTTTTCAAGATATTTCTGCACCATAACAAGTGTCGCGCCGTTGTTTGTCATTGAATTTATAATTACTGCCGTATTTTTGTCGCCTTTTTTAAGGGTCATAACGCCAGCGCCAAAACACCTATTCAGAGGCTTGAGAACAATTTCGCCGTAAGTGTCGAGAAATTCCAGAATATCTTTTTTGGAAGAAGTGGCTATATGCTCCGGCATAAGTTCCGGAAACAGCATCGTGTGGAGTTTCTCGTTAAAATCCCTGATTGCAGACGGTTCATTCATTACAAAAGTTTTGGTTCGGTCAACAAAATCAAAAACATAAGTTGCATTTAGATAATCCATATCTACGGGCGGATCATTTCTGAACAGCACAAGCGGAAAAGTTTCAATATCCCGTTTTATTTCCTGCCTGTCATAAAGAATATTTCCATGGTTTTCAAATACGGAAAAGCAGTGAGAATACGCTTTCTCACCGCTAATTCCAAGTTTATCAATTGTAGTTATAAAGACATTATTGTTATTTCGAATAAGTTCTCTTATAATCCAAAAATTAGTAACCAGATTGTTAAATTCAAAATACTTTAACTCAACTCTGTCAATTAAAAATAAGATATCCATATTGCCTCTTTTCAAAAAGTAGTTATACCACATTAAACCGACAAAATCAATTAATCTTCAAAACAAGTCTGCTTAGTCTTATTTGGCAATTTCTTCAGGATTCAAAATCATACAGTTTGTATTGTTCATATTAACAAGTTTGTGGAACAATTCAAGATCTGCCTTGATTTCAGGGAAGGTGTTATAGTGCATAGGAATAACAGTTCTTACCCCGAGCCAGTCTGCTGCGACAGCAGCATGCACAACATCCATTGTGTAATGTCCGCCGATAGGAAGCATTGCAATAGTCGGATGATACAGTTCTTTAATAAGTTTCATTTCGCTTGTAAGAGCAGTATCTCCGGCATGGTAAATTCTAACGTTTTCAATATCAAAAATTATACCTGCAGCACTGCCTGCGTAAGATCCGTCAGGAAGAGAATTAGAATGAAATGCAGGTACAAATATTGCTCTTCCCCACGGGTAGTTTAACCAGCTTCCGAAATTGACGCCGTTAGTCGTAATTCCCTGATTAGAAAAATACTTTGCAAGTTCTACAACGGCAGACACTGTTGAACCTTTTTCCTTTGCAATTTCTACAGCTTCACCGATATGGTCGGCATGTCCGTGGGTTACAAAAATATCCGTAATATTCTCTGCATGCCAGTCATATTTGTCATTAATGCTTACATAAGGATCGACAAGAATAGTTCTTTCGCCTGATTTAAAGTGAAATGCGCTGTGTCCGATGTATCTGATATCCATTATTTTTCTCCTCTGTTTAATGTTACAAATTTATTATTACCAGATTTTTTGATAAAATTCAAATATGCAACAATATGAAACATACATGAAAAAATGCTTTGAACTTGCGCTAAAAGGAGAAGGCAGTACTTCGCCGAATCCGATGGTCGGGTGTGTTGTCCTTGATAAAAATAATAATATTGTTTCAGAAGGATTTCATAAAAAATGCGGTGAAAACCATGCCGAACGTGACGCCCTTTTAAAAATAAAGCCTGAAAATTGTGAAGGCGGAACTCTTGTTGTAAATCTTGAACCGTGTTCGCATTACGGCAAAACTCCGCCATGTGCGGATTTGATAATTGAATACGGCATAAAAAAAGTCGTTGTTGGAATGCGCGACGTAAACCCGATTGTTGCAGGCAACGGGATTAAAAAACTTAAAAATGCCGGAATTGATGTTGTGGAAGGGGTTCTTGAAGAGGAAGCACGCAGATTAAATGAAGTATTTATAACCAACATGACTGAACACAGGACTTTCGTTGCACTAAAAACAGCCGCCACACTCGACGGAAAAATTGCAACCCGAACAGGTGATTCAAAATGGATAACGTCAGACGCGGCAAGGCAGGAAGTTAAAAATATCCGCCGCAGATACGACGCTATTCTTACAAGTTCATCAACAATCATTGCAGATAACCCGACAATGCAGCATAAAAACAAAATAATCTTAGACAGAACTCTCAAGACTGATTTTAAAAATGCAAACATATATAAGTCAGGCAATATCTATGTATTTCATGATAAAACTCTGACTGCACCAAAAATTTCCGGCATTGAGTTTATTCTTACACCGGTAAACAAAGAAAAGCTTGATATTGAATTTATTTTAAAAAAAGCCTATGACCTCGGGATTATGAGCGTACTTTGCGAGTGCGGAGGAGTCTTAAACGGGTCTTTAATTGATTATACAGACAAAGTTTATCATTTTATCGCACCTAAAATTCTATCAGACAACACGGGAAAGTCCGCCTTTGACGGGAAAAATATTGAATTCATAAAAGACACTGCAAACTTCTTCTTTTCAGAAATCAAAACTTTTGAACCGGATATTATGCTGACATACTATAGACTTAAATAAACTATGCTATCACATCAACTTTAAAATATTTATCTGTAGCAATGTCCATATTTTTTGCTTTCAAATTTGCATCATCCATATTTTTGGGTGGATAAAGCGCACAGGTTGCGGCATACTTTGCAAATTTTTGAATTTTTTCCTGATTTTGAGACAGTGTAATATTATCTTTATAAACCGCAGTTTCAAATTTTGCAAGCTTTTTATTCAATCTTACCAATCGTTCATGAAGAGCATTTAACTTCTCATCTTGTGTAAGTCTGGCAAAATTTTCTGTTATTGGATTTGCTTCGTATTCTTTGCGTTCTTCAATACCTTTAAAATTTATTTTATTTATACCTGCTATTTTCATTATTATACCTTTTTTTATTCAATTACCTTTCCGTCAAAAAGATCCATGACCATGTTCACGGTATCCGAGTGCATATCTTCAAAACGCTTGCTTTTTTGTTCAGATACATCAGGTTCACCCTCTCCATCATCAGAGTCATCTTCTGAAACTGCCTCATCAACTTCTTTCAAAGTCTTTGGTTCATTATCTTCCGACTCACGGACTTTCAAAGCCGGAGCCGGCTTAGGCTTTGGGATAGGTGCGTTTCCTGACGGTATCTCATCACCTGCCTGCGGAAGCCTTACGGTAATCTTTGTGTTTTGTTGTCCGAACAAATCATCAACAGCTTTTTGCAGCACAGTTTTCTTACTTCCAGATACGAACTGGGTAAGATAAATTTCGTTCTTAACAGTAATTACAACGTCATCCGCTTCAAGTTTGACAGGTTTTGCCCACTGTTTCAAAAGCGCACGTGTCGGGGCGCTTGGAATATTAGCTAGAAGATTTCCCCATAAAGTCAAAATATCATCTCCTGCCGAAGCCTTAGACACCGGCATGGGAGAAAACTCTTCTTCAGGATGCACTGTTTCCGGCTTATGTTCAGGAGCCTGATGACCTGCTGCCGGAATTCCCGGCACACTTTGTTTATGAATTTCTTCTGATTGCGCAGGAACCGTTTTTGAAACAGAAGGTCTTGCAATAGCGGCTCTGACATCCGCCGGCGTAAAGTTTCCTCTAACTCCGCCGCCTTCCAGTGCGCTCAGTCTTGCCTGCAGCGCGTCAAGTTTTGTGTTTTCCACTAGATTTGCAAGATCAATAATCGCAATCTCAAGCCACAGACGCGGATTGTTTGTGGATTTTAAATCTTTTATATAAGAAGCACACTTGTCGCACAATGAAATTATCTGATGGGTTTCGACATTTTCGGATTGTTTTTTCAAGTCTGCAGCCTGCAATTCGTTTAACTGTGTAATTTCAATGCTGATTTCCTTATTGCAGTTTTTGACAACAAGAAGATTTTTGAAATAATCAAGCAGGTTCTGCAAAATCTGAACAGGTTCATTTCCAGAATTGTAGATTTTTTCAAGAATTTCAACAGCTCCTGCGTGGTTTGAAGATAAAATACAATCGCTCAGACTATGCAAAACATCAAAAGAAATCCGCCCGAGAAGCGAATTTATGTCGTCAGTTGTAATTGCATCTTTTGTGCCAAGAACGCTCAACTGGTCAAGAAGTGCGATACTATCACGCATTCCGCCGGCCGAATTTTTGGCAATAGTTGCAAGAGCATCATCTGTAATATTAATTTTCTCACAATCTGAAATATATCTCAGATGTTTCACAATGTCAGAAGTCGTAATTCTCCTGAAATCAAACCTCTGACAACGGCTTTTAATGGTATCAAGCACTTTATGAACTTCGGTTGTCGCAAGGATGAAAATAACATTTTTCGGAGGTTCTTCAAGTGTTTTCAAAAGCGCGTTAAAAGCAGTAGTAGAGAGCATGTGAACTTCGTCTATTATGTAAATTTTAAACCTGCTGTTAACAGGCGCATACATAACTTTTTCAAGAATATTCTGCGCATCCTCAACTTTTCTGTTGCTTGCGGCATCTATTTCTATAACATCCATCGGCACGGAATTTGTAATATCACGGCAATTTTCGCACTCTCCGCAGGGTGTGACAGTCGGGCCGTTCACGCAATTGAGAGATTTTGCAAAAATTCTTGCCGTTGAAGTTTTACCGGTGCCTCTGGGGCCTGTAAACAAATAAGCATGAGAAATCTTATTCATCTCAATGGCATTGGTTAAAGCCTTTTTGATGTGTTCCTGCCCCACAACTTCATCTAATTTTTGCGGACGATATTTTCTGTATAGAGGAATATATTTTTCGTTCATGGTATCATTATAACAGAGTTTTTTTCAAAAGGGGTAAAATATGAACATAATTAAACCTGCAAGGCTGAAAGTTGGGGATACTATTGGAATTTTAGCAACTTCGGGCGCAGTTTCGGATGACACAAGAGCAATTATGACTGCTGTTGATTATTTTGCAAACAAAGGTTACAAAACCTTAATAAGCAGTGATCTCTATAAAAAAGACAGGTATCTTGCCGGAAATGACGAAACAAGAGTTAAAAACCTGCATGCTTTCTTTAAAAATCCTGAAATAAATGCAATTATATGCATGCGCGGAGGCTATGGAGCAATCAGGTTAATAGAAAAAATCGACTATTCACTTATTAGAAATAACCCGAAAATTTTCTGCGGATACTCTGATGTAACAGCACTTAATCTGATGTTCTTTAAGCGTGCAGGTCTTATAACTTACTCCGGCCCTATGATTATAAGTGATTTCGGCAATCCGGAAAAGTCTGATTTTACGATGAATGAATTTTTCAAAGCTGTAAGCACAGACTCTTATTCTATAAAAGGCAAACGCATAATCCGGCAGGGTAAAGCTTCAGGCATTCTCTGGGGAGGAAATCTTGCAACAATAGCATCTCTGTGCGGAATAGATTTTATACCGGATGAACCTTTTATATTTTTTACAGAGGATATAAATGAGCCTGTATATAAAATTGACAGAATGCTGAGACAATTGATGAATATAAAAAAATTCAGACATAACATCACGGCCGTATGTTTTGGCTACTTTGCAGACACAGATAATAAGGAATGGTTATTAAAACTTTTTGAAGAAACCGCAAATGAACTGAAAATTCCGGCTGCCTGCGGATTTAAAATTTCCCACACAAGCTGCAAAACAACCGCTGCAATAGGTGCAAAAGCCGCATTGTGCAACGAAACACTTGTTATTGAATAGTTTATTTTAAATTTTTTATGAATAATTAATTTTATATTAAAAACTAAACCGTACCGTTTTTTTACGCTAAAATGTAATTATGGTTAGTTAAATAAAGGAAAATGATATGTGGGATTATTCGGAAAAAGTAATGGATCACTACAGAAACCCGAGAAATGTCGGCAAAATTGACAACGCTGATGCAATCGGCGAAGCCGGCTCACTTGCCTGCGGTGATTCCCTCAAAATATATTTAAAAATAAAAGACGGAATCGTAACTGATGCAAAATTTCAAACTTTCGGATGCGGAAGTGCTGTTGCAAGTTCAAGTATTCTGACTGAAATGATTATAGGCAAAAGTGTAGAAGAAGTAAAAAAAATTACGAACAAAGACATAGCAGACCAGCTTGGAGGTTTGCCGCCTGAAAAAATGCACTGCTCTGTTATGGGTTATGAGGCACTTGAAGATGCGCTCAAAAATTTTGACAACATGGTAGACCTTGATGATCTTAGAAACGAAAAAAAAGAAGAAAAAATTGTCTGCACCTGCTTCAACGTAACCGAAAACCTTATCTGGGATGCAATCAAGCAGAACGGACTTAAAACAGTCGAAGAAGTCACAAACTACACCAAAGCCGGAGGCGCCTGCGGCAAATGCAAAGGCCTAATTCAGGATATCATTGATACCTATTATAAAAAAGAAGAAGAAAGCAAAAAAGATGAACAGACGCTTTCTCCGGCTCAAAAGATTTTGAAAATAAACAAAATTATAGAGTCGCAGATTTCTCCTGAACTTCAAAAAGACGGCGGAGATATTACCCTTGTTGATATCGACGGAAACAAAGTTCTGGTAAAACTCAGAGGAAAATGCTCCGGATGCAAGAATTCGCATCTGACACTGAAAGCCTTTGTTGAAAGCACTCTCAGAGAAACCGTTGACAAAAATATTGACGTAATCGAGGTGGCATAATGAATTTGATATATTTAGACAACAATGCAACAACAAAAGTTGCGCCGGAAGTTCTGGATGCAATGCTTCCATATTTTAAAGAAGAATATGCAAACCCTTCCAGCATATATGAATTTGCAAAAAAAGCAAATCACGCAGTGAAAGAGGCAAGAGGTGTAATTAAAGATTTTCTCAACGCTGAAAGTGAAAAAGAAATAATCTTCACCTCCTGCGGGTCTGAAAGTGCAAACACGGCAATCCGCGGCGTTTTGAACATGAACAAAAACAAACGCCATATAATAACAACAAAAGTTGAACACCCGTGCGTTTTGAATCTTTATCAAACACTGGAAAAAGAAGGCTACAAAGTCGACTATATAGGAGTAAACGCAAACGGAGAGTTAGACCTTGCACAGCTTGAAGAAGCCATAAATTACGACACAGCTCTTGTATCTGTAATGTATGCTAATAATGAAACAGGCGTTATATTCCCGATAGAAAAAATCTCTGAAATTATAAAATCAAAAAACAAAGAAACAAAATTCTTTGTTGACGCAGTTCAGGTTGCCGGAAAAATTCCGATAGATGTTCAGGCTGCAGGGATTGACCTTCTCGGTATTTCTGGACACAAATTCCACGCTCCGAAAGGTGTCGGTGCTCTTTATGTTAATTCCAAAACTCTGATAACTCCTCTTATCATCGGCGGACATCAGGAAAAAGGAAAACGCGCCGGAACTGAAAATGTTCCGTACATAGCAGGGCTTGCAAAAGCGGCAGAACTTGCGATTGACAGTTTGAATTATGAAATGACCGAAGTTAAACGCCTGAGAGATAAACTTGAAACAGGAATAATAAAAACAATTTTCAATTCCCGCCTCAACACCGGCGTCACAAACAGAGTTCCGAATACAACAAACATCGGCTTTGAATATATTGAAGGCGAACTTATTCTTCTTCACCTGAGCGATCTTGGTATTTGCGCAAGTTCAGGAAGTGCCTGCACGTCAGGTTCGCTTGAACCAAGCCACGTTTTAAGGGCAATGAATGTCCCGTTCACTGCAATTCACGGAAGTATCAGGTGGTCGCTTTCAAGATACACGAAAGAAAGCGAAATTGATTATGTGCTGAAAGTCTTGCCTGAAATTATCAACAAAATTACTGCTCTGTCACCTTATCAGGACGAACTGGCAAACCTTAAAAGACTCAGAGGCTAATGACTGTTATTCTTATTTGTAATACAAAAGCGGTATGAAATAAAAATCATACTGCTTTTTGCTTAGAATTTTATGCGGATTTTTACACTTTTTAAAATCGCGACTCCGTAGAATGGTTTTCAACATTGTAAAACCTTATTCTGCATTTAAGGAGTTGCAATATGAAAAAACAAATTCTTATAATCAGTTTTATTTGCGGTCTGGCATTTTGTAATGTCGCTTTAGCCGGTACAAACACTGAAGTTCTTGATAAACTTGAAAATTCGCTTTACGGATTTACATACAATAGCGAAAGCGAAACATCAAGGCTTGACAGACTGGAAAACACCGTCTACGGAACAGTTTCTTCAAAGCCCTCCGCACAGAGGGTTGCAAGGCTTAAAAAAGATATGGCAGCCGACTTAATCGGACAGCAGATTGAGCCAAAAGAAGACACTTTCGCCGAAGATGAATTTGAAATAGAAGAAGAACCGGTTGCCTCATCAACTGTAAGCTACCCAGCAGTCGACGAACTTGAAGAAATTGTTTTCAATAAATCTACACCGAAAGAAGATATAAAAAAACGACTTTCAAAACTTGAGATGGAAACATTTGGCAAAGAATACGCAGCAGATGACCTTGCCACAAGAACTGACCGGCTGAAAGCCGAGATTAAGCCGCAATCTTTGATGGACAATCAAATCGCGCAGTCCTCAAATGAATTTTACGATGATTATATTCCGCCTCTCGGGGCTGATTATCACCTGAATAAATACCAGACTTACGACGGTTTTGACTATGAAAACTTCAACGCGCGCCAGAGAGCTATGGAGGACTCTTTTGAAAAGAAAGACGCACGTATGGCTGACAACGGCAAAAAATACAATCTTACAACCGTTGAAAAAAATCTTCTTAACAAAACCTATAAAAATGATTCAACCGAAAACAGGCTTTCACGGCTTGAGAGCGCAATGTTCGGAACAAATTTCACCTCCGACGATAACGAAACAAGAATTAACAGAATATCAAGCGCATACAAGGCACAAAAATCTGCCGCAAAATACGATACTAATAAATTCTCCCAGAACATTACAACCGCCGTCCAAATCGGAACGCTGCTGCTTATGGTGCTGGCATGTATTCTGTAACCTTATTGCGCAGGCGCCGCTGACGGTGCAGTTGTTGTTGCGGAATCCGGCGCCGCGGTTGTTGATGCCGGTGTCTGTGCAGGTGCTGACGGCTTTTTAAACAGGTTCATAATCTCATTTACGCTGTCTTTTACATTCTGAACCTGATTTTTTATGTCCTCTTTTGTCTGCTGTGATTGTTGTTTAATTGCAGATGCTGCATCTTTTAAATCCTGTTTTGTTTGTTCTTGTTTTTCTTTTGCAGCCTCGATGCCGGTTTTGATATTCTGTTTTAAGTTTTCTGTGCTTGACTGTACCTGTTCTTTCAGGCTTGTGGTTTCAATTGCCGACATATCAGGGTTGTTCAGCCATTTGAAAGATTTTACAGAGCTAGAGCTTTCAACACCGCCGTTAAATTCTACTTTAAAATCCTTATAAACCGTATCGCCGCCGGAGAGGGATGGAATATTTTCCGTTTTTTCCGCTGCCGGATTGGATGTAACTGTTTTTATTATGCTTGCAGTCAGTGCGCCGAATTTCGGAATATACGATGTTAATTTGTCAACTGAAAGTTCGCCCAGAGGCCCCAGAGCTGCAACAACATCTGCACTTAACCGGCCTAAAATTATTACGTTTGCCGTTCCGTTCAGAATATTATATTTACCGCTTATGTAGTAAGCAACATTAGCCCCTGAAGAAGTTATCGACGAAATATTTGCCCAGCCTCCGTTAAAAGTCATTGCACCTTTCAGATAATCGAAATTTGCACTTTCTTTGATTACGGGAACCGAAGAAAGAGCAGCAACAGCGGCCTTTAGTATTACATTAGACATAATGTTGTTTGCAGAAAGCAGACTTTCTATACGGCCTATGCCGGCAAAAGCTCCTTTCTTAATTTCAAAGGAAGCATTTCCTTTGAGATTTTTAATCATATCAACATCTGTAACCCCTGAAGTTGTCACATTAGCAGAAAAATCGAGAGTACCTGTAAGTGCGTTTTTTATTCCGGCTGCCCCCTGAATTGCAGATACGGCATCAAGACCTGAACCTTTCAGGTCTACACCTATCTTCCCGTTCAATATATTATAAGATACATTTCCGCTCAAATCACCCTTGAAAGCTGTTCCTGAAATATTTTTCAGATAAAACACTCCGTTAGCAGGATTGAAAGTAAAATCAGATGAAAGATTTTCAGCAACTATTCCGCCGGAGGTGAGTTTTTCCAGAGTACCTTTACCTTTGGCAAGAAGTCCGTTTAAGTTAATATCAAGATTTTCCAGTTTAACAACCATGTCAGGAAGATCTATCAAAGGAATAGAAACATTACCTTTCAAAGTCGGATTCAGAGGTGTTCCGCCGACATTAAGGTCGCCACTCAGCTTTATTTTCGAATTTTTGCCCATCATAGGCACAGGCATTGATACATAAGACGGAACAGACAGATTTATTGACATATTTTGGGTTTTAGAAAGATTATATATAGCTCCGTCAACGGCTGCAATGTTAACCCCTTCCGCTTCAAGTCCGGTGTCGTAAATTTTTAATGTATCATCCGCAATTTTTAATGTTGATTTAATTTCCGCAGATTTATTTTGCAACAAATCAATATCAAGGATTGAAACATAATTATCAGGCGATACTCCAAGATTAGCATTAATCAATTGCTGTTTAAAATTACCGGTAACAGCAACCTTAAGCGGAAGTTTACCTTTCGCACTCATGCCGGCTCTGAAATCTGCAGGAATAAAACTCAACAGGTCGGAGGCAACGAGATTGCCATTTGCATTAATATTTATACTTACATCTTCTGAATCAGCATAATCATTTATACTGCCTGAAAGATCTATTCTTGAATTGTCAACCAGAACATATGCGCTGTCTATAGTTATGTCTTTCTCATTAACTGTAACTTCAGCTCTTGGCGCTTTCACAGATGCAAACGGAGATACAATATCCGCTGCTTCTATATTTAAAAGACCTTCATAAGCGCCTTCTTCTGTAGTAATGTCAAATAAAGCCTTTTTAAGTTTTAAACTCATATTTGACGGGATATTTTTTATATTGAGATTATCAACACTAAGACTTACCGACGGAACAGGAGCCGACAATCTGCCCTGCAAAATCGCTTCCATTGACAGAGTTCCCGACTTAAAATCATTTTCCTTTAACAATGATAATTGACCTGCCGCAGCAAAAAGAGCTTTAATTAAAAGCTTTTCTGCCGTCAGATGCAAATCAGCTTCCGCGTTGTTTGAGATTTTTCCGTAAAACCTCAATGGCTGATTGAACACAGCAAATGACACGTCTTTAATATTAACGTTGTTGTCAGAAAAATCTATATCTGACTTAATTTTATCAATCAAAACATTAAACGCTCTGTAATTTAAAGACGCAGATGGAATTTTAAAGTATCCGGAAGACGTAATTTTCTTTTTATCACCGGTTACAGAGAAATTTGCGTCAATATTTCCGGTACCTGACAGCGAATCAAGATCTTCAATTCCAAAAGATTTTGCAACACTGTCAAGCAGATTAATTATATTATTTATGCCGGCATTTGAAACAACATGAGCAGAAAACTGAGGATTTTTACCGGTCTTAATATCGCTTAGCAGAGTTAAACTTTCATTTGAAGCCGGATGCAGGGATGCCGAAATTTTTGCTTTGTTATGATTTAATTCGACATTAACAACTCCTTTTGGAAGAGTTTTACCGTCTACAGCGATAGTAATTCCGTCAATATTCACAAACCCTGAATAATGGAAATCCTCTAAAGTTCCATAAGTTTCAACATCCGCCTGCAAATCTGCGGCAAGCATGTTTGTATGAATTGCTTCAAATATATCAATTATATTTATCAACGGCGCCGCTGATGAAGTATTACCTGCCGGAACTTTGCCTGCTGACTCATCAGTAATTTCAACATTCGACGGAAAAACTATATCATGCAACTCACAATTAGGCATAATATGATTTCTAACCTTCACATCATAGGAAAAATGTTTTGTTTCATCCAGATAAACGGCACCGTTAGAAACTATTTTGACCTTTTTATTAAATACAAAATCTGTTAAATTGAACTTTTCAGCCTCAAAATAATATCTTTTTGATTTTTCCCGGTCATAAAATTCAATATTTGTTTTTGTTAAATATACATTCGGAAGTCTGTTAGAGAGTTTTAACCCGAAGGGTAGTCCGGCAGGAGAAACCTGCGGAGTTTCCGATGGTTCCGCCGGCTGGCTTTTAAAGCAGTCTTCTATTACAAAATGTCCGTCTTTTTTAACAGCAAGGAATATTTTAGCATTTTTAACCGAAATCTTATCTAATTCTATTCTTTTTGCAATAAGAGGAATCAGGGACAATCTCACGTCAAATCCGTCTGCTGAAAATATATTTTCCTGCCCTTCAGGTGCAGCTTCAGTATGTCCGAATTTTACACCTGCTGTCAGTTTTGGTGTTGTTACAAGCTTTATCTCACTTAATACAACCTTAAATCCGCTTGCATCCTCTATCATTTTCACAATCTCTGCATTATGGGATTTTAGATATAAATTAACAAACAAAGGAGCTGCAAGAAATAAAACATATAAAACCGCTAAAATTCCTAAAATACTAATTCCAGCTATTTTTAAACCTTTTTTACTCATTTCATCCCTCTCTAAATTTAACAAGGACATATCCCTTAATATAATATTATCATAAATAAAATTTTATCATTTTTTCAGTCTTACAGGCTCTATATTCCACTGTATAGCCTTATTTTTCCGGAACCACGTAAGCTGGCGCTTGGCATAATTTCTGGTGTTTTGTTTTAACTTATCTTTTGCTTCTTCTAAAGTTAAAATACCGTCCAGATATGCAATAATCTCCTGATATCCGATTGTGCAGACAAGATTTTTAATTCTTCCATGTTTTGCCAGAAGATTTCTGGTTTCATCAACCAGCCCGTCATTTATCATTTTATCAACACGACGATTTATCCTGTCATACAAATCACTCCGGTCAAAATTAAGCCCTATCCATTCAACCTCATATAAAGGTTCTTTTTTATATTCTGAAAGAGGCTTTTCAAGATGCTCTGCCATTTCTAAGGCTCTGATAATCTTTTTCTTGTCGTTTGGGTCTATTTCAGCGGCTCTTTGCATGGATTTAGACTTGAGCATGCTGTAAAGTTCTTCAGCAGGATATTCTCTCAACTTATCTCTAAATTCGTAATCCGGTTCAATCTTCGGGACATCATAATTTTCCAGCAGCAGCCGGAAATAAAGCCCTGTTCCGCCAACAACAACCGGCACATGCCCTCTTTCTATAATACTATCAATCGCCCGCGAAGCATCCTCAGCATAAAGCCCAGCAGAATAATCAACCTCGGGTTCTGCAATATCAATCATGTAATGAGGAATTGATTTTCTTTCCTCTAATGTTGGTTTGGCTGTACCTATATCAAAGCCTTTATACACAAGCCGCGAATCAGCTGAAACAATTTCACCGGATATTCTTTCCGCAAGTTCCAGTGCATAATCCGTTTTACCCGAAGCGGTCGGGCCGACAACAGCTATTACTCTAGGCTTTTTTATCTTCACCGTCTTCCGCTCCGCAAAATTCGCTTTCGTAATACAGAAACAGCAATATTACAACATAAATAATGAAATAGAAATAAAGCACCATTATTAAAATGTACAGCAGAGGATGTACAAGCGTGAATGTTCCGATAAATGACATTATTAAATTTAATACAGATATATATATAAATACCACTAATGATGTCTTAAATCTTACAAAAACTTTTTTTATTGCTCTGAAAAGTGCTAATAACGGATTTACAGTTTTATAAATAATTTCCGGAATCCACAGCATAAATATAAAAGATAAAATTGTTGTCGTACCCATAATAAGCAGATTCCATAAATTAAGTTTTATAAGCTGATCATTATCCAGTGAATCAAGGAAAATCTTCATATCCTGAGTCGAAGACAATGCAGCACTCAGCTGTTCAGGCGTAAAAACATTCCCGATATACATATCGCCTATCAAATATACAAGCATCGCAGCAATTGAAACTATTAACAAGAATGTAAGAGACATCAAGACAAATGATAAAAAATATTGGCCGATACCGTACGGAATATCTTTAAAAAGATTCATCGTCGCCTTTGCTCTATCGGCGTCCATTACAAATACTTTATGCGAAATACCTATAGCATTTTTGACCATATAAAACCAGCCTGA
The DNA here is from genome assembly GCA_944325605.1 of Candidatus Gastranaerophilales bacterium. GTDB lineage: Bacteria > Cyanobacteriota > Vampirovibrionia > Gastranaerophilales > Gastranaerophilaceae > Scatenecus. The sequence continues at coordinate 63,747 of CALVAX010000005.1, forward strand.
TAAAAAAGCACCTGTCATAAATAAAACCGTTATAAATGCAAGAATAAATTCTGCAGGTGAATTCACAACTGTATTTGAAAAGCCGAAATAAAAGGACAAAATCCACATAAACAAAACAAGCGGGATTGCAAGTATTATACAGTCATTTGCCGTTTTAAAAGCCTCTTTAAAAAGTTTAAACATATAATTATATTAACCTCGCAATTTTTAAATTAAATATCCGGCTGTTTACTTAAGAACTTCTTCCGGTTTTTCATCTGCATTTTTCTTATTAAGCCCCATAGCTCTTTTGCGTTTGCGACGCCTCATTAAATCAACGAACGCCTCCAAACGTGTCAGATATCCGGCTTTTCCGGTCTGTTCATCCATTATCAGCGGAAGAATCGGAATATCACAATTTTCTCTCATTGCAGGGAAAATGTTCTGTGACATTATCTCCGGCATACAGGTAAACGGACTTATATGAATTATACCGTCAATTCCTCTTTCATTGGCATACGCCACGTCTGACACACATTCAAGCGCATCTCCGCCAATATCCCTCATCAAATAAGGTTTTGCAAGACGATTTGCTCTTTGAAGATGGGTTTCACCTTTGCGGAAAATTTTAGGAATTATTGCATCTTTCAAAAATCCGCTTACAGTTAAGCTTTTTCTTGTTTCAACACCCATTTTCCCGAGTTCTTTCACTATATCCTGATTTGAAAATCTGTCGCACACGAGATAAATTTCGCCGGTAATATCAACATGCAAAACTTCTTTATTCGCATCATATTTAACCTTGTCCATTTCAGCAAATGCAAGTTTTTTAGCCTTATTAAGCTGTCGTGTACTCATTGCCTCATCTATTATTTTCAAAGCTTTATTAAAATGCTTTTCAGCATCACCGAAGTTCAGTTCTCTTGCACGCAAATAGGAGAGCCTTGCCTGCAAATCATCCAGCAAAAACACTTTTCTTATTGCAAGCACTATTGCTCTTATAAAGAGCACCGGATCATTTTTGTGTGAAACAGCCTTCAAAAAATTGTAAATTCCCTGAACACCGTCGTACAACTGCAGCTCTATATAATTAGCATGATATCCTAAATCTGAAAGTGCATTATTAATGCATTTACCGTACTCTCCAAGACGGCAGCAGCCGGGAGATGATATCATTGCAACATAATCTGCCCCGCCTTCTATTGCTTCAATAAAATTTCCCATGATTAATTTATAAGGAAGGCATATGGCTTCCGGCGAATATTTTGTTCCAAGAGAAAGAGTTCTTTTACTTGTATATGGCGGAATAAACGGTTCAACTCCGACTTTTCTCAATGCTGCCGACCAAGCTATATATATTGTTCCCATGTGGGGAAATGCAACTTTTATTTTTTTATCTTTATTAGTCAATTCATTCTGCCTTTCGTTTTCTTAGTTAAGTTATATGTCTTTAATTATTTTTGAAGCACAAATCCGGATGCCTTGCCGCAAGTGTTTCATCTACCCGTTTAACCGGAGTTTTGTGCGGGGCACCGGCTAAATTTCCAGAATCTGATTTGGCCTCATTGCAAATTTTTATCATTACATCAACAAACTCATCCAGACGTTCTTTAGTTTCACTTTCCGTCGGCTCAATCATCATTGCTTCATGCACAATCAGCGGAAAATAAACCGTTGGAGGATGAGTGTTTTCATCCATCAAAGCTTTTGCTATATTAAGAGCAGAAACCCCTGTGTTATGTTTCAAATCTTCTGCTGAAAGCACAAATTCATGCTTACAGAGAACATCATAAGGAAGTTTAAAATCTTTTTTTAGTTTTTCTTTAAGATAATTTGCATTCAAAACCGCATTTTCGCTTGCTTCTTTAAGATTTCTGCCCATCATAAGAATATAAGCATAAGCTTTCACAAGAACGCCGAAACTTCCGCTAAAATCCCGCACCTGCCCTATTGAATGCTTCAGGTCAAATTTTTTGAAATATTTTTGCCCGTCAAAATCAATAACCGGAACCGGCAAAAACTCCTTTAATTCTTCAACGACACCGACAGGGCCTGCACCCGGCCCGCCTCCGCCATGTGGAGTTGCGAAAGTTTTATGAAGATTAAGATGTACAACATCAAACCCCATAAGCTTCGGATTAGTATAACCCATTATTGCATTGAAATTAGCTCCGTCATAGTACAATAATGATCCGTTTTTGTGCATTAAATCTGAAATTTCAAGCACTTTTTCTTCAAAAATTCCGAGAGTATTAGGATTTGTCATCATTATTGCGGCAACATCAGGCGCTATAAGTTTTTTCAAATCATCTATATCAACCTGACCTTTTGAATTTGACTTTACAGAAATTATTTCAAACCCGCAAAGAGCCGCACTTGCAGGATTTGTACCATGCGCTGAATCCGGAACTATAACCTTTGTTCTTGTTTCACCCTTTGTTTCAAAATATTTTTTGATAATCATCATTCCGGTTAATTCACCGTGCGCACCGGCAGCCGGCTGGAGTGAAACAGCATCCATTCCGGTAATTTTTTTTAAGGCTTCCGTTAGCCTGTACATCAATTCCAGAGCACCTTGAGCATCGTCATCCGGCTGCAGAGGATGAAGATTTGCAAACCCTTCCAAAGATGCCAGAAACTCCCCGACTTTTGGATTATATTTCATTGTACAGGAACCCAGAGGATAAAAGCCTTTTTCTATACAAAAATTTCTGTCCGAAAGCTCTTTATAATGCCTCATTACTTCCAGTTCACTGATATCAGGCAAACCGCAGGATTTTTTTCTTAAAAACACTTCATCAATGAAATCAGTTTTGATTTCTCCATCCGTAAGAGAGATACCGCCTGTACTATTATTTTTTTCGAAAATTGTTTTCATAAACTTCAGATAATCCCCTGCTTTTTCAAATCTTTTTTAATTTTATCAAGTCCGGATTGGATAATTCTTGAAATTCTTGATTGAGAAATATCAAATTCTTCCGCAATTTCCCGAAGTTTTTTTTCTTTGAAAAATTTATATTCAATTAATTCACGCTCACGGCTTGGAAGATGTTTCATCGCTTCAAGAATTTGAGCCTTCAACTCTGCGAATTCTATAGACTCTTCCGGCGTTTTATCTTCGGCCTTAATTTGTGTCGGCATGTCAGATTCCTGCATCTCGTCTATAGAAAGAATCGTCTTATAGACTTCGACACGAAGTTCATTTGCCTCTTCAGCTTCCAGCAGCTGCTGCTTACGATTTTTTAAGGTGTACCATTTGTAACGGCGTCTGACTTCATTTCTTATTGCCCATTTGATTGCTGTTGAAAGATAAGTGCTGTTGTAGTTTTCCGGTGAGTTGTTTTTAAAAAGTATGTATAGTGTATGATTTCCGATATTTATTAATTCCGGAAGCTCAATCAAATGCGAAACTGAAAATTTTTGATATTCAACCTTTGCAATTGTTTCAATTAAATTTTTGTAATCCTTAAGGTTAACCTTCTGTTCAGCAGTCATAACTACAACACTTTATCCTAGAAACTAATTTCTGACAATATGATAACAAAAAAAAATATAGAATACCAGATAATTTAATTTTCCTTAACATAATTTATATTAAATAAAACAAACAATACGGAAATTATGGAGAAATTTTATGAAAGTTTTATTCTGCACAGACGGATCAAAAATAAGCTATAATGCTCTTCACAACTTTTCAAAATGGGCAAAAAATGTAATTATGGACACTATATGCGTAATTGACTGGAGTTTTCTTCCGGATAACGTTATTGTTGAAGCCGATGGGTTTAACAATACCTGTGCTAACATTGCCGATGATATTCTGACATTTACCAAAAAAGAAATTGAAGCAAACGGAATACTTTGCGGTGAAACAATTAAACAATGCGGAAGTGCTGTTGAGAGCATTATTGAACAAAGCACTAAAGAAAAATATGATTTAATACTTATGGGTTCTCACGGCAAAAAAGGAATACAAAAATGGCTGGGTTCTGTATCCAGAGAAATTGCCTACAGTGAAGGGCTTTCTACATACATTTCGAAGAAAGAAAACAGCGGCAGAAAAATTCTTTTTGCAACAGACGGAACAGACAGCGCAAACCTTGCAATTACAAGAGCACTTGCTGACTTAAACCTTGAGGATAAAGAAATATATTTATGCACCGTAAACGAAACCGCCGATATGCTTTTTTTAAACGGAACGCTTGATTCTAACTGGATTCTGGCAATAGAAGAGCAGCAGCAAAAGTTTTCGCAAAAGACGCTGCAGAATTTGATTGAAAGATTCAAACACAAAGGCTTTTTTGTAAGCGAAGGCGTTGTTCTCAGCGGAAACCCAGCACAAAAAATTCTTGACTATGCAGCAGCTAAAGAAGCCGACTTAATTGTTACCGGAAGCAGAGGAAAAACAAAAATGCAGGATTTTCTTCTTGGCTCAGTTAGTAAAAAAATTCTGGAAAATTCACAAAGTGATGTATTGATTGTGAAGGACGAGATTTGAAGGGTGAAGTTTTTTAAGTGAATAAGTGAATAGGTGATGAAGTTAATAAGTTATTTTCGGCGCTGCGTGCAAATTTTAATTAAACGTTACGCACTTATTCACCTATTCACTTATTTACTTATTCACTTTGTTTTGAACTTTTCGTCTTAACGCATTATCGTCTTATCGCCTTTATTTAAAGTGAATAAGTGAACAGGTGATGAAGTTAATAAGTTCTTTTCGGCGCTCAGCGCTAATTTTAATTAAACGTTACGCACTTATTCACCTATTCACTTATTCACTCATTCACTTTGTTTTGAACTTTTCGTCTTAACGCCTTATCGTCCTATCGCCCTAACGTCCTATCGTCTTTCCTACGAGAATATCTTGAAGCTTCTTTCTACGTTCTTTTCGATTACGCTCTTGATGCTGTCATATTCCGTCTGCAAGGCGTTGTGCTCTGTATCAAGCTTCTTGATCTGGGTATCATATTCTTTGTCTTTCGCTTCGATTTCTCTTAACGTCTGGTTGTATTCTGTTTCTGCTATTGTTATGGCTACCTGATCTTTTTGTTCGGTTATGTCCTGCGCGCTGGAAAATACGATCGATGTCCAGACGGCATTTTCTATCCCGCTGCCGCTTTCGGAAGGATCGGTAAACTGTACCTGTTCGATTGTGATTAGACCGTTTTCTATTGCGTATTTAAGGTATTCAGGGCTGTTCATATCTCCGTCTTTCAATACTGCCCAGTTCTGGTCGGTTTCCGATTTACTTGCCCAGCCGTTGCCTGCTATATAGTCTTCGCTGTTGCCGAATCCCGCTTTAAAGTCGCTTGTACCGTTCATTCTGTGCCAAAGGTTTACGTACCATTGTGCTTTGTCAAGGTCTTCTATCTTGCGCACTTCCTGATCGATAAATTGTGGTACGTCAGGCTCTTTTATCTCTTCGCCTTTTGCTTCCCATTCCGCTAGATCTTTTTCATATTGTTCGTAGTCAATTTGGTCCTCGGTTTTGGCAATACTCTTTAAATCATGTTCAATAAAATACCAAAATTTCTTTAGAGTTTCAGGTTGAGCTGGGCCACCAAAGCCTCTATCACCATTTACGCCATACTCATCATGTACTTCCCAAAGTAAATCTACTGCACGTTGATAAACCGTCATATTTGGATCTGATGTAGGACCACCAACAGTCACTGTCCCATATGAAGTTGTTATGGTCTCTTCTCCGTTTGGAATAACATCACCGGAACAATAACTATTTTTAGCCTCTTCAGTGACTTCCTCCGATAAACTGGTACGAGCATGAGAATTTCTATTCCAATCAAACCCAACACTATCAGGAAATGCTTCAAAAGTTTCACCGGTAGAGGTAGTATGTTCGCCAGGTCCTATTATATCTACAAGAACATGCATAAAACAATTTGTCGGGGTATCCGGATATCTTGATGCGCCATCTCCGAGATTATTACCAGCCGCATTATTAAAACAATCAGCCGTTGTTTCCAAAAATTTGTCGTATAAAGAATTTTCAATAATAGTTCCCGGAATTATATACTTTTCATCATTAGGATCAGGCTTTTTTCCCATCCATTTGTTGTATTCGTCGTAGTATTTATCCCATGCAGTAGTGTATTCAGGATTGGTTACCTGAATTATGTCGCCTTCACCAAGCTCGCCTAACACGCCGTATTTTTCAAGAAATTCTTCAAGAGTGTTGGAATTTTCAAAGTTTGCTGCGTCGGTTTCGCTTACTAATATTTGACCTGCTGAATTGATTAAGCCATACTGGTTCTTTAATTCCCCGTATTCTGTCAAAGCGGCGCCTGTCAAATCCATTGTTATTTTTTCACCGGCGGCGTTGTAGTAATTGTACTGGTATTCGGTCTTGTTTAAGGCGGCAACGTATTTGTCGCTTGCTTTTTGGGTGCTGTCTGAAAGGCGTATTTTTGCGTTTGACAAATATTGCGTTTCAAGCTCGACGTGATTTATTCGCGCCGTTATTGACAACAATCTCGCTTGTGAGGCTGACATTCCCATTTTTTACGCGTCCTTTCGCCTTAATTCTCGACCTTTTATATTATTTGTCGGTTTTTTCGGGGCTAAAATTCAGTTTTTCTATAAATTTGTTACATTACTTAATACTTTAAAATTGCCTGAAAATTAATTAATTTTACAACTTGACCAGGGTTTAAAATAGTGGGATAATCAAGCTATGTTTAAATACTATGGCAAATACGCTCCATATCTGTTTTTACTGCCGGCAGCAATTGTGCTTGTTATATTCTTTTTTATCCCTTTCTTTCAAACTTTTGCACTGAGCTTTATGGATTATTCAAACAGCATTTACAATGCCGGTTTTGCCGGATTTGAAAATTATATAAAACTATTTCACAGTCAGGTTTTCTACAAAGTTTTGCTGAATACATTTATCTATCTTATTGTTGCAGTTCCAATTCTGGCTATTGTACCTCTGTTTCTTGCTGTACTTTTAAACAGAGAGATACGCGGGCTGACTTTATACAAAATTCTGATTTACCTGCCGGTAATCGTGTCGATAGTTGTTGCGGCGATAGCTTTCAAATGGCTTTATGCAGATGAAGGTATTTTGAATTTTATTGTCACTACATTCGGGCTTTCTAAAATAGGGTGGCTGACAGATCCAAAATGGGCTTTATATTCGGTAATCATCGTTACTATCTGGAAGGGTATCGGATATTATATGATGATTTATCTTGCGGCTCTTATGAGTGTGCCTAAAGAATTATACGAAGCCTGCGAAATTGACGGTGCCGGATTTTTTAGAAAGCATCTGACTGTAACAATTCCGCATATTATGCCGACAATTGCTCTTGTCACTACAATCAGCGCAATTTCTGCGATGAAAGTATTTGCTGAAATATACGTTATGACAAAAGGCGGGCCTTTAAACTCCAGTAAAACAATTGTTTATTATATTTACGAAAGGGCATTTGAAAATCTTGATCTGGGTTTTGCTTCTGCAATGGCGGTGGTGCTTCTTGTAATTGTACTTGCTCTGTCGCTTGTTAATATTTTATTCTTCGAGAAAAACAGGTATCAAATATGAGAAAAATATTCAAAAATTTGCCTATACATTTGATTTTAATAATAACATCTCTTTTATCGGTATTTCCTTTTATATGGCTGATATCAACATCTTTAAAAGGGAACAGCGAAAACATTTTTGCATATCCGCCGACGATTATACCGACGGATTTCACCTGGGCAAACTACACCGGAGTCTGGGACAAGGTTAATTTCATCGGATATTTTCTGAACTCTATGATTGTTGCCGGCGGAACCGTAATTTTAAATCTTATACTGTCTTCAATGGCGGGGTACCCGCTTGCAAGAATGGAATTTAAGGGTAAAAAAATAACCTTCTTTGCAATACTTGCAACAATAATGATTCCATTTCAGGCGATTATGCTTCCCGTGTATTTGATAACATTAAAGCTTCACCTTGTTGACAGCGTAAATAATTTTGCAGGATATGTCGGATTGATTATGCCGTTTGCTGTCAGTGCATTCGGGATATTTCTTATGCGTCAGGCGTTTCTCGGAATTCCAAAAGAAATGGAAGAGGCTGCAATTGTTGACGGGTGCAATGTATTTCAAATTTTCACTAAAGTTTTATTACCAATGGTTAAGCCTTCTCTTGCTGTTCTTGCAATTTTCACATTTATTGGAAGCTGGGGAGAATTTTTGTGGCCGAGCATTGTACTTACAAAAGATGCGATGTACACTCTGCCTGTCGGGGTTAACAATCTTCAGGGGATGTTCAGCTCAAACTGGAGATTTATAGCTGCAGGCTCAATTCTTTCTACTATTCCGATTATAATTTTCTTTCTTTGCATGCAGAAATACTTTATTTCCGGAGAAAATGAAGGAGCCGTAAAAGGATAATAACTTTAGAAAGTCTGACGCGTCAGAATTTCGTCCACATCAACACCCTCTTCTATAAACAACTTGAGCGACCCGCATTTTCTGAAGTTTTTATACATTGATTGATCAAAATCACTATCCATTGAAAAATGTCCGTTATCAAAATTTACAGACTTTGCGGCAGCCTCCATTGTTGACTCATTCTCATTTTCATTTTCAACAAGATAATTAATTCTGCCTTTGGTTTCCATATATCTTCTGGAAATATCGTTCAACACTTGAAATACATACTGCTGCCGGTATGATGACCTGTCTGTTTCTGTTATCAGAAGAGTTGCTTTCTGCATTTCAACAATGGCTTCTTTATAAAATTTAAGTTCTCTTAACAATAAGGCCAGATTATAATGAGCATCATAATTCAGAGGTTCAACTTCAATAGCCCTGCAATACGCAAGCCCTGCACTCCTTAAATCGCCATAAAGCTGAAATGCCAGACCTAAATTGTAATAAGCATCATAATTATCTTTTAATATTTTAATTGCTTCCTTATAATATGTGATTGATTTTTTAAGGTTCAATTCTTCCTGATAGCCTCTTGCGTTTTCCTCGTAAATAGATTTTTGCCTGTAAGCCACCCCCATATTATAATAGGCCAGTCCGATATTAGTTTTATAACTTTTGAGGTTGTTAAAGACATAAGGGATATAGACGAGTTTTCTCCTGATACCGAGAATTGTGTTATACTGCTCGATTGCACCGTCAAAATCGCCAAGACGTTCTGCGGATATAATACCGTAATTCATTCTTGCAATCACGTAATTAGGATTATATTTAATTGCGTTTTCGTATGCATCTGCCGCAGAGTAATAATCTTCATACAAAACGTAAATATTACCAAGGTTAAACCATGCACTGTAATGTCCCGGATAAAATTCCAGACCTTTCAGATAATAGCCGATTGCGTCTTGAATTTCCAACTTTCTTAACGCCCTGTCGCCCTTCCATACCAGATACATTCCGCGGACTTTGTTAATCTGTGTCACATACCAGTTCGGAAAAAGGAAAACCGTTACAACAAAAGCGATAACAAACAGTATTGAAAATATTTTTGAAAATATGCGCCTGTTCACTAAAACCTCACTCACTATATGATAATGCCTTTGTGATTATTTCGCAAGTATATTAATTTTTATTCTGAATGGTTATGAATATATTTTCAAATTTCTCTCAACAGTTTTTTCAATAATAGACTTGATGCTGTCGTATTCTGTTTGCAAGGCATTATGCTCAGTATCCAGTATTTTCAGCTGGTTGTCATACTGCTTATCTTTTGCCTGAATGTCGTTCAAGGCCTGTTCGTATTCTATTTCGGCCTTTGTTATAGCGGCTTCATTCTGGCTTTCTGAAATATCTGACGCGTTTGACCAGACTATTGAAGTCCATTCGCAGTCTGCAAGACCGGTGCCGACTTCGGCTTCTTCTACGAATTCGACTTTCTCTAAGGTCACTGTGCCGTTTTCAAGGGCATATTGAAGCCATTCGGCATTGTCCATCAGACCGTCTTCTAGAACTTTATACAATGGCAGGCCGCTTGAGGTTTTGCCGCCTTCCACGACTGTCCCGTCTTCAAGTGTTGTGCCGGCTTTTTCCTGACTCGGGCCGTTCATTCTGTGCCACAAATTGATGTACCACTGGCCTTTATCTTTGTTTTCTACAGTAGGGACGGTTTCATCGATATAATAATCCACTGTCGGTTTGGGCGGTTCTTCTGCAAGCCATTTGTTCCGATCCTCATTATATAAGTCTTCGTTAAACTCTTTAAATGCTTGTTCCATATCTTTTTGGAAAGATAACAATAAATTTTTCATATCTGGATCATAAGGAATGCCCATTGTATTGAAATTATCGTTATTTAGAATATAAAACATATCTATAATTTTTTGGGTAAGAGGTTTTAATTGAATATCGCCATTATTATCATAATAGTAGTTATTCATCAATTGCACATTTATTTTATCTTGTTCAGTGGCGTTTGGATCTGACATTATATCTATCAATTCCTGTTTCATATCTTCGTTTTCTGCACAATAAATTACTTTAGACGGATCGCAAACTTCTTCAGATACAATTAACATATCAGGTGTCTTCCCCTGTGAATTAATATTTGAAGGTATGAAATTATATCCTATACCAACTTTATAACCTAATGTAGTAGTATATTCTTTTAATGATTCTTCTCCAAAATCAGCCAACAAAAGATGAGCCAAAACGTGTCTATAGCAGCCGGCACCACCAGCTCCGCTCATTGCCGGGGTATAGCAAGGTTCTGAAGCCGATATAAATTTTCGATACAATTCGTTATTCGTTCCTGCTGTCCAGTATTTGTCTAATGTTGAATCCGGTTCTTTGGCTTTCCAGTCCTCATATTCTTTATTATATTCATCCCAAGCTACCTGCCATTCAGGATTTTCTACCTGTATGGTTTCCCATTCGCCTTCAGGAGCCAGAACCCCGTATTTGTCTAGAAAATCGTACATGTCTGTACTTGATTCATAGTTGGCTGCATCAAGTTCTGACACCAAAATCTGGCCGTGCTGGTTGATTATCCCGTACTGGTTTTTCAGTTCTCCGTACTGGCTTAATGATACGCCAGTAAGCTTCTCGGTCATTTTGTTTCCGCTTGCATCATAGGTCGAATACAGCAGCTCTGTTGAATTCAGGGCATCCATATACGCCGAACTTGCCGCGGTTGTTTCGTTTGCAAGTGAGGTCTTTGCAGTTGTTATCGTCTGACTCCGAAGTTCGTTGTCAGATATCCTGCTTGTTATGCTTAGCAATCTCGCCTGTGTTGCCGATAAGCCCATAAATACACTTTCTTTCTAAAATACACTTATTAAGACGGCAAATACATGTAAAAACTTGAATAATTTTACATTTTGTTAAGAATTATTAACAAATCGCGCTGCATAAAGCAATTCTTTTAAAACGAAATTGTTTATATAAGTAAGGTAGGTAAAATTAATAGGAGGTTAGGTTATGACAGGTATGTTTATGGGCTCGATGTATTCAATGCCTTATATGCCAAGTTATCCTCTCGGTGAAGATTCATACAGCAATCAGGTGTTTCTGAACGATCTGACAGGACTTAACTGGTTTACACCTCCATTTAATATGCCAATGCACGGTATGGGGATGGATGAAAGTTTGTTTGATTATACATACAGCATGCCTATGCCCTATACAATGCCGGGCTTTGACTCATATTATCAGAATATGGATAAGTATTATGAAAATATGATGAATAACCAGATTAATTATCAGCAAAAAACAAGAGAAGCTGATATTACTCTAAATGCCGCTCAAAGAAGCCTTAGACAAAACGGTAAAAACCTCAGAAACAAAATAGTTACAAACGAACAGGATCAAGTTCTGAATGCATTCAACAAATATGTCGAAAGCGTTCAGGAATACTACGGAAACAAAGGCAGCTATGAAGATTTAAAAAACACTGCTCTTGATACTTATGAACAGCAGTTCGGCAAAGATATTCAGACTGAACTGAAAGAAAACGGCAGTGATTCATACTGGCATGGTATTAAAAAAGTCGCATCTTTAGGGTTCGCAAGCAAAAGAAGCGCTGAAGATAATATTGCTTTAATTACAGGGCAGCCTAAAGGCAAAACCGAAAAATACAAAGAATGGGCAGGAAATGCAACTGCCGGTGTAGGTTTAGGACTTTTAGGCGGACTTACAATACCGAAAATCTTTAAAAATATAAAATCTCCTAAACTCAAAACAGTAGCACTTGCAGGTGCTGCGGCCGGATGGGTTTACGGCAGAGTTCTCGATTTATTTTCTTAATTTTCCTAATTTCCCCAATAGTGTAGATAATATGTGTGTGTAATTTTTTTCGGAACCTTCCAAAAGGTTCCTTTTTATTTGCGTCTTTCACAACAAAGAATTCCCGCCCCTCTTTTTATTTGAAGGAGTGAGGAACGGGAACTAAATCAGTAAAAGAGACATCACCAACATTATTATTTACTTTTTTTATAAGTCAAATTTTGCGAAATAAATTTGATTTTGTTAAATAAAAAATTTATCATATAATATGAGTATGAAAAAATTACTATTACTTACGCTGCTAATATTCATATCTATTCCGGCAATTGCCGCAGATGACACTTTGAATGAACAGGCTAAACTTCTTTATGCCGACAACAACATTACGGAAAGTTTTAATGCGCTGCTTTCAATTCCGGAAGAAGAAAGGACTGCTGAAAACTGGCTTCTGCTTGGCAACATTCTTCAGGACAAAGGCAGAAATGACGATGCCGTATTTATGTACACGCAATCAATACTGAAAGATGATAAATTTTACAAAGCCCACTACAATCTCGGCAATTGTTATCTGAATGATGACAAACCAAATATGGCAATTGAAGAATACAAAAAAGTTTTAAAAATCCGTCCGGAATACGCTTACGCACATTATAATCTGGGTTGCGCTTACATAAAACTCGGCAAGTACAAGAAAGCTAAAAACGCATTTCTTGATGCTATTTACTTCAAAAATACGGAACCGGATTTCTACTATAACCTTGCATACGTTTACAAAAAACTAAACAAAGCAAAAGACGCTCAAGCTTATACCGAAATATACAACAAACTTATAGAAACTCAGATAGAAGAATAAAAATAAAGGGACATGATGCAATATAAAGGAATAATTTTTGATTTCAACGGAACACTGCTTTTTGACTCGGAAAAACACCTTGAAGCCTGGAGAGAATATTCAAAACACCTTAGAGGAACCCCGTTTACAGATGAAGAAATGCGGGACTATATGTTCGGACGAACAAATGAAGATATTATCGCCTACGCAATAGGTAAAAAACCGGCTCCGGAGCTTGTCGAAAAACTCGGGCTTGAAAAAGAAGCTGTTTACAGAGAAATGTGCCGCAATGACAGGGAAAACTTTAAACTCGCCCCTCATGCGGAAGAACTGCTGGACTTTCTCTGTGAAAATAATATTCCTCACACTATTGCAACGATGTCAGGCATTGAAAATGTTGAGTTTTATATTGAAGAATTTAAACTCCAAAAATGGTTTGATCTGGACAAAATTGTGTATGCGAATGGGAAAATTCCCGGCAAACCCGCTCCTGATATATATCTTATTGCTGCAAAAAATCTCGGGCTAAAACCTGAAGAATGCATAGTCGTTGAAGATGCAATATCAGGAATTAACGCTGCTAAAAATGCCGGTATCGGTAAAATTATTGCTATTGCATCAATGGAACCGGTTGAGCTTTACAAAAAAATACCTGCCGTCGGGGAAGTTATAACAGACTTTTCGCAACTTAACAGAGACCAGTTTTTACTCACAACACCAACAAAATAATATTGAGCATATGGAAAATTTAACCGCACAAATTACAGAAGAATTTCCGGATGACTACACAGTTGTTGATATTGAAACAACCGGACTTTCACCTGCAAAAAACAATATTATAGAAATATCTGCACTAAAAGTTCGCAATAACGAAATTACTGAAGAATTTTCACAGCTCATAAAGCCATCAAACCCTATCGGCAGATTCATAACCTCACTGACAGGCATAACAAACGAAATGGTCGAATTTGCACCTAGTGTTGAAAAAGTTCTGCCTCATTTCACAAACTTTATTTCTGACGACATAATCTTAGGCCATAACATTAGATTTGATATTAATTTTATCAGGACAAATCTTAAGAAATCAGGTTTTCAGCCTATTTCAAACAAAACAATTGATACGATGCTTATTGCAAGACGGCGCTGCAAACTCAAAAGCCACAGTCTTAAAAACCTTGCGCTTCACTACAATCTCAGTACAGAAGGCCATCACAGAGCCTTAAATGACTGTATTATCACGCATAAGGTTTACCAGAACATCAAAAAACAGGCACTGTCGGAAAATTCTGAGGTCTAAACCTTCGCATTATAATTTTGAGTTGATTTGAAAAGCTCCGGATACTCAGATGGCAAGACTTCTTTCTTACCGACAAAAAGCCTGTCGCCGTCAGCTATTGAAATAGTCTTAAAACATTTTAAAAGCTGCCCTATTGTTCTTACAGAATTTAATCTTGAGTCGTCATTTTTTATGTAAGTTGTGCAAAGCGTCCAGGTATCATCTTTCAAAGAATAATGATAGTCTGTTCCAGAATTTTCGAAAACGTGCTGCTCAAACAGCGATACATTTTTAACACGTTCAAGAAAAGCTTTTTTAAAATTCTGAAACTGCGGAATAGAATATACAGACCCTTTCAGCTCCTTGCTTCCGACAAGAAGCCCGCGTTCGGGATCTTTCACAAACCTGAAAAGAGAATTAATCAACTGCGGGAATTTTTTTGCATTAACCATATCGTCCCAAAAATGGAACCCTTCAGCTTCAACTAAAGGATTAACAAGCCCTCCGCCGGTGCAGGTACGGATACCGGGCGAATAAAATTCGTCAGCTTTCAATATATTTGATGACTGATGGGTATAATCAATCAGATTATTTTTTTTAAGCATGGCAAAAGCCGTACGATCAACAAAGCGGATTTTTGAGGTAAATGATATTGAAGAATTGTTTTGCATATTCACATAAAAACGAAACACATATTTTTTTGCTTTAAAAAGTAAAATTTTTACAAAGTTGCAAGCTAGTTTTTCTTAAAAAATTCAATTATATCATAAACACTTTCCGCACATAAAAGTAAAAAGCGCCTTTATGACGCTCTTTCGGACTTTTGTATTTGATTGTGATTTGTCCGATTTTGAACCGGATTCACTTGTTTTTGAAAATGGGGCGCCTTGTAGGACGATGCTCGAAATTTTAACACATAACAAAAAATTTGCAACTTTTTATCAAAATAACGTCAAAAATATAATCTGTCAGACTGAAAATATTTTACTAATTGAAGAAATCGCGAATTTTCTTGCCGCATAAGAACTTAATTAATCTTTACAAAAAGTTTATTGTTCAAACAAAAAAGATACAATAAGAGTATAGTAGATTTACATTTAAGAGAGGTTAACTATGACACAAAAAAGCCCTAGTAAACTATACAAATACACAACAGTCGATGCAGCACTTAAAATTTTAACTACTTCTACCGTGCGCTTTTCATCACCAAATTGTTTCAATGATCCATACGACTCTCGTCCGCCAATATATTTAAAATGCGATAATAAAAACACAAAACAAAAACTTTATAATGCAGGGATTAACATAAAAGAAGACTCCATGGTATTAAATAAAAAGACAACATCCATAAGCAACTTTTTTACAAAACAACATAAATATTATCGCATATTCTGTTTATCAAAAACAAACAAAAGTATTCTTATGTGGTCGCATTATGCAAACTGTCACCGTGGTGTAGTAATTGAGTTCAATTCAAATACCCCAATAATAAAAGAAGCTGAACCAATAAAATACCAAAAAAGTATGACCATCGATTTTGACATTTTAAAAGATTTTCCAAAACTGCAAAATAAAAAGGCACAAAAAACACAAGAAAAATTATACCTTATTAAATTCACTGATTGGCAATATGAACAAGAGTATAGATGTTCATTCATAACAGAAGATTCGGAAAACTTCAAAAAGAAATTCCATAGTAAAGATGTCAATAATAAAACTTGGGAAAACTGCTCTAAAGAATTTGAAAAAATGAAAGAACACATTCATATTCCTATACCTGTAAATGCAATAAAAGCTGTTTATCTCGGCTGCAATATTAATCCTATTGACAAAACAGCAATTATTGAAATTTTAAAAACAAAATATCCACGTGCAAAATGTTACGAAGCAAAAAAGTTTGAAAATTCTTTTGAACTAAAGTTCAATGAAATAACATTAAATCCTTAAGATGATACTATAAATAGAACAGGAGGTATTATGGAATATAGCGAAATCATCAATATAATTTTAACAATAATAATAGCAGGAAGTGCCGTCTGGCAAAATACTATTGCAAATAGACAGAAAAACATTGCCTTGTTTGATATTAGATTAGAACATTACAAACAATTTGCCAAAATAATAAAAGAATTCATTAAGCTCGGCAAAAGCTCCACATATAATCTTCATAATACGATAGACGAAATAGATTTAGAACTAAAGATTTGTTCAGATGAAGCCCAATTTTTATTCAATGATGAAATTTATAAATTAGAAAACGAATTACATGAACAATTTAACCAATATAGATTGGCATCAGGGGATTCTGAAGAAATAAAAGACGAAATCTTTAATGAGATTGTCAGGACAAAATATCCGGAATGCCAACAGGAAATGCAAAAATTTCTTAAACGAATGGTATAACAAAACCGCCCCGTCAAATGAATGACGGGGCGGACACCGTTTAAAAAAGAAGAGAGAGAGCTTAACTTATATAATCTTTTATCCCTGCAAATATTCCATCCGCAAATATTTCAGGTCTGCTTTTCAAAAGTTTTTCTTCCTCCGGATTTGATATAAATGCAGTTTCTACAAGCACTGCCGGCGCTTTTGTCGCCTTCAGAACATGCAAATCACGGCGCATCTTACATCCGCGATCCACAAGACCGGTATAATTTATCAATTCTTTTTGAATACATCCTGCAAGTCTTTTGCCGTTTGCCGACGTCGGAAAATAACACGTTTCAACACCGCAGGCAGCAGCGTTTGAAAAAGAATTGCAGTGCACCGAAACAAACAGATCAGCCCCGCTTTTGTTTTCAGCTTTTGAAATCTCAAAATAAGAGTTTTGTTCCTGGAACTCAATTACCTCAACACCGAAATGGCGAAGTTTTTCGGCCAGTATTTCACAAATCCGCTTAGTAACATCTTTTTCTTTTAATCCACTCTTAGAGACAGCACCCGGATCAGGGCCGCCATGTCCTGCATTTAAAAATATTTTCATAATTCATCACTCTTTCTGTATTCCATACGTTCAAACCTTGCAAGCTCATACTCGACATTTATAAGCCGTTTTTCATACTGCCGCAGCTGCGCCTCCGAATGCTCAATATGCTTATCCAGTGCAATATTCATATTTTGAATTTCATTAAGCTGCGCTCCGACTTTTACCGAAAGGCTTATCACTCCGCCCAACACCGCCAAAGATGACGTTGCGAGAAAAGCAAGTATTGAAAACATTATTGTTACTTTTGTTGCGATCGGGATGTAATTGGGTTTTTCCGGGCACCCGAACAGCAGACAGCAAATTTCATCGATTCTTTCCTTCAATGTCTGATGATCTTCATGGCATTCGTAAGATTGTTCTACTGTCATATTCAATCCTTATTATTAAAATCTTTTTTTAAGTCGAGATAAGCATCCCAATCTTTATCTGAAAACCCGTAACGGCATTTATCCACGAGCAAAAATATTTCTTCCGCTATATTATTTGCACGTTCCGCTTTCCGTTTATCTTTTATAACTTCAGATTCAGACTGGGCCTCTTTAGACTTTGAAAAATAGTTGAAAAGGCTTGTAAAAGCCTCTCCAACTGATTTTACTGCATCTGCAAAGTCAAACATTCTAGCCTTCCTTACCATCTATTTTGTCAGCGGCAGAAAGAAGATATTCTTCAACCGGTGTTAAAATCGGCACCAGTGCTATCAACCACGCTATACCGCTTTTGGTAAGCGCCGTTCTTGCAAAGTTAAAAACATGCTGAATACCTTCAATTGTCACGTCTTCAGCTAATTCTAAACCTTCAGTCTTTGCAGCTTCTTTAATTTCTTCTTTTACTGTTTCTTCCATTGTTTCCTCCTTTTAATCTTGTACTGTATTTGTTAACAATTCCGTATAATCCCCTGTTTCAAAGAACTCATCCAGCTGTTTGGACGTAAACCCGAGAATTGTGCCGATTGCGTCAATGTAGGGGTTCCCGCGGTAAAAGTTGTTGGCTTTGAGTTCTATTTTCAAAGCCTTGATGTCGATTGCAGCACTCTGCCCTTCTGCGTCCAGTAGGGCGGTTTGGTTGTACTGTTCAACAAGAGCAATAACATCGTCAAAGTCCATTCCCTTTGCCTTGTAAATCGCACGTTCCACATCTGCCGCCGTCAGGTTCAGCATTGCTTTTCTTTGGGCAATCTCCTCTGCTGTCGGCTCGGGATTTTTAACTATTTGAAAACGCTTATTGCCTTCTGTGTCAGGCTCGATTTCTTCAATGTGGTGTGTTCCGCCTTCGTTGCACCAGACCGCCGCCTGAGGAGGATATTCGTTCGTAAAAATTTCACCTTCTGAAAATTCGTGTTCATCCCATTCGCTCCAGTCCTTCGGTTCGACAATCTCTTCCTCTTCCTGAGGAATATCTATCTCCGGAATTTCTTCCGCAGGCTCGTTTGTTGTTTCTGGCTGTTCTTCAGCTGGTATTTCCGTTATTTCTTCTGTCATTTTGCATACCTCCGGTTTATTTTTATTGTATTTCCGCTTTTTATTCCCTCTTCAACAAGCCCATCTGACCAAATTCGCTTAAATCCATTTTGGTCGTAGTAACTGTGTATAAGAACAGGATTGTTTTTTATAAAATCACATTCTTGCTGCTCTTCGATAAATTCAGGTTTATTATTAGATAATCTTCGGGCTTTTTCTCCCGGAATAAAACTATATGGAATTATGCTCATTTTCCTCTCCTTTCTAATATCCGCAGGCGCTCCATCTGAGATATGTGTTATATTTATTTCCCCCTCCGTCAAAGCAGAAAACTGTCACCGAGTTTGTCGCGATTGCGTTAATCAGCGCTGTTGTATCATCTGTTCGGCCCTGGTCAGCGCTTGAATATCTTTCAAAAGTAAAACTTGTAAAGTAATTTGCGTTTGAAAAAGCTTTTAAAAGATTTATGACAGTGACGTTTTCAGTTCCGGGATACACAGAGGCCGCGCTAACTACGACCTGCGCCCTTCCGCCTTGTTCAATCCAGCCGTCTGACCAAACACGATACCAGCTTGTGCCATTTACATAGTTTTGAATAACAACTGCGGGACGGGCTTTTGAAGCGCTTGAGGTTGTTGTTGCTCTGGATGTTGTCCAGCGGTTGGTGAGGAATTGTGTTGTTACTATTTTCACTGAGCTGTCAGCGTAGTTGGCTGTATAGGTGGGGCAGGTTGCATAAGCCGTTGTGTTAGAGTTATACAAAATTATTGAGTTGCTGGTGCCATCTTCAGCAGCAGCAATCAACATTGCATGATTGTATCCGTCACCGTTCTGAAACCTTAATGACCCACAGCGTATGCCTGTATCACTGTTTATTGCTATAACTGCATCTGTTCCTATCCCGTCTGCGGTTTTTACAATGAAATTTCCGGTTGATAAAACCCCGTTAGCTGTCGAGACTATAGGCTGATTAAAGGTCTTATTTCCATATATTGTTTCATCTCCCCATTTATGCATGACTGTCTGGTCATCGGCCACAGAAACTGTGCCGAAGGGTTGAAAATCTGTGATAACTCCGTCAGAGAGTGTGCCAAAACCCAGATGAACTTGAGGGTCTAATCTCCACACCCCGTTTTTTAATAGATAAAACAAGCCGTTTTGACTGTTTAGCCATCTGGCAGTTTCAGGTGGAACAGGGCTTATGGAGTAAGATGAATAAGTGACCAAATAAGCGAATTTCCCTGTGTTGAAAGAATTAGGGGTTATTGCAATAACAAACTCTATATTTGAGGCAGATGAAGTCGCAAGATACACGGAGTCTGTTGTGTATTCTGTATTTACTTTGCTACCGTCATCGTTTACGGCCGTTGTTATAAGAACTTTCACATCAGGGTTAACAAAAACAGTCTTGCCGATATACCCCATGCCGTTAAAGACATTAAGAACATTTGTCCACTCTTGATTTGCTCTTTCTGCGAGCAGTAGCGGCAAGCACCAATAGCTTTCATCCCAACTTTCGCCGCTGTTATCGGTTTGTTTGATAACATTATTTGTGGTATCGTACCATATTGCTAAGGTTGCTGTAGCTGTAGGTGCTGTAGCGCCCGAATAGCAAGCGGTATCCGTAAAGTTGTATGTCCCATTACTTTGAGGTGCTAAACCTACCAGCCTATTGCTGTCAGCAGCAGACGACGAAACACTTAAATCCGCCTGCACCTCCGCCTGCACAAAGAATTTGTTGTTAGTGAAATAAGTCTTAACGACCTTGAAATTGTTGTTAAGGAAGGTCGCTCCGACGGGATACGTCGAACTCTGGTCTGTCGTACCGTATGGAACGGTCACAATAGTGCCCGCTTTAATCGTCAAAGTTCCATCTTCAAGCGTGTACTTGATATTCTGAGGTATTTCAAGTATGCAGTTGGTTAGATAGCTTTCAACAGAATTCTCAATCTCAATATTTGTATCTACAGCAAATTTTAGTACATTATCAGAGCCAATCTCAAGAATTTTTTGCCAAGATGACGCATCATTCAGCTCTGCACTATTTTCATCTTTGATAGATCTGTATAAAACAAAATCATTCCCTAAAATCGTCCAGACAAAAACTGATTTGTTATAAACAACCTTATCCGAATGCCTACAGATGCCAATATTAGTCAAAGCCTGAATAAACTGGGTTTTATTATTTCCGTCCTCAAGCTCTCCGTTTGGAGTTACACCTGCCAATTGAAGCACCTGATATAACGGATAGGCAATATCTTGAATATGCGCTGCTACAATATCCGTTCCATTCTGCTGGCCTGGTGCACTTTCATCTTTAAATGCACCAAACGGTAAATCCGCAGTTGCAGACTGCGTTTTTTCATAATCAAATAAATTTTTCATATATCCTCTCTAATACAAAGTAATTTTACAAAGACATACATATTCGGCCGGTCTGACTTTCAACAACAAATCCATAAAAATCTTATACTGCCCGTATGTCATAGGGTTCACAACTGTTATAATTAAAACCTTATCCCATCTTGTTATTTGCGCCGGATCTTCATAGTTGTCACCATAATAAAGCGCACCATTACAGATCAGTTTATAACCTGAGGCACCGTATTGTATTTTTGAATCATTAACAACAGAACCGTATTGGTTTTGCCCGTATTCAAAAGTGCCAAGATAGGTCAAATCCTTCATTGGGATATTTTCAACAACTTTAACCTCCAGCCCGGCACGCGCCATAACCTGTTCTATATAACCAAATCCTTGCCCGCCACGAAGTGCCCACTGCACTTCAGCATTTGCCTGACGTTCCGCAAGACTGTCCGAAATAACATCTATATCAAACAGCTCTTCATAATTTTCGACATCTGCAAGCTGCTCATCCTCATCTGCATATATGTTTGATGTTAAAAACGGTGCATAAACAATGCGGTAACCGGCACGTCTTATATCCTCAAACGGAGTGACTAAAGCATGCACCAATGCAGAAATATTTGCATTCACCAGCCGCCAAGCACGTCCGGATCCAAGAAGGCTTTTAAAACTCTGAAAAATCATAATACAACATCCACACCGTTTATCTTCAGCTTTTCAAGATATGCAAGACATCCAATTCCGAGAATATCCTCATTGATAGTTTCACCTGCAGAATTTTTCAGAACAAAAGAGTTATAAGTTCCGCCTTCAGTATCTATTGCGTTCTGGACTGCTGCGTTCAATTTGCTTGTGTTTATTGTTGCATCCTGCTTTGTATAACCCAATGCTAAAAGATTTGGTTTTTTAGCATCTAAATACGCAACAATGGCCGCTTTTATTTTGGCATTAATATCATTAGTCGCCGGGGTTAATTCTGTTATTTCAACCCTGTATCCGGTATAATTCGGTTCATGAAGCTCTACAACAGCCCCTGCAGGTCTTCTTGTATTTTTCATGTCACCAGTTCCGTTAATAGCCATTGCCGCCTGATAAAACAAGCCTGAACCCGATATCTCTTTCATATTTCCGAATTCCCATTCGGGAAAAGGATTAGGATTAACACTGCCGGATGGTGTTCTGTCTGTTCCGCTGCCAGATGCGACAATATATAAATCAATTATTCCGGATTCAAGAACATACGGAAAAGCATCTGCAATCCCTGCAACTTCAGTTACCCATAAAAAATAATCAACTAAACTGCCGCCCTGTGCTTTACGTTTAAATGCAACCAGTACTCTTCGGCGGTAATCTTCAACATCTTCATCATTACTTCCGGTCACAAGAACCGATTTCACAACCGCCTTGTCAGGTATTCCGTCAAACGGATTTGTTATATTCAGCTCATCACCGGGATCTAAATTGCCCGCCGGCCCTGAAGTTTTTGCTTCCAGAGACAGAGTTGCGACGTTTGCAACAGGATAAACCGTTGACAAAGAAGAATAAACAACCCCGTTTTTAGTGTTTTTCCACAGCGTGCCGGCAACAATAGATGATGCCGTTACATTATTAATTACAACCTGAATAGTTGTTTTTGTTCCTGTTTTATATTCAACGCCAAGCAGACTACCCCACATTTTTAAGACAGGCAGTGAACATGTCTGCGGCAAAATCTGTAAATACACCCAGGCAAGATAATTTTGAAACATAGAGGCAACCCCTGCAACTGCCCAAGCCATTGATCTTACCACTGCTTTTGGAAGCAGCGGAGCATCCACTCCGGTCTCTTTTTTTATTCTTGTTGTGTAGTCACTTACTATATCAGATTGAATTTCTTTTAACGTTTTCTTTTTATATCCGGCCATAAATCGCTCCGTAATGCTTTAGTTCCGATTTTTCACAATCCCAAATAATACTGTATTTTTCCGTTGTGTCATCCGGCTGCGTTATTGTCAGAATAACTTCAGTATTTTTATCTAACGAAGTTGATGCCGTTGCATCAGCATTTTTTATCAGACCCGAATTACTCATCCAGTTCAATTTTGAGGAAATCAAGGCTGCAAGATTTTTCAAATTATCCGGTGTGGCCGGCTTGTTAAATTCAGCCTCAATATCTATATCATCCCCATCTTCCCCTTCTATATCTATACCGTCATAAAAGGCCTTGCCTCCAAACAAGCTCAAATAAACAGTATTATACAGCGTGTAATTTAACTTGACA
The DNA here is from genome assembly GCA_944325605.1 of Candidatus Gastranaerophilales bacterium. Classification (GTDB taxonomy): domain Bacteria; phylum Cyanobacteriota; class Vampirovibrionia; order Gastranaerophilales; family Gastranaerophilaceae; genus Scatenecus. Next base: position 87,126 of record CALVAX010000005.1, read on the forward strand.
TCCCCGTCATCCGCTATATCTAATTCGCCGCCGTCGCCGTTTTCTATCATCAAAAAATCCATAACATCTCAATCCATTCAAAGAATAACAAAATTAAATTTAACTTCCGCCCGTTACAATACCATCCTGAGCTACAACAGAGTTTGAGAACGTGCCGCTTGAACCGTTTTGCGCGACAACAACTCCGCCCGTTATCGTTCCTGATACATTCAAATCTCCGGTATGCTCCCAAACACCTGATGTTAAAATTTTTCCGGATGGAATTATTACAATATCACCGTTATTTTTAAGGTGAATTTCCGCTGTCACAGAGCTCCCATCTGCAGATACAGAATAAAGTCTCTTTTCACCCGGTGCTGATTTTCTTTCAGTATTATCCTGAAATAAAAATATAATGCCATCCCTCGGGTTATTTCCTAAAGAGTCATACAGCGCCTTTACACCTTCCGGAGGGTTGTAATCGTCCCCGCCGCCATGGAACTGCTGAAGATAAACAGCATCCGATCCGTAAGGTGTTGTTTTGAATTTTCGGATAAATCCGACTATTGTTTTTTCAAGTATTTTGGCAATTCTTAGCATATTTAAAAAAAATATATTTTTATTTTTGAAAAATGTTGCATTTTTCAAAAACTATGTTATAATATTTATATGAGATACGAAATTGAAATAATGCCTGAAGCTCAAAAGGAATTTGATGACCTGGATGAAGATCAACAAATTCTACTGCTAAAAGACTACAACACTATCCAAAATCACGGTCTTGAATATGTTTTGACCCGTCCTATAGAAGACAAAATCTTTGAGATTAAAACCCAAAATCTGCGTTCATTATTCATTTATCAAAAAGATCAAATAATCATTGTCGGTTTAATTTATATCAAAGAAACTCAAAAAATGCCGCTCAATATCAAGAAACAAGCAATTAAAAGATTTAAAAAATTTAACAAATAAAAATATAAGGAAAAACTATATGAGAACTATCAAATTAAACGAACTTAAAATGACTGTAGAAACAAAACCGCTTTCCGTTAAATCAGGCAAATACGTCTATGTAAAAGATTCTGAAGGATATGTAAAAAAAATTCCACAACAGGAACTTACAGATGAATATACCGTTATAACTAAAAAAGAATGGGAAGACCTTAGCGGAGAAACTTACTACAAAGAAACATTTACACATGGCGGTGCCCGCGAAGGTTCAGGCAGAAAAAAACTTCACAGGAACATCAGCATTCGTGTTACCATTGGAGAAAAAGATCTGCTTGATTTCATCAGGCAGCACTCAATTGATCCGGTCGAAGCAAAAAAACAATTAGCATAACGGGAGGCTCTCCGGAATAACTCCAGTATAAGCACACGGGAGTGTTAAAACAATCGAATTTCCTTTATCCCCGTCCTGCTCGAATTCTTCAACAATCACTTTGGTTTCTTCAAATAAATAACAGGATGGCGATTTTAAATAAACAAAATCCCCCTTTTTTAAATTAAAAAAGTCATTAACACTCAATTTAAACTTAATCGCACTTCCAATTGAACGGCAGGCGTACCAGTTTGCAAACTCTTCCAAACTCCCGGAATATGCATCATCAGCCGGTACACGCTTTGTCACAGGTAAATCATAAGGAATTTCTGCAGTAGCTTGCGCAGGCTCCGGATATTGCGTTAATGCTACATAATACCTTGCCAGATCCTCAGTCAAAAATTCTGCTTTCCAATCCGTAACCCCTACAGCTTCACCTTCCAGAAACGACATCTTTGCTTCATCATCCTGAATGGTACCCACATAAAGTTTTGTTCCGTCATCATCAATTATAAACCCTCTTGATGATGCGATTCTGGTTATAAATTCCCAGCAGGTTTCATCTTCCCTTGCAGCATAGCTGTTCCCTATTTCTGTTTGAGAAACATAATCCAAATTCGGATTATCTTCAAATTCCACTGCAAGCCCGAAATAGTCACAAATAGTCTGTATAATTGACCTTATGCTTAAATACGAAAAGTTCAACGGTTCCGGAACAACTGTATCCAATAAAATTCCGGCAGATGACATTACGTAAAGGCGGGTTGTACAGCCGGTATCACTTTTTTCTGGTCTTACATCTGATATATACCCGTTTAAAAATAAGCCTTCATTATCGTAAACCGCAACACTCTGCCCTCTTTTAAACGGAAATTCATCAGGGTTTGAATCGAAATCAAATATTACCCCCTTGACGGCTCCGAGCATATTCAGCAAAAGATAATAATAAAACCTGTGATAAACAATACCGTCAATATTACAGCGAACCCCCTCACCCTCTGCAGGTAAATCTTCATCCATAGGTGCCATAATATACCCGTCAGTATTATTATTGATCTTAGATAAATTACCAGCTTTATCAGGTGTGCCGTAGAGCTTACGCGATATGTTGTCATAATCCTCTTCACCTTTTAAAATCTTTTTAAACATAAATTACGATTTTCCGTCCTTTTTCCAAAAAGAAGAAATCATCTCCGGCAAAATTGTTTGTTTTATTCACATACTCTACAGCTGCATCAGGATCAGATACAAACATATCCGGATAATATTGAAAAGCCACCATAAGCGGATTTGAATGCTCTTTCAAGAAAATCGTTTTTTCAATCTTCAGATTATCTATTTTGTCAATAATAGATGTAATCGTCTGGTTTACGATTTCTGTTGTATCAACTTCAGTAATGATTGTATCTTCCAGATTTACATTGATAATCTCTTCAACTTCCTGTGACTGTTCGATATAAGTATCATTTATTTCCTGAATTGTTTCTGCCGCAACAAGAGCATCCTTGCGCAGTTCAAATTCCGCACTGCTCACAACATCACATCCGGCCAGTATAGTTGATTTTAAATATACATCATCTGCAATATACTCGGATTTTGAAACGTTCCCGGATGATGACGGCATTACATCATCAATAATATCAGCAACGGAAGTTATAACATCATAAGCTGTTGTATAAGTTAGAAATCCCTTTTTCAGCAGCATTCCTATCTGAGTAGACATAACAAGCGGATTGTTTAAAATATTTTGAGCTCTGATATCTTCTAAAATACCAATAAAATCCGAATTTTGAATATCATTGAATTTTTGGGCAATCTTATCCAGGTTAGAACTCCACCGAGCCACAAATGACTGCTGATCAGATACCGTGCTAACAGCCTCAGCAAAATTCTCAGACATAGTTTCCTGCATCTGGCTTATGTTCTTCTTGACTGCTGTTGTTTTTGTCGTCTTTGCAGTCGGATATGTTGTATTGCCGCATTGATGAAAAGACAGATTTACTTCCGTCAATGAAGCTCTGCCTACCATATCCTGTTCAAAATCAATATCAAGCGCCTGAACCGTTATTACATTCCCGTATGAAAGCTGCAGTTTACTTTTGCCATGTTCGCAATATGCAGCTTCAAACTCTTCGGCCTCAATATCATGATCATCACCGAAAAAGTATATTTTCAAAGAAAAATCACGTCCGGATACCCCCATATCCTGAAACGTGTCATCTGACATATTGACAGTTTTATATGATGTTTTACTGTTCTTTTCACCGTAACTTCGGGTAGGGTTATTTTTTACTTCACCTTTCCTTTTACGGGAAAATTTTATTCTTCCATCTGTCAAAAGTGTAAAACGCTTTCCTGACGGGGAAGTCCATATAATCTGCTTTTGCCTGTCCAGATAACTCATTATTGTCTCCGTTTACCCCTCAGTTTTACCTTGAAGGCTCTGCCGTCAGATGTTCTTGCATTGACAACTTTCGCCTGATATCCTTCAGGTGCAATCAATTCAATAGTCAAAACTCCGCCGTTTTTTTCATTTGAACTGTCATTCACTTCAGCCGTATTTACATCATTTTCATTATCCTGATTCAGTTTGGCAGGTTTAACTTCGATCCGCCGGTCAAGATATTTGCCAAAATCAATAACATTATTAAAGCGGGGCTGCGACATACGCTCAATCATTTTCACAGTGCTGCTATTGTTATAAATCTTTGTCGCAGAAGGCAATTGAACCAATTCCGGGCCCTTTTCTCCAACAAGCGCAAGGCCGCCTGAAAAATAGTTTGTTCCGGATGCAAAACCAGGTATTTCATTTTTAATTTTTGTTCCGTGTGTCTTATTATATGCATCGAGTTTCTTTTGCTCCTCCGGAGTCAAATCCTTTAATGGATTTTTAAATTTTTGATTAAATCTCCAGGTTAATTCATCCCAATATCTAATCAAAGTAACAACTAATGCAATTACACCTGCTATCGCAACCGCCACTGCCGTAAATGGATTTGCAAGAAGAGCAGTTGTTTGCGCCCAAATAGCTCTTACACTGGCCCATGTAGTTGCAGCAAAGAGCCGCAAAGACGCTATTAATTTTCCTTGTGCCAACAACATTAAAGGTGTTATAGCCTGTCCGTTAAGCATTGCTATATTGGCCAAGTATTGCTGATACCTAAAAAATTCAACGGCCGCAGCAACAGCATAATAAGTCTTAATAAGCGTAACAAGAGTGGCAACAAATGCAAGCACTCCGATATATTCAGAAACAAACTTTTGAACAGCTTTATAAATACGGACGGTTGTTGTATAAAAATCAACCATCATGTGATAACACATCTTCAAAGCACCGTAAAAATCCTCAAACGCTTGCTGTATCTGCGGCATATTATCAACAAGAAGCTGGTTTGCTTTTGACAGGAGTTTTGTATATTCAGGCAGAATAATCATCCCCCAATTTGTCTGAATTTCTTTCAGCATTTCAGAATGCATACGCATCTGGTTTGCGGCATTTCCGCCGGTTCTCAAAAAATCCCCCTGCGCATTTCTGGTTCTGTCCATTACATAAAGATAACGAAGTTCAACCTTTTCAGCTTCCTTCATATCTTTTATTTTTTTACGTATTCCTTTACTGCGGGCAAATTCTTCAAGGTTGGCCTGCGTCATAACAACACCTAGATTTTTTAATGACTCAGTTTCACCTGTATAAACAGATTTTAAAGCTGTTGTTGCAATATCATTCGATATATTCTTAAATGATGCCATATCTGCACCGAGCTGCGTTAAAGACATCGCCATTTCAGCAGCTCGTTTCTGCGACATCCCCATACCGGTTCCCATATCACCAAACAAAGCAGCGCTATCCAAGGCCGTCTGCTGTGCCAACCCCATACTTTTTACAGAAGATTTTGCCCATTCTGAAACCTGTTTACTCATTGAGCCAAATACAACATCAATTTTACCGCGCGTTTCAGTTAAATCGGACGCAAAATCAATCCACGCTTTGCCTAATGCAGCAATCTTTTGAACAACAACCCCGGCAACAACACCCATAATTGCATTTTTGACCGTAAAAATTTTATCTGTAACAGAAGTAAAACCGTTACCTACAGACCTGAGTCCGTTGCCAACCGTCCGAAATGCTTTTGAAAAAGCATTCTGAATACGTCCTGCCTCCTGCCTAAATCGATTTCCGGTTTCAATCATACTTTTAAAAGCAGGTGTTACTCCGTCATTAGCTTTAAATTGAGTAAAAACAGAAAAAGACATCTATTATCCCTTTTTTATCGTGTTTTTCTTTTTTTCATACCTATATGCAACAGGTGCACATTCAATTACAGCCGAAATATTCATATTATCAACATTTGTAATCGTATCGAATCGCTCAAGCCACAAAAAGTCAGCCATTGCAAGAATTTTGGGCAGTTTTATTTCAAGAAAAAATCCAGACACCCCATTGCTATGTCAAGATTTGTTCCGTGCATTTCATTAATAATCGCATCCGGGACATCACACACCTGAGACAACATCCTGACTGACGCGTCAAAGCCGCCTTCTTTCAACTTTTTCGCATCTCTGACTTTGAATTTGGTTTTGTAATAAAGAGTATCCCTTTCATAGTCTCCTGCTTTTATAACTCTGGTCAGTTTTTGCACCAGGCATCTCTTTTCTTCATCATAAAAGACTAAACCGCTCATTACTCCTTGCAGAAGCATAGCCTCGGATTTTTTCTCAAGCTCACTTTTTACTTTTACATCAAAATCAAGTATATCTATTTCTAATTTGTCAGCCATTTCGTCAATGTATTTTTCGGCCTCTTCTTTTGTCATTATCTGTTGTAATCTCATATTCTTTTCCCTTCTTTTTATTAACAGTGAGGCTGTTAATACAGCCTCACTTACGCATAATACTAACCTTCTTTTATTGCACCAGAATTAGAAACAATATCAAAAGGTTCAGTAACCTTTGTTTTTCCTGCCACATTCAATGATTCTGCTTCAATCATCCCATCACAGGTATATGATCTATCATCTGTTTCAACTCTTACTGGCATATTTTCTCTTCCTAACAAATTTCTTATTGCAGAGAGTTCTGATGCATCGACTTGTAAGCCCTCTATTTTACCAGGTACAACGCCTTTAATCCCCCTAGATTCATTATTACCAAAGGTAATATGACCTGTAATCTGTACACCACCTATATGTATTTTAGGTTCACAATCGCTTGGCACCGCAAACGTATATCCGTCTATTGTCAATGATTTTAAATATCCTGCCATTTTTAACCTCCGTAATTAAATCCGACCATATTGCAAACATCAACAATTCGATTTACACTCGACAGATCGGGGAATGAATTGAGATTTATTCTGTCCGGATTTGTATTATCAATTTCGCCTATTGTATAACCGATACAATTTTCAACGTTTGCAAGAATCGCAGCCTTGCCGAGTGCCCTTATTACACTATTGAGCTTATCAACAAAGGCACTGACCTTTCTCGCCTTAGGATTTGTAGAAACATCATCCTCCCCGATAACAATAACGGATTTCCAGTTTTCATCATATTTAAACGGGTACATTATATTGTAAGCAATATTTCCAAGGCAGCATACATCCCTGTCAAACATATACAGAGTTTTCTTACTTCCCTGAGGATGATAGAACGTACACAAATCACCTATCTGATATCCGCCGTCTGCAAGCGGCTCAAGATTTGGAATTCCGGATTTTAAAAGTTTATCCCTCAATTCCCACTTTAAAGGTCTAAGTTTTCCGTAATCACCATAAATTTGAACGTTTATCTGATCATCACGATGTCCGTTGCCAAACGTGACAAGCGCATCAACATCAACCGTGCCGGGAACAAGTTTGTTTTCCGGAAATTCTTTCGCTGTGTAACAGGTTACATACTGCGCAATCTTTGTGTCTGTTCGCCAGCCCTGAAAATACTCTCTCATTGCATCAAGCGCATTATCATCATTAAACTGAGAACAAACTCTTGTAATTCCGAGTTCTTCCGTTATATCCTCCAGATAATCATCAATTTTTACAAGTCCTGCTGCTTCACTCACAACAGCAACGGAAAAACTAACGCCGTAATCAGCAGATATTACCGGTTTGTATTCTGAATTTACAACATCTATTTCAAATTTTGCGGATTCACCTTTAACTTTTGATTCAAACGCCAGTACAACACTTGAGGTTCCAACTGCTGATCCGGAAAGCCCCAAAGCCGCAAACAAATCTGTACCAGATGACGGAACAGCAATCTCTATCTTAGATGTTGATCCGCTTGTCTGCGAAGTAAGCGTATATGTTGAACTTGCTTCTTCAGGGCTGTCTGCACTCAGTGTCAAACCTGTTAAATGTCCGCTCAATGCGGTTATTACATCTTCAGCCGCTTCTGCAGAAACAGTTCCGACTGAAACTTCCTGTTTTTCACCACCATCCACTGAATATGCAACATAATAATCATCTTCCGTTAATGTAGTACAATCAATCGGGCTTGAAGATTGAATTTTTGCCGCAGTTGCCGAAGCCTTATCATCAACTGCATAAGTAAAAGGCACCTCTACATACTCGTCAAGCACTTCTTTTATTGCAGTCAAAATATCTTTTACGGACTTACCCTTTTGAAGAGTAAACGGGATATTTTCATAATTATATGCATTTAATTTTATCCCTTTTGGATCCAAAGCCGGATTACTATGCGCAGATGTTGCAACTTTTGAAGCCGCATCTGCAGCTGCTTCAAACAACTGTTCTTTGTATCTCAAATAAAGCGTTGCATTGGCCGTTGGTGTGCCACTAACAGACAACGAAACTTTATGTTTTGTACCTGTTTCAACTTCCGGCACAGGCAAAAAGAAAGTTTCAACGTTTGCCCCGCTGCCGTCTGCCGGAAATGCCTTCAATGCCATCCTGTGAAGAGGGGAGCCGAAACCAAACATTGTTCCGGCATCATCAGCATTTCCTGAGCCTGAATAAATAGTTTTTTCCTCAATAGTCTTTCCGGCCTGATAATTGCCTAAAAATAACAATCTTTCAGGCCGTAAATATGCACCGGTTGTCTGCTCTCTTTGATAAAAAGCAACACCGGTCGCAGATGCTCTTGCATCTGATGCAATAGATTTTACAGTCATTAATTATCCTCCTTATGAATCCGTGATTAATACTGATACGATTGCGTCACGGATATGATTCTGTATATATAATTCTTTAATTTGTGTTCCTGTCAGATATTTTGTTTTTTCATCAAACTCAAGCTCAAATATTATTTTTTGTCCTATAGCACTCTGGGCCATATTTTCTTTTTCAGGATAAAAAATACGTTCGGTCGATTTTAAAATAGTGGATGATATTCCCGACTTTATCCTAATATTTTCAGCAGCTTCACTCATCATAATCTGCTTAAGCTGCGCAACAAGATAATCAAGACGTACATCAGCAATAACATCAGCGGACATTTCAACCGAGCACTTGTCATTCAATTTGTTATCGCCATACGCATAGGCTTCAATTACAAGCTGATTGGTTGAAGGTAATTTTGACATTGTTTGATTACCGTCATAATCAGATCTTTCAAAATAGATATATACACAGGCCATTTCGTGTATATGCGGACTTCGGAACTCATGATTTTTTACCTCAAAATCAATACATCTCCTGATCCAATCTTTTTCCTTGCCGAGTTTGCAGGCAATCTCAATCTGATTATCACGTTCGGAGCTGATAATTTCCGCTATTAAATCAACTGCAAACGTTTGCATCATTGGCGGAATTAATTCATCAAATATCGGCTTCATCAAAATTTACCCGTTCTTAAACTTGTTATATCCGGTATATCTTTCGCTATACTCGGTTTTATAAGATAAAGGCCGAGCATTCTGTCAATAGCAACATGCTCACACTTAAATTTTTTCCATGTCTTAACGCTTGGAAAATAAACATCTATGAGCCATTTTTCATCAATTATCCCTATAGTCACACTGGATATATTTATGGTAACTTCAGCTCTGTCTGCAAAAATCCCGAGTCCGGTATCCGTACTTATGTCAATACCAATAAAAGGCGCAAAACATCCTACCTTATCATCCTTGTCATAATCCGGATCATCTTCAGTTAAAGTTGAACCTCTGCCTTGCACTTTGCCGTCCGGACTGTATAAAATACACTTTGTAGAAAACAGGCCATTATCAACAATGGCCTGTTTATCATTTTCGAGCATCTCAAATCCATTCATAAAACCCTACTTAAGATTTGAATATGACACATAAGCATCCGGATTTGTAGGCACAAACAACGGAGCAGATTTAACACCATGTTCAAGTGTTGTTGAACCTGCAGAAGTTTTCGGATAGCAATATGCATATTCTTTAGCCTTTATAATCTGAATTGAGTTAAAGATATCCTGCATATTCGGTGTCATATTCGGACAAGTTACAAGTCCGCCGTAAAACATTTTCAATCCATGCGTTTTCGGAAGCAAAAATCCTCGACCGTCAGGAATAAAACTTGATGTTGTCCCTTCGTTTGCCAGTCCGAAGCCTGAAGGGATTGTAAATGTACCGTCATAACTCCAGATATTAACTATATAAGCCCCGCAGACAACACGGCCAGACAAAGTTGCTCCGGGAGTTTTTTCAACCGGCATTCCTAAAGCAGCCAGATCAATACCATCAAGTTTTTTAGCTACCTTTTGAACTTGATCATTTGTCGCAATAGCATTTGTAATCGTACCGTTTGTTATAAAATGGAATTCATTATCTGCAATCTTTCCATCTGTTTTTATTAATCTGCAGCCTTTTTCCAAATCGTCAAGAATTGTCGCTGTTGCACTTGTAAATTTGGTTGTTACCGTTATATCATGAGTCGATTTTTTGTTAAATTTAATTTTATCGCCATTGACTAACGTAAGTTCACCATTTAACAAACCGTCTGCAACCTGCTTGCTTTTTGCATTTCCCTGGTATTCAGAAAAAATTCCCTGATTACGTGAAACTTCATCAACTGCATCCGCAACTCTGTCACCATAAGGGATTGCTCCGAACGGACGTTCTAAAAACCATTTGTCTGTTATTGCAGTATAATCATTGTACTGCGGTATTTTATATTCAAAACTTTCATATCCGGTTAAATCATGAAAACGCCCGCCAGTGCATTGTGGCAGATCAATAGAATATAAAGATTTAATTGTGCGGCTGTCTAATTTGATTTTTGCTTTATTTGTCAAAACCTCTTCACAAAGTCCGCTTAAAAATTGAGGCTGAGCTTTACGTTTTTCAAACCCACCTGCAAAATATGTATTCAAATCCATCGGCATTTATTCACCTACTCCTTCCTGAACATTCATCACTAAGATTCCATTGTTCTTTAATGTAGTTTTTATTGCTTCAACAGTATCACCGCTTTTTACTAAAGTTAAAGCATTTGCATTAACCTGACCGTATGCAACAACTCTGGCATTTTTAACATCCAAACTTGCATCTGTTGTATTTTCTACATCTTCAGCCAGAACATAGCATGGAATTTCACTTCCATCCTCCGCACTTGATTGATACGGAACTAATACATTAGCCGCCGTAATTTCACCCAAAACAGTACCGGCCAATACTGTCCCTTTTGTTGCAATCCTTAATGTTGCATCCGTATAAATACAATTAATTCCTGTTATCATTATTTAACCTCCATCAATCCACGTTCCTGAAGAGCAGCTTCTATCTCTTTCTGTCTTGCCGTATCCGCAGGATTTTCATCTCCCGGCTTTGTTGGATCATCAGTGTTAACTGCGGAGGGAGAAGCGCTTTGCATTGCCTGAATAGTGTTTACGCATACCTGTTTATGAGTATAAGCTGACATCATATCAGCAAAAGTTTTACCCTCTTTAATTGCAGCTGTTGCTTCATCTTTTGCTATGTCCAAAAAACGTAAATGATCTTCCACTCTTTTACGCTCATCATTGCATCCTGCCTTTACACCCTCCGTGTACCCCTCTGCCCTTGCCTGAGCATAAACGTCAGGGTGTTTTGCTTTCAATTCGTTTAAATCCATTTTTTCCTCCTGTTTTTTGTTTTTTATACCTTCTTGTATCTGCAATTCAGATTCAGATTTCATAACTGTCATCGCCGGCAATAACATTTTGGCGACTTTATCAAGGTCTGCTTTCACAGAATCGTTTGTCATTTTTGATTTTAAGAGCTGAATACGCTCTTTTGCCGAGGCCTTTAAAATATCCGCATCAGTTTCAGCTTCACCATCAGAATCAATAATTTTTCCCCAGGCTTTGAGCTCGTCCTGTCCGACAAAATAGGTTGTATCATCCATCATCGTTTTAATTTCGTCGTAACTTAAACCTGTCTCCTCAGCGTATTTGTTTCTAAAGTGATTGGCTAATTTCTCCAGAAGGACTCCATAGCTCTGAATTTCTCTATAATCACCCCATACAGCACCGGAAGGATTATGAATCATAACAACGCCGTTTTTCTCAAATAACAATTCATTACCCGGAAGTTTACCCGCAAGCATTATGTAACTACCCATAGACGCTGCAAGCGTAACTATAACCCTGATTTTACCTTTAGTATAATTTTTTAGAGCGTTGTAAATAGAAAATCCTTCATAAATCCAACCGCCCGGAGTGTCTATCAGAACGTCAATATCTCCATCTGCAAACTTTAGCTGGCGTTCTATATCACTTGACAGAACGTCCCAGCCTATTTCGCCTTTAATTTTTAATTGCATTAATACAGCCTCCCGCATCCGGAACAAACACCATCATAAACTTTTGAATAACAACTAATACAAAGCCCGTCACATTTTTTGTCCTTAGGCAAAGCGTCAGCAGGCATATTTTCTGTATCGTTTTCAATATCGGAATTATTTTCAGGCGCATTTTCAATTTCCGAATTTACACCCTCCGAATTTTCTATATCTTTTGGCTCTGTTGCTGCAACTTCTTCAGCTGGCTCCACATTACTTACCGTTTGTTCATCGATATTCTCTGAATTGTTTTTACCAGAGGCATTTTCGATAAGTTCATAAAGCGCACCGGCCGTCATTTTTTTAGGTTCACAAGTGAGCTTAAGCGTTTTAATCTCATCCATAATCAATTGTTGTTCATCCAGTGGTATATCCACAAACATTCTTTCATCTGCCATTTTTCTTATCCTCATCTTCATCTATATCAACATTGTCTGTTATCCCTTGTAACTCAATTCCGGCCTCTTTTAGACTCGTAATTTGTTCGGATAACCTTTTACTCAATGTTTCAAAATTCGTTTTACTACCAAGTTCCTGTAGAGCGCCTTCAAAATCTGTCAAACCGTTCTTCAGCTTAGTTACAACCGCATTAACTTCCTTAAGCGGATCAATATGAGGAATCGGCATTCCCTCAAATTTGGCAAGTAAATAGGCATTATCCGCATAACCAGGTTTATTTCTCAATTCAATATATTTTGGAGCTTCAAGATTCCCTTTTAACACTTCCAAATCAAAAAATTGTTCATAAGCAGGTTTATAAAATCCGTCTACGCAAAGATACTTACTGGTAAATTTTAAAATTGCCTCAAACATTTTCAAAGATGCTCTGGAAGCTGAAAAATTGTTTTGAAAAACCATTAATACAACTTCATACGGCAGACCCATTGACGCATAATCGTATTTCATATTTGCATCAAGAAAGACTCCAAAATTTACATTAGGCCGCTTGGTATCATAAGCCTGAAGTTTTTGGCCTCTTGGCATATGCAGAACCAAACCGTTTGTAAAACGTCTTAATTGAGTAAACATCTTATCCAATAAAGACTTCTCTTCAAATTTTTCTTTTGAAAGCTCGGGCAAAACTTTTGATGCGCCCCCCAGCGTTTTGTTATTAAAAGGATTAATACCGGTAGAAGTTGAATCCTGATCTATAGTAGCAACAAATTTACCATTCAACGCACTTGCCTGGACTTCATTTTCGGTGTAATCCCCGATTTTGTCCATCTTTTGCATTATCGCACCAAGGATTGAATATCCTCTGGTTGATCCTAAACGGATTTTATTCGCATAGGCAAGCCACGCATACATATTGCCGCTATCATCATATGCCTTTATTCGATGTTCCTTGCCGTCATCATCTAATACATAATAAGCAACATGACGACCGCATTCATCAACTTCAACACCGTTTTTGATTTTATTCCCGGTATCACTGTTTAATGTTTTACTTGAAAATACATTGCGGCCATCAACAAGCTGATATTTGTTATATCCGTTTTCAACACGGCGCACAACAAGAACATCACCACCGACAACCGCATTAAAGGCGATTTCCTTCGCCAATTGATGAATATTGCTTTGTCCATCAGCCGAAACATCTTTTTCCGTACAATAGAGCTCCCATAAATCCTTTATATCTTTTGCAAAATCCTCTTCAAGCTCTATACCGTATTTACGTTTTAAAAAATCAGTTTTTGGTGTCGGATAAAGTTCCAATCCTGTACCAACTAAAAATTGTACTAATCTATCAACACCAGCTTTTACAAATTCATTTGTAACGTACAAATTGTATGCACGTTTTGACATCTCATAATAATTGACATTATATTCCTTGCCGCTACCTGACATTGCGAAAAAATCCTTTTCGCCGTTAAAATAATCATACAAAGAATAACTTCCCGAATATGCCTGAGGTTCAATATTTACATGAGCTTGTATATCTTTATTTTTTGACCTGTTAAAAATGTCCAGAATTAACATTGCTATTCCTTATGATTGAAATGTTCTCTCCTGAGTAATGCTCTCTTTTCTCGTTGTATAAATATTCAAGATTATTCCGCATATCAATCAACTCTTTTAAAGTTGCCCGTTTTACTGATGTCGAACCTTGACCGCTATTTAATGTGTAACTACTGACCCCGCCATTCAAAGCTGCCTGCTCTATAGCAAGATCAATATTTTTTATATTTTGGGCCAAGCGTTGAATTTCATCTAAAGTTGTCATATTAAGCCGCCTTTAAAATTTTAAATACTTCCCCTGCATTTGATGCAGGCAAGTTCAATGCATTTTTTGATATTTCACTTATTACAAGTTCTGCTGCGCACAGATTATAAACATTAAGGTCAAAAGCCTCATTTCTTCCGTGGGCAACCCAATTTATACTGACCATACCGCTATCAGATACTTTTTTTACTCTATGTTCTGTTGTCAGCTGTCTTAAATATTCATCAGAATATCCATTTGCAATTGTTGCCCAACCGTCAGGATAATCATCATCCGATTCACGCCATTCCTGATTAAACCATGCAGCAAGTTGATTTTTATAAGAATCAACGTAAATTTCCACAAGTTTGATTGAATAATTATCCAATGAACGAATTTTATATTTATCACCGGTCTTGGATGTTGACCCGATACCTTTTAATGGGAAAATAATGCCTTCCCCGTATTGCTCGCAAAATCTATAGATAAGATCAGTTTTCTCGCCATCTCCGGAATCAATTAACATGTAAAAAATTTGTTTCCCTGCCCAAATTTTATCTTTTATGTCTATCAATTCCTGCCAGCAAGGATCCATAGGATTTGAAGTATCACCCGGAATAACAATATGATTGATTCCCCAATTACGAAATCTATCGCCCCAGGCTTTTATTTCAACTTCAAGTCTGTTATCCTGAACATCACATGCAGCTGTCAAAAATAACGCTTCATCCGGAACAACATCATTATTATATTTACCGTCTCTTAATTTTGTAATTGAAACAGAATTGACGCCTGCAGTTGTATCCTCAAACGGTAAACCGAGATCCAGATTATAAAAAACACGCAGCAACTCCGGATTATTACCTGCATGCAAAAATCTGGATACTATTTCCCACCATTCACGTGCCGGCGAATATAATGCCGAAATTTGATAAGACTGAAAATAAGGGATTTGACTTACAGCTGTGGGCTTCCAGTACCCTTTCTTCAACATTGAAGGTTTATAATACTCATTGATTAATTCCCCGCAATGCATACACTTATAAGCCACCGAATCATAACACCCGCATTTACATTCCTTCGTGTCAAATACCAAACCATATGGTTTAAAAACAACTCCGTCCCGCTCAATTCCTTTTTCTTCAGGATATAATCCCCCATTTTTTGAATAAAAAATTAATTCTTGATATTCACCGCAAAATGGACACGGAACGTAATATTTTCGCTTATCGCCTTTTTCATAATATTTGAATATACGACTGCTATGCTTTAATAGCGGTGTTGAAATATACCCGATTCTTTTATCTTTACCAAACGAATCCGCTCTTGATACAGCAAGTTCAACAGGATCACCTTCGTCTGGTAATTTATCTGGATATGCATCAAGTTCATCTAATAATAATATTTTTATAGGAAAACTTTTTAAATCATCAGCGCTTTTGGCGCCTACAATTCTTAAAAAACCGCCGATAAATTCAATTAATGTAGAAGTATCACCTTGACGACGACTGTTCTTATTGCCTGTATCCGCAACAATCCTGCCTCTCAATCCGGAATCATCTATCAATTGATCTATTTTTACTTTTTTATAATCCTTCAAAAGGCTTTTACTACTTGAAACCAACATAATTCCTGAAGGATTTTCAGCAATGTGATATCCTATTGCATTATCATAAATAGAAGTAGTAAAACCCAGCTGTACACCTTTCATTACAGCTACACTGCGAACTCGACTTGTTCTGGAAAAACAATCAGCAATTTCTCTGGTGTATGGCATATAGTCAAAGCTGAAATTACCAGGTTTCTTCGTTACCTTACTGCTTAAATACCGATTAGCTTCAGCCCATTCAGAAACAGTAGGCAAAATTTCCTTTTTGGAAAAACTTAAAGCTAAATCAATTATTCTATCAATTTGTCTTTCACAAGATTCAGCTATCATAAAATCTTTTTAACGCTTTACGTGCTTGCTCAAGCCCGTTTTTATAAATTTCTTCATTTTTAGTAATCATCAGTTTTAAATCCAAATCCTCTTGATGCTGGCCTGTTAATATCAAATCGCGGATTTCATCAATTATTTGGGTTGGAGCCTCTAAGAGCAAATTATGAAAAATATCATAAGACTGGATTATAATTTTGTTTAAAATTTCAGTTTCTACGACTTCCTTTTTTGCGGCCGCCAACTTTAAATCAAGAAGTTCATTTTCTTTTCGATACTTTTTTACCTTTTCTGCATACAGAGGATCATTTTTAGTTACACCCGGCTTTTTTATAAGATCTTCATCTTCAATATCATCTTCGTCTAACAAATCTTCTTTGGTTGGAATTCCTGTATATTTAGGAACAGTCTCTTTTCTTCTTTCTATATACGCTTGATTACGTGGGTCAGATAAATCAATCAAACCATCTTCGGCCTCAAAAATTTTTTTCTCTGACAGAAGTGCATTAATTCTTGACTGGTTGACACCAAAACGTCTGGCAAGTTCAGCTTTTGTTATTCTATTCATGGTATTCATGCTTTCTTCATGGATTTAAAATAAAAAAGCCCAATATATAAGGATTTAAGCCCTACTATTTCATGATTTCATGCCTTTTTAACATATGGGGGAGCTCAAAAAGCTCGGAGATCGCAAAAATAACCCCGATCGTTGATGAGACCGAGGGAGTACCTTTTCCAGCTAAAGATCCTATTTGTATGTATAGACAAAATCATCTCTTCTGTAACCCGGCCATCATCACCTTTTCAAAACGTTTTACAGCTTCAGAAATATAAATATCTTCGACTTTTGTAATAGTCCTATCAGTTGCAGTTTTTAACCACTGAGTTCTGTCAATATCCGTTTTTCGTTCATTCAACCGGTACAACAACTCTACACTCTTTTTTGATATTGCATAAATACCCTTTTTGCCTTTTGCATTTGAAAGCAGGACATTTACCTTCTTTCCTTTTGAGATCGCAAAGGCTTTTGATTGCCTGATTTCCTTATGGGTTTCGCGTGTTGGGTTTTCAACAAAATCTGACAACTTTTTAACATCAAGCCGATTAAACCGCATACTTCTTAAAATTGTTTTATTATAACTACCTCCACGGGCTGTCGGGGTTGCAACAAATGTGTGCTTACCTTTTGCAAAAACAGGTTTTCCGTATTCCTGTTTTTCAAGCTGACCTGTTGGCTTTCCTTTCCATTCAGAAACCTGCCCTGCATAACTGGACATTGATGCAATATTAAAAGTATTGTCACATCTTTTATATCCTACTGTACCCTGAATATATTTATTTCTCAGAGTAAAAACTTTAGGTAAAACATCCTTTTTAGCAGTATTGGAAGTTTCAAAAGCCATTCGATTAAGAGTTGAACGGACGGTGAGGGGGTATGCTGATTTGCTGCATTTTCGTAAATTATCCGTAAGTTTTTTCAAATCTTTTGTATCTATTTTAAACATCAAAAAAACTCCCCTGTTCAGCAGAGCTGCTTTTTACTCTGTAAAAATCACCCGAAATATCCACATCATAGTTACAAATCAAAAGCTCATTATAAACATTATTACGTATATTTTTTCTGTTTATACCATTAGCACGTGAAATTTCAATTATATTAAAGTCTTTATACAGTTCACGAACCCTGGCCGAATCATCATAACTTAACAGAAATCTGCCTTTAATATTCTTCAGAACATCGCAAAGCTGCTCGTGTTTAAACTTAGCAGTACTGACAACTTCATAACCTGCACCGGAACTATAAGGCGGATCACAATAGAAAAAAGCGGTTTCCAGATCATAGCGCTGAATCAATTCCATTGCCGATAAGTTTTCAATAATAACCCTGTCAAGTCTTTTTGAAATCCTGTCAATTCTTTCAATAAGTCCACCGGCAGATTTAATGGAACAGCTGTAAGATACACCGAAACTCTTTCCTTTACCGCCAAATGAACGAGAAAGCAAAAACATAAATCTTGCAGCCCTTTGGATATCAGTTTCACCTGAAGTCTGCGATAATGTCAAAATTGCTCTCTTGAATAGAGTAAATAACACATTTCACGGGCAAGTTCACAGGGGTGATATTTAACAACTCTGAAAAGATTTACAAGACGACCATCCAGATCGTTGTAAACTTCAAGTTCAGCCCATTTTTGATAATAAAATAAAACCCATCCGCCGCCGCCAAAAGGTTCAATATAGCTTGTGATATTTTCAGGAATAAGTTTTGAAACAGCCTCTCTTAGCTGTCTTTTCCCTCCGATCCAGTTTATCAAATAACCGCCAAAAGTTCGTCTTTCAATCATATACACCTCCTGACACCTTAAGATTTACAAATTTGCATAAAATTAACATGACAATTTAATATAGTCATGCAGGTAATCATAAGTAGGTTTTATGATTGAATATATTATCGTTGCAGCGGTAATATATTCGGGGCTTTAAGCTCTGCCTGCTCTTTCCCCAACGCAAATACAAAAACAAAAACGAAGGGCTGCATAAAGCCCCTCGAACAATATAATATTAGGGAGCTTTAAAACACTCAGCTATACAAAAAGGTTCTTTTTCTATCTTCCAAATCCTCGAAATTAGATTTCATCCGGCCGAGCATCAGGCTTGAAAGATTAGAATAACAGCGCTTAATTGTGCCGTATTCCGAATAATTCAAATAAAAGCCCGATTTGTGATTTGCGGATTCTTTTACAACTTCAAACAGAACAGCTTTTTGTTTTTCAAAAACATCTTCAAAAATCCTGTCAGCGTCACTTCCTGAGAACAATCTGTAAACAGGTGCAAAGCAGCCGAAGGCTCTTTTAGCTTTATCACATCCCTCTTTTACAAACCTGAAGTTTGAAATAAGAGTAAAATGTCTGCCGCACAGCGGACAATGTGCCGTGTACATAAATGCAAAAGCGAACCGGCGGTTTTTCGGAACAATAACAAAAGTCTGGTCAATAACGCATTTGTGACGCAGACACTTTTTTGAATCGCAGAAAATTTTTGCCATACCAAGCCTCTCTTCCGGTTTGTAACAAGCCCCTTTAATGCCGGAACTGTAAGGGCACAGTTCGGCAGGGGTGAAGTTGTACAAACTTCAATATTCCTTTTTTCTGATATCGGAAGACCCGCTTGCCTTGTTTTTTATTCAAAAAACCTGAAGGTTCAGAAGGCAAAATTACTTTTGCCGGGAATATTTGCTCCGGGAACTTAAATCATTCAGCCTGTCCTGTTAATCATTCAGTTTTCCCTTCAACGCAATCTCAATATAACCGATTTTTTTGTAAAAAAAATATGGGGGTAAACCATGATTTTAAAAACAGCTTCTAAACAAGTCACCTAAAGGCATACATGCCAAAATTTTTGAATTTTTCAATGTGCGGATATCATTTTTCATCTAATTGGTGTATATAACCGCCTTAAATCGTTAAATAACGCTCTTGCTTTTTCCCTTGCCTCTTCAATATCACCGGCATCCTCAAAGATTTCAGGCTCTAAAGGCAGTTCCGGTTTCGGGGCATCTTTTTTAGGCGGCAAGAGCCCCAATTCATTGGCTTTTATCCTTGAATGTTCTTTTAACACCTTGTCAAGAGAACATGGCACAATGCGGACAAGATCTTTTTCAACGATTTTCCACCCGCGGGCAGCCTTTTTAAAAACGTCACACCAGTATTCACGTTTTCGTGCATCATAACCACCGTTTTTTGACAAAACTTTCGCAATTTCAATTTTGTCTTCATCCGACGGCTCGAACTCCGGATTTTTAAATTCTTTGTAATCCCTGCAAAATTCAGTAACTTCCGGACTGTTTGGCGTTACATTACACGCCGTATGCTTGGTCTGCTTATCCGGACTCATGCTTTCGGGTGCGCCCGCTTTTGGTTCGTTTGAAAATTCATCACACACACTCTTTTGTGTATGTGTGTTTACACATGGTTTACTATTTGTGTTTACACATGGTATAGGTTTGGCAAATTTGCCAAATCGATCCGGCAAATTTACCATATCGATTTGGTAATTTTGCAACATCGATTTGGCATTTTCAACATATCGATTTGGTAAATTCAACAAATCGACCGTTTCGGTACTTTCAGCTGCTTTTTGTATCTCGTCGTCACAAATTTTATTTTCTCCTGACAAACTTTCATCTTTAAGATACGAATTCAGGACTTCATCATCTATCGAATACCATATCGTTTTGTCGTAAGGATTTTTATTAAAATTACCTTTAATTAATATTCCGCAGGTCGTCAGTTTTTTGAGAATATTCCGTATCTGGTATTCTGTCCAGAACGGGAATATTTTACAAAATGCAGCAATTGAATTATAAGTCCAGTACCGGCCGTCATAAAAATTTGCATTATTAACTTTGTTTTTCTGGAGCCAGTGCTGAAAATTACGAATAATAATCGCCTCGTTTACGCCCAATTTTTGTGCTATTTCTACATTAAATCCATATTCCATTTTTACCTCAATCGTCTTGAATTTCGAACAAAGTCCTCACTCTTGCCAAAATCCGTTAGTTCTGGCTTTCAACATGTTTTTCAAGGTTGTTTTCCTTAAGCTGCAGTGAAGCCTGCAGGGCCGCAAGATATCCGCGTTTGTAATGAAAATTTGCGACAGCATCCTGCATCCACAAAGCAGCATTGGCAAGTTCCTGCTGCGCCTTGTTTATTTGAGCTATCAATAAATCTTTATTCATCTAACCGTCCTCATCGTCAACAGGTTTCAAATTATCCAGTTCATCACATTTCCGTTTACCTT
The DNA here is from genome assembly GCA_944325605.1 of Candidatus Gastranaerophilales bacterium. Classification (GTDB taxonomy): domain Bacteria; phylum Cyanobacteriota; class Vampirovibrionia; order Gastranaerophilales; family Gastranaerophilaceae; genus Scatenecus. The sequence goes on from CALVAX010000005.1 coordinate 108,109, forward strand.
TTTGATCGACCCAGACGGCATACATAACACTGTCGTCAGCAAATTTATTAAGATAAGTTCGAATCAATAAACCTAATTCACCTGTTCTAATATTTCTAATTTTTGTTCCGAATCCCGGATCCATTTTTGCAAGCCTTTCTTTGTTTAGTAACCTTTACACACACATTAATTGCTCTGAATATCAGACACAGCAAGCATTTCACTACATTTAGCAACATTTGGACATATTTCGCCTTCAGCATTTAAAACATGTAGAACCGGAATACCGTGTTTTGCATACATCTCACAATTTTTGATATCATCATCAAGCGCAAATTCAACCTCAAAAAGCGGCAAAACATCATCAAGAAGAATTTCTTCTTTGACAATATCACTCGGGCGCTTGTCGCCAGGTTTGCGCATATACAAATCAAAATATGTTATATGCAACCCCTTCGCTATACTCATAAATGTTTCAAGCCATATTTCTTCACTTCTGGCTGTAACAAAAACCGGTGAAATTCCTTTTCTTATATAAAGACCAATCATATCACGTGCCCAACGATTCACAGAACATTCTTTTACTTTTTCATGAAAAAATTTCCACAAATCATCACCTGACAAATTCATTTCTGCAGCTTTTTTGAAAATCGGATTTGTATAAAAAAGCACATCATCTAAATCAACTACTATTGCTCTGTATTTACCATCTCGAAACATTACTTCTCCCATCTCCTAACAAAATCTTTCCCAATATACTGGCTGAACGGAGATCCAACAAATCTTCTACTGGAGCCTCCGTAACTCCCGGGGTATGAGTTTTATTAACCCAAAGTCTTACGCCGCCATTTGGAGTAACAGAATAACATAGCTTACGCCTCTGTATTTGAAGCCTAGACTTAGCAAGCTCAAAATTACAAACTTCATCAAGCGGCTCATATCCTACAGCAAATAGACATAAATTTTCAATCATTCTACTTTCCACCTCGTTTTATCAATAATATCTTCAACTGTCCTTGATATTTCATCAAGAAAGCATCCGTTATTGCAATAATCTGTTTCTTGCCTTCTATTCGGACATAAATTACAAAAATTATTTAGCTGAACCTCAATATCAGTCAAAGCAGTTTTGCAACGGCTTAATTCTATATCTTTTTTGCTAATATCAATTTGAAGTCTGTTTATTTTTGATTGACTCGAAAGATCCGGATAAATCCAGTCCGCCTCTCTAATAGCCTGTTTTATACTTTCTAAAGTTGATTTATCACAGAATTTTACTACTTCACTTAGAATCAAATAAATCGTTTTTAATACGGTTTTTCTTTGAGCCATAAAAACGCCTTGTGCCGAGAGCCATCCCCACAGAGTAGCACCGGTTAATATTTTTAACTCGAGCAAACGAACGAAATTTTCCGGTTCATAAAAATCAGGGAAAATTTTCTTGACACCTGAATTAACACAGCCGTCAAAGGTTTCCATTTTATACTCAATCCATTTGCCCTCAATTCCGCAAACTTTGCATAGTTCTTCTGATAAGTTAGTCATTTGATACCGCCTTCACTACTAAAATTCCTCTGACCAAATCCGAAAATGCGTAACGGTCACTTAAGCTCTCTATCTTCTGAATATTGAAATATAAACCTTTCAAATCGCCAATTTCAGTCATATATTCTATTAAAGTATTATGCACTCTTTTTAAACTTTCTAGAATTTCCTGTTCTGTCGCTTCATCCGACTTTTTGAAAGCAAAAAACTTCTTTTTATCTGTTGTGTTATTACCTGTTGCGTTCCATTCACACTCCAGTGTAGGGTCATATTTTGCTCCAGCTTGTTCAAGTTTTGAAATCAAAGCAAGTTTAAAAATCCAACAAAATACTGCCGCCGAAATTTTAATCCGATTTTCTTCAATTATGTAACTTACTTTCCTATCAATTTCGTCAATTATTTGCCTAACATTCATATATGGTTTCCTTTAGCTTTATCTTTCATATATCTACATATTGCATTTTTGGCTTTCATCTGTTGTTCTTTTCTATATAACTTGATATTTAAGCTCAAAATATCCTGAGAAATTTCAAATTTTTCGCATATCATTGCCCTTAAACAAATATTTTCACTTTGTAATTCATTATTTTTTTTATGTAATTCTTTATTTATTACACCTTTATGTAAATATTTTCGTTTTAGCAATTCATAACGTTTAGCAATTTTAACAAGTTCATCTACAACAGCCATCAATCCCCCTTGACCTTGCTGATAACCTTGAGGATTTGTTTCATGGCCTTACATGCAAAACAACAATTGTCCTTTGCTCCCGCAATAGTTTCAATTTCCTCTAGAGCCTTGCGGTAGCTGTTAATCGTTTTCAAATTGTCTAGGATTATGTTTTGGTGACAATTTTCTTTATCGTTATGTTTACAAAATTCACAATGGTCGCCCCATACTTCTCTTTCTTGGATATACTCTTTCAGCTCCTCGCACTCCTTCTTTATTGTTAGATATTTGTAGCCTAGTTGTTTATTGACATCCTTAAAATCAGCTGCCAGTTTTTTATATTCTTCGCATTCCTGCGTCATACAGGCGAGTTGCTTGAAATCTTCATAAATTTGACAATTATCATCACAAATTGGCAAATCCTCACAAAACTTACTAAAGCAAGTACAATATTTATCTCGAAATTTATATTTGCATTTTATACGTTCTTGACAAAGGGAACGGCTAAGCTCCTGCGAAGCCTGTGCCCCTGTCTGCGTTAGCTTACCTGTCATTTATACCTCCGTAAAATCCATTCTGGCAGCACGTATATATTCAAAAGTTATGTCTTGACTGCGCAGATCTCGCTTCAAATCCCACACAGTACCGAATATGTCCGAACGTATAAGCCGGTCATCAGCAAAATACAAATAATCTCCAAAGACTGGATAATCATCATCCAGAACCTCTCCAGGCACCCATTTAATCTCTTTTTCAGCCACTTTTACCTCTCTTTCGTTAAAACAGTTTCATTTGTTCCGAATCATCAGACACTACAGGCAAATTGCCCGAAATCAGACGTTCTATAATGTTCTGGCGCTCCTGCCATGTTTTAAATTCAGGCAATACCGTTTCACACTGCAGACTTCTGCCGCACCACGTGCAAAATTCCGGTACAACACTGCTTGTTACTATTCTTTTGCATGCAGAACACCATTTGCTTGTCATTGAGCATCGCCGTCCTTTACTACCACCTCAAACCAGCTCCCTTCCTTAGCCAAAAACTTAGTCATATTCTCTGCCGAAGGTGTGCGAAAAGTCGAAAACATAATTCCCTTATCGCCGACAAAAAATAACAACAAATAAGTTGTTCGTTTGAGTTTAAGATAACTTCCGTCAGGCTTTTTGGTGTCATACTCAACAAGAGCCTGATATTTTAGACTGTCCGGAAGCAGATAAACTTCCTCTACCTTCACAAGCTTTGCTCTTGCCTGATTGCATAATTTCGGATAATTACAATCAAATTCGATTACATTTGCCATTTTATTCCTCCCTGTCCTTTGGCTTTGGATCCGCAAGTTTTAAAAACTCTCTTACAAAAAATTCTGTATAAATATTTGAATTATATTCATACTGATAAAAACGGCCGGACACTTTAACCAGACATCCTTTACTGCAGACTTCACAAAAGGCCTCGGCGGTTTCTTTATAAGTCTTACAATTCAGCCATAGAGTTTCTTTGTTATCCTTGCTTTCCTTTAAAGGAATTGAAAATTTACAGCTTACCGAGCCGGAATCCGAATATTTTATCTCCGGTTCTGTACAAAACCCGACAAAAGTCTTTTCTGCATATTTTTCAAATTTTTCAAGCAGATTTTGCATCACTCTCTCCATTCTTTTCAGATATCGGCATAATCAAATATTTGTGCTCCATATCTCTGAACACAACAGCCGCACGGGAATTTTCAGTGAGTTCAAATTTAACCGTATCGCCAGTAATAACACTCATCAGAATTTCCAAATATATACGGTTTAAAACAAAGGATACTGCCCCGCCTTCATGTTCAATATCAAGAGTATCAGAGGATTTTGCATTTTTTGCCTCGATTTTTAAACTTTTTCCGGAGGCCATGAAACAGACAGAATTATAAAGATCTTCTCCCCCTACGGCCTTGATACGGTCAAGGACTTTTGAAAGTTCGGATTTATTTACAAAAAGTTTTACAGGACTTTCTTCTCGAATCAGTTCCAAATACTTCGGGAATTTCCCCTGCAAAAGCCTTGTACAATATTCGGCTCCGGAATATTCAAACAGGCACAGGCTGTTATTTGCAACAACACTAATATTATCTTCCGGCTTTATGACAGGCAAAAGATTATCTATCGAAAACTTTGGAATCGTAAAATTAAGTTTTATCTTATCATCGCCGATGCATTTAACCACAACTGCGAGCCGGTTGCCGTCAGTGGCAGCAAAAGTCATAAGAGTTTTTTCAATATTGATATTAACCCCGCTTAAAATACTGCCTTCAGTGTTACCAACAAACTTTTTAGCTTTTTTAAGCCCCTCAATAAGCGCGGCAGCCGGCATCTCAAAGTAAGTACCCTTTTCAATATCAAAACTGTCGACAGGAAAATCCTCGACAGGCATTGTATCAAGTTTACACACCGCGCTGTCCTGTTTCACCTGAATAGTGCCGTCTTTATCCGTAATCAAAACATCCCCGTTCATCGTATCAAGGATAGAATAAAGTTTTACAGCCTCAATCAGACACGCTCCGGGTTGAATAACCTCGGCTCCAACTGTCACCGATGCACGATTTGTTAAACTTGTCACTGTTATTTTTATTTCATCATCCATGGTTTCAAACAAACCGAACGAAAGTATAAGAGCGTTTTTGTCCTCTTTTGCAATATGTTTGATTTTTGCAAGCACAGATTTTAGTTCTTCAGCACTGATTTTTATTTTCACGAATGTCCCCCTTTTTACATGTCATTTGTTTCAATTCCAGATCAATTACCTTGAGTGCCGTGTTATATCTTGTGGCCCAGATATAAGTTTCACTGCTGTCAATTCCTTTTTTACCTTCGGACAACAGCTCCTGCCCTATTGCAAGAGCTAATTTGTCACATTTTCTTTTAAGGTGTTCACGAGTTTGGGTAAATGAATTTATAAGTCCTGCTGCCGAAACCGCATCCGAATCAGCAGATTTCTTAATGCTTTTTGCAACAGTTTTAGCAGCTTTAGCAGTTTTGGCCCGTCCGGAAAGAGTCTGCTCAATTATTACATCACCTTTTCGGAACATCAGTGTTCCAAAAAGATAGTCCAGCAAATCAAGCATTTTGCGTCCGCCGTTGTAGCTGACAATATCTTTTGTTTTTCGATAAATTCCGGTCATATAGACAGAATATGATTTGTCGGATATCCCGATTTTTGCAGGAATATCTTTAACCGGAGTTTCATTCACCAGCTCTTGAACAACCCGCTTTTCGCCGGGTGTTAAAAGTTTTAAAAATTTACTTTTCTCTTCCATAATAATTTTTACCTTCAGTTGAGTTTGCACCACTTCCATATAATTTTTAATTTTTCCGGATTTGATTAATGTTTCAATTTGATCAAGATTTTGTCTTTCATCTTCCGTCAATAATGTAGACTGCCAGATGAAATCAAGAACATAATCGTAAATATTAATATCATTTACTTTTGCCAGTTCATAAGGTCTCATTCAGTCTTTATCTCTTTTTTGGTATCTTCACCCTGCACACCGTCAACATGTCGCTTGCAATATTCATGAATAACTTCTACAAATACACACCCTGCAAGCACTAAAACAACCGCGCTTGCAAGCATTAATTTAAAAATAAAAATCGATATTGTCACACTAACCTCTTTCCTTGAAATACTTAAAAATCAACTCCATCCTGTTTTTTACCTCACATTTTTGATAGATTCTTGTAATATGGTTTTCCAGAGTGCTGCGAGAGATATAAAGAGTACAGCAGATTTCTCTATTTGTTTTACCTTCTATTATCAGCTGCCGTATTTCTTTTTCCCTTTGGCTTAAACGCTTTTTCACCCTCTAACCTCTTTTTTAGTTCGAACCTCTCATCAATCAGACTATTATTTTGCTTAATTATGACAAGGCAGGCTTTTGACAAATCATCAACGTCCTTTTTGAGTTTTTCAACCTCTGATTTTAAGTCTGCAACAGTCTGTTTTAAATTTTCCGCCATCACCGCCCCGCTTTTTTATACCTTAAATACCTGAATACATTTTTTGGCACTGAAACCATTCCGGACATACCGGCTTCAGATGCCATAAATTCTCTGAGTTTACCTATACTCTGCCGATAGATTTTTATAACACTGCCGGATTTGACTTTTACAATAATTTCGTCATTATCCAGCATCTCATCAAGAACAACTTTGCAAACAAAAATAAAATCCGGATTATACTCTGATAAAGCGTGAAAGATTACTTTATTGTTTATATTGTCAAAAAACAAAGTTCCGATGTAATCTTTTCCGTGCCAGTATGAGCAGGGTTTTACATACAACCTTGCATTGCCGTCATAAATCCGGCAGCGGATAGAATATTTTTTGTAATTTCCTGCGACCTGACGGGCAACCATAATATTACGTGTTGCCCAGAATTCTTTGCCGTCCAGAATTATTTTTGTTAATGATTCCGTTATTACCATAAACCCTCGTTCGTGCAGATACCTTAAAATTTAATGAAAACCGGGCAAGGGTGAGCCTTGCCCGGAGCTATGAAAAAAAATTACGAAAAGCATTTTAAATCATCGCAAAGTGCAGGTATTAAAGATCTATTGGTAAAATAATAATCCACTCTACGGTTTGCAATCATATACCCCAGAACAGTATTGACCCGCTGAAACAACGGGATTTGCAAACCAGTAGTGTTCTTGCGCAGTACATTTTCAATAACCACATACAAAACTCGTATTTTCTTTGCATACGGAACTTTTTTCAAATCTTTTTTAAATAAATCTTTTAATCTAAACATTATTCTCTCCTCTATTCGTTAGCATATAAACAAATTCAGCAATCATGGATTTAGACTGCTCCGGTGTATAAACTTCATCATCGAAGCTCGCTATGATTTCAATACCATCTATTTTTTTACTAAAAATTACTTTATTAGATTTCACCGGCACCTCCGGAAGAAATGTAATTCTTAATATCTTCATCGGAAAACAGATACTTGCGGCCGGATCTTTTGAAGGTGATTTCACCGTTTCTGCATTTTCTGGTCAGAACCTCAGGTGCAATATGTAAAATCTTTGCTGCCTCTTCCGTTGAATAAAATGTCATCTTGTTACCTTAAACCGTCCTTTGTTTTCGATTTACCATAAATTTTTGTAAACAAAATTTACACAACAGACAACAAAACAGTTGCCTTTGTGTTAATCTGTTTAACATAAAGTCATTTAAAAGCATGTAAAATAACTTATAAAAACATTAAACTATACTTTAACAAATTTGTCAAGTAAAAGTTTAACATTTGCGCAAACAGGAGTAAAAATTGAAGTTATCTGAATTCATAAAGGAAACCAATAAACACCTTGAATATAAGCTAACCTACACAAAAGTTGCAGAAATTCTAAATGTGTCAAGACAATACTTATCGACAATACGAGATAAAGAACTAAGTGTAAAAAATCTTAACATTCTGACTGAATACTTTAACAAAAATGTAAACAAAAATTTTAATTTCATCAAAATTCCGGTTTACGGCAATGTGACCGCAAGCATGGGTTATGGTATTAGTGTATATGACGAAAATCAGACCGGAGTTTATGAAATAAGCCAGAAACTGGCAAAAGATATCGGCATCATCCCGGGCAAAACAGAGATGATTTTTGCTTCAGGTGACAGCATGTATCCGACAATAGAAGGCGGAGACAGCCTTTTAATAGATACGTCCAAAAAAGAAATTCATGACGGCCGGATCTTTTGTGTAAGAGTTGAAGGCCAGCTTTACGCAAAACGCCTTCAAAAAATTCCTCCCAACAAAATCAAAGTAATCTCAGACAACGGAAGCAAATATGATGCTTTTTATGTTGATTTTTCAAAAGATATCAATTTTGACTTTGAAGTAATCGGAGAAATCCGCTGGTGGGGGCGTGTAGCAAGGTAAAAAGGATTTTTAATGAAAATATGTGAAAAATGCGGATGTGTATATGACGACTCATTCGACAAATGTCCGACATGTAACAAAACATTTGAACAAGAACTAGGTGCGGGTTGCCTAAACGGCGTTGTAGCAGGTGTAGCCATTACTTTATCAATAGTCAAAATGTCTATAATCCCTTTTGTTTGCGGGATAGTTATCTGTCTAATAATTTCAATAAAACTAAATAAAAATAAATTAAAAGACGTCAAAAATGAGCAAACAAACTCAAACGAGTCAAAACAACAACCAATACAACAAGCAATTAAAACGATTACAGATATCAGCCAGATTGAAAAATATTATTCAATAAACTCAAAAAATGATACAGGAAGAATACTCAGAGCAAAATATGAGACCTTTACTTTTCAAAATCTAAATAAAGAAAACAAAACAGCCGAAGTTTTAAATCAATCAAAAAATAACGTTTACCATACTACTTTAACATCCTGCACCTGTCAGGACTTTATCAAAAGGAATTTACCATGCAAACACATGTATAGATTAGCTGCAGAACTTGAGATTTTCCCATTGTACAAAGCTGAAGAGCAAGAGTTAATCTTAAAATTACAAGCAATAAAAGATAATCCTCAATTGATATCAAAATTAATAGATGTCTTTTTTAGAATTCGCGACAAAAAGAACAAATATTACACAAAAACTTCACCTTTATTAAATAAACTGGCCGATTTAGAACTAATTAGTATTAGCGAAATTCCAACAGAGGAGCTTATTAATTTCAAGTACAACACAAATGAATTAAAAGGAATTCTTTCAAATAAAGGCATCAAAAAAAGTGCATCCAAGAAAGAATTAATTGAAATCTTTAAAAACGATGAAAAATTAATTAAAAAACTTCCTAGAAATCTGTTTCATATTACTTTAAACTGCACAGAAACACAAAAAGAATATTACACTGAACCGTTATACTATTATTTGAATAACTAAACATTGTATGAAAAAACTTTTATTTTTAATATGTACAATACTCATAGCAGCCCCCTGTGGCCAGGCAAAACGACTGTATTCAGAGGATACCTATCAAACTTTGTGGTGCAGCAAACATAACGGAATAAAAGAGTATCAACTGAATGATAAAACCCGTGTTGACTGCCTGACAAATGAGCTTGCGGTAGAATTTGACTTTGCGAACAAGTGGGCCGAATGTATCGGACAGGCGCTTTATTACGGCAGACAGACCGGTAAGCAGCCGGCTTGTGTCTTAATTATGGAACGTGGAGAAAAAGATTTAAAATATTTAAAAAGACTCAGACGCGCAGCATATAAAAAAGGTGTGGATATGCGCACTTTCACAATGAAACCGGAACATATCTGTGATCCGGCCAAGCAACCTGACTGTCCGCACATGAAGAAAAAGAACTAAGCTTTATTTCGCATTTTAGCAAGAAGAGCACGAACAGCTTTTTCTTCTTCTTCCGACAACCTGAAAGTAAACCGTTTTTTTAACTTTTTTGTCAATACTTTTATTCAATAAATACTTAACAAAAATTCATGAATGCTTTATTTGCAACATGTATTTGATAATCTTTAACTATCAATATAATTTTACAAAGGGGCAAGAGGAGCATTATGTTTAATTTCGCAGAACAATTTTTCACTCCATCAGGTCGGCCAATATCAAGGGTCAGATTATACATCAGAGTTTCCGATGATGAACAGGTACTCGGACACAGCTTAGCCATGCAAGAAAAAGAAGACAGCAACTTTGCCAAACGTCACAAATATTTAATCACCGGCAAATATGTAGATGCCGGCTATACCGGAAAAAACATGAACCGCCCCCAGCTTAAATTACTTTTGGCCGACATCAAAAACAAGAAAAAAGACTTTGATGCGATAATAGTCTGGAGATGTGACAGATTAATCCGAAATAATGATTATTATCATAGTGTCCTAAAACCTATATTCGACAGGGCTGATATTGCTATTTTATCTGCAACAGAGAACAACGATATGAATAACCCCTACGGAAAATATATGCGAAACATGCAGATCAACAATGCCGAACTTGAATCTGATATCAATTCCATAAGAACAATTGCCAATCTTAGAGAAAAGTGTGAACAAGGATTTTCGCCCGTTGCAAGGCCACCTGTTGGCTATATTCGAATTAAAACTAAAGACAAGAAAAAATTAATAATTCCGGATCCGGAAACCAGTTTTTATGTACAAAAAATATTAAAACTTCACGCAACCGGGATATATAGCGACAGAATGCTTGCGGATCTTATGCGCAAAGAAGGATTTAAAAAATGCACAAAAAAAATGGTAGAAAATATCACTAGAAATAATCTAAAATTCTACTCCGGCAAATTTGATTACAGTCTAAAAGATTACAATGGAAACAGAACAACAAAAGAATATCAGGGAAAACATGAACCTCTAATATCACTTGAACTATATGAAACAATAAAAAGATTACATAACGAGCATGCAATCTATGCATCAAAAACAACAAAACACGACTTGTTATATAAAGGCTTAATCAAATGTCCTAAAAATAACAAATTCTTATCCGGAGAAATTCAAAAAGGTAAAAATCAAAGCGGGGAATACGAATACTGGCGATGTCACAAACCAATAAAAGGTGATGCAGTTTGTAATGCGTGCAAAAAATGTATCAAATCAACAATAATAGATAACGCAGTAATTGAAGTTTTAAAAGAAATTGAAATCACCCCCAAACAACTGGATGAAATCAAAGAGAATTTCAAGATATTTTTTAATATACAAACAGACTATGATGAAAAAAAGAAAGAACAAATTGCCGTAAAAATCAAAAAACTTAGAAATCGACTAAATCAATTATACGAAGATAAACTTGACGGATTAATAGATCAAGAAATATACATAGAAAAAAGAGACAAATATTCAACTGAATTAAATGAACTTAATATTGAATACAGTGCTTTAAGCAAGACAAATCAAATTTTATTTGAACGCTTAGAACAAGCGTTCGAACTCTGCAAAGACTTGACTGGACGCTATTTCCAGCTTTCACATTCAAAAAAGCGGGAATTGCTGAAATTGTTGTGTTCGAACTTTTTTTATCAGGACTCAAAATTAAACATAAAAGTGAAGAGCGCCTTTATGACGCTCTTTCGGACTTTTGTATTTGATTGTGATTTGTCCGATTTTGAACCGGATTCACCTGTTTTTAAAAATGGGGCGCCTGATGGGATTCGAACCCATGCATATCGGAACCACAATCCGAGGTCTTAACCGCTTGACGACAGGCGCCATATATTCCTGTTACTTTTCTATACTATCATGAAAATATTTTTTGTCCAGATATTTTATTCGGGATGTATATAGCAAATTTCACAAAAAATTCTCAAAACAGAATCATACTGAGCACTCTGCCGAACAAAACGATTAAGTATCGTTTTGTGAGAGTCCGAAGTATCTCAAAAAGACTCTTCGGACAATATCCTCAGAATGACAGGTTTTTATTGTATCTTATGAATTTGCTATATAAGTCACATTTATTCAGTACTTTGATAGCAAATTTCAGTAATTTTATCAATATTTTTAAACTTAATACAACAAAAAAGACAGGCTTTATACCTGTCTTTTTCAGTGTTTAATTATTTTTATTAGCTGATTCTCTGGAACATATACCCAATACCGCGGGCTGTCAAAATAAGTTCCGGATTTGCAGGATCTGATTCAAGTTTTGAACGGAGTCTTGAAATATGCACGTCTACAACTCTTGTATCAATTCTATGATCCGGCGGATAAGCCCATACATGCTGCAAGATTTCATTTCTTGAGAATGCCTGTCCTGAATTATTAACAAGAAGTTCAAGCAGACTGAATTCCATACCGGTCAGGCGGATTCTTTCATTTTTACGGAATACCTGACGGCGTGCAGTATCAATTTTAATATTTCCTGTTGTGATAACGTTTTTAGTAACTTTTCCTGCCGGTGTAACCGTTTCGCGGTTATTTGTACGTCTTAAAACGGCTTTTACACGTGCTTCAAGTTCTTTTGGAGAAAAAGGTTTGATAACGTAGTCATCAGCACCTAATTCAAGGCCGGTAATTCTTTCAGAAACATCACCCAGAGCGGTCAGGATTATAATCGGAACATCAGCAGTACGTCTGATTTCACGGGTTACGCCGTAACCGTCCATTTTAGGCATCATTACATCCAGAACTACTAAATCAGGATTATATTTATTGAATGCCGCAACAGCTTCTTCGCCGTCTGCTGCAGTATAAACATCGTACCCTGCCATTTTTAAGCGGGTTTCCAATATACGTCTGATACTTGCTTCGTCATCAGCCAGTAAAATTCGCTGACGATCCTCTGTTTCATTTTGCAATTCAGCATTTTCTGTCATGATTTTTTCTTTTCCTTACTTATGTAAAATCTAACACCTCAACATAAAACATATATAATTATTACAAAATATATACTTTTTTAAATTTTTATAACGTTATATTAACCTAATTTAAGAAAAATTGCAAGTACTTTTTTTATACTTTAGGTGGAAAAAAATAAGAAAATATTTAAGAAATTCTGATTTTTGCCTCGACTATTGCCTTAAATTTTTCAAGATCATCGCGCGTATCTATTCCTACAGGCACGAAATCTACTACTGAAGTTTTAATTTTCATTCCGTTTTCAATCGCACGCAGCTGTTCAAGGCTTTCAGTCGTTTCAAGCGGAGTCTGGGGTAAGGATGTCATTTTTATCAAGGCTTCACGCTTATAGCCGTAGATGCCAAGGTGTCCGTAAAACTCGCCGCTTATCGGATTTCTTTCGTACGGGATTTTTGAGCGTGAAAAATAAAGCGCATAGCCGTTTTTGTCACGCACGCATTTGACAAGGTTCGGATTATTTATTTCTTCTTCATCTTTCAGAACTCTGATGAGTGTTGAAATATCCGCATTTGCGTCCTCTTTAACATTTCTTGCAACCTCGTCGATTGCAGAAGGTTCAATCAAAGGCTCGTCCCCTTGAAGGTTTACGATATAAGAGATTTCAGGATGTCTGTCCACAACTTCACGAATTCTGTCGGATCCGCATTTGTGATTGATAGATGTCATTTCTGCAACTCCGCCAAAAGCAGTCACTGCATTGAAAATTCTTTCATCATCCGTCGCTACAATAATAATATCCGCCAGTTCAGACATCATCGCTTTTTCATAAACCCATTGTATTACAGGTTTGCCTGCCACTTTCAAAAGAGGTTTCCCTTCTAATCTTGATGACCCGTATCTTGCCGGTATTATTATTGCTGTTTTAGACATTGTGTTCCTCCAAAAATTTCTTTATATATTCATATTCTGCCATGCCTAACGGAAGTTTAATTTTGTTTTTGCCTGAAGTAACAATTAAAGTAGAGGTAAATTTTCCGGTCAACTTTAATTGAGAAAAATCTCTGATTACTAAGGCTTTCTTGAAAATCTTAAAAACTATAAAATCGGAATATATTTCAACATCAGCATAAAAACCTCTGTAAATGAGCCAGTTTATACTGGAAATACGTGCAGTGAATATTTTCAGCGGCTCAGCAGTTGAATTTGATTTGATTGCATCGTAATAATCACAATCAAATATTGAGTCAAATGAATCTTTTAATATGTTAACCACAAGATAAGCTATTAAACCAAAGAAGAAGACTACAAAAACTAGTAAAAAAACTATTTCAAACGGTTTTACGAGCATCAATAACACACCTCCGCATTTTTAACAATCAGCGCAACCCACTGGTCTTGATGGGCTTCTTCCAGCAATGTCAAATTATATTTTTTTACAGCATCAATGACAACAGGCTTTTTCTCATCCAGAATTCCTGACAGAACCATTGTTGCGCCGTCTTTCATAATATTTTTTAAATTCCCCATGATTTCAGCAAGGACGTTATGGAGAATATTTGCACAGATAAAGTCATATTTTTCTGTTATTTTGTCCGCGGTATTAAGTTCAAATGTACACTCTGCATCATTTTTGAAAGCATTTTCTTTTGCAACGTCAATAACAGTCGGGTCGTTGTCGCAGCCGTAGACTTCAGATGCGCCGAATTTAGAAGCACAAATTGCCAGAATACCGCTGCCTGTTCCGATGTCAGCCATTTTGGCATTCGAAGGCATGTATTTTTCAATAGCTTTCATGCACAACTGAGTTGTCTGGTGGGTTCCGGTGCCGAATGCACAGCCCGGTTCAAGCCTTATAATAACTTCATCTTCTCTATGCGGCGAATATTCAATCCAGTCAGGCACAACCGTAATCCGGTCAGAAACATGAGTTACGTCCCACTTTTCTTTCCATTTTTTTGACCAGTCTTCGTTTGGCTTTTTTTGAACAGAAAATTCCCAGCTTCCGAGTTCTTCATCAGATAAACCGCGGGCTCTCAAGAGATTGCGCTGCAAAGTCAGAACATTGCTTATATAATCCTCTGTCAGCATCTCTGCGGGACTTGAGTCAGGATTTAGAAAGACTTTCAAAGTGCCTTCCGTTGTAGATACCATCTCAAGGTCTTTGTATGTTTCTTCGGCAAGTACAACACCTTCGCAGGGCAAATTTTCAAAACAAATCTCTGACAGGATATCTTCTATATCAGGATTTATCTTAATTTGAAGTTCGACATAGGTATCTGCCATAAACTACTCCAAAAAAGCACCCATTTTGCGGAATTTTTCATAACGGGATTTTTTAAGTTCTTCTCCTGACATGCCAGACAGTTCATCAAGAGAAGAAATAATCGTTTTCTTCAATTCTTCAGTCATAGCCTTGTAATCATGATGGGCGCCACCTAAAGGTTCTTTGATTTCACCGTCGATAATTCCGAATTTCAGCAAATCCGGAGCCGTAATTTTCAAAGCTTCCGCAGCTTCTGCCGCTTTAGAGGCATCACGCCAGAGAATTGATGCGCAGCCTTCCGGTGAAATTACAGTATAGTAAGCATGCTCAAGCAGATAAACCCTGTTTGCAACGGCAAGCCCGAGAGCGCCTCCTGAGCAACCTTCCCCTGAAATAACAGCAACAACCGGAACTTTTAATTTTGCCATTTCGCGTAAGTTTACAGCAATTGCCCCGCCCTGATTGGTTTCTTCGGCGCTTATTCCGGGATATGCTCCGGGGGTGTCAATAATCGTCACTATCGGTATATTAAATTTATCCGCATGTTTGAACAATCTCAACGCTTTTCTGTACCCTTGAGGCTGAGGCATACCAAAATTATATTCAAGGTTTTCTTTTGTTGATTTACCTTTCATTGTGCCTATAATCATAACAGTTCTGCCGTCAATTTTAGCAAGTCCGCCAATTATCGCTCTGTCATCGCAGCCAGTTCTGTCACCGTGAAGCTCAATAAAATCTTCGCACATAAGGTCAACATAATCCAAAAAGTTCGGTCTTTCCGGATGTCTTGCAATCTGAAGTTTCTGAGAAGGTTTCAAATTTGCATAAAGTTCTTTTTTGTAATCCTCTGCCTGCTGTTCAAATGTTTCTATTTCCTTATTCAAATCCATGCCGGACTCCAAACTTATTTTTTTTAATTCATCAATTTTTTCTTGAATTTCCGTAATCGGTTTTTCAAAATCCAAAACTGTCATCTTTTACCTCATTAAATAGTGTTTTAAAAACTGATATTTGCCCTGATTTTACCTGATAACAGGCTGGTGCATAGAAAGTAAATTACCGATAATCTCCGGCAAATCTTTACGTTTGGCAACCACATCCACCTGACCGTATTTCAGAAGATATTCAGCGGTCTGAAAATCAGACGGGAGTTTCTGTCTGATGGTTTGTTCAATAACCCTTCTTCCTGCAAAACCGATTCTTGCTCCCTGCTCTGCAATAATTATGTCGCCCAGCATTCCGAAACTTGCCGTAACTCCGCCGAATGTCGGTTCTGTCAAAAGATTTATGTATAAAAGACCTTCATCATCAAGCTTTGCTGCCGCACAAGAGGTTTTTGCCATCTGCATAAGGCTCAATGCACTTTCCTGCATTCTGGCCCCGCCTGATGATGTAACTGCAAGAACCGGAAGCCTTAATTCAACAGCTTTTTCCATAATTCTTGCAACTTTTTCTCCTACAACAGAGCCCATTGAACCGCCCATAAAATCAAAATCCATTATGGCTGCTGCAACTTTATTGCCTTTAATTGTTCCAATACCGGTTATTACAGCATCATTCAGATTAGTTTTTTCATGCGCTCTCTGCAGTCTGTCTTTGTAACATTCTGTATCGACAAATTCAAGAGGATCTGTCGGTCTTATATTACCAAATAATTCTTCAAAACTTCCCTCATCAAAAAGCTGGTTAATACGGGTTTTTGCGTTTATCCTGAAATGATAGTCGCATACAGGACACACCATAAGATTTTCTGCTAAATCCGATTTTAAAAGCTGCGCATCGCAATGCACACATTTTGTCCATAAATCAGGATTTTTTTCAATCTCAGCTCTTGCATCTAATGCTCGCCGCTGAATTTGGGCTTCTTTTCTTTTTTCAAACCAGTCTTGAATTGTCATATTATTATATCCCTATTAAATTCCTTTATAACAAATACATTATACACTAAAAATAAAACTTGTCATTTTTTTCGGGGATTGTTTACAAAAAATTTTCGGATATCGTCGGAAATTTGAAGGTTTTGTAGCGTTAAGCCGTATTTTTTAAGATTTGCAATATTTTCCTGTTCTTCAAGCAAATCACGTTTCGGCTTAGCATTTACATTATTTTTAACTCTTTCAAATTCGCTTTCGGCTTTTCCTTCCATAACTTTCGTAATAATTTCGTCAATATCGCTGCCTCCGGTTTTGTACATTGAGGCAACTTCGGCAACAGTCGCCCCCTGCGGAAGTCTGTAAAGCCAGTTTACGGTCAAAACATCCCCTGTGGAAACTTTGTTTATACCTTTCTGGTGCGGAGTGTACATAATATCTTTTTTATTCGGACTGTGCCCTAGACCAACGGCATGGCCGATTTCATGCAGAATTGTATGATAAACTTCACTCTCGTCCATATAATCAGCGTGCACTAATCCCTCGGTCAGCCCGATTGAAACTTCGGCCCCGTAGAGTCTGTGCTGGGCATCATAAGAAAAATTGCAAAGCCCGAGAGCTTTTCTTTCAACCCTTTTCCACTCTATATTGATATTTGAGTCAAGAAGAGTATCCGTAATTCTGAAAGAGATTTTTCCTTTTGTTGCGTTTTGCCACTCGTCAAGTGCGCGTTTTACAAGCCCCCGGTATTTGTAATCCTGCCCTGCTTTAGAATAAAACTTCATCGGCGCAATATAAACCTTCAGCGGCATAAACGTCCACCGCATCAGCCGCCCGTTTTTTAAAGATTCCGAAACATAAGTGCGCTTTTGCATATATTTATTGTATAATAAAATTACAAAAAAGAGAAGCCAGACTAAAAACGGAGGATTTAAGCATGAATATAATGCAAATGATGAAACAGGCACAGACACTACAGAAAAAACTTAAAGATACACAGGAAGAACTTGCCGCTCAGGAAGTAACAGGTGAAGCAGCTAACGGAAAAGTTAAAGTAACTTTTGACGGGCAGGGCAAATTCAAATCAATCAAACTTACACCTGAGGCAATCAATCCTGAAAATCCGTCATCTGTAGACGCTGATTCTGTTGAAATGCTTGAAGATTTAATCACAACAGCAATACAAAAAGCCAGTGACAGCGCCGCAGCTCTTATGGAACAGAAAATGAAATCAGTAACCGGCGGAATTAATATTCCGGGCTTATTCTAATATGATTTATCCTAAATCAATAGCTGCGCTGATTGAGCATTTTCAGAAATTCCCGTCAGTCGGGCCGAAATCTGCTCAAAGAATGGCGTTTTATATGCTGAGAATGCCTGAAAGCGAAGTCCAGAAATTCGCGCAGGCAATTCTTGATGCAAAAAGAAATACAAGGACTTGTGAGGTTTGCTTTAATCTCTCCTCAACAAGCCCCTGTGAAATTTGCACGAATCCAAAGCGGGATCGCTCAACAATCTGCGTTGTTGCTGAAACTAAGGATCTAATCGCAATTGAAAAGACAAATGAATTCAAAGGCCTTTATCATGTACTTCAGGGGCTTATTTCACCAATGGACGGGATAGGAGCCGATGACATACGGATTAAGGAGCTTCTGAACCGTCTGACATCAGAGGAAGTTAAAGAGATAATTCTTGCGCTTCCGCCCTCGGTTGAAGGGGAGGCAACAAGCCTTTATCTCACAAAACTCATCAAGCCTTTCGGAATAAAGATTTCAAGAATAGCATTCGGGCTTCCGGTCGGGGCAGACCTTGAATACGCCGACGAAATTACAATCGCAAAAGCAATCGAAGGCAGAAGAGAGATTGCTTAAGGTAAATTCCTAAACCAGTTTGGATCTTTCAAAGCCCAATAAGCACAGTGTTTGCCATTATAAGCAGATGTTCTGCCGGTCAGGGTGCAGTTTATTTTATCTTCACCGCCGCGGGGCACAAGCACCCCACGCCCGCCTTTATTTCCAATATCAAAAAGAAATACATCATATCCGAGAAAATTCGGGCCTTTCATTTTTCCGTTCACATCCATTCCTATGCTCGAAACATTAAATGTAATAAGAGCACCGTCAATCAAAACAATTTGATAATCATCAAATTCATCAGATACTATATACCCATTTTTTCCCTGTAAATCTTTGTAAGTGTAATCTTTTGATTGTGTAAAACAAAGTTTTGAATCAATATCAGGAGAAACACATGTTTTAATTACTTTTGAAACTTTATTGAAAGTATCATAAAATGCTTTTGTAGACAAAGCATCGGGAGTTGTCTGCATATCCTGTGCGTACATGTAATCCAGCACACGGGAAATCACATTGTACTGTTTTTTAAAAGCCGTTTCAAGTTCTTTGTTACGTTTATCTTTTACAACGGTAGGCAGTGTCATAGCTGCAACAATCCCTATAATCCCTAGTGTTATAAGGACTTCCGCCATTGTAAATGCTCTACTTTTCATAATTTCTCCTTATTTAATATTGGCTCACAGCCAATGTGATTTATCAAAATATTAACATAACATGTAAAAATGTCAAATGATTTTTATCTTAAACTCGGGGCAAAAATCTACTCACTAAGGCGAAAACTCGGACTTTCAAGAGAAAAATTTGCCGAACTTGCAGGAATGAACGACTATTACCTCGGAGAAATTGAGAGAGGCGAGAAAAAAGCTTCACTTGATACTCTTTTTAAGATTTCAGACCTGCTGGATATGAAAATTCATGAACTTCTGAATGTTGAATAGCCTTTTTATATAATTGCTTTTAATCTGAAATTAAGATAAACTTTTTTTATGAGCGAACCTCTTGTAAAAATCAGAAATCTGTATGCTGAATACAAAACAGATAAAGGTGTTTTCGGCGGAACACAGACTATTCATGCGCTTAACGGAATTGACCTTGACATATATAAGGGCGAAATCCTTGCGCTTGCGGGCGAATCAGGATGCGGCAAATCAACGCTTGCGAAAACTTTGATAAGGCTTGAAAAACCAACACATGGCGAAATTTTGTATAACAACGAAGATATTTTAAAGAAAAATTCTGCGCAGATGAAAGATTTCAGACGCAAGGCACAGATGATTTTTCAGAACCCTTATGCAAGCCTTGACCCGAAGATGAAAATTTATGACACACTGAAAGAGCCGCTAAAGATTAACACAGACCTGACCGACGAAGAAATTGATAAAAGAGTTGTCGTAACAGCATGCAAAGCCGGCCTTGACAGAGATTGTCTTAAGCTTTATCCGCACGAATTTTCAGGAGGCCAGCGGCAAAGAATTGCAATCGCACGCGCGCTTGTGCTTAATCCTGAATTTGTACTTGCTGACGAGCCTGTCAGTGCGCTTGATGTAAGTATTCAGGCGCAAATTCTTAACCTTTTAAAAGATTTGAAAGAAAATTTTGATCTGACGTTTCTCCTAATCACGCACGACATGAGTGTAATAAAGTATCTTGCGGATCGTGTTGCGATAATGTATCTTGGGGAAATCGTCGAAATCGGAACTGTTAATGAAATTTTTAATAACCCGAAACACCCTTATACAAAGGCTCTTTTAAGCGCTGTTCCTCAAATAAATAACAGGCAGAAAGAAAAAATTATCCTTCAAGGAGATCTTCCATCCCCCGCAAACCTTCCGGCCGGCTGCAAGTTCCACACAAGATGCCCCGAAGTTATGCTCAAGTGTAAAGAAGAATCGCCGGAAACTTTTAATATCGAAAACAAACACTGCGTGAAATGTTTTTTATACAACTAGCAATTTTTTAAATTCAGGTGTTTTAAGGCATATATGATTAAGATATCCCCGACAGCAAAACTTCCGGTTGAGTTGTGCAAAGGTGCATACGAGCAGCGTTTTGACAAAGCACAAAAACTTACGGATGAATTTTTCAACAAAATTTCAAAAAAATTCACGACAAAAGATATTGCGCCTGATGTTTTCACAAAAACAGTTGAGGAAATTTTGCCTTCTAAAATAAATTTTCAACTGGAGAAAAATTCAAAAATCAGCTGCGAAGGTGCTGTTGTGCACTGTTTAAATCCCCAAAATACAGGCGAATTGAACAGTTATAAAATCTTCCTTCCGCTTAATAAATACGACAACAAAATATCAATATATGATACGAATGTTTTTATGCACGAAATTTTTCATTTTTTCTGCGAAATTTTTAACCCGAAACATCTGGCTAGATCCGTGAAACTTGCAGAAAGTCCATTCAGGCGCTACGATGATTTCTTCTATAACGAATACCTTTACAATAAAAAGTGCACAGATCTTGAGGCATTAAAAAATGAGCATCTTCCGGATGTTTTAAGGGTTATGCCGCAGGATGAAAAAATTCTTTTCCTGCAAAATGCAAGGTATAAATTAAAAGAAGAACTTTACGCATGGGCAAACGGTTACAAATACGGAATTGAAAACCAGAAGATACACAAAGATTTAATCAGTGAGGAGATAGAGCCGTCAGACGGGAAAGAGTTTAAACTAGGCGAAAAACTCGGCATTGTAAACAGTATTCTGAAAGAAATTCTCAATGACGCAAGAAAAAATAAATAATTTAAAAAATTATTTATGCTAAAATCTAATTATGGACAGAAAAGTTATCACAACAAACAGAAAAGCTTTTCATGACTACACGATTTTCGACAAATATGTAGCCGGAATTGTTCTGACAGGAACAGAGATTAAATCAATCCGCAATAATGCAATAAATCTCAAAGACAGTTTCTGTAAAATTGAAGATAACGAAATTTTTCTCTACAACTGTCACATTTCGCCGTACGAACAGGGAAACAGGTTCAACCACAAGGCCGAAAGAGTCCGCAAACTTCTTCTGACCAAAAAAGAAATTCTTAAAATGCACTCAAAAGTCAAAAAAGACGGATATTCAATAGTTCCGCTTGAAGTTTTTATCACACACGGATTTGCAAAAGTAGAAATCGGACTTGCGAAAGGTAAAAAGCTTCACGACAAACGCGATGATATTGCTAAGAAAGACCAGAAGCGAGAAATGGACAGAGCATCAAAAATAAGGTATTAGATTTACGTCAGTCGATGTGACGACGGAGAATTTCAGGTTTCAAACATGAAAGTTATTCTTTTAGGAAAAGGGCAAATGCTCGCAAATATGATAGAAAGTGCGCGGGAATCAGGTGTTGAGATTGCCGGCGTTTTCCGGTATGAAAGAACAGTAATTTCCGGAATAAACCTCTTGTTTCATGACCTTTTCCAGACTTCACATGATCTGACGCTTATAAAAAAATACAATCTTCCCGAAGTAAAATGCAAATCGGCAAACAGCGAAGAGTTCAGGAATTACGTTCTTAAAACCAATGCTGACATTATTATGGTCGGAACATGGAAAGAAAAAATTAAAAAAGAAACCTTTTCAATGCCAAAAATCGGCACAGTGAACATTCACCCATCGCTTCTTCCGCGCTACAGAGGGCCGAATCCGTATATGCAGGTAATTTTAAGGGGAGAAAAGAAAACAGGCGTAACGCTTCATTTGATGGATGAAAACCTTGACACTGGCGCAATACTTATTCAAAAAGAAATTGATATTCTGCCATCCGACACAGGCAAAGAATTAAGAGAAAGAGCTTTTTCCGCAGCAAGAGATGCGGCCGGTGAATTTTTCTCAAAAATCCAGAGTGAAGTTATTATTCCGATAAAACAAAATGAAACCAGAGCAACATATTTCGGAAATATAGATGAAACAATAAAAATGCTTGATTTCAAAACCAAAAGCGCAGAAGAACTCTATGCGACAATACGTGCGCTTCACCCGTGGCTGCCGTGTTACATAACAATCGGAAAGCATTTTCTTAAAGTAAATCCTTACAAAGTAAAGATTCAAACATCCGAATCAAAAACAATGGCAGAGGCTTTATACAACACAATTCAAGGCAACGCGGAAGATGAAACGCCAGAAACCTCCGGACAACCGGGAGAGATTATCGCTAAAGACGGACAAACCCGCTCTCTCACGATTGTTTGCAAAGACGGCAGGGCGCTTAAAATGGACGGCCTCAAGCTGTGGGGATTTTTTGTCAGACCTTTCACCGGAATTTTTATCAGAAATCTAAAGCTTAGAACTTAAAATTTCTTTCACCTGAATGAATCTTAACGAGATCTTTTTCGACTGTCGATTTAATATCCGGATTTTCAAGCTTTTTGATTTCTTCTTCGATTAATTTCTCGCCGATTGCGCGGGTTTCGGCAGAAGCATAATCTTCAAGATATTCTTTTAAAGTCATAATTGCGTTCGGATGACAAAAATTATGGATTTGCTGATGTTTGCATAATTCCATAAACCTGTCGCCGGTACGTCCGCTTCCATAGCAGGCTGTACAAAAACTCGGCAGATAACCTAATTCCATAAGCCATTTGATAACTTCATCAAGAGAACGTCTGTCAGAAACATCAAACTGAGCAGATTCTTCTTTTTCCGGCATAGGATTAAAATATCCGCCGACACTTGTTTTAGAGCCGCCGCTGATTTGAGAAACGCCGAGATGAAGCATTCTTGCACGGCATTCTTCACTTTCTCTGGTTGAGATAATCATGCCGGTATAAGGAACTGCAATTCTGATACAGGCAGCAATTTTAGCAAAAGTATCATCATCAATTCCATTGTCAAATTCATCGGGATTAATATCATCAGCCTTTTTGATTCTTGGAAGGCTAATCGTGTGAGGGCCGACACCGTAAACAGCCTCAAGGTGCTCAGCATGCATCAATAGAGCCGTAAATTCATATCTGTAAGACTCAAGCCCGTATAAAACCCCGAGTCCCACATCATCAATTCCGCCCTGCATAGCTCTGTCCATGGCTTCCGTGTGATAGGCATAATTGTGCTTTGGGCCGGTCGGGTGGAGCTTTTCGTAACTTTCTTTGTTATAAGTTTCCTGAAACAAAATATATGTACCGATTCCGGCCTCATGAAGCTTGCTGTAATTTTCAACTGTTGTTGCGGCTATATTGACATTAACCCGCCGAATTGCACCGTTTTTATGCTTTATAGAATAAATTGTCTTAATTGATTCTAAGATATATTCAATCGGATTGTTTACGGGATCTTCGCCGGATTCAATAGCAAGGCGCTTATGCCCCATATCTTGAAGAGCTATAACTTCCTGTTTTATTTCTTCCTGTGTAAGTTTTTTTCTCGGAATATGCTTGTTCTTTGCATGATAAGGGCAGTAGACACAGCCGTTTACGCAGTAGTTTGAAAGATACAATGGAGCAAAAAGCACAATTCTGTTCCCGTAGTAATCTTTTTTAATTTTCTCGGCAAGTTCAAAAATTTCTTTGTTCTTTTCTTCTATATCACAATCCAGAAGAACGACAGCTTCTCTATGCGTCAAACCTTTGCCAAGTCTGGCTTTTGCTAAAATTTTATCTATCAGTTCTATATTATTTTTATTTTCATCTGAATATTTTAAAGAAGCAAGCACTTCTTCATCTGAGATAAATTCTTCAGCTTTTGTAGATTTGGGGTTATACATATTACGGCCTCCCTCAAAAACATGATACAACCACAATATTTTTTTACAAGTAATTTTCTAAGGGAGTTATGTAGCAAATTTCACTGATACTATAATAATCCGTCATTCTGAGGACTAAAGTCCGAAGAATCTTTTTATTGAGATACTTCGCTAACGCTCAGGATGACGCTGGTTTGAAAATTTTTGGCGGAATTTGCTACATAACTCCCTGTTCTACACAAGAACTCCGCCGCCGATTAAGTGCCCGTCTTCAATGTCGTAAATTACTCCGGCCTGTCCTGATGCCACGGAATTCACAGGCTCATAGAAAGTAATGTCCGCAAATCTGTCATAAAGCTTTATATGAGCTTTTTTAGCGGTCATGTTGTAACGGATTTTAACCATTCCGTCAAATTCATCGCCCGACTTGTGTTCAAAAAAATTCAAATCTTCAATTTTTAAATTTTCTTTGTAATTGTCTTCCTCACGGCCCAGATAAACAATATTTTTCTCTGCATCAATCTTTATTACATATAAAGGATAAGGTGCAGCAATTCCGATACCTTTGCGCTGGCCTATTGTATACTGATAGCAGCCGCTGTGCTCTCCCCATTTTTTGCCGGTCAAAATATCTATAAAATCACCTTTTTGCATGCCAAGTTTTTCAATTAAGTATTTTTTTGAAGTCATCGGCTTTTGAATAAAGCAAATATCCTGACTTTCTTTTGAAGATTTTGTCGGAAGATTATAGTCATGCGCAATTTCTCTTACCTCCAGTTTTGTATACCCCGACAGCGGAAACACCGTTTTTGCCAGATGTTTCTGCGTAAGCTTATACAAAAAATAAAGCTGGTCTTTATGCTCATCAGACGCCGGATAAAGTTTATATACACCATCTTTAGACACAATATTTGCATAATGTCCCGTTGCATAAACATCAGCCCCGAGGGTTTCAAATGCGAAATCGAATAATTCACCCCATTTAATAAACTTGTTGCACATTATACATGGATTAGGGGTTTGACCGGTGCGGTAGGATTTTTCAAAATAGTCAATAACCTTATTGCGGAAAAGCATTGATACATCATAAACATAATGCTCTATGCCAAGAACTTCCGCAACATTTTTGGCATTTTCAATAACAGACTCTGCCGCAGGCGAATTTGTCATTTTGCCGGTCAACCCGATAACTTCATACCCCTGCTGTTTCAAAAGCAAAGCCGCTACAGAACTGTCAACCCCGCCGCTTAAGGCTACTACCGCTTTTTTACCAATCATTTCCATACTGAGATTTTAACATAAAACACGGCGTAAAGAAAACTTATTTTAAGTCCGTCATTCTGAGGACTAAAGTCCGAAGAATCTTTTTATTGAGATACTTCGCTAACGCTCAGTATGACGCTGTTTTGAAATTTTTTGTGGAATTTGCTACATAACTTCCCAAAACTCCGCCTTGAAGTCTTGCTGCCTTTTTATTATAATTCTGGTTAAGGAGATAGAGAATGGAAATTAAATCTGTAATTTTAGCAGCCGGAAAAGGCACAAGAATGAAATCGGATACAGCTAAAGTTTTGCATAAAATTTTTGACAAACCGATTATTGCATACGTTCTGGATAGCACAAAAGATATTACGTCCGAAAATTTTGTGATAGTCGGACACCACGCTGATGATGTTAAAGCCTTTGTTGAAAAGAATTACCGGAACGCAAAAACAGTTCTTCAATCTCCCCAATTAGGCACAGGACATGCGGTATCAATGGCATGCCCGTATCTGGAGGATTTTGAAGGTCAGGTTATCATTCTTAACGGGGATCTGCCTTTGATGAGAAGTGAAAGTTTGAAAAAATTCATAGATTATCACAACTCAAAAAATTCAGATTTGACAATTATGAGCACCATTCTTGACGATCCTGCAAGTTACGGGAGAGTTATCCGTGAAGCCGACAATTCATTAAAAAGTATTGTGGAAGCTAAAGACACAACTCCCGAGCAAAAAGCTGTCAAAGAAATTAATGTAGGGGTTTACCTTCTCAACTGGCGCAAAATAAAAGCTGCATTTTCCCAATTAACGACAAACAACGCGCAGGGAGAATATTACCTGACTGATATTATTGAGTGGGGCAAGAAAAACAACCTTAATGTTCATGCTTTTATACTCGAAAACAGTGACGAAAGCTACGGGATTAATTCCCGCAAAGACCTTGCTTATGCAACAAAAATTATGAATGAAAGAAAACTTAATTCGCTGATGGATAACGGTGTTACGATTGTAGATCCCAGCAGCACATGGATTAGCGAAGATACAGAAATCGGAACTGACACAACCATTTATCCGTTTACCTATATTGAAGGGAAAAACAAAATCGGGAAAAACTGCAAAATCGGCCCCTGCGCACACTTAAGAGGAGATGTCGAAATTGATGACAACTGCAAAATAGGGAATTTTGTGGAAGTCAAAAAGTCAAAAATCGGCCACAACACAAACGCAGGTCATCTGAGTTACATTGGCGACAGTGAACTCGGTTCTCATATAAATATCGGAGCCGGAACAATAACAGCAAACTTTGACCCGATAACTGGAACAAAAAGCAAAACTGTCCTGAAGGACAACGTTAAAATAGGTTCAAACACAGTTCTGGTAGCGCCTGTCGAAATCGGAGAAGGGACAAACATAGGCGCCGGAAGCGTTATTACCAAAAACATAGGCGAATGGGCGTTAGGTCTTACCCGTGCACCGCTAAGAGTGATTGCCGGCTGGGTTAAACGAAAATAAATTTTTTAAAATTTAATAAGGAGAGGTGTCCGAGTGGCTTAAGGTGCGGATCTCGAAAGTCTGTGTACAGCAATGTACCGTGGGTTCAAATCCCACCCTCTCCGTTTTTTGTTGAGAGAGCGGCTGTTTTTTGTTAAAAAATATTAACCGGAATAAAAAAAAGGCAATTCTTACAAAACTATATACTTTATATATATAATTCATAAGAATTGAGGAGCTTTATGCCGGATTTCAGGAACATTCAACACAATTCATACACTTTTACAACATTCGGACAGAATTCTAGTGGGAATTTTTTAGTTAGACAAAATTTTAAGCCCGGTGGATTTGGAAATATATTCCAATACAAGAATTTTTCTATGCAGACTCCTTACATGCAGGCTAATAACAATTTCATGCCGCAGGAAAATTATGAACAGGGCGGATTTTCAAACAACCGGTTCAATATGCTGATGGCGGGAATTCTAAGATTAAATCCCTTTGTACAACAGCCGCAGACTTATGATTTTAATGTGAATAACCCATTTATGCTCAGTTTTAATAATATGCAGAATCCGGTTTTAAACAGGCCTGCAAATCAGAATACACTTCCGCCGGAGCAGGCAGCAAAGACTGCTGTGAATACAATTTTGGAAAATTTTGACTCTCTAGGGCTGCCGCAGGAGGCTAAAAACTATCTTTCAAATATTGAATTCAAAAACGAAAACTTCGGAACCGCCCGAGCCGATACGGAAAACGGTAAAATTATCGTCAACACAAACTCTGCAGGCACAAATCCGACGGATATGGTTAAAGTTTTAATCCACGAAAGTCTTCACTGTGTAAACAAATCACCGTTTTCATCAGTTGAAGAAGAATACAACTGCGAACAGCAGGCTATTCAAGCAACAGCAAAACTTATTGAGGCTGGTAAACTTGAAGATTGTCAGATTTATAACAGCTCAATGCGTGAACTCGGCGCAAAAGGTAATGAAGCCCTGCTTGAAAGTTCATTGAAAAACTGGCTGGGCAGTGGAGGTTATGACAACAGAATTCTTGACAGCGAAGGAAATGTTAATATTGAACAGTATCAAATAAGAAGCGGCGACACTATAAAAATCAACGGCAAAGAGTGCGGAACTATCGGAGAATATTTTATTGAAGGCATACAAAGCAGTAGTATTTGCCAGTTCTTTTCCGTAAATTCCGAAAACAGGGCTGACTGCAAAGGATCAGTAATTTTTGATAACACAACCCAAACCCCTGATGAACGCCGCAACTTTTTAAGAAGTACAAACAATCCGCAGAAAATCGAAATTATCCGTGACGGCAAAGTTGTATGCACAGGAACTATTTACAACTCGAATTTATAATGCAGGTTATACTTTTTCTGGCTGCCAATCTGTTATATAAGTATTTTCCGGCAGAAATACCGATGCGCTGCGAGATTGAGGATAATATATAGTGTTGAGATTTAGCTGTAGGTCAGGTTTTCTGCTCCATCAAAAAGATTTATTTAAGCTTATTAAAAAACTCATAAAATATAAATTTGACACATTGTTAAAAAATTATTAGTCATGTGCCTAATACTGTAAAATACCACAAATTTGTATTATATCCGTATGGATAATACGGATGTATTGCTGAAAAATAAAACAGGTAAAACCCGAAAACATCATTTGACAGCAAGAGAAACCGAATATCTTTCGCTTGTTGCAATGGGATTTAAAAACAGTGAAATCGCAAAAACTTTATCCGTAACTAAAAGCACTGTTAAAAAAACTCTTGAGGCAGTATTTCAAAAATTATTTGCAAAAGACAGGGCCAATGCCGTTGCTATTGCTTTTATTCATGACATTTTAAATGCTCAAATATTAAGCAGCGTAATGAAAAAATACGAAATTAATAAATACAATTTGTGCTCCAGATAAAATAAAATTTTAAGATTTATATTAATTTTTATTAAGATTTGTATTATTATTAATATTATGTATTAACAATAAATCTGTTTTAAATTAAAATTTAAGAATATAATCAAAAGGGGATTTTAATAATGATTACAGAAAATGAAAATTTAGAAATACAATCTAATAAATCAACAGTTAAAACTGAAAATATTATTAACATTAGTTATTCAAGTGATAAAAATTATGCAAAATATCTGGCTCTTTCAATGGCAACTGTTTTAACATCAAAAGCGCCTGATGAAAAAATTAAATTCTTTATACTTGACGGAGGCTTAACCACAAAAGACAGAGAAAATATTTTCAAATTAAAGAATATTTCTGACTGCGAAATTAATTTTATAAATGTATCTAAAGATGTATTTGCTGATTGTCCGCTTGGAGAGTCTAAATATTTATCAATTGCAATGTACTACAGACTGCTTCTTCCGGATTTTTTACCTGATATTGATAAAATTATTTATCTTGATTGCGATGTGCAGGTCAAAGGCTCACTCAAAGAGCTTTTTAACACTAATCTTGAAGAAAATATTCTTGGCGCAGTTCATGACATCAACAATGAAATGATGAGTAAAATCTGGCACTTGAATGAATATTACAACTCCGGAGTGCTGCTGCTTAATCTGGACAAATTACGCAAAATAGAATTTACCCGAAATCTCTATAATTATATAAATGAATATCAATCAAAACTTTTATATCCTGACCAGGATCTAATTAATATTTGCTTTAAGAACCAGATTAAAACACTTGACCCAAAATGGAATTTTCAAAGCCTTCATATTAACAGAAACAATGCAAATACTAACTCAATAATTAACCATTACATTGCAGCCGAAAAGGGATTTTATATCCATAGAGCATTTCCATTAATACGCAAAACTAATTATATAATTCCACTACTTTTAATATGGTCGAAATATATTGCAAAAATAGCTAGTCAGTGGATTTTTATGCTCCGCAGAAAAGACAGTACAACAAAAGTTTTAACGATTTTAGGTTTCAGATTTTATATTAAATGCAAACCGTAAAGCAATAAATCCGAGATATCCGGCATATACTGTCAAATTACAAAATAAAATTTCTGTAGCTTTCTTCAATCTGATCCTGTTCAATTCCGATATAACGCAAAGTTATTTGAGGGGAAGAATGGTTAAAGATTTTCTGCAAAAGCGCGACGTCTTTAAATTGCTGGTAGTGATGGTACCCAAAGGTTTTCCTCAATGTATGTGTGCCTATTCTTTCATCAAGCCCGGCACTTTTACAGGCATCTTTTATTATATGATAAGCTCTGAAACGATCCAGACGGTTATGAAAAACACTCTGGAAAAGCGGCTCCTCAGAACGTTTTCCGTTCACATACTCCTTCAGCATCGGCCCGAGCTTTGAATTAATCGGAATCTTTTTAAACTTTCCCGTTTTCTTTTCTACCAGAGTTATATATTGTTTATTAAGAACATCACTTATATTCAGCGCAATTATATCGGATATTCTCAACCCGCAGTTTGTTCCGATTGTAAACAATAATAAATCCCTCTTGTTCTTTGCCAGAATTTTTTCTACTTTTTTTATATCGTTTTTATTTCGTATCGGTTCTACAACATTCATTTTTTTCTCCTTATATAAAGTCTTACTTTCAATAGCTTTAAAATTCGAGAAAAAATTTTTACCCAATATTTTAGGCATTTCAAAAAATTAAGAGAGCTTAATTTGACATATAACTTTGTAGTTATATAATTGACAAAAACCGGAATTTAAGGAGGTATTATATGTCAGAAAACACTGCTAACAGCACTAACAAATCCAATACAAATTCTAAGATGAAAAAATTTGCACTTCTTTTGCTTATGCTAATTTTGTTACTGATTCCGACAGGATTCTGGTACGGAATAATTAAAGACAGAGAGTCCTACAAAAACGAGGCTGTCCGAAGCGTTGCCTCAGCCTGGGGAGATGTTCAAATATTCGGAAGTCCTACCCTGTCTTTTACACAACCAAAGGACAAGACAACAGAAACTATCAATCTTACATTAAACCACTACAATACAGACATTAAAATAACAACAGAAACCCGTCACAAAGGGATTTACAAAGTGCCGGTTTACATTGCCGATGTCAAAATTAAAGGAGATTTTACAAATAATTACGGAAATCTTACAGGCAAAGAACTTACTCTTGCATTCAGCGTTAAAGACTCTATAGGCTTTATTGAAGAACCTGTATTCAGAGTAAACAACGGTAAAAATGAAATTTCACAGGATACCACATATACATTCAAACTTGGAAAAGATGAAAAAAATATTCCGTTTGAAATTTCTTACAAAATACGCGGATTAAACGAATTGTTTGTAAATATGGGCGGTCAGGCAAACAAAGTTAAAATCAGCGGGAACTGGGATAACCCGAGCTTTACAGGCAATTTTTTACCAACACAGAGAACTGTGACAGATGAAAACTTTGAAGCAGAATGGAACGTCCCAAAAGTTGCCACAACAAACGTTGCAATAGTTAATCCCGAAACAATCGGCAGACACGGTTACGATGAAATTGACAACGGCGCAAAAATAGGCGTGTCGCTTCTCCTGCCTGTAGACAACTACAGAATGGCAACAAGATCGCTAAAATACGCTTTTTTGTTCATTACATTGACGTTTGTAAGTTACTTTATATTTGAAATAACTTCATCAGACAGAAAGCGTATTCATCCGCTTCAATACCTTCTTTTAGGGGCGGCAATGCTGATTTTCTACCTTCTTCTTGTATCAATATCTGAATTTATGCCGTTCGGATTTGCTTATACCGCAGCAGCCGTAATGACAATAGCAATGATCAGTTCTTACACACATTTTGTAATAACAAAATGCCAAAACATAAAATTCTCACTTGTAATAACCTTGCTTTTAGCAATACTTTATACATTCCTGTACACACTTTTAAGACTTCAGGATCTTGCGCTTCTTTTAGGCAGCCTCGGCCTATTCATAATAGTGGCACTTATTATGTATGCAACCAGAAACGTAGACTGGTATAACGAAAATTAAAGAAAGAAGAAATTAATAAAAGCCTCATCTTATGATGAGGCTTTTATTATTGTCGGATTAGTAAATCCGACCTGCAAACTACAATCTGTCTGTTAAATATCTTCGACGGAAAGCGGAGTTTTAAGAATTGAGTTTGTATCTACATTGCATTTAGATTCAATGGATTCAAGCAGGTCGTTAAACTTATTCCGTTCAAATCTGTCGCCACTTGGAGTAAGATTCTTGAATTTTTCAGGGAGTTTAAGCTGACCGATTTGAGATTTTATTTGGCTTAACATTGCATTTTGTGTAACACTTGGTTTAGGTGCAGTAACTACATTTTTCTTAAAGCCTAATCTTTTAGGTAAAAATTCTCCGATTGTAAGTTTGTTTACATGCATTTTTATTCTCCTTTTGTTTGATACAAGTATTATAAAGAAGGTAAAAAAAAAATTGCTAATATCTTAATATATTAAGATATATTAAATTCATTGTATTATCACCTGGCAAGAGAGTTTTAACAAAAAACATGCAGATTAGCAGGTTTTGGTAATTAAAGATTATCAAAACCTTTTGTTGCGGTAAATTAAAATTTACCACACCCTACAGACTTAAATTTACCATAAATTATATGTAACATTCCGTAACAAA